>UCJH01000025.1 GCA_900472785.1 Hyphomicrobiales bacterium | reverse complement strand
TCGGCTTCCTTCTCCGGTGAAAACTGGCTCTACAACGAATCGACGACCGCCGTCAGCACCAAGGAAATGGTTGGCTCGTTCACCCGTTCTTCTTCCGGTACGGTTTCGGTCGGCGTTCTCGCCTTCGACGCCTCGACGTCTGTCCTGATGGACACAAAGAGTGCCGCCCGCGGCGCCCTGACCAAGGATATCTCGGTTGTCCAGCCGTCCGGCGCGACGACTGCGAACGCCACCTACTTCCTGGTCAACGTCTCCTCCACGACGGCCGCCACCGGTACGGCGATTTCGCTGACGTCCTCGACGAGCGACGACAACATCGAAGGCATGATCAGCGCCGTTGACGCCATGCTCACCAGCATGACGGACGCTGCTGCAACGCTCGGCGCCACCAACAAGCGCATTTCGATGCAGGACGACTTCATGGCCGACCTGATGGACGTGATCGACAAGGGCGTAGGCCGCCTGGTGGATGCAGACATGAACGAAGAATCGACCCGCCTCAAGGCCCTGCAGACCCAGCAGCAGCTCGGTATCCAGGCACTCTCGATCGCAAACTCGGACTCGCAGAACATTCTGTCGCTCTTCCGTTAATCGACGCCAAAGCCGCGGGCCCGTCATCCCCCATACCGGTCGGCGTCCAACAGAACCGCACCTCGAAAGAGGTGCGGTTTTTCTTTTCAGTGGGACTGAGCAGCATTGAGTAAAGGGGCCGAGCCGGCACGCGCCCTGCCCTCGGTGAACGGCCTGCGAAACGAGGCAAAGCACGCACAAACGGATTTCGTGATGTGGCAGGGCTGCATCAACACGCAGGATTAAAGGACAAAAAGCCCTTTCGAAAGCGCGATCGAGTCATCCAGATGCAGGACGAAGTCTGACCTTTTGTCTCCGTTGACGTCGCCGTAGATGTAAGTATCGGACGCATTCTGTTCGAAACGAAGCTCACCCGCCTTGCCGGAGAAAGCCTTCGTACCGATGTATAGAAAAGCCTGGTTGCCTCCAGCGCCCGTGTTCGCGTCGATACCGGACAGGTTGATCCTGTCGTCCGCGGTGAAGTCGAAGATGGTGTCCGTCGCCGTCTTCGAGGTTCCAAGCTCCGTCACGGATTTGAACACGAAAGTGTCCTTGCCCGTCGCGCCATACAGATCGTCCTGTCCCGCACCGCCATACAGGATGTCGTGACCGGACCTGCCGTTCAGAATATCGTTGCCCTTGCCGCCTTCGAAGATGTCGTCGCCCCTGCCCCCGAACAGCTGGTCCGCACCGTTTTCGCCACGCACGAAAACGCTGTCGTTCTTCGCGTGAAAGATGATCGGGTCGTTGGGTTTGCGCTGGAACACGACGTCGAGCCAGAGATAGGACTCCTCGAATGTCGAAGCGCCCTTGAGATCGACGGAAATCCTGTTCTCGTCGAAACGGATGTCGCCGGCATCGATGCCCTTGATGTTGGTGGTCAGGGAAAAGCCGATGATCGGCTCGATCTTGTTTTTCAGATCTTCGAACACCGGCCCGTTGAAATAAACGGGCGTGGTCTTGCCTGTCAGCAAATCCATGTAGCCGGTTTTCCAGAGCAGCGTATTGTGAAAGTCAAACCCGATCGACGTGTCGTTGACGGTCAACGTGTACTGCAGAGAACCCTTGACGGTCAGGCCGGCAAATGTCGTCGTTCCCTTGATCAGGGTATCCGATGCCGGGCCGTAGGCGGTCTCGCCATTGTAGTAATAAAACTGGTGATGCAGTGTTTTGCCGTTGAAACCCATGTCGAACTCCCCGCATTGCAGCAGACTTTAGGGCGCACTGGTGAAATCTTGGTTAACAAGAGTTTAAGAGCCTCTGAAGCGGCGCTCCCCAACCGTTCGAACCATGGACATAAATGGGTCAAACCCGGCAATCGCCGCCAAAACTGTTGATACGATTGGCGATATCTGCGACTTGATTAAAATTAGGCATCGACGGCAGTTTGGGGGAAATGATGGGCAAGGGGACGAACTGGCGCGCGCGCCTGCGCTACGAGTTCGACAAGAGCATGGCAGCTGGTCCGATCGCGCTGATCGGCTGGCTGACGGTCGTCTCGCTGGTTGTCATCGTTGCGGCCGGGCTGTTTCTGGCCTTGACGCAGATTGCGCCCGAAGGCGGACAACCGGTCAGCTTCATTGAAGGCGCCTGGGAATCGCTGATGCGGACAATGGATGCCGGCGCCATGGGCGGCGACGTCGGCTGGGGCTTCCGCGGTGTTTCGCTCTTCGTCACCATCGCCGGCATCTTCGTCTTCTCCGCCCTGATCGGCGTGTTGAGCTCGGGTCTCGAAGGCAAGCTCGACGAGCTTCGCAAGGGCCGCTCGCAGGTGCTCGAAAGCGATCATACGATCATCCTCAACTGGTCGCCGTCGATCTTCGACGTGATTTCCGAACTCGTCATTGCCAATACCAGCCGCAAGCGCCCCCGCGTGGTCATCATGGCGGCCAAGGACAAGGTGGAGATGGAGGACGAGATCGCCACCAAGGTCGGCGATCTGCGAAACACAAAAATCATCTGCCGCAGCGGCGATCCGACCGACCTCTATGACCTGAACATCGTTAATCCGCAGACCTCGCGCTCGGTCATCGTCCTGTCGCCGGAGGGCGACGATGCCGATTCCCAGGTGATCAAGAGCGTGCTTGCCCTCGTCAATGCTCCGAACCGGCGCGCAAAACCCTATCAGATCGCCGCCGAAATCCGCGATGGCAGCAATGCCGATGTCGCCCGCATCGTCGGCGGCAAGGAGCTTCAGCTCATCCTTGCCGATGACCTGATCTCGCGCATCGTCGTGCATTCGAGCCGCCAGTCTGGTCTCAGCGGCGTCTATTCGGAACTGCTCGATTTCGACGGCTGCGAGATCTATACGATCGAGCAGCCCGATATCATCGGCAAATCCTTTGCCGCCGCCGTGATGGCCTATGAGAACTCGACGCTCATCGGCGTCTGCGACGACCAAGGCCTCGTGCAGCTCAATCCGGCACCCGGGCGCATCTTTGCGGCCGGCGAACGGGCGATCATCATCGCCGAAGACGATGCCGCGATCCGCGCCGGAAACGCCGATATTCGCATCGAAAAAGACGCCATCCTGCCGGCGCCGCATCGTGAACCCGGCCCGGAACGGACGCTGATCCTCGGCTGGAACCGCCGCGGCCCGATGATCACCTTCGAGCTTTCGCGCTATGTGGCGGCGGGCTCGCTCTTGACCATCGCTGCCGACACGCCGGAGCTGGAAGCCGATATCGCCGCACTCGGCGTCGCCAACGGCAACATGACGGTGGACTACCGCGTCATCGACACCAGCAACCGGGCGGCGCTCGATGCGCTGGACATACCGAGCTACGACCACGTCCTTGTCCTCGGCTACAGCGACCACATGGCGCCGCAGCCGGCCGATACCCGCACATTGGTAACCCTTCTTCAATTGCGCAAGATCGCCGAAGCCGCCGGCCGCCATATCAGCGTCGTCAGTGAAATGACAGACGTGCGCAACCGCGAGCTTGCCGAAGTCACCCGCGCCGACGATTTCGTCGTCAGCAACAAGCTGGTCAGCCTGATGCTGGCGCAGGCGTCGGAGAACGAACATATGGCGGCGATCTTCGACGAACTGCTCGACGAGGACGGCTCGGAAATCTACATGCGTCCGATCAGCGACTATGTCACCATCGACCAGCCGGTCACTTTCTATACGATCTGCCTCGCCGCCTTGAAGCGTGGTGAAGTGGCGATCGGCTACCGCCGCAAGCGGGCCGAAGACGCCGATCCGCGCAATCTCGGCGGTGTCGTGGTCAATCCGATGAAATCCGAGAAACTGCTCTATACAGCCGAAGACCGGCTGATCGTTCTGGCGCGCGATTGAGTTTTTCAAGATGCGGAGCCCGGGAAAGCGGCCCCCGCTGCTTTCCTTTCTCGCCGATAGTCCTACCTTGAGCCCAAGCGAATCTGTTGGGGAAAGATCATGGACTATCGCCTGCTCGGCCGCTCCGGCCTGAAAGTCTCGACATTGACCATGGGGACGATGACCATGGGCGGCAAGGGTTGGGCCAAAACCGTCGGCGACCTTGGCGTCGACGAATCTCGCAGACTGGTCGACATGTGCCTCGATGCCGGCGTCAATCTGATCGATACCGCGGACGTCTATTCGAACGGCGTTTCCGAAGAGATCATCGGCGACATTCTCGGCGGCACGCCTAGGAATGGCGTGCTGATCGCGACCAAGGCACGCTTTCCCATAGGCGACGGGCCGAACGACGCCGGCGCATCGCGCCATCATTTGGTCAGAGCCTGCGAGGCCAGCCTGAAGCGCCTGAAGACCGATGTCATCGATCTCTACCAGTTGCACGAATGGGACGGATTGACGCCGCTGGACGAGACCATGGAGGCGCTCGACATGCTCGTCCGCCACGGCAAGGTGCGCTATATCGGCTGCTCCAATTTTTCCGGCTGGCATATCATGAAGGCCTTGGGCGTCAGTGAAAAGGATCGCCGCCAGCGTTTCGTCAGCCAGCAGATTCACTACACGCTGGAAGCCCGCGACGCGGAATACGAGTTGCTACCGATCTCGATCGACCAGGGCCTTGGCGTACTCGTCTGGAGCCCGCTTGCCGGCGGTCTGCTTTCGGGCAAACACCGGCGCGACAAGACGGCGGAAGGCTCGCGGCAGCTGGCGGGCTGGGACGAGCCGCCGATACGCGACGAGGACAGGCTCTGGGCCATCGTCGATACGCTTGTCTCGATCGCCGCCGACCGCGGCGTCTCGGCGGCGCAGGTGGCGCTTGCCTGGCTGATCGGCCGCAAGGGCGTGACTTCCGTAGTGATCGGCGGGCGCACGCCCGAGCAGTTCAAAGACAATCTCGCCGCTGCCGATCTTGTCCTAACGGCCGACGAACGCAGCCATCTCGACAAGGTGAGCATCCCGCCCTTGCTCTATCCCTATTGGCACCAGGTCCGCACCGCGACGGATCGCCTCGGCGAAGCCGACCTCTCGCTGCTGGATCCCTACCTTTAGAAAAAGAGACATCGCTCCTTCATATCGTCTTCAGCAACAGGCTGGTTTCGGATTTCGAAACACCGTCCAGCGCCCGGACGTGGCGCAGGACGCGGTCGAATTCCGAGAGGTTTTCGGTTTGGATTTCCGCCACCAGATCCCAGGCGCCATTGGTCGTGTGCAGCGCCCGGATCTCCGGAATGCCGCGCAAGGCCTTGATGACAGCGTTGGATTTCTGGCCGGTGATTTCGATCAGCGTCACGGCACGAACCGAATGCGGATCCTCGGCGGCGGCGACGCGAACGGTGAACCCGGCGATAACGCCTTCACTCGTCAATCGCTCGATGCGGTTTTGAACCGTGCCGCGGGAAATCTTCAGGGTCTCTGCAAGTTTGGAAACGGAGGCGCGGCCATCCATCCGCAAAATGGCTAGCAATTGCCGATCGATCGTGTCCAACGAATTCTCCCTGTCATTTCGGCATATCATGATAGCAAAATGCGCAGAATAGCGAGCAAATTTCCATAAAATTGCCATTTCGCTTCATCGCCGGGCTGGTTATGGTTCGGCACGATGTATCGGGTCGCATCCAGCCACCGCGCATCAGACGCCGTCACAGCGCTTATTCGTCCGCGCACATCAAAGGGCTCCCTTGCATGACATCCTCGACCGGTCCCGAGTTATCGTCGCTTTCAAACCGTGCGGCGGAGCTTGCCATCGAAATGACCTGCTGGCCGAGCGTGACGGGAAGCGACGGCGAAGCCGCTTTTTCCGGCCGGCTTTTCGATCTGCTGGCCGCGACCGCCTATTTCAAGGCGCATCCGGATCAGTTGCTCGCCATTGACAGCCACGGCACGCCGGCCCGGCAGAACGTTCTTGCTCTCGCACGCGGCAAGGGTCGGCGCTGCATCGTGCTTGCCGGTCACTTCGATACGGTGTCGATTGCCAATTATGGCACGCTGGCGCCGCTTGCCTGCGACCCCGAACCCTTGACCGAGGCGCTGATCCGCGAACTGTCTGCCAGGGATTGCAACAGCGTCGAAAAGAGCGCGCTTGCCGATCTCAAAAGCGGTGCCTTCTTCGCCGGGCGCGGGCTGCTCGACATGAAGAGCGGCGTCGCGGCCGGTATCGCGGCGCTGGAGCGCTTTGCGGGACTAGAGGAGCCCATCGGCAATATCCTGCTGGCCGCGACGCCGGACGAGGAAAACCGTTCGCGCGGCATGCGCAGCCTGCGCGATGCATTGCCTGCGATTGCGCGCCGATGGGATTTGGATATCGTCGGCGGAATCAATCTCGATGCCACCAGCGACGACGGCGAAGGAGCGGACGGCCGCGCCATCTATCTCGGTTCGGTCGGCAAGTTCTCGCCCTTCGCCTTCGTCGTCGGACGCCCCACCCATGCGGGCTATGCCTTCGACGGTGTCAGCGCGCATTTGATCGCCGCCGAGATCATGCGGGCGGTCGAGACCAATAGCGCGCTCTGCGACGAGGCCCATGGCGAGGTCTCGCCTGCCCCCGTCTGCCTTGAAGCCAAGGACGTGCGTCACGGCTACGAGGTCACGACGCCGGCCCATGTCTGGCTGTCCTTCAACTGGCTGACTCATCGCCGCACGCCGGCCGAACTCCTCACCGATTTTCAGGCCGTCGTTGAAAAGGCGATGGCAGCGGCTCTCGAAACACAGCGCCACAACGGCGAGCAGTTTTTCGAGCGACAGGGACTATCAAGGGCGCTTTCCTTTGAGGGCCGCGTTCTTTCCTATGATGCGCTCAAAACCATGGCCGTCGATCGCGGTGGGCCGTCGGCGCTTGAACGGCTCGCAGCACTGGCTGCGGCGCTGTCTGACGGCGACGACCCGCTTGCCACCACCCGCAGTCTCGTGTCGGCGCTCGTGGCAGAGGCCGGCCTCGAAGGACCTGCGGTCATCATCGGTTTCAGCACGCTGCATTATCCGATGGTGCATCTCGACGGCCTGGAAGAGACCGGAAGAAGGTTTGAACAAAACCTTCAGACCGCCGCACGAACCATCGAAAAACGCCACAGGACAAGCATCCGGACGAAGCAGTTCTTTGCGGGAATTTCGGATATGAGCTTTTTTGGCCATCGCCCGGATATGGGACAGGTCGAACTGCTTGCGGCGAACACGCCGGTGCCTGCCTTCGTCGATGACGCGCCGGACGGGCTCCTGTCCTATCCGGTCGTCAATATCGGCCCCTGGGGGCGCGACTATCATCAGAAATGGGAGCGTGTCCACGCGCCCTATGCCTTCGAGGTCCTGCCGGACTTCGTCTTCGAGGCGGCGGTTACCTGCCTCGAAGACAAGACTTAAGTCAGGCTGCGAGCGCACTCATCTCGCTGCGCACCAGACGCCCGAGCCGGGAGATACCCTCTTCGATCATGGTATCGTTGGCGCAGGAGAAGCTGACGCGCAACGTGTTGGCGCCGGAGCCGTCGGCGAAGAAGGCGCGGCCCGGCACGAAGGCGACCTTGGCCGTTTCCAGCGACTTGGCCAGAAGCGTCGCGCCGTCCATGCCGGCCGGCAGCCTCACCCAGATGAACATGCCGCCCTCTGGCTTCGTCCAGGTCGTGCCGGGCGGCATATGCGCGGCAAGCGCATTCAACATGCTGTCGCGACGCTGGCTGTAGACCGAGCGGATCTTCGAAACCTGCGCGTCAAAACCCTTTTCCGCCACATCGCAGATCGCCATCTGGTTGATGGTCGAGGAATGCAGGTCGGCAGCCTGCTTCATCAACACCAGCTTGCGGATCACCGGCTCGGCCGCGACCACGAAACCGACGCGCAGGCCGGGGGCCAGCGTCTTCGAAAAACTGCCGCAATAGATCGTGCGCGTATCGTTGATGCCGCCCTTGCGGGCGATCTCGAGCGCCAGGATCGGAGGGACGGGCTGGCCGTCATAGCGCAGCGACTGGTAGGCGCCATCCTCAATGATCGCGATGTCGAGTTCATCAGCCAGATCGAGCAGCCTGTTGCGATCCTCAAGACCGACGGTTTCGCCGGTCGGATTGGAGAAATCGGCCGAAAGATAGGCGAACTTGACGCGACCGCCGGCCTCGGTTGCCGCCTGGCGATAGGATGCAGGCGTCCGGTTGCCCGCTGTCGTCAGCTGGTCATAGGTCGGTTCATAGGCGTTGAAGGCCTGCAGCGCGCCGAGATAGGTCGGCCAGGTCACCAGCGCCGTATCGTTCGGCGACAGAAAGAGCTTGCCGAGATAGTCGAGGGCCTGCTGCGAGCCTGAGGTGATCAGGATGTTCTGCGGCTCGCAGGGGATGCCGATCGCCGCCATCTGGCCGACCAGCCACTGTCGCAACGGCAGATAGCCTTCGCTGACCGAATATTGCAGGGCGGCGCTCACCGTCGGGCCACCGAAAATGCCGGAATAGGCCGTCTTGAATTCCTCGGCCGGAAACAGCGCCGGGTCGGGAATGCCGCCAGCGAAGGAGATGATCTCGGGACGATCCAGAAGCTTCAACAGTTCGCGAATCTCCGAAGCCTTCATCCGGCTCGAACGCGTCGCGAATATGCTTTCCCAATCCAGCATGAAAATGTTTCCTCGGTTTTTGATTTTATACTGCGACAAAACCACGAGCGCGGATTTTAGTCAACAATACTGACCTATTTTTACAGCAAAGAGGCTGGAATTTCAAGCTCCGGTACCGCGATCCGCAGCCATGCTGTATTTACGGCATGTTAATTTTGCCGCGCGCACCATTGTGAGCTGACAAGCGCTCGAATCGGGGAGATTTTGTCCCGCAGCCGGCGCGAAAGGCGCACGAATATCCGCCAAGGCTTCCATTGCGCTCAGCGCCGCTGTTGGCGGAGGCAATTCTTTGCATCCAACAGTACTGTCAGTCCGGGATGGCCCTAGGCTTCGCCTTTTCCGTAGAAGCTGCAGGCCACGAGAAGCGCAATGGCTCCCAGTATGACGACATCGAATGCGGCGAAATGGTAGAAGAATGTTGACATGGCAGTATCCTCCTGAGCGAAGAATACGCCAAAACGGCAATTGTTCCTAATTATTCCATGCGGAACATAGAAAAAGCCGGAGATTTCTCTCCGGCCTGAAGTATTCGCAAGCGCAGCAACGTTATATTGCTGCGCAACAAGAAATCAGTTCTTGGCCTTGTCGACCAGCTTGTTCTTGCCGATCCACGGCATCATGCCGCGCAGCTTGGCGCCGACTTCCTCGATCTGGTGGTTGTCGTTCATGCGGCGGATGCCCTTGAAGCGAGCCGCACCCGAACGATACTCCTGCATCCAGTCGGAGGTGAACTTGCCGGTCTGGATGTCGGTGAGGACGCGCTTCATCTCAGCCTTGGTTTCTGCCGTGATGATGCGCGGACCCGAGACGTATTCGCCCCATTCCGCAGTGTTCGAGATCGAGTAGTTCATGTTGGCGATGCCGCCTTCATAGATCAGGTCGACGATCAGCTTGACTTCGTGCAGGCACTCGAAATAGGCCATCTCCGGCGCATAACCGCCTTCGACCAGCGTTTCGAAGCCGGCGCGGATCAATTCGACCAGACCGCCGCAGAGAACGACCTGTTCGCCGAAGAGGTCGGTTTCGCACTCTTCCTTGAAGTTGGTCTCGATGATGCCCGACCGGCCGCCGCCGACGCCGCAGGCGTAGGAGAGAGCAAGGTCAAGCGCATTGCCGGACGCGTTCTTCTCGACGGCAACGAGGCAGGGAACGCCGCCGCCCTTCTGATATTCGCCGCGAACGGTGTGGCCCGGGCCCTTCGGTGCGATCATGACGACGTCGAGCGTGTCCTTCGGCTCGATGAGGCCGAAGTGAACGTTGAGGCCGTGTGCGAAGGCAATGGCTGCGCCGTCACGGATGTTGCCGGCGATGTCGGCCTTGTAGATGTCGGCCTGGAGTTCGTCCGGGGTCGCCATCATCAAGAGGTCGCCCCACTTGGCGGCTTCGGCGACGGTCATGACCTTGAAGCCATCGGCTTCGGCCTTCTTGATGGTGGCGGAACCGGCCTTGAGCGCAATGACGACGTTGGTCGCACCGGAATCCTTCAGGTTCAGGGCATGAGCGCGACCCTGGGAGCCGTAGCCGACGATGACGACATTCTTCGACTTGATGAGGTTGAGATCGGCATCACGATCGTAATAGACGCGCATTGTAATTTCCTTCCCTTTGCTTGTCCGTTTTGGTGTTCCGGCGACGCTCAAGGCTTCGCCGTATCTCTTTTCGAGCCGCAAAGTGCGAGAAAGGCATCGACTGCCCGCTCCGCCCTCAGGCTGAAACTCTGTTTTGCCCGGCTCATGTCCTCGCCGAGCAGCATGCGCAAATGCAGGTCCGATATGATCAGGCCATACAGCGTGCCATAGGCCTCCTCGCCATCGTCGAAATGCAACAGGCCTGCCCGGCGCCCGGCATCGAGCAAGGCGCCTGCCCGCTTTCCGATCTGGCGGCGGCCGTGCTCCTGCAGCATCTGGCCGAGTTTGGAGCCGTCGCGGCTCGCCTGGCCGATCGCAAGGCGGTTGAGCGCCAGCGATACATCACCCGACAGAACGTCGAGCAGGTCACGCGCGAACACAACCAGATGGGCGCGCAGGCTATCGACCGTCAGCCGCTCCGAGCGTTCGTCGAAAGTCCGGACCTTGCTTGCCTGAAAACCGATCATCGCCGACAGGATGCCATCGCGATCGCCGAACCATTTGTAGAGGCTTTCTTTCGAGCAGTTGGCCGCGCGTGCGACGCCCGCCGTCGTCAGCGCCTTCTCGCCGCCCTCCACCAGCAAACGCAGCGCGCTGTCCAGAACAGCGTTCTGGCGCGGCGAAAACTCCGGCTGGGACTGGTGGGCGGCAAGCAAAACGATAAACTCCTTGAAGTACCGTACGGTACGGTTCCGGTTATGTCGCAAAGACTTTGCGGGGTCAAGGTGCATCGGCCGAAAAATCAGTCGGGCGCTCTTAAAATGCCCCGCGCGTGAAGCCGGATTGCCGATCGGCGGGCGATCCTGCACATTCCACCGAAAATGGAACCCGCGCGCCTGCGGGTATTGCATTTGTTCCCTGACGAACACCGGCTTGCTCGTCTATATAAGAACTGTCTGTTTCGTGGGAGGTTTCATGTTCCGTTTTGCCGCTGTCGCGCTTCTGTCGTCCATGACGGCTTTTGCCGCTCTTCCCGCCTTGGCGCAATCGTCGGAGGAAGTCTATGCCCGCATCGAAGAGTTGCACGGCAATGCGCAGGGCTTCGATGAGACTTTCCGAACGATTGTGGAAGCGATGAAATACGGCGATCCCGTCACGATTTCCGATCTCGGAGAATATCCGCTGACCGTCAACGCCAATGGCGAGACCTATGACATCCTGTCGTCGAAGGACATGCAGGACAATTACGCGACGCTGGTCATGCAGGAAACGCAGAATGCCGTTTCCAAGCAGCAATATGGCGATTTGATCGTCAACAGCGACGGTGTCGGCCTGGCCAACGGCGCGCTGTGGATGGCCGGCATTTGCGACAGTGCCGATTGCAGCGAGACGCACTGGGCCATCATCAGCATCAACAACTGACACGCATCGGGGAAACGACATGAAAAACCTTGCCGCAGCACTGCTTCTGTCCCTGACGATGACAGCCGGCCCCGCACTTGCCGAGGAAACCCGTTGCGGCTGGCTGCAGAACCCGACGCCAGGCAACTGGTGGCTGACCGACAACAAGGGCATGTGGGTGATGCGCTCGCAGGGCGACGAGGACGGCCCGCCCGGCATGGACATCATCCCGGACATTTCCGAGCGCGATTACGTCGCCACAAACGGAAGCTACGGCTATGCCTGCGCCTGCATGTCGGTCGAAACCGACAGCGCCGAAGGAAAGATCACCGAAATCCTCTCCTTCCGGCAACTGGCCCTGTCCAAATGCGAAAACGATGCGGCCCTGCCCTCGCCGGAATGAAGCTCAAAACGCTATGTGCCACTGTCATTCGATGACGGGGGTACGACGGTCTCCCTCTGGGTAATCAGCCGTGCCGTATGCTGACCGCTCAGATAGATCCACAGCCAGCTCCAGGCCACGGCGAACCGGCTTCGCGTTCCAATGAGGAAATAGATATGGGCGATGCCCCATATCCACCATGCCAGTGCGCCTGTGAGCTTGAAACGCCCGAAATCGATGATCGCCGAACGCCTGCCGATGGTCGCCAGACTTCCCTGATGCCGGTAACGGAAGGATGGCGGCACCGGTTTCTGCATCAAGCGCGCCTTGATGATTTTGGCGACATAACTTCCCTGCTGCTTGGCCGCCGGTGCGATGCCGGGGACCGGCTTGCCGTCTTCCTGCAGGACGGATGCCGTGTCGCCGATGACGAAGACTTCCGGCAATCCCGGCGTACTCAGGTCCTTTCCGACGATAACGCGACCGGCCCGATCCGCCGGTACGCCCAGCCAGACGGCGGCCGGTGACGCTTCGACGCCGGCGGCCCAAACAATCGTCCGGCTGCCGATGAATGCCTCGCCGATCATCACGCCGGCAGCGCTGCAATCGGTTACCCGCTCGCCAAGGTGAATCTCGACGCCCAGCCGCTCCAGAGCCTTGTGCGCATAGGCTGAAAGTTCTTCGGCGAAACCAGCGAGAACGCGCGATCCGGCTTCGACCAGCATGATCCGAGTCTTGCGCGTATCGATATTACGGAACTCCCGCGGCAAGGTCACATGGGCGAGTTCTGCGATGATGCCGGCAAGCTCCACGCCGGTCGGCCCGGCGCCGACGATCGTGAATGTCAGCAACGCGTCCCGTACTGCAGGGTCGATTTCCCGCTCCGCCTGCTCGAAAGCAAGCAACATGCGCCGCCGGATCGTCGTGGCATCTTCCAGTGTCTTCAGTCCGGGCGCAAACGGTGCCCATTCGTCGCGACCGAAATAGGCATGCGTCGCGCCGGTCGCCAGAACCAGCGTATCATAGGAAATGTCGTCGCCGCCGGACAGCGTCAGGGTTTTCGCCGCAGCGTTTACACCATCGACCTCTGCCAGAAGCGTGGTCACCTCCGGGCGGTCACGGAAAAGCCGCCGGATGGGCCAGGCGATTTCCGAGGTCGCCAGAAGCGTGGTCGCGACCTGATAGAGGAGCGGCTGAAAGAGATGATGGTTGCGCCGGTCGATCAGGGTGATGCGGACAGGCAAACCCTTGAGATCCTTGACGAGTTGCAATCCGCCGAATCCACCGCCGACAACGACGACATGATGAAGATTGTCCAGGGCCATACGCGCATCTCCTTCTCTGAAGAGACAGTCTCTATGCTTCGGTGATCGTGCACAACTGCGCTATCGGCATGGCTACCCTGCGGCTTTGAACCCGCGCATCGATCTACTCGGCATATCCCACCGGTACCGCCATGCCGCTCTTCAGCACCTCCATCGAGATTGATGCCGAGACGTCGAAGAGTTCGACCTTGCGAACGATCTGCTTGTAGATGACGTCGTAATGCTCGACACGGGGCAGGACGACCTTGAGGATGTAGTCGTAATTGCCGGTCAGCCGGTGTGCCTCGACGATTTCCGGAATATCGCTGATCGCCTTGCGAAAGGCTTCGATCCAGTCATCGGCGTGATGCGCGGTCTTGATCAGCGCGAAAACTGTGGTTGGAACGCCCATGCGGGCACGGTCGAGCACGGCGATGCGGCGTGCGACATAACCTGTGTCTTCCAGCCGCTGAATGCGCCGCGAGCAGGCGGAAACGGAAAGATGCACTTTCTCGGCGAGATCGCCGACCGAAAGGCTCGAATCCTCCTGCAGCAATGCCAGAATCTTCCTGTCCCTATCATCAAGCACGCCATACTCCTCCCGTCTCAAGCAAGCATCGCGCAAAAAATGTTTGCCAAATGCAGCTATCATGCAATTGATAGGCGCAAAGCAGCCTTATGTCACTTGAGAAAGCCGAGACTTTTCGGCGACCAGCCACCATACTTCATCCATTGAACAAGCAATGGAAGACGGAGACGGGACATGCGCAAGATCGGCCTTATCGGCGGGATGAGCTTTGAAAGTTCGGCAGTTTACTACCGGATGATCAACGAAGCCGTGCGCACGCGTCTGGGCGGACTGCATTCGGCGGAGGTCATGCTGCATTCCGTCGATTTCCAGACCATCGTCGATATGCAGAAGGCCGGCCGCTGGGACGATGCCGCACGGCGGCTGTCGGAGGTTGCCGGCGGGCTCGAAGCAGCCGGCGCGGATTGCGTGCTGATCTGCACCAACACCATGCACCTGATCGCCGACACGGTGCAGGCGTCGATCAGCATCCCGCTGATCAACATCATCGACGAAACCGCAAGCAGCCTGAAGGCCGCCGGCATCAAGCGTCCGCTGCTGCTGGCCACCCGCTATACGATGGAACACGGCTTTTACGGCGACCGCATGGCCGGCCATGGCATCGAGATGATGGTTCCGGATGCGGACGGCCGCACGCTGGTGCACGACATCATCTTCAACGAACTTTGCGCCGGCAAGATCCTCGATACCTCACGCAACGCGCTGTTGCGCGTCATTGAGGACGCAAAAGCAGGAGGAGCCAACGCGGTTATCCTCGGCTGCACGGAAATCTGCCTGATTCTCGATCCGACGGCCCTCCCCTTGCCCGGCTTCGATTCGACAGCCGTGCACGCCAATGCCGCCGTCGACTTCGCGCTCGACGGGACCGCAGCGCGGGCGAAGAACGCCGCTTGATTGGGGTTGAATTAGTTGACTTGGTCAACTAAATGGCGGATAAGGCCCCATCGGGGGCCTTGTCGATGACGAATCATGCGAATTTGAACGACCATCTGGAGACGATCGAAGCCGTTCGCGCCTTCAATCGTTTCTACACCAACCAGCTCGGCCTGATTGGCCGGGCCTTTCTCGACAGCCCCTATTCGCTGACCGAAGCCCGCATCCTGTTCGAGCTCAACGCCCGGCCGACGCCGGTTGCCAAGCAGATCGCCGAAGACCTGCAGCTCGATACCGCCTATCTCAGCCGCACCCTGAAGGCGTTTCGCGAAAAAGGCCTGCTGACCACGCGGCCCGACCCGGTCGACAAACGCAGCCAGAGCATCTGGCTGACCGCAAAAGGCCGCGCGCAAGCCGCCGACCTTGCCGACCGCTCGCGCCGGCAGATTGCGGAACAGTTGAAAGGGCTATCCGACGCGCAGCAAAAGTCGATGGGCGAGGCGATGACGACGATTTCCGCGTTGCTTGCCCATGACGAAGAGCGACAGCCTCCCTATACGATCCGCCCCCATGCGCCCGGCGATATCGGCTGGATCATCCATCGCCAGATGAAAATCTATGCCACGGAATATGGCTGGAACGATGCCTATGAGGCTCTGATCGCCCGAATCGGCGGGGATTTCCTGGCGAATTTCAAACCCGGCCGCGAATGTGGATGGATCGCCGAAAAGGACGGCACCATCGCCGGATCGGTCTTCCTTGTCGATGCCGGCGAAGGTGTTGCGAAGCTGCGTCTGCTCTACGTTGAACCATTTGCGCGCGGCTTCGGAATCGGCAGAACGCTGGTGAAAAGCTGCGTAAACTTTGCCCGCGAAACCGGGTATCGGCAAATGACCCTTTGGACCAACGATATCCTCGTTGCCGCCCGCAGGATCTACGAGGCGGAAAATTTCGTGCTTGTCGCGGAAGAACGTCACAACAGCTTCGGCAAGGACCTGAACGGCCAGACCTGGCAGCTTGATCTCTGATACCGCACCGGCCTTCAGGCCGGCAGGCGATCTGACATTGTCTGATCCAGCCAGTCCCGTTCGCGCAAGCCGGTCGCGGCAAACGGATCGATCAGCGTTCCGGCGACGATCGACGCCAGAAGCCGCTGCACCGGGGGAATGGTCGCGACGGTTGAAACCAGCCGGTCACGGATCCAGGCGATCGCATATGAATCGGACTGGTAGAAGGGCGTGAAAACCAGCGACAACAACTGGAACAACAGGACGTGATTGCGCCTTGCCCGAGCGTAGTTTCGAAGTGCAGAGGCAAGATCGGATGCCGTCGCAAGCGCGTGCGACAGCGCCGCGGCATCGAGAAGCGCCATATTGGCCCCTTGTCCGAGTTGCGGGCTGGTCGAATGGGCGCTGTCGCCGATGAAGGCAACGTTGCCCACGAACGGCGGTTTCGCGGTGCGATGCGCGTAGCGCGCCAGCACCAGCTGGTCCCAGTCACGAATCTGGTCAAGGAAGGGCGCGCATTCCGGCCAATAGGTGCGGATCACCGTCTTCCAGCGATCCAGCCCGGCGGCCTTCACCGCCTCGGCATCCGCGACCTTCAGGCTCCAGAAGAACGCGATCCGTTCCGGCTCTGTCGGCTTTGCGCGACCTGCCGGCAACACGCCGATCATCACCTTGGCCCGGTCGTAGCGCTGCGAGAGCGCTGCCCGATCATAATTTGCATGACCGCCGTCGAGCGTCGCCCAGAAGGCGCCATAAGCGAGATTCCGCACGTTCGGCGCGACCGACGATCCGGCAATCAGGGCGGAGCGCGCGCCGGTCGCATCGATCACGAGATCGTAAGTGCCGACGTCGTCGCCCGACGCGGCAATCAGCGCCGTGCGATCGCCGCGTGGCGCGTTCCCCAGGATGGACAGGCCGGTGCGGATCGGAATTCCCTCGGAAACGACGGCATCATGCAAGGTGTCGAACAGCGCAGCCCGCTGCACGGCAAGACCGTAGCGCCCGCCAGGCGCCGCATCGTAGCGCACATCCAGAACGGTGCGGCCGCTCAGCGCGTCCGCCCCATGCAGACGGTCGATCCGGCTGCCGAGCGCCCGGATCGTCTCGAACAGGCCGAGTTCGTTGAGCACGGTCAATCCGGTCGGCTGCATCAGCAGGCCGGAGCCGACGGGCGCCGGACGATCATAACGCTCCAGGATTTCAACCCGATGGCCGGCGCGCGCCAGGAACAGGGCGGACGCAAGCCCCGCCGGTCCGGCCCCGGCGATACCGATATGCAGAGATTTCATAGGCTTATAATTCTCTGGCGTCGTAAGCCGTGCGTGCCGCGCGAATGGCGGCGTGGTGTTCCGTGGACCAGTCGACCAGTTGCTTGACGAGGCTCAGGAACGATTGACCGAGCGGTGTCAGCCGATATTCGACGCTCGGCGGCTGGGTGGGAAAGACTGTCCGATCGATATAGCCGTCGCGTTGCAGGTCGCGCAAAGTCTGCGTCAGCATGCGCTGCGAAATATCGGGAATCAGCCGACGCAAGGCGGAGAAGCGCATCGGGCCTTCCGCAAGCGCGAGGATCATCAGCGTGTTCCACTTGCCACCGATATTGTCGATGACGTCGCGCACCGGGCAGTTCGATCGCGAAAACACCTGCCCCATGACGACGATCACCTGTTCGCCGTCGATCTTGCCTGCAATCTTGTTCATGGCCCGGTTCCCTCAAAGTAACTTCCGCAGAAAATACTGCCTCCTTTACATCCGCCGGAAGATAACGAAATAAGAGAAGGTCTCATTTCGGAACCATATCTCAAACGAGCCCGGGAAACAAGAAACCGCGTCCGCTTGAAAACCAAAGGAAACTTACGATGTCCGACACCCTTCTCGTCACCGGCGCCGCCGGCCAGCTTGGCCGCCTCGTGCTCGACAACCTCCTTGCATCCGGCACGGAGCCTTCGCGCATCATCGCCGTCAGCCGCGACACGGCCAAGCTCGCCGACTATGCCGCCAAGGGTGTGCAGACCCGCAAGGCCGACTTCGAGGACAGTGCATCGCTCGATGCCGCCTTTGCCGGAGCCGATCGGATACTGATCATCTCGACGGATGCGCTGGACGAGGCCGGAAAGCGTCTGCGCCAGCATCTGGCCGCCGTGGCCGCCGCCAAGAAGGCGGGCGCCAAGCATCTCCTCTATACCTCGATGCCGAACCCGGAAACATCGGTCATCCCGTTTGCGCCGGATCACCTCGGCACCGAGAACGCCATCAAGGCCACCGGCATCCCCTACACGATCCTGCGCAACGGCTGGTACATGGAAAACCTGTTCCTGTCGCTGCCGCATGCGCTCTCGACCGGTCAATGGTTCACCAGCACGGGCCATGGCCGGCTTGCCCACATCGCCCGCGCCGATATCGCCGCAGCCACGGCCGCTGCCCTTGCCGCAACCTCCGGTGAAAGCAAGACCTATACCCTGACCGGCGCAAAAAGCCTCAATACGGACGAGATCGCGAGCCTGGTCACCACCGCCACCGGCAAGCCGTTGCAGGTCGTTCAGATCACCGACGAGCAGCTTGCAGGGGGCCTCGAAGCCGCCGGCCTGCCCGGGTTCATGATCCCGGTCATCGTGTCCTTCGACGCCAACACCCGTGAAGACCATATCAGCNNAAGCCCCTGACGACGCTTTCGAGCTTCCTCGAGGCCAATAAGACGGCTCTCGCCGGCTAAAATCGGACGAAAAAGGAAGGGCTCCGCATCGCTGCGGAGCCCTTCTGATTCTGACTCCCATGCGAATTCCGTTGTCGTCAGACGTCTTGTCCGCAGGCGCGGCAGAACCGGCGAACGGTTTCGGCCATCCCATATTCGAGGGCATCGGCCGTCAGGCCATGACCGATAGAAACCTCGGCCAGCGCCGGAATCCGTTCCACAAGCGGCGGCAGATTGGCAACCGTCAGGTCGTGGCCGGCATTCACCTCCAGCCCGAGCCGGATGGCAACCTCCGCCGTCTGGCCGAGCCTCTCGACAATCCGCGCCGCTGCATCCGGATCGTCGTAGCAGCCGCCGTAGGGGCCGGTGTAAAGCTCAATCCGGTCCGCACCGGTTTCCCTTGCGATCGTCAACGCTTCTTCATCCGGCTCGCCATCGGCAAACAGAGAGACACGAAAACCCTTTTTCTTCAGGCGGCCGACCACATCACCGAGCAGGTTGTGGTTCTTGCGGAAATCCCAGCCGTGGTCGGAAGTCGCCTGCGACGGATCGTCCGGCACCAGCGTCACCTGTTCCGGCTGATGAGCATCGACCAGATCGAGAAATTCCGGATTCGGAAAGCCCTCCATGTTGAATTCGGTCTCGGGAAAGAAATCATCGATCAGGTTGCGGATCGGCTGTAGATCCGAAAAACGGATGTGGCGCTGGTCAGGCCGGGGATGAACCGTCAACCCGCTGGCACCGGCCTCCAGCGCAATCCTGCCAAGCGCGGTGACCGAGGGCCAGGGAAGATCCCGCCGGTTGCGCAGCATCGCGATTGCATTGAGGTTCACGGAGAGTTTTGCAGGCATTTCAGGACTTTCCAAAGAAAACGACGATCAACGCTGCAATCTTTCTAGCGGTTCACCGATAGGCCTGCAATCAAGGCGCATGTCGATGGTCGTGAAATCGACGAAAATCCGTGAATGAATACCTCCTGTAAAACTCAAGTTTAATACGCGCCATACCTGACAAGCTTCGCGAAATCCGGTTTAATAGCGATTCGAACGGATAGAAGCCGTCCGCGATGCGGAGCGCCTATCGGTATTGCCCTCAGGTGGAGATTGTCAGGAACAGCCGATGCTGGATCTTGGATGACGTCGGTGACCAAACGATTTTTTCGACTGCGGATTTCGCGAGAGCGGAACCGGTTCGAGGCAGAATACACGGTCATAGCATGGGTTGCGGCGTCTTTTTGCACGTCTTGTCTGACAGAGGGCGCGGAAAAGAGGTCGAGCGGATGGGTTGGACCAACCGCCTGGTTGAACGAAATGAGCCGGTCGAGATCGGCGTGAAAGGCTGATGATGGTACAGGCTGAAAGACCCTGCGACCAGACGATCCGGAACTTGCAGGAGCGCATCCTTTCCAGCGCGGTGTTCGCGCGCTCCGAGCGGCTGCGCGCGTTTTTCCGCTATGTTGTCACCAAGGAAATGCAAGGAACCGGACATCAGCTGAAGGGCTATACGATCGGTATTGATGTCTTCGGGCGCCCGCAGGCGTTCAATGCCGACAGTGATCCCTTGGTGCGCGTCCATGCGGGGAAGCTTCGCAAGCTGCTCGCCGCCTACTATTCTGGTGAGGGACTTGGGGACGAATGGCAGATCGTCATTCCCAAAGGCACCTACGTTCCAGGATATCAACGACGGACAGCAGTACCCGATCACGCGGCGTCATCCGTTTCATCGCCGCCGCCGCATATGTCCGATGTTCGGCCACGACCACCTCTCAAAATGCGGAGATCGAAAACGTCGGCATGGCTTCCGGCGCCGCTGTCCTCGCCGCTTGCGCTTCTTTCCGTCCTGCCGTTGCTGCTTCTGGCGCCTCTTACATCCCCAGGCATGACGGGAAATATCGAAGCGAATGCAAAACTGGCCGCCAGCATCCTCACGCCGACGGGCGTTTCCCACGAGTTGCCGAGCCTGACCATTCGCTCCGCCTGGCCGGCAGCCGGCAATGCTGCGGATTTCGCCGACGCGATGCGGGTCGCCTCGACGCATTACAGCACCATCGCCGCAACACGTGGTCCGACGCGACGAATAACGGAGACGCGAAAGGTCTCCCCGCTGTCGTTTACGATGGAAGTGTCCCAGAATCCCTCGCCGGGCGGTCTGGTCGTCGTTCTCTTCAACGACAAATCCGGTGAAAAGCTGCGCACCGACTTCATCGGCAGCGAGCGGTTGGCAAAAAAGAGCGATATCCTTTTTGAAAGCGTTTCCCTCGCCGCCCGCGTCCTGTCCGTGCGCGGAGACATCTTTCGTTTTTCCTCGAAGAAAAACATTCAAAGCACGTTGATGGATTGCATGGTCAGCACCGATGCCTACCGACGGCTCCAGACGAAAGAGACGTTTCAAGTCGCAAATGCCTGCCAGCAAAAAATATCGCCCGCTCATCGCAAAGGCCTGACGTTCGTGATCAATGCCAGTGCGTTACCGGGCATTCTGGATCGTTGAAGATCTTGGTTTTCGGCAGTAAATACGAGAATTTGCCAAATAATTTCGTATTTACTGACAAAAACATGCCAGAATGCTGTATTTTATCCCTAATGTTACTGACTTTTCAACTTGGCCGCGCGCGTATACCGTGAAGCTGCAAGTGAGGAGATCGGCCTGGTTGCTCATCAGGCAAGCACAGTGTTCAGCGTATCCGTCCAAGTGGCAGAAGTGCATTTTTGGGGCAGGCAGGATTCTGGAATCTTTCAGAATAATCCGTCGGGGCGGCTCTTTTGTCGGTCCCGTTCGGGCATCGGTTCCCTCCGGCGGACGCAGGTTCACTGCAATCGGGGGCAATGGAAGAATGCAAGACATGAAGAAACCGGTCGCATTGGGCCAGCAAGGCACGGGCGGCTTTCTGCCGCATCTGCCCTTGCCCGGAACGATCGCACAGCATCAGGTTGCCATTGCCGATATGGCAGACGCCTTTGGCGTCACACATCGCACCTTGCATTTCTACGAGGAAAAGGGCCTGCTCTCGGCCAAGCGCGTCGGACCGATGCGCGTTTACAATCTCGACGATATCCGCCGCATGACCGTCATCAATGCCTGCCGGGAGATCGACATGCCGATCTCCGCGATCCAGGAACTCATGGACGCCTTGTCCGAAACCCGCAGTCAGTCCGAGGCGGACCAGCTGTTCGAAACGGCGCTGCATGCCCGCAAGCGCGAACTCGCCGCCCAACAATCGATCCTGCGCCGCCAGATGCAACGCATCAGTGAACTGCTTGAATCGGCGGCGGAAGGCGATGGTTCGGGCGCGGAACCGGCGGCACGCATCCACCTGTCGCCGATCGAGATCAAATGTCTCGGCTTCATGGCGGAAGGCTATCCGGCGAACCGCATCGCGGCGCTGATGGACATGGACCTCACCGCGGTGCTGACCCTGGAATCCGATATCATCCGCAAGTTCAACGGTCACAACCGCTTCCAGGCGGTCGCCAAGGCCGTTCTGCTGGGCCATGTGTCGGCGGATTGAAAGCCTGCGCTATCGAACGATGGTCAGCGTCTCGGCCGCGCGCGTGATCGCGGTATAGAGCCAGCGCTCGCGGGTATCGCGAAACGCCCAGCTCTCGTCGAAGAGGACGACATTGTTCCATTGCGAACCCTGGGCCTTGTGCACCGTCAATGCATACCCATAGTCGAACTCGTCATAACGTTTGCGTGTCGACCAGGGGATTTCGCCCTCGACATCCTCGAAAGCCGCCTTCAGCAGCTTGATTTTCGCGGCACCCCTGTCCATGTCGTCATCTTCCGGCCGGATCATCAGGTTGATGCCGGGCTTCACCGTTTCCTTCGATGACGTCATCACCTGCCAGAGCGAGCCGTTGAGCAGGCCCTTGGACGGATCGTTGCGCAGGCACACCAGCTTATCGCCCGATTGCGGATATTCGGTCGCAAAGCCTTTCAGCTCCCTCAGACGCATATTGTAGCGCCGCCGCGTCTTGTTGGTCCCGACCAGAACCTGGTCGGCATCCAGCACCAAGCTCTGCGTCACTTCGTTCTTGGAGATCACCTGCGCCGTGCCCCAGTCACCATGCATGATTTCCTTGCCTTCGCGCACATGCATGGCAAGCTGGATGATCGGATTGTCACGGGCCTGCCGGTGAATGTCCGTCAGCAGGTAGTCGGGCTCCTCGTTGGTGAAATAACCACCACCGGAGACCGGCGGCAGCTGTCCGGGATCGCCGAGCACGAGGATCGGTGTGCCGAAGCTCATCAAATCCTTGCCGAGCGCCTCGTCGACCATCGAGCATTCGTCGACGACGATCAGCGCCGCCTTGGCGACCGGACTTTGCCGGTTGATCGAGAACATAGGCGACACCGAAGTCTTGCCGGTCTCCTCATCGGAAACCTCTTCCTCGCCACGCGGGCGGTAGATCAGCGAGTGGATCGTGCGCGCGTTCGTCGCGCCCTTGGAGCGCAGGACCTGCGCAGCCTTGCCGGTGAAGGCCGCAAACAACACCTCGCCATCGACATGTTCGGCAAAATGCCTTGCGAGCGTCGTCTTGCCGGTACCGGCATAGCCGAAAAGCCGGAAAAGCGGGGAGCGGCCTTCCTTCAGCCAGCGCGAAACGGCCTTGAGAGCCTCGTCCTGTTGGGGTGCAAATTCCATCAGCGATCTATTGCCCGATTCGCCCGCCCCTGTCGCCCCGAGCAGCCGGATCCGCGGTCGTTCGCAGACGGTTGCCTCACCCGGGCCGGCCCGCCGCCATCAAAAAATCCACCTCGAACCGTCAGAAACAGCCACAGAGCACACATATCGTCGGCTTCCCTGCCGTGATAGCACTTTTCCGGCACCGTCGAACGCCCACCCGACCGAAAGAACCCCCGCGTGACGCCCGATCCTTCCGAAATGCCGCCCCCACCCGTCGCATCGGGCATCGGCCGCCAATCGCCCGTCGTTCAATGGATCCTGCTGCTGGCTCTGTCGGGCAGCCTTTCGACGGTATTGGAACTGTTTGGACTGCCGGCTGCGTTGTTGATGGGCCCAATGGTCTCGGCGGCGATCGTCGGCATCAACGGCGGCACGATCCGCCTGCCCCGCCCGCCCTATCTCTGCGCCCAGGCCCTGATCGGCATGATGGTCGCAGGTGCGATCGATGGCGGGATATTCTCGACCTTTCTCGGCAACTGGCCACTGTTTCTCGGCATCGTCCTGTCGGTCATCGCCATGAGCACGCTGTCGGGGTGGACGCTGAGCCGGCTGAACATCCTCCCCGGCACCACGGCGATCTGGGGCACGTCTGCAGGTGGCGCCACGTCCATGCTGGTGATGGCGGATGCGTTTGGCGCCGACACCCGGCTCGTCGCCTTCATGCAGTATCTGCGGGTGGTCTGCGTTGCTGCGGCTGCCTCGATCGTCGCGCATCTCTGGGTGGGAAGCGACACGGCAACGCCGACGATCGTCTGGTTTGGCGCGATCGAAGTCATTGCCTTCGCCAAGACGCTGGTCCTGGCCGCGGTCGGTGCTGTCGTCGGGTGGCTCCTGCGAATTCCGGCCGGTATCTTTCTCGTGCCCTTCGTCGCGGGCACGGCCCTGAGCACATCCGGCTATCTGACGATCGAACTGCCCGAATGGCTTCTCGCAGTGAGCTACGCCATGCTCGGCTGGAATATCGGCCTCGGCTTTACGCGCCCCATTCTCGCCCATGCGCGCCGCGCGCTGCTGCCGATCGTTCTGTCTATCGTTTTTCTCATGGCGTTCTCCGGCTTTCTCGCTTTCCTGCTCACGCAATTTGCCGGCATCGACGCCCTGACGGCCTATCTCGCGACAAGTCCCGGCGGCATGGATTCGATTGCCATCATCGCCGCCTCCAGCAATGTCGACGTCTCCTTCGTGATGGCGCTGCAAACGGCCCGGCTGCTGATCATCATGGCCTGCGGTCCTTCGCTTGCCCGTTTCGTCGCTCGTAAAGCCGGAGGTCACGAAAAGCCGGAGGACGGAAAGCCCTGACGGGACCGCCGCCTAAAGGTTAGATGCATTTTCCATCCGGATGGGCTTGCCGTGCGGCGTGGCTTCGGCCGCGTGCTGCCATTTCCGGGTGAGCATCTCGAGATTGGCGGTGGAGGTGATCGACAGTTCCGTGATCAGACGCGAAAGAGCCGCGACCCAGCAGTCGTAATAGTCGGCGGCATCCGCCCTGCGGCCCGGTTTGTAGAGTTCCTGGGACAGAACCTCCGCCCACTCGCTCCACGAGAACACGCCCCGTTCATGAAGATGAACCGTCATGGCAAAGGCTTCCGCCTGCCATGGCTCCGCGAAAGCCGGTTCGCCCTCGCGCGATTTCGGCAGGCCGGGCGACAGGATCAGCAGCGATTTTGTGTCATGCGCGTTCAAGATAGCTCTCCCAGGCATCGATCGAAACGGTCAGCGACGGATCGGCGCCCTCGCCCCAGATTTCCAAAGCATCAAAAACCACGGTGTACACCCATTGCGGGTTTTCGCCCTTTCCATGGGCATTGTCGTCCGGGAAAACGTAGGTTCCCTGCACAGCCTCGATCGTGCCACGCTTTGCTCTTGCATAGCGCGGCAGGCGCGTATGGGTTTCGGGATTGAAGTTCCTGGTCCGGACCCGTTCGCCGACCGAGAAGGCGGCCGGCGCGTCCAGCGGCCGGTCGCACGGGCCGCCTCTCGCGAGCACGGCCGGCACCATCTCTGCCGTCAGCACGCGCTTCGGCTCGGCTCCCTTTTCCTGCATGCGCCCCGTGGCGCGTTCCGCCTCCGAGACGAACCCGTGCCGCTCCAGCAGCCTTTCCAGCGCCCGGGTCCAGACCTCGTAATAGCTGGCCGAGAGATAGGTTGCAGGCGGCAGGTTCTCGCGGGCGTGCCGGCTTTCATCGATCGTCCAGGCGCCGAAAGCGCCGCAGGACAGGGTAATGCCGAGTGCCCGCTTCTCCCATTCCGCATGGAAGATCGGTTCGTCCCTCTCCGGCGCGACGAGCCCCAGCCCGTGCTGGCCGCCGAGATCGTGCGGACCGTTCATCGCGCCATCTCCGGTAGCCGTGCGAGGCCCGTGCCGATCATCGCGTCGCGCGTCACCAGATCGGCGAGTTGGGCTGCGTCAAGGTCTTCCGTGCCATCCGGCCGTTCAGGGATGACGAGATAGCGCAATTCCGCTGTCGAATCCCAGACGCGGATTTTCATCGTTTCCGGTAGCGTCACACCGAATTCGGCCAGTACGCCGCGCGGGTCGATGACGGCGCGCGCCCGGTACGGCGGTGCTTTATACCAGACCGGCGGCAGCCCGAGCACCGTCCAGGGGTAACAGGAGCAGAGCGTGCAGACGATCAGGTTATGCGTGTCCGAAGTGTTGAAGACCGCCCGCATATGCTCGCCTTGCCGACCGGTATAGCCAAGGCTGGCGATCGCGGCCGTCGCGTCCCTCTTCAGCCATTCGGCAAAATCGGGTTCGGTCCAGGCCTTGGCGACGACACGGACGCCGTTGCGCGGCCCGATCTTCGTTTCGTAGGTCTCGACGATCGCATCTATGGCCGCCGGATCGATGAGACCCTTCTGGGTCAGCACGGTTTCCAGCGCCCTCACCCGTGCCTGCATCTCGGAGAAACGGTTGTCGTGCTCATGGTCGTGGTCGTGGTCGTGGTGATGATCGTCGTCGTGCTGCATGGTTTCCTCGATGGCCATTATGAACCGGACTGTTTCAACCCCTAATCCGGTGGCAGGCTCTTGCCGATATCGCCCTCCAGCAGGTTCAAAAACGGACGCGGCTCAAGCTTGCCGGGCTGTTCGAACGGATTGGAAAAGGCGAAGATGAAGAAGAGAATGACGCCGGAATAGGCGCCGAAGATCGACAGCAGGAACAGGTGCGTTCGCGTCGGACGGTAGACATAGAAGGGGATCGCCAGAAGCGCCAGGCCGATCAGTGCCGGCCCCCAGAACAGGCCGCTGAACCCGCCGCCGGCAGTCTGTTCGCGGATCTGCCGGAACCGGGCGACCTCGGTGATGCGGTTGCGCATGCGCTCGGCGAGATAGCGTTGCCGATCCGTTGCCGGCGTCAGGTCGAGAAGCCTGTCGTAAACCCCGTCCCATTCCGCCCAGGCCTTCGACGAGAGACCCTTGCGATGGCCGAGCATCTCCCATTCCTCGCCGACGACCAGCATCAGATAGCGCGCAAGCCCCTCCTGAACCGGCACGACCAGGGGGCCGCCATAGCGTCCGGCATCGTTGTAGACGTCGGCGATGGCGACTGATTCCTCCATCAGGTTGTTGCGGATGCCCTTGTAGTCGTCGAGTTCCTGCGCATAGACCAGCGCAAGGATCAGTCCGTGCAGGGCGGCGATGCGCACGGCGATCGTCCCGGCGGCATCGTGCGTTCTGTCGCCTTCCGCTCCGGGCGCCAGCACCCTGCGCGCCAGCGCATAACAGCTGAACACGACGGCGAGTGCGCCCGTGACGAACAGGATCCCGGTAATGATCGATATGATGAAGCCCGGCACGCTGTGTCCCACCTATTCCCGCATCGCTAGCGCAACATCGGCCAAAGGCTGACGACGAGCAAGACCGCCATCGTGATGTTGAACCATTTCAGCCGCACGGGATCGGACAACCACTGCCGGAGCGCCGAGCCGAACCCCGCCCAGGTCGAAACGCTGGGAACGTTGACGACCGCGAAGGTGACACCAACAATCGCAACGCTCATCAGGTAATTGCCTTCGCTGGTATAGGTGGCCATTGCCGAAACGGCCATGACCCAGGCCTTGGGATTGACCCACTGGAAGGCCGCGGCCTGCAGAAAAGTCATCGGCATGGCACCCGTCTTGCCATCGCTGAGGCTGCGCGAACTGCCGATCTTCCAGGCGATATAGATCAGATAGGCGCAACCGGTGAACTTCAACACGGTGTAAAGAAGCGGCACCGAATGCAGCAGCGCGCCAAGACCAAGCCCGACCGCGATCAACAGCGACAGGAAGCCGGTTCCGATCCCGATCATATGCGGTATCGTCCGCATGAAGCCGAAATTCACACCCGATGCGAACAGCATCATGTTGTTCGGCCCCGGCGTGATCGACGTCGTGAAGGCAAACAGGATCAACGCCAGAAGCGTGTCATACGGCATGGAATCCTCCCGAAATTTAGGTCAGCATAATTGACCCATTCTCTTCCGCCAGATCAAACTTGTCACGGTGACAAAAAGCCGGAACCACGCATGCTTTCTCTTTTCCAGGCCTTTGCCTTTGAAGAATATGCCATAAATGAAACATCGGCCGCCTCTAGAACATTCGTCACAGTTAAGGAGAATATCGATGCCGGAGCCTATTCCCACGACCGCCTTCCCCTCCGGTCAAGCCGTGCCGGTCATCGGTCAGGGCACATGGCATATGGGCGAAAGCAAGAGGACCTTCGCCGACGAAGCCAAGAGCCTGCGGCATGGTCTCGATCTTGGCATGACGCTGATAGACACGGCGGAGATGTACGCCGATGGCGGCGCGGAACGGGTGGTGGCGGAAGCGATACGGGGCCGGCGTGACGATGCTTTCATCGTCAGCAAGGTGTTGCCCTCCAATGCCAGCCGCGAAGGGACCGTCAAGGCCTGCGAGGCCAGCCTGAAAAGGCTCGGCATCGATCGGATCGATCTCTACCTGTTGCACTGGCGCGGACGCTACCGGCTTTCAGAAACAGTCGAGGCCTTCGAAACGCTGAAGGCCGCCGGCAAGATTGCCGAATGGGGCGTCTCGAACTTCGACACCGATGACATGGAGGAACTCGGCGGCGTGACCGACGGTGGCAATGTCGCCACAAACCAGGTGCTCTACAATCTCGCCCGCCGCGGTATCGAGCACGACCTGCTGCGAAACAGCCAGACGGCCGGCATTCCCATCATGGCCTATTCGCCGCTCGACGAAGGCCGGCTGTTGCGTCACCCCGACCTGATCCACATCGCCAAGGCGCATCAGGCCACGGTCGCCCAGGTCGCGCTCGCCTTCCTGATCCGCAATCCCGGCGTTATCGTCATTCCGAAGACCGGCATGCCGGAACGGGCGCGGGAAAACCGTGGAAGCATCGAGATCGAACTGACCGCGGACGATTTGACCATCCTCGACAAGGCCTTCCCGCCGCCGGTCCAGAAAGTGCCCTTGGAGATGATCTGAGCGCTATTCGAAATCCTTCATTTGCCTGCGTGCAAAATCACAGGCAGCGAAATCTTCAGCAATAAAACAGGATTTTTCATAGAAGCGCTTTGCCGCGAGCATATCAGCAGCGGCGCCTTCTCCATATTGATAGGACTGGCCGAGCATCGTGCATCCCCATGCATCGTCCTTGCCACAGGTCACGGCGAATGTCCGCAGCAAACAGCCGTACAGTTCCTTAGGATCGGCGCTCAGTATCGGGTCGCCTTCAAACTGTCCGTTGCGAATGCCGGCTCCCCGGTTGGTGCAGCCACCGCTGCTACCTGCAGCGCAAGCTTGAGCATACATCATTTGCGCCCGAAGCGGGGTCACGATGGGTTCGGCAGCTTCCAGCGTGTAGCCGAGGGACAAGCAGGCGCTGGCGTTGCGTTCCTCCATACAGGAGCGGTAGCAGGCTCGGATATCCGCCTCGCATTTGCTGCGGTCGACCGCTTCCTCCGCAACGAAGCGGCGCCACAGGGGACGTGAGACATCTGCGATATCAGCCGGGCAGGTCTTGAAGTTCGGTTGTATTTCGTCGCTTGCTTCGGCCTGCGCGCCGACGATATCGAGCACGCCGGAACGGTCATCTTGCGCGACATTCGTCTGCAGACCGGCTGCTATCGCCGTCGTGACGCAGAAAGCGAAAATGGCCGATGCCGCCAGAACTCGGAT
The DNA here is from genome assembly GCA_900472785.1 of Hyphomicrobiales bacterium. Lineage (GTDB taxonomy): Bacteria > Pseudomonadota > Alphaproteobacteria > Rhizobiales > Rhizobiaceae > Pararhizobium. Next base: position 139,348 of record UCJH01000025.1, on the reverse strand, counting down.
CATCGGCCACATGTCTTACATACCCTGAGGGCCGCGGTTCATGGCGGCGACGCCGGTGCGGCAGACTTCAATGACGCCGAGCGGCTTCATGATCGCGACGAACTGGTCGATCTTGGACGATTTGCCGGTGATTTCGAAGATGAAATGTTCCAGCGTGGCGTCGATGACCTTTGCGTGAAAGGCATCGGCCAGCCGAAGCGATTCGGCCCGGCTTTCGCCCTGCCCGTTGACCTTGACCAGCGCCACTTCGCGTTCGATCGGCCGATCGTGGCCAAGCTCGGCGGCGCGCACCGTCAGGTCAACGACGCGGTGAACGGGAACGATCCGTTCGAGCTGTGCCTTGATCTGCTCCAGCACATGCGGCGTACCGCGCGTCACAACGGTGATGCGCGACAGATGCGACTGGTGTTCGGTCTCGGAGACCGTCAGGCTCTCGATATTGTAACCGCGGCCGGAAAACAGGCCGATGACGCGGGCAAGTACGCCCGGTTCGTTATCGACGAGAACCGAAAGCGTATGGTTCTCCGCCTTTTCGGTTTCCTTGGCGATGAAATAGGCCGAGCCGGTCGGCTGAAGATGTGCGTTCATTGTCTTGTCTCTTTCCTATTTCATCAAACCAGCGAACGGCCCTTGGCGTCGATCGCGTTGGCGACCGCCTCGTCCGTCGCCTCGTCCGGCAGAAGCATCTCGTTGTGCGCCTTGCCCGACGGAATCATCGGAAAGCAGTTGGCGAGATTGGCGACGCGGCAATCGAAGATCACCGGCGCGGGGCTGTCGATCATCTCCTGGATGGCGCCATCGAGATCGGCCGGCTTGTCGCAGCGGATGCCGACGCCCCCATAGGCCTCCGCCAGTTTGACGAAATCAGGCATGGCCTCGGTATAGGAGTTCGACAGGCGGTTGCCGTGCAGCAGCTGCTGCCACTGGCGGACCATGCCCATGTACTGGTTGTTCAGGATGAAAATCTTGACCGGCAGGTTATGCTGGACGGCACAGGACATTTCCTGGATGCACATCTGGATCGAGGCATCGCCCGCAATGTCGATAACGAGGCTGTCGGGATGGGCGACCTGGACGCCGATCGCCGCCGGGAAGCCGTAGCCCATGGTGCCGAGGCCGCCCGAGGTCATCCAGCGGTTGGGATGCTCGAACCCATAAAACTGCGCCGCCCACATCTGGTGCTGGCCGACTTCCGTGGTGATGTAGGTGTCGCGATGCTTGGTCAGCTCATACAGACGCTGGATCGCGTATTGCGGCATGATGACGTCGTCGCTCATCTTGTAGGCGAGCGAGTTGCGACCGCGCCAACGGGCGATCCCGGTCCACCACTCCTCCAGACGCGTCTTGTCCGCGTCCTTGGCAGACGCCCGCCACAGGCGAACCATGTCTTCCAGAACATTGCCGATATCGCCGAGGATCGGAACGTCGACCCGAACGTTCTTGTTGATCGACGATGGGTCGATGTCGATATGGATCTTCTTGGAATTCGGCGAGAACGCGTTCAGGCGGCCGGTGATGCGGTCGTCGAAGCGCGCGCCGATGCAGACCATGACGTCGCAGTCGTGCATCGCCATGTTGGCTTCGTAGGTGCCGTGCATGCCGAGCATGCCGAGCCAGTTCTTGCCGGATGCCGGATAGGCACCCAAGCCCATCAGCGTCGATGTGATCGGGAAATTGGTGAGCTCGACCAGCTCCCGCAGCAACTGCGAGGCTTCCGGCCCGGAATTGACGACGCCACCACCGGAATAGATGACCGGACGCCGCGCCGACTTCATCAAAGCGACGGCCTCCTCGATCCGCTTCAGGTCGCCCTGCGTCTTCGGCTGATAGCTGACCTGGATCGGAACGGCAGACGGCGGCGTATAGATGCCGGTGGCGAACTGGACATCCTTCGGAATATCGACGACGACCGGACCCGGACGACCGGACTGGGCGATACGGAAGGCTTCATGGATGATGCCGGCGAGTTCGTTGACGTCCTTGACCAGCCAATTGTGCTTGGTGCAGGGGCGCGTGATGCCGACCGTATCGCATTCCTGGAAAGCGTCCGAGCCGATCAGCGATGTCGGGACCTGGCCGGTCAGGCAGACCAGCGGAATACTGTCCATCAGCGCGTCCTGCAGCGGCGTCACCGCATTGGTCGCCCCCGGACCGGAGGTCACCAGCATGACGCCGACCTTGCCGGTCGAGCGCGCATAACCTTCGGCCATGTGACCGGCGCCCTGCTCGTGGCGGACGAGGATGTGCTGGATATCTTCCTGCTGGAAGATCTCGTCATAGATCGGCAGGACGGCGCCACCGGGATAGCCGAAGATGTGCTTCACGCCATTGTCCCGCAGAGCCTGAAGGACGATTTCCGCGCCCGTCATCTGGCTTCCTGCCGCCTGGTTTCCTGTCGTCTGTGTGTCTGTCCCGCTCATTGGCCTGTTTCCGTCCATGACTTGCGTTTTTCCGAAGGTGATTAGCTGGTTTCAAGGCATAAAAAAAGGCCCCGTCAGGAGCCTCGTATCGCGCATGGGTGGCTATCGCCGGATGGTTACACCACCCTGCCCATGCGCCGTCCCACCACAAGAATTGCAAAGAGTTTTTTCATGGCTGGGATTGATAGACGCAAACATCCGGGCCGTCAACGAATTTTCCCGTCGCGGCCTTACGGGACTTGAAACGATACAGAAACATGCAAGCCCCCGAAACGTCTTATTAAATCCCTTGCGCTAAGCTCCGCCTTTAATATGCAGAGGTTTTGCGTTTGCTGAATAATGAGCTTCATACATCGATAAGCGCCGGGGAGCAGGAGCGGCGTGACACCCTGAAGCGTGGCAATCGCTTTCTCGGCCGCGTCGTTGCGTGCAGCGGCGCGCGCGCGACGATCGCCGCCCTTGCGGAAGGTGGCGAAACGTCCCTGACGGAGCTTTGGTCAGTCGGTCGGCTGATTTCGATCTCCGTCGGCGACAACCGTGTCGTCGCCCTCGTCTATTCGATGCAGACTGCAACGAACGACTGGGGCGAGGAAATCGACAACCTCTTCCGCATCGAAGTCGAACTGATGGGCGAGGTCTATGTTGCGCCGAGCGGCCGCGAGGAATTTTCCGCCGGTATCAGCCAGTATCCCTATCTCGGTGCTATCGCCCACCGCATCCGCACGGCCGATCTCGCCCGCATCTACGACACCGGCAAGGACGAGACCTGCATCATCGGCAAGCTGACGCAGGACGAGACGCTCGATGCGGCGATCCACGTGCCCTCGATGCTGTCCAAACATTTCGCCATCGTCGGCACCACCGGCGTCGGCAAATCCACCGCCGTGTCGCTCTTGCTCAACAAGGCGATTGCCTGCGACCCTAAGCTGCGCGTGCTGATCCTCGATCCGCACAACGAGTTTGCCGCCGCCTTTCCGGATCTCGCGGTCGTCATCGATACCGATACGCTGGACCTGCCGTTCTGGCTGATGAAGCTGGAAGAGTTCGCCGAAGTCATTTTCCGCGGTCGGCCGCCGGTGCCAGAGGAACTTGACGTCCTGCGCGACGTCATTCCGGACGCCAAGAAGGCCTTTAAGGGCTCGATGGATTCCAGCCTGATGCGCCGCACGACGGAAAAGAGCTCGATCACCGCCGACACCCCCGTCCCCTATCGCATGGCCGATCTCTTGGCGATGATCGACGAGCGCATCGGGCGCTTGGAAGGTCGCAGCGAGAAACCGCATCTGCGCTCGCTGAAGATCAAGGTGATCGCCGCGATCAACGATCCGCGCTATAATTTCATGTTCTCCTCGAACACGATCACCGACACAATCCTCGAGACCATTGCCAAGATATTCCGCATCCCAGGCGACGGACGGCCGATCGCGACTTTCCAGCTTGCCGGCATTCCGTCCGAAGTCGTCAATTCGGTGGCTTCGGTTCTCTGCCGCATGGCGTTCGAGATCGGTCTTTGGAGCAACGGCGGCGTGCATATGCTGGTCGTCTGCGAAGAAGCGCACCGCTATGTCCCGACCGATCCCACTCTTGGCTTCCTGCCGACCCGGCAGGCCATTGCGCGGATCGCCAAGGAAGGCCGCAAATACGGCGTTTCGCTCGGCATCATCACGCAGCGTCCCGGCGAACTCGACCCGACGATCCTGTCGCAATGCTCGACGGTTTTCGCGATGCGCCTTGCCAACGATCGAGACCAGGACATCATCCGCGCGGCAATCTCCAATTCGTCGGCATCGACGACAAGCTTCATCTCGTCGATCGGCAATGGCGAAGCCATCGCCTTCGGCGAGGCCGTCGCGGTGCCGATGCGCATGCGCTTCACCCGCGTGGTCGAGGAACGGCTGCCGAAGGCCAACGGCGCGACCGCGAAGATCACTGACGACAATCCGGCGACGGTCGACCTGCGCAATATCGTCAGCCGCATGCGCGCCATGGCAGGTCCGGATATTTCCGGGTTCCAGCAGAGCTACCTTGCCAGCCAGAAGCCGGCGACGGCGGATGACATCGACGACGCCTATGACCGGGAAGAAGACGATATCGGCACCCGCATGACGCAGCCGGCATCCCTGCCCGCGCCGGAGCCTTACAACTCCGGCATGCTGCCCCGCGCCGACGGCCCGCCAAATCCGCAGCTTGATCGTTTCAACCAGATCCGCAATCAGCTTCTATCGGACGATCCGGCCGTCAGACATCCGGCCGATCCCTATCGCACGCCGTTGCGCGATCCTCCGGCGCTTGCCCCGTCTGGCGACCCGCCGGCACGCGCACCATCGCTGCGCGAAAGCCTGCTGAAAAAACCGCTGAGCAGCATTATCCGGAAGTAGCGCGCCTGGTCCCTAGCCGCGCTGGGCGGCGCGTCGCTTTGGGCGCATGCGATCATGGCAGACGGACGTGAGTAGATCCTCAGTCCGTAAGATAACCAAAACGCGGGTACGCGGCGCCTGCGGATGGCACACGAAGTCATCAAGTTAGGATTCAGCCGGGAATCTCAATCGCTCACACGACCCGCGAGTTCTTCACGACGGGATTGACCTTTTTGTGTGGGGCGAAAGCGAACCACTCGGACAACATGTGTAGCGCGCGCCGCAAGCGGGACGGCTCGGATATGATCACAGCGTCGTCCAGGCGCTTGTATCCGAATGTCTTGTGATCATCGATAAATTCGTAATATGCGGAATAGCTTGGTATATCATCCATAGCCAGTTCCTCCATGGACGATTAATGCGACAATCCTGGAAAGAGGCAACGACAAGCTGCACATCTGGTTAATGCGATACGGCATTCCGAGGCTGATATTTAAAGAAATACGGATTGAAATCCGACCCGCCCTTATAAAAGAGCTGAAATATCGCCCGTATCCTGATGACGTGCTCACGAGCCGCCGTCGTGCGGACATTCACAACCATATCCGGAAATCCCCGCCGATGAGGCGGGGTTCGGCATGTCGGGATATCGGTCAGTCGTGCAACCGGTTGGTCGCGCGGCGATCAATAGGCTACGCGGGTATCGACATAGATCGGAGGATGACAGATCTGCACGATTTCGGAGTGGGGCTCGTACGGACGCCTGTACTTGATGAGAAGGTCACCGCACTCCAGCCCGGTCGTGCGCACATAGGCAGTGCGGACGGGGCGCTGCTCCCGATAATGCCTGACCACGCGGGGAGACTCCGCATCATAGATCGGATCGGCGGCGATCGCCGGAAAGCATACAGCGTATGACACCACGGCCGTGGCAATCGCACTCATTTTCAGAAAACCGTCACGCATCATCTGCCTCCAGAGTTTCGATATCTTATAAGTGGCTCGAAACCGGCAAACGTCCAGACCAAAATCAAATATCTTTACGCCGCCAGCCGCTTAAACTTCGTGCGAATATGCTCGATGTAATGTTGCCCCGGCGATGGTGCGGTCACCATGGATAGGGCCTGGTCTTCAAGGACGCCTTCGAAGAGCCGCTCCTCGCCGCTCTTGAAGCATACGAGCAGGCGACCGTCTTCCTGGCTGAAGTAGACAGACTTGATAATTTTCGACTGGACCGGGAGCCTTTTCATGGAGATTTCCTTGGGTTTGCTTGCTGGTCCAACATTGCAAAAACTCCCCAAAAACCGGTCAAGCAAGACGGTGAATCCCAGGTTACGGGGCAACGATCTCCCAGCTTTCATCGAGCTGGTTGCGAAACCATGTCATCTGTCGCTTTGCATATTGCCGCGTAGCGGCTGACGCCGTCTCTATGACGGTGTCGCGGGACATCGTCCCATCGAGCATGGCTGCGATCTGCCGCACGCCGATCGCCTTCATCACCGGCATCTCCGGCTTGAGATCGAGCGCCAGCAACGTCCTCACCTCTTCCACGGCGCCGGTATCGAGCATCTGCTCGAACCGCCGGTTGATCCGCTGGCGCAGGATTGCCCGATCCGGCAGGACGATCACCTTCATCGCCCGGTCCGGATCGATCGCGACAGGTCCCTGGCGCGCCTGGAACACACGGATCGATTGGCCGGTCGCCGCAAATATTTCCAAGGCCCGCACGATGCGCTGCCCGTCGCCCGGACGAAGAAGGGCTGCCGTATCGGGATCCTTTTGCGCCAGAAGCGCATGCAGCGGCTCCGGCCCCTCGGTGATCAGCCGCGTGCGAAAGGCGGAGCGGATATCGGCCGGCACGTCCGGCATATTGGAGAGACCGCCGGCAAGGGCTTTGAAATATAGCCCCGTGCCACCGACAAAGACCGGTATCCTGCCGGAACTCCGAACAGTGTCCAGAACTTCGACGGCATCGCGAAACCACTCGCCGGTGGAATAATGCCGGCCAGCCGGCACGTGACCATAGAGATGATGCGGCACGCCCTCCATGTCCTCTTCCGCAGGCCGGGCGGTCAGAACCCGCAGCGTGTCATAAACCTGCATGCTATCGGCATTGATGACCACGCCGCCGTGCTCTCTCGCCAGCCGCACGGCAAGAGCGGACTTGCCGCTGGCGGTCGGCCCGGTTATCAGGATCGCATCCTGTCCGTTTTCAAGGTTTCTTATCATGGCCTTCGTTGCCACGCTTGTTGCCAATCCGTCAAATCCTGTTCTCAAGCCCGGATTGGCGGAGGCAGCCGAATCCGCGGTGCCCTCGTCTGGCCTGTACTGGCTTGCCGATGGTGTGGCCTGCGATATCGTCCTGCGCGACGGCGCCGATCCGCTTGCTGCGGAAGCCGGGCTGCGCGCCGCGATCGGTTCGGCAAAGGTGGATGTCGTCGTCCAGCGCGCCGAAACGCGCCGCAAGAAACTTCTGATCGCGGACATGGATTCCACCATGATCGGCCAGGAGTGCATAGACGAACTCGCCGCCGAGGTCGGCCTGAAGGACAAGGTCGCGGCCATCACGGCACGCGCCATGAACGGCGAGATCGCCTTCGAACCCGCCCTGATTGAACGGGTCACGCTGTTGAAGGGCCTAGCCGTTGCCGTGGTCGAGGACGTAATCGCAAAACGCATCACGCTCACCCCCGGCGGGCCTCAACTCATCGCCACCATGAAAGCCAAGGGGTTCTACACCGCTCTGGTCTCCGGCGGCTTTACCGTCTTCACCGGTCCCATCGCAGCGACGCTCGGCTTTCATGAAAACCGCGCCAACGTGCTGCTTGAGAAGGATGGCCATCTGACAGGAGAAGTCGCCGAGCCCATTCTCGGCAAGCAGGCCAAGGTCGATGCGCTGATCGACATTGTCCGCACACTCGGAATCACCACAGACGACGCCATGGCTGTCGGCGATGGCGCCAACGACCTCGGCATGATCCAGCTTGCCGGTGCCGGTGTTGCGCTGCATGCGAAACCGACGGTCTCGGCGCAGGCCAAAATACGGATCGACCATGCCGACCTGACGGCCCTGCTCTACATCCAGGGATACCGGAAGACGGATTTCGTCGGCTAGAGGATGCAATGAAACCGATCGAGACAGAACGCCTGCGCATCCGCAACTGGCTCGACACCGACCGGGCCTTGTTCGCTGAGATCAATGCCGATCCGACGGTCATGGAGTTCTTTCCGCGCCGGCGCGAACGGGCAGAAGCGGATGCCTTGATGGACGAGGCGCGACAACGCATCGAAGCGACAGACTTGGGTTTCTTTGCCGTTGCGCTGAAAAACGGAGACACGCCGATCGGCTTCTGCGGGCTTGCCGTGACCGATCTCGAACCATTCCTGCCGCACGGCACGGTCGAGATCGGCTTGCGGCTGGCTCTCCCGTTCTGGGGCAAGGGCTATGTTACCGAAGCAGGCAAGGCCCTGCTCCACCATGGTTTCGCCGAACGGGGACTGGACGAGATCGTCTCCTTCGCCGTTGCCAAGAACAAGCGCTCCACCGCCGTGATGAGGCGGCTTGGCCTGCGGCACGATCCGGCCCGTGATTTCGACCATCCCCGCGTTCCGGACACGCATCCGCATCTCAAGCGGCATGTTCTCTACAGCCTGTCGCGGAACGATTGGACGCTGGGGCTAAATATCGAAAAGGCGGGCTGACCAGCCCGCCTCCGATACCATTCTTGGAAAAACCGAGGCGCGGACTGCGCCGCTATTCCATCCGCACGGTCACGAAACGCAATTCGCCGGTTTTGTTGGCGATCATCAACAGCGCGTTGCGGCGGCCGGCAGACTTCAGCTCTTCGATACGGGCCGATACATCGTCCGGTGTTTTCATCGCTTCCTGGCCGATCTCGACAATGACATCTCCGGAGGCAACGCGCCGTTCGGCTGCCGCGGATTGCGGATCGACATCAGAAATCACGACGCCTTCCACATCCGCGGATATGCCATAAGTGGTGCGGCTTGCGTCGTCGAGCGTCGTCAGCGTCATGCCCAGCACCTTGTCGGTCGCGGGCTTCGTGTCCGCTGCTGGCGGCTCGGTCTGATCCGTCCCCTCTTCCATTTCGCTTTCCGGAACGATCTCGTCGGCTCCCGGCGTTGCTGCAGCGCTTGCGGCATGCTCGCCATCTTCGAGGCGTCCGAGCGTGACCTGCACGGTCTGCTCCTTCCCATCACGGATGATGACGACATCGACGGCCTTGCCGACAGGGCTTTCGGCCACGGCACGCGGCAGATCGCGCATTTCCAGGACGTCACGACCGTCGAACTTGACGATCACGTCGCCGGTCTTGATCTCGCCCTTCTCCACCGGCCCGCCCTTGATGATGCCGGCGACGAGCGCGCCCTTCGGCACGTCCATCTTCAGGCTTTCGGCAATGTCGTCGGTGACCGGCTGAATCCGCACGCCGAGCCAGCCGCGGTGCGTCTCGCCGAACTCCCGAAGCTGGCTGATGACATTCTGCGCCAGTTCCGTCGGTACGGAGAAGCCGATGCCGATCGAGCCGCCGGTCGGCGAGATGATCGCCGTGTTGATGCCGATGACTTCGCCCTTCATGTTGAACAGCGGCCCACCGGAATTGCCCTTGTTGATCGCCGCATCGGTCTGGATGAAATTGTCGTAGGGGCCGGCATTGATATTGCGGCCCCGCGCCGAAACGATGCCGACCGTTACAGTACCGCCAAGCCCGAACGGGTTGCCGATTGCCATCACCCAGTCGCCGATGCGCATCTTGCGCGAATCGCCGAAAGGCACCGCCGTCAGCGGTTTCTTCGGCTCGACCTTCAGCACGGCAAGGTCGGTCTTGGTATCGGTGCCGATCAGCTTGGCCTTCAGCTTCGAGCCATTGGCGAAATTGACCTCGATGTCGTCGGCACCCTCGATCACGTGGTTGTTGGTGACGATGAAGCCGGACGGGTCGATGACGAAGCCGGACCCGAGCGATTCGACCTTGCGCTGGCGTTCATTGCCCTCGCCGCCTTTGCCGCCCTTGAAGAATTCGTCGAAGAAATCCTGGAAGGGCGAACCTTCCGGCACCTGCGGCATGACCGCCTGGTCGTCGTTCTTGACGTTTTGCGAGGTGGAAATATTGACGACGGCATCCAGCAGGCCTTCTGCGAGGTCGGCAACCGATTCCGGTCCATGCTGCGTCGGGGCGCCCTGTGCCTGCGCAACGGACAGCGGCGCCGAAACGGTCGTGACCAACAGGGCAAGGCCCGTCGCCAGAACGGCGGAACGGAAGAAGCGCGAACGGTGGGACAGGTCCATGGAGTCCTCTCGATTTGAATTTTTGCAACGGCCGCCACAAGGCCGCCTGCGATAGTCTTGATAGGAAACGTTTGCCGGAGAAGGCTTATTCAGCACACCGCCGCAGCACCGCTATCATTGGTGCGAAGATAAGGCGGTTTCGGGAAGCGTCCAGTCATCTTTTCGTCAACGAAGCCTGCTTGCCGAGCAAGTCGGCGCTGTATCTCAGGTCATGATCTCGTGGCCGTGCTGCTTCAGTGCGGCGACAGCCTTGTCGAGATCGGAACCGATGATGAAGACGTAGTCGGTGCTGAACGTCGAGTTGGCGAAGATGCCGACCCCGGCCGCCGAAAGCGGACCGAGAACGGAGGAAAGGATGCCCGGCACATCGAAGGTAAAGTGCTGTTCGATCCGGAAACAGCGCCAGCCGCCGGAGGACTGGATGCTGGAAGGCACGCGGGCCGCGCGGCAGACCAGCGTCATCTCCTCCCTCGAACTGGAGACGGCCCAGAAGCCCTGTCCCATCAGCCATTCCGGCAGCGGCGTGCCGATCGTCAGCCGCGTGATCGCATATTCCGCGTCCACCAGACGGATGAGCAGTTTGTGTGTCATTCTCTATCCTCGCAACAACCACACGAGCGCAACGCCCGCAACGACCGAGACCAGTCCGAAAATACGCAAATGCTGTTCCGGAATGTCCGGCAGCCGCTTTGCCATTTCCACCAAAACCAAAGGGGCCAGTGCGTACACCAGCCCCTCGATTATCAGGAAAAATGCGATTCCTGTCAGAAAATCGCTCATGATCCAGCTCAGTTTGCCGCCGCAGGTGCGGTTGCTGCCGGTTTCGGCGTTCCGTCCGAATTGTTGAAATACCGGAAGAACTCCGAGTCCGGCGACAGGACCAGCGTCGTGTCCGGGCTGCCGATCGCCGCACCATAGGCGGTCATCGAGCGATAAAACTCGAAGAAGCCAGGATCGCGGGCAAAGGCATCGGCAAATATACGGGTCCGCTCGGCTTCGCCCTCGCCTCGCAGGATTTCCGAATCGCGCTGGGCTTCCGCAACGAACTCGACAACCTGACGGTCGGCGATGGCGCGGCGGCGCTGGCCTTCTTCATTACCACGGGCACGGATCAGTTCGGCCTCCGCCAGTCGCTCAGCCTTCATTCGGTCGAAGGTCTGCTGCGAGACTTCCTGTGTCAGGTCCGTGCGGCGGATGCGGACATCCTCGATGTTGAGACCCAGCGATTCGGCGTCGGTCTTCAGGTCGGTGCGCACTTCGCGCATCATCGAGGCGCGTTCTTCGGACAGTGCGGATTCAAAGCCGCGCAGACCGTAGACCCGGCGCAAAGACGCGTCGAGACGGGTGCGAAGCCGCGATTCGGCCGATTCCCGGTCACCGGACACCGTCTCGCGGAAACGCCGCGCATCGGCGATCTTGTAGACGACGAAGGCATCGACCTCATAGAACTTGCCGCCCGAAACCTGGACACGGATGTTGTCGAGATCAAATCGCAGGGCCTGCTTTTCGACATATTGGACGCGATCGGCATCCATGAAGGCGAAGGGCAGCTTGAAGTAGAGGCCCGGCTCGCTCTTCACTTCCTTGATCTGGCCGAAACGGACAACGATGGCCTGCTGGCGCGCATTGACGACGAAAACCGACGAATAGATGCCGATCAGCGCGATGGCGCAGACAATCAGGATATAGGGGATACGATTGTTCATTATTGTACCCCTCCGGTCGTCGTGGCCGGTTTGACGATTTCATTGAGCGGCAGATAGGGCACCACGCCCTGGCCGTCCTTCTCGTCGATGATGACCTTCTTCGACTTGCCCAGAACGTCCTGCATCGTCTCAAGATAGAGCCGCTTGCGGGTCACGTCCGGCGCCTTCACATATTGGTCGTAGACGGAGATGAAGCGCTGCGCCTCGCCTTCCGCTTCCTTGACGACACGCCCCTTGTAGGCCGCCGCCTCTTCACGATTCTGCGCGGCCTGACCGCGGGCGCGACCGAGAACCTGGTTGGAGTACTGGTTGGCCTCTTCGACGAAGCGATCCTCGTCCTGCTCGGCGCGCTGCACTTCGTCGAACGCGTCCGCCACTTCGCGCGGCGGCGCCGCATCCTCGATGGCAACGGTATTGACCGAAATTCCGGCGCCGTAGGTATCCATGGTCGCCTGGATGGTGGTCTTCACGTCGGCGGCGATCGCCTGGCGGTTGTCGCGGAAGATGTCCTGGGCCGGACGACGGCCGACGACTTCACGCATCGCACTTTCAGAGACCTGCTGAAGGGTGTCAGCCGGATCCTCGACATTGAAGAGATAGGCCTTCGGGTCGGTCACGGAAAACAGAACGGAAAACTGGACGTTGACGATGTTCTGGTCACCCGACAGCATCAGCCCGGCCGCGGCCTGGTTGCCGACGCCCGATTTCGAGCCGATGTTCTGCTGCTGCTCGGTGATCTTCACCAGTTCGACCGTTTCGAGCGGCCAGAAATGGAAATGCAGCCCCGGCATGGAAATTTCTTCCTTAGGCTTGCCGAAGCGCATCTCGACGCCGCGCTCGTCCGGCTGGACGGTGTAGATGGAATTCATCAGCAGGAAGCCGAGCACAAGAAGCGCGCCGATCACGACGACGCCACCGTTGAAGCCACCCGGAACGACGTTCTTCAACTGGTCCTGGCCACGGCGCAGGATTTCCTCGAGGTCCGGCGGCCCGCCATTGCCCCGGCCACCGCCGCCGCCGCGCGGACGGTTCGGCCCTTGGCCCCACGGGCCTTTGTTGTTGCCGTTACCGCCGCCGCCGCCGCCCCATGGGCCGCCGCCGCCATTTTGATTGCTCCAGGGCATCAATACCTCTTCTGTTAAAACTCCCAAGCCGCACCGTCGCGCGAGAGGCGCCGGTCGCAACGTGAACCCGTTATAGGTATCTGGCGAACCGCTTTCAACGCAGCGCATCCAAGTTCACCGTAAATGCGGCAAAATAGTTCAGTTTGCCGCAGGTTTATGCAGTTAAAGACCGCAACAGGCCATCAGCCCCCCAAGCGCTCAATGAAGCTTAACTGCGCATACTCGACTTCCTGCTCCGCCTTTTGCGACAACTCCTGAGTGTAAAGCTCCCAATTTCCGTCAAACAATGGGTTTCTAGTCTTGAATTCAGAAATCATCCGATCCCGATGCTTCTGCTTTCTTCTGACCATGTAAGAGATGCGAAAGGGGAATTCATCAACGGGCGATTTGGGGAATTCCTTCTCAAACCGATAGAACCATTCGTCTACGGGGAAATCGAAGTCGAATTTCGCGTCACCATTTATGGGCCCGCAAAAAACCTCTGTTAAAAATATCTTATTAATGTAGTCGTCAAATATAGAGTAAACTTTTTCGCCGCCTATTACAAAAAATTGCTTATTTCCTTTGCATATAGAATAAAAATCAGCAAGCAGAAGCGCCGTTTCAGGATCTTGAGCCCACTTTACATTGTCTGTATCTGCAATTTTTTCTCGTGAAAGCACGATATTCAAACGATTTGGCAGCGGCCTGCCAAGCGACTCAAAAGTTTTACGCCCCATAACTATAGCGTTACCTTGCGTCAGAGCTTTGAAATTTTTCAAATCAGTACCAAGACGCCACGGCAAGGTGTTATCGATGCCGATGATTCTATCTGGATAACTTCTTGCCACAACCGACACGGCTGATGGCATTTTCGCACGAGACTTTCCAGACACTAAACGCACCCTTTGGGCTAAGCAATTTTGTCAACTCTTGGGCGGCTTCATGTCAGACATGAAAAGGAAAAACAATCACGACATTGTCGGTGACGCCAACTCAAGCGGTAAAGCGTCACAATGGTATGTGCATCCTAGTCACACCGCAATCGGCGCTCGGATGTTTGAATCGGCTTCGTAACCGACAAGCTCAAAATCTTCGAATTTAAACGAAAAAAGGTCTTTCACATCCGGATTGAGCTTCATCTGCGGCAATGCCCTTGGCCGCCGTGTCAGCTGCTCGCGGGCTTGGTCGAAATGATTGTGATAGATATGAGCATCGCCGAGCGTGTGGACGAAATCCCCCGGCTTCAGATCGCAGACCTGCGCCACCATCAGCACGAGCAGCGCGTAAGAGGCGATATTGAATGGCACGCCGAGGAAGATATCGGCCGAGCGCTGATAGAGCTGGCAGGAGAGCTTGCCGTCGGCGACGTAGAACTGGAACAGGCAATGGCAGGGCGGCAGCGCCATCTCCTCGACAAGCGCCGGATTCCAGGCCGAGACGATGTGCCGGCGCGAACTCGGGTTTTTCCAGATCCCTTGGAGCAAGCCTTCGATCTGGTCGAGATGTCGGCCGTCATGGGTCGGCCAGGAACGCCACTGGTAGCCGTAGACCGGGCCGAGTTCACCGTTCTCGTCGGCCCATTCATCCCAGATGCTGACGCCATTGGCCTTGAGATAGGCGATGTTGGTGTCGCCTTTGAGGAACCAGAGCAGTTCATGGATGATCGAACGCAAATGCAGCTTCTTGGTCGTCAGGACCGGAAAGCCCTTCGACAGATCGAAGCGCATCTGATGGCCGAAAACCGATCGCGTTCCGGTGCCCGTCCGGTCGCCGCGGTCGGAACCGTGCTCCATCACATGGCTGAGAAGGTCGAGATATTGCTGCATGGTGGTCGCCGCCGATTCGTTTGCCGGTAAATTACGCGCAAGCCGGCCGCGAACCAAATCCTAAAGCCGCTTGTCCCTCATATCCCCAGGAGGATTGTGACAGGTATTTTCCGCAAAGCCCTTTTCATGCGGAAGGGAAACACCTATATCAATCGTGCCGTCTTCGGGCGGCTATGGTGATAAACAGGCGGTGAAATAAACCCATTGGACCCGGGGGCGGTACCCGGCGCCTCCACCAAAAACCGGTCGAAACCAAGCGTGACCGGCTTTTGATGGGGGCGAAATAGGATCGACAAGGGCGTAAAGATCGACTTTTTGCTCGGCATTGTACCACCGTTATCGGGCTAAACTTGTAGTTGCAAACGACAACTATGCGGAAGCTCGTCTCGCTGCTTAATCGCAGTGTGACACTTCAAATCAAGTCCTTCCGGTTCGCACCGTAAGGCGGGGTCCGAAGGCACCTGGCAACAGAAGCCTTCACCTTCTCCAATCTTTCGAAATGGTCTATAGATGTTGCGATGACTCGGGGTATCGGGTCTTTCCTCGGGTTTGCGCCAATGGCATAAAGTGCAGCTCGGCATGCAGTGTAACAGTTGAGTTTCAAGAAAGACGGGAATCTGATGGCCCAAGACCATATCCGCTACGACATTCTCGCACAGGACGCCCTGCGCAGCGTCATCCGAAAGGTCCTGACGGAGGTCGCAGCCACGGGTTCCCTCCCCGGCGATCATCACTTTTTCATTACATTCCTCACCGGCGCTCCCGGCGTGCGTATCTCGCAGCATCTCAAGGCGAAATATGCTGAGCAGATGACCATCGTCGTCCAGCATCAGTTCTGGGACCTGAAGATCACCGACACCCATTTCGAGATCGGCCTCTCCTTCTCCGACACCCCGGAAAAGCTGGTTATCCCGTTCAACGCCATCCGCGGCTTCTACGATCCATCCGTCAATTTCGAGCTTGAGTTCGATGTGGCGGCGATCGACGAAGACGAGATAACCACCGCGGAGATCACCGCCTATCCGGTTGCGCCCGTCGAAAAGACCGAGAGCGCTGGCGAGGCGGGCGAAAAGTCCGATGATGACAAGAAACCGGGCGGCTCGGTGATCTCGCTCGATTCCTTCCGCAAGAAGAACTGATCACCGCGAGGCCCGTCATGACCGGCGACGTCGTCAATCTGCGCCAATTCCGCAAGCAGAAGGTGCGCGCCGACAAGGACCGGCAGGCGGAGCAGAACCGGATCTCCTTCGGCCGCACCAAGGCGGAAAAATCGCTGACGCGCGCGCTCAACGACAAGGCCGAGACGCAGCTGGATCAGTCGAAGCGCGAAAAACCGGACGGCAAGGACAAATCTGACTGAAAGCTTTATTGTTGGCTTATCAAGGCGATAGCCGACCACTCTGAATCAGAACCAAAAGCCGTTGAATCCTTTTCTCAAGGACAGCCGTTGATCCGCAAACATTCCGCGACACTGCACGGCCATCGCACCAGCTTCTCGCTGGAGGAGCCCTTCTGGGAAGAACTGAACAGCATCGCGGCAGTGCGCGACATTCCGCTCGCAAGACTGATCGCCGAAATTGACGACAGTCGCAGCGGCGGCAGCAACCTGTCGTCCGCGCTTCGGGTTCATGTGCTCGAATGGGTCAGGAACAGCGCTACACAAAGAAACGGCTGATTGTTGGACCAAGGACTTATGAGCGAGCCGCTCCTGATAAGTTCCTGCCGTCGATCCCTCGTGCTACGCCCGTGCAGCCAGTGCCGACAGGGCTGCATGCTCGCGCTGCAGGTCGCGGCCGGCGAGCAGCAGGTTTCGCACCATCAGATCCGCCCTGTCCGACAAATCCGGCAGGCTGACCTGGTTGCGGCCGGCATTCTTCGCTCGATAAAGCTGCTCGTCGGCAATCCGGAAAATGTCCTCGTACTGAACGGGATAGGCAAAACACGTGCCGCCTATGCTGACAGTCACCGGCACATTCGCGCCGTCCGGCCCACCGCCCCGCGCCGCGATCGTCTCGCGAATTCGCTCCGCGACCTCCAGCAGCGAAGCGGGGGAAGCATCCGCCAGGAAGACACCGAATTCCTCGCCGCCGAGACGTCCGACAAGATCGCCGCCATGAACCGCCAAGCGGATCACGGTGGCGATGGAGACCAGGACATGATCGCCGGACAGATGACCGAAGCGATCGTTGATCTGCTTGAAATGATCGGCGTCGATGATCAGCAGCCCGGAGGTCCGTTTCGATTTCTCCGCAGTTCTCGCCGCAAAGACCGCGCTGACCTCCGCTGTAAACGTCGTCCGGTTCAGGCACCGTGTCAGGCCGTCGATCCGGTTCGCCTGCTTCAGCAGGTAGTTGGCCTGCGACAGTTGCTGCAGCTTGATGCCGATGTAGGAAAACAGCGGAATGGCGAGAAGAATGGGAATCCAGAATGCAAGGCCCAGCGATACATGCATCACCTGAGGACCGAAAGGTGCTATGAAAACAGAGGTGATGGCAAGCGATACCGCCGTGCAGATGACCGTTCCACCCATCGTACAGGCCGCGATCCATCCGATACCACGGGAATGAACGATGCTGTGCAAGGACGCCATTCGCTTCTCTCCGCTCCTGAATATGAGCATGCAAGCAAATAGTATAAAATCCCTTCAGGCATCGTCACAAATTGAAGGTATCGGCTTCACTGCACCACAGGCTTTCGATTGCTCGCCTCTGATGGAGCCGGCCGCCAGTCCCCGGCCTGGCAGCGTCCTTCCTATGGCTGGACCTGAACGCCCGGCAGCCCATCGAAGTTCAATGGCTTGTTGATAACCGGCGGCAGCTCGTTACGCTCGACCTCCTGTGAAGGATCGACAGGCAATACCGACTGGTTCTGCAGGTCCAGCGCCTTGCGGGCGGCATCGTCGGCGGCCTGCCGCGCCGCTTTTTCGGCAGCGGCATTCTCCGCGGCAGCCTTGTCGACGGCCGCTTGCGCCGCCGCAGCCTTCGCCGCCTCTTCCGCAGCCTGCTTTTCGGCAAGCGCCCTGGCTTGCGCCTCCTGCTTCAGGCGCGCGGCCTCTTCTGCGGCGGCCTTGCGGCGGCGTTCTTCCTCCTCGGCCCGCAGGCGCTCAGCCTCGCGGCTTGCGGCATTGGCCTTGTAGAGCGCCACTTCCCGGCGCAGGCGCTGCTTTTCAAGGACATTCGCCTGCAGCGTCTCGACCCGGCGGCGCTCACGCTCGAAGGCCCGCAGAGAGAGGAAATTCGACAGGTCGGTTACATCGAGCGTCACACCGGGCGATTGAAGAAGGCCTGCATAGCCGAGGCTTACCTGCGCCTCCGCGCCGGCAAGCGCCTCTTCGCCGGGGCGATAGTTCACCTTGATTGTTGCGTTGATCCGGTTTTCCGGAAACGTCACCTCCGCATCGGCGGACAGCGCGGCCGCGGCATCGCCCGCCGCAACATTCTGCGCGCGCACGGTGCCGCCTGCGATGCTGAAGGGCACCTTCACCGCGCCGAGCACGGACTGGCCGCCAAGAACCGCACCCGCCACGGCCCGCTCGATCGCCTTGGGCGTGATCTCGCCCTTCAAGCCGTCCGCCGCCGTCATCACCGCCGGCAATGCCGCGGTATTCAAGCCATGCACGGTCAGGCCGTCGATCGTTGCCGTACCCGATCCGCTGGCCGATTCCGCCATGGCCCTGATCGTCTTGCCGGAGGCTTCCAGCGCCAGCGACAGGTCGAACTTGCCCTCCGCCACCGGTGTGCCGGCCACTTTCCAGGCCGTGCTCGCCAGATCGCCGCCCTTGAGGTTCAGCCGGGTCTGGAAGAAGGCGGAGCCGTCGCCATTGCCGAGCAGCATGCGTCCCTCGACCTTGCCGCCCAGCCAGTCGCCTGCGGCCTCCGTCACCTCGACCTGATCGCCCTTCCAGGCAAGCTTGCCGGAGAAATTCGCCATCGGCGCGAAAAGATCGGGCCAGAACTGCTTGGCCGCGACATCCAGATTGACGTCGAGCCCGGTCCAGGCCGGCCGCGCGACCGGAACATCGGAAAGGTCGCCCGAAACCGCATCCTCGACCGGCCCGACAATGCTTTCGGCAAGCCACGCAAGGTCGAGCGTATCAACAGCGATCTGCCCCTTCACAGGGCTTCCCGCGGTTTTGCGATCGAGGGCGAACCCGCCGGTGAAAATATTGTTGTCCGCCTTACCCTCTATGTTCGACAGGGCGACCGCGTCTCCCGTCGTCACCACGTCGGCAGTTGCCGTCAGCGGCAGGCCGCTGCCCATCTGCGGAAGGCCGATTCCCTGAAGAAGCAGGAAGGGTTCGAAATCCTCGCTCTGCATCGTCAGCTTGAGGGCGCCGTCCAGAAAGTTGTCACGCGAGAGATTGACGTCACCCTTGGCGCTGATCGAAGTTTTCTCCGTGGTAAACGTCAGCGCTCCGTTCGCCTTGTCGGCATCGGTGCTCTGCAGTTTCAGGGACAGGATACCGTTGGCGTCGGCGTCAAACGGCAAGGGATCGAATCCGGTCTGCCCCAGAAGAATCGGCGTAGACTGATTTTCCAGGGTGGCTTCCAGAAGAATGCCCTGCCCCGCCAGGGCCTGCGCGACATCAGGCGCTTGATAATTGGCGGCGATGTTCGTTCCGTTTGCCGTTCCCAGCACGCCGAAGGTCACCAGCGCATTGCCGTCCTTGCTTCCGGCCGTTAGCGTCAGGTCGAGCGCCGCATCGGTATAATAGGGTCCGCTCCGCGCCAGCCGCGCAAGCGCCGGGTGGCTGGCCGCATGGCGTTCGATCATTTGCAGGAATGGCGTCAGGTCCGGGGAGGCAAGCTTCATTTTCGCGGAAATCACCGGCGCCGTCAGCTGGCCGCTCATCCGGCCCGACAAAGCCACCTGCGCCCCCGCCAGCGCGCCGATCGAGACGCGCTCTGCCTGCAACTGCCCGTTCTTCAGCGTCGCCACCAGCTGGACGTTTTGCGCCGCCTCGCCGAAGGCGGAGAATTCGTCGGCGGACAGATCGGCGGCGATGGCATGCGACAACAGCGTCTCGCTTGACGCATCACCGGCGACAAGCCCGGCCAGTGCCTGCAGCGCTTCGAGGTCTATCCTGTTGCCCTTGAGCTGCAGCGACAGACTGGGAGGCACCCCGTCCAGAGCCTGTCGCTCGATGCGGCCGCGCAGGACGGCAGGACCGGCCGCCACCTCCAGCCGCTCGAACTGCTGCAGCGTGTCCGTCAGGTTGACCGTCGCGGAAAAGCCGGCGGTCTTCAGCGTCCGGATCGCGGGATCGACGGAGCCCGCAAGCCAGGTCGCCAGCCCAGAAGGCTGGTTCGAGGCGACCAGCAGTTCGCCGCGGAAGGCCCGCTGGCCGCGCAGGTTCAACCTGCCCTTGGCCTCGAGCTGGGTGCGGCCCGGCAGAAGCGCCACGGCGTTGTCGATCATCCATCCGGCCCCGTCCGGACGCAGGTCAAGCCGCACGTCGCGCACGGTCGTGTCACCGATGACGATCGCCGGCAGCTTCAGGCTCGCCCGGCCCGGCACCTGCGGAATCGGGATATCGGCCGCGATCGCCAGCATGGCGGCCAGGCGTTCGCGCACCGAAACGGCTGGATCGCGTCCGGTCTTGCCGGCCTCTCCGGTATTGCCGATGCGGCTGACGTCGATTTGCTGGCCGTCGGCCAAAAGCAGGAATTCCGGCTCCTTGCCGGTATCGAGCGTCGCCTCGCCGGTCACCAGATAGGGATCGTCCTTCGGCCCGACTTCAAGCCTGTATTCCGGCACGCGAATGCGTTCGTTGGTCAGCTCGAAACCGCCGGTGACGCGCAGCGCATTGCGCGCCTCGTCGGCATCGGTCTTCTGCTCCTCGGCATTCTGCCGGTTTTCGGTCAGCGTGAACTTGCCCTGATAGACCGGTTTCAGGTCGACGATCTTCAGATCGCCGTCGAGCTCGACGCCGAAGGGTCGCTTGTCGGGCGTCAGGCGCGCCCGCAGGCCGAGCGTGCCGGCCTCGTCCGCCTCGTTGCTGGAAAAGGCAAAGCTGCCGGCCTCTCCGTCCAGGGCGGCACGCCCTTCGATCTTCCAGGGACCGGCCAGCGAGCGTGCCGAAAGATCGGCGGAGAGATCGGCAATGCGGCGGGTGCGTCCGGTCTGCTCGTCGATGAAATCGATCTGGCCGCCGGTGATCGAGACGCTTTCGAGCACGACGTTCTTTGCCGGGATCGAGGCCTTCCGGCCCCGCGCCCAGTCCAGCGTGCCGTCCGGCAGCAGCCGGATCTTCGCTCTCGGCGCCTCCAGGCGCATATCGAAAATCAGCGCCTCGCCGGACAGGAACGGCGCAAGCTCGGCATCCATGGAAAAGCGCGACACCTGGATCAGCGGCTCGCCGGTCTCCGACTGGCCAACGCGCACATCATTGAGTGTCACCGAGGGAAACGGGATCAGGCGGGCGTCGACCGTGCCATGAACGACCACCGGCTTGCCCATGATCCGGCTGGCCTCACGCTCGAAATCCTTGCGGAAATCGGTCCAGTCCACGAACATCGGTGCGATCAGCGCCGCAAACAACGCCACGACCATCAACCCACCGATGAAAACCAGAATTCGCGCAAGCACCTGTGAGAAGCCCTATCTCTCTTTTATGAAGCCATTTCCGATATTCCGGAACCTAGCGTTATTCACGACGCATGCCACCCCATATCATGGTTTCAAAGCGAAAAGATCTTGCCCGGGTTGAAGATATTGTCCGGATCGATCGCGCGCTTCACCTGCCGCATCAGGTCGAGCGCATCACCGAGCTCCGCTTCGAGGAATGGCATCTTGCCTTGGCCGATGCCATGTTCTCCGGTGCAGGTGCCGTCCATCGACAAGGCACGGTCGTTGAGACGCGCAACGAACGCCTCTGCCTTGGCGACGTCGGCGGCATCCTTGTCGTCGAACAACAGCCCGACATGGAAATTGCCATCGCCCGCATGGCCGACGATCGGGGCAATCAGGCCATGGGCGAGAATATCGTCCTGTGTCGCCTCGACGCAATCGGCGAGCCGCGAGATCGGCACGCAGACATCCGTCGACAGGATGGCAAGTCCCGGCGCGAGACTCTTCTGCGCCCAATAGGCGTTGTGGCGCGCCTTCCAGAGCTTCGCCCGCTCTTCGGCGTTGGCAGTCCATAAGAAGTCCGTTCCGCCAAACTCCGCCGCGATCTCGGCAAACTGCTTCGATTGCAGCGCGACACTTTCGGGGCTGCCGTGGAACTCCAGAAACAGCGTCGGCACTTCAGCAAAACTCAAACCGGAATAGCCGTTGCTCGCCTTCATCTGCAGGGCGTCCAGCAATTCGATCCGCGCCACGGGAATGCCGGACTGGATGGTCAGCATCACGGCGTTGCAGGCATCGCCGATGCTGGGAAAGGGGCAGACGCCACCGGCGATCGTCTCCGGAATTCCCTGCAGGCGAAGCGTGATCGAGGTGATGATGCCGAGCGTGCCTTCGGCGCCGACGAACAGCCGCGTCAGGTCGTATCCGGCCGAAGATTTTTTCGCGCGGTGCGCCGTCCGCACCTGCCTGCCACCCGCCGTTACCGCAGTCAGAGCCAGCACATTGTCCTTCATCGTGCCGTAGCGCACCGCGTTCGTCCCGGATGCCCGCGTCGAGGCCATGCCGCCGAGCGAGGCGTTGGCACCCGGATCGATCGGGAAAAACAGGCCGGTGTCGCGCAGATAGGTGTTCAGCGCCTCGCGCGTCACGCCGGGCTCGACCGTGCAGTCGAGATCGCCGGCATTGACGGACAGAACCCTGTCCATCCGGCTCATATCGACGCTGATGCCACCGAACGGTGCATTGATATGGCCTTCGAGCGAGGAGCCAGTCCCAAAGGCGATCAGCGGAACGCGATGGTCGCTGGCGATCGTCACGATCTCGCGAACTTCTCCGGCATCGTCCGGAAAGACCACACCATCGGGCAACTGAGCCGGAATATAGGTGGTCGTGTGGGCGTGCTGGGCGCGTATGGCTTCGCTGGTCTGGAAGCGCGGACCGAAGCGCGCGCCAAGCAGCCGCAAGACAGCAGCAATACCCGCCTCGTTGCGGTCTCCCATCCGGATCGCCTTCAGTGCCATCGCTTCTCCTCCAGAGGCCGGCCACACCATCCGGCGCGACACTTGGAACCTCTTTGATTTCAAGGCGCTACTGTGCAAATCGAAATCGATTTGTCCAGAACCTCATAATCAAGGTTCGCTCTATGCGACAGGATTGGTACGCAAGTGAGACTGGCGGGTCACAGGCAAAGGAAATCGGTCATCGAAAGCGGCAATCGATTTGCCGTTCGGACATCACTCCGCCGGCTGCAGCGCCTCCGCCGCGTCCAGCTCCTGTTGCAGGCGCCGTTCCTCGTCGGCGTGCGGCTTTGTGAAGCGGCCGATGACGAGGTAGGCGACGGGGGTCAGATAGAGCGTCACCACCGTTGCCAGCCCGAGGCCGCCCACCAGCACCCAGCCGAGCGCGATGCGGGCTTCGGCGCCGGCGCCGCTCGCCAGCACCAGCGGCACGGCGCCGACGATCGTGGCGATCATCGTCATCATCACCGGGCGCAGGCGAATATTGGCGGCATTTTCGATCGCCGATCGCAGGTCCTGCCCGCGGTCGCGCAGCTGGTTGGCGAACTCGACGATCAGGATGCCGTTTTTCGCCATGATGCCGACGAGAAGCACAAGTCCGATCTGGCTGTAGATGTTCAGCGAATTGCCGGTGGCGAGCATCGCGAAGACGGCACAGGCAAGCCCGAGCGGCACCGTCGACATGATGATCAGGCCGCTGACGAAGCTTTCGAACTGGGCGGCCAGCACCAGGAAGATGATGACGATGGCAAAGCCGAAGGTGATAAACAACCCATTGGCGTTTTCGTCCAGGCTCGCGGCTTCGGCAAGCGGCAGCACGCGCGATCCGGGCGGCAACAAGGGTTGTGCCATCGTCTCGACCATGCGCAGCGCATCGCCGAGTGCCAGCCCGTCCTTGAGGCCGGCGGACAGCGAGACCGAGCGCAGCTGCTCTTCGCGCGACAGCTGCGGTGCCACGGCTTTTTCCTCAACGCTGGCGATCGTCGACATTGGCACGATCCGGCCGTCGCCGGTCTTCAAAAAGATGTTCTGCAGGTCGGTCGGGTCGTTGATCGGGTTGGTGGTGGACAAGAGCTTGACCGGATAGGATTCCCCCTCGACATAGACGTCGAGCACACTGTTGCCATCGAGCATGGCCTGCAGCGCCGACGACAGCCCGGTGATGTCGATGCCGAGATCGGAGGCGCGCTCGCGGTCGATAGTCACGGAAAGCTGCGCCTGGTTGGCCTCATAGTTGAGACGCACGTTTTCGAAGCGGCCGCTGTCTTCCATCTGCCGCACCAGCGTTGCCGCCGCCGCACCCAGCTTGGTATAGTCGTTGCCGATCAGCGCTACCTGCAGGCCGTTGCCGGCGCCGCGGATGCCAAGACTGTTGGGCTGCATCGGGAACGCGCGGATCGACGGGATTTTCGCGGTCATCCGGGCGATATCGGCCGAAATCTGCTGCTGGGTGCGCGCGCGATCGCCCCAAGGCGCCAGTGTCAGCACCATGAAGCCGCTGTTGACGGAACCGCCCTGTCCCGAGATCGAAAAGACGTTGGCGATCTCGCCGGCCTTGACCAGCAGCTGCAGACCGTCCTCGACGCGCCGCATCTGCGCCTGGGTATATTCGAGCGAAACGCCCTGCGGCGCCTGCACGCGCAGCATGACGCGCGCGCGATCCTCCGTCGGCGTCAGCTCCGATTTCAAAAGCGTGAAGGCGCCGGCACCCGCAGCCGTAAACGCTGCCGCGATAATGAAGACGATCAACGGTGCATTGAGGCAGGCGCGCAGCGACACCCTGTAGAAGCCCGCAGCTGCCCCGCCGAAGCGGGCAAGCAGGCCCGTGTGCGCCTTCTCATGCCCCTCGGCGGCGAGCATGCGCGAGGCCAGCATCGGGCAGAGCGTCAGAGAGATGAAGGAGGACAAAAGGATCGCGAAGGCGAGCACGAAGCCGAACTCGCGGAAGAGCCCACCCGTCTGACCGGGCAGAAAGGACAACGGAATGAACACCGCCGCCAGCGTCGCGGTTGTGGCGATAACGGCGAAGAAGACCTCCAGCGTGCCATGCACGGCGGCGGCACGCGGCCCCATACCCTCGCCGCGCCGCCGGACGATGTTTTCCAGGACGACGATCGCGTCGTCCACCACGAGCCCGGTCGCCAGGACGATGGCGAGCAGCGTCAGGATGTTGATCGAGAACCCGGCGAGGTAGATGGCGGCGCAGGTGCCGATCAGCGCGATCGGCATGGTGATGGTCGGAATGAGCGTCGCCCGCCAATCGAGCAGGAACATGTAGATGACGATGGTGACGATGACGACGGCGACCGCGAGCGCGATCTCCACCTCGTGAATAGCGCCCTCGATGAACACGGCGTCGTCGCTGGTGACCTCCAGATGGGTACCCTCGGGCAGGATCGAGGCGATCGTTCCGACGGCCGACCTCACCCCTTGCGAGATATCGAGCGTATTGGACTGCGCCTGCCGGATGATGCCGAGCCCGATCCCCTGCTTGCCGTTCGAGCGCAGCGACGAGGTGCCGACATCCGGGCCGAGCGTCACGGTCGCGACGTCGCGCAGGCGCACATTCGGGCCGATGATCAGGTTCTCGAACTGGTCCGGCGTCTGCAGGTCGGCGGTGGCGCGCACGGAGATATCCTGGTCGACGCTGGTCAGCGATCCCGCGGGAACATCCATCGAGGCCGTCGCCAGCGCCGTGCGCAGGTTGGCGACGGTGACGCCGCGCCCGGCCAGCTTGGACTGGTCGACGTCGATGCGGAAAATCTTCTCCTGGTCGCCGTTGATCTGCACGTCGGCAACGCCCTCGACGGCCGCCAGACGGTCGGTGATCTCGTTTTCGGCCAGAAGCGTCAGGTCTTCCATCGACTGCGTGTCGGAGGTCAGCGCCAGCCGCATGATCGGCTGGCTGTCCGCGTCGGCCTTGACGATGCGCGGCTCGTCGGCATCCTCCGGCAGCTGGTTGGTGATCCGTCCCAGCGCGTCGCGAATGTCGTTGGCCGCCTGGCCGATATCGGTCGTGTCGGAAAACTGCAGCGTCACCCGGCTCTGGGCAAATTGCGAGGTCGAGGAAATGTCCTTGATGCCCTGCACGCGCGATACCGCGCCCTCGATGACCGAGGTCAGCTCCCGGTCCACGGTCTCGGGCGATGCGCCGTCGAACTGGGTGTTGACCGAAACCACCGGCTGGTCGACCTGCGGCAATTCTCGGATTTCGATGCCGTTGAGCGCAGCCAGTCCCGCAACGACGATCAACGTGTTGACGACAAGGGCGAAAATCGGGCGGCGGACGAAGAGCGCCGTGAAGCCGGCCTTTCCGCTGGTATTTTTCCTGTCGTCCCCGCTCACTGGCCAGCCTCCGCTTCCGAGACCTTCTGTTGCTTGTCCTCGCGCTTCCTGTCCGCCGGCTTGCCGTCCGAAGACGAAGCCGCTGCCGGCCCGCCGGCGATCTCCACAGTGCCGCCCTCGCGCAGCCGCTGCACGCCTTCCATGACGACCACGTCGCCCTTGGCAAGTTTTGCATCGACCAGCACCTTGTCGGCATTGCGCTGGATGATCTTGACCGGCACCTTCTCCGTCTTGTCGTTTGCCACGCGCCAGACATAGGAGCCGTCGGCGCTCCACTGGATCGACAGCGGATTGACGGTTGGATACTGGTCGCCGTCGAACGTCAGCGACACCGAAAAGGACATGCCGGCGCGCAACGTATCGTCGGGATTGTCGATCCGCGCCCGGACCCTGAGCGTGCGGCTTGCCTGGTCGATACGGTTGTCGATGGCGTGGATGACGCCGGAGAGCTGCGATCCCGGCTGCGCGATCGCGCTCGCCGACATCGTCTGTCCGACGAAAATCTTGTTGGCAAAACGCTCCGGCACCCAGAAATCGACGAGGATCTGCGAGCGATCGTCGACAACGGCGATCGGCGTCGATGTGGTGACGTAGTCACCCGGATTGACGGTGATGATGCCGACGATGCCCTTGGACGGCGCGACGATGTCGCGGCGCTTCAGGTCGAGTTCGGCCGTCTGCAGCGCGAGCTCCGCGCCTTGTAGCGCGAACTCGGCATCGCGGATCGCGACGATCGCCACGGCATTGCCGAGCTTGCGGTTGCGCTCGACCTTTTCGGCGGCATTGTCGCGGTTGAGCCGCGCCTGCGCCGCCGCCACCTTCTGGTCGTCGCTGTCGAGACGGGCAACGACCTGACCCTTCTCGATCAGGTCGCCGGACTTGACGAGAACCTCTGTCAGGTTGCCGGTGGCAAGCGGGGTCACGGTGACGGATAGTATGGCGTCGCCGTTGCCGATGGCGTTCAGCCGGTCGTTGACGACGGCCATGTCTGCAGCCTGGGTCACGACGATCGGCGTCTGGTTGCCGCCCTGTCGGCCCTGCCCGTTTCGCTCCTGCCCGTTCTGACCTTGCCCGCGCCGCCCTTGGCCGTTTGCCTGCTCCTCCGGCTGCGGCTTGGCGATCGCCTCGATGATAGGCGCCGAGACACCGGCCTTTTCCAGCATGGCGGCGGCACCCGGCACGAAGCGTATCCAGGCCACCACGCCGATGACAAGGATAACCAGACTGATCACCAGCTGCTTCCAGAGCTTCATGCACGTCTCCAAATGAAAATTATGTCTTCCCGGCCGTCAGGGCACGCAGGCGTCATGCGTGTGACCGCGTCAACTGGAGCAACTATCCCCTTTTGCAAGAGACCCGGCAATCCTAGAATGCCATCATTACGCAATTGTAATAAAAGACGTTTTCTTGTTGCGGTCGGTTTCCGGACCAGTAAACCTTGTTGTCAAAGGGAGGCACATTGCCATGAGCACGATTTCGAAAAGACCCGACCCGCAATCCGACCCACGCGTCAAAGCCGTCTTCGACGACATCCGCGCCACCCGCAAATCGGATTTCATCAACAATATGTGGCTCTATCTCGCCTTCGACGCCGCCCTGCTCGAAAAGACCTGGGCCGATGTCAAGGCCGTGATGGCGCAGCCCTCGGCGCTCGATCCGCTGGTCAAGGAAATGCTCTATATCGCCGTGTCCGTCACCAATGGCTGCAGCTATTGTGCCCATTCCCATACGGCGGCGGCAAAGGCGAAGGGCATGACCGCCGATCAGCATGCCGACCTGCTGCGGGTAATTTCGCTGGCTTCGCGCACCAACCAGCTTGCAACAGCGCTGCAGATCCCCGTCGATCCGGTTTTCGACATGGATAATGCAGCCCAGGCGCCGGCAGCGGTTGATAGAGAATAAAAGAGGAACGCCAATTCTGGCCTTTCGGCTCCGAATCACTACATTGAGCCGCATGAGCAATGGTTTTGACGATATTCCGTTCTTCGATGAGGAGCCGGCCCCGCGCAACAGGCCGGAACGGCCCGAGCAGGGAACACCCGCGCCAGCGCCGATGGGCGGCATCGCCGCGCGTGCCATGGCGGCCCGCGACGTCGGCCGCCGGCCGGATTACCTGTCGGGCCTGAACCCGGAACAACGCGACGCGGTGGAGACCATCGATGGTCCCGTGCTGGTTCTCGCCGGCGCCGGAACCGGCAAGACCCGCGTGCTCACCACCCGCATCGCCCATATCCTCGCCTCAGCAAAAGCCTTCCCCAGCCAGATCCTCGCCGTCACCTTCACCAACAAGGCGGCGCGCGAGATGAAGGAACGCGTCGGCGTGCTGGTCGGCGGCGCCGTCGAGGGCATGCCGTGGATGGGCACGTTCCACTCGATCGGCGTCAAGCTCCTGCGCCGCCATGCCGAACTGTGCGGCCTGCGCTCTGCCTTCACCATCCTCGATACCGACGACGTGGTGCGGCTGATCAAGCAGCTGATCCAGGCCGAAGGCATCGACGACAAGCGCTGGCCGGCCAAGCAGTTCGCCCAGATGATCGATGGCTGGAAGAACAAGGGTTTCGGCCCGGCTGATATCCCCGAGGGTGATGCCCGTGCCTTCGCCAACGGCAAGGGTCGCGAACTCTACGCCGCCTATCAGGCCCGCCTGAAGACATTGAATGCCTGCGATTTCGGCGATCTCCTCCTGCATCCGATAAAAATGTTCCGCGAACATCCCGACGTGCTCAAGGAATACCACCAGAAATTCCGCTATATCCTCGTCGACGAGTATCAGGACACCAACACCGCGCAGTATATGTGGCTGAGATTGCTCGCCCAGCGCCCCAAGGGCGTGCCGCAGAACGTCTGCTGCGTCGGCGACGACGATCAGTCGATCTATGGCTGGCGCGGCGCGGAGGTCGACAACATCCTTCGCTTCGAGAAGGATTTCATCGGCGCCAAGGTCATCAAGCTCGAGCGCAACTACCGCTCGACCGAACATATCCTCGGCGCTGCCGCCCATCTGATCGCCCATAACGAAGGCCGGCTCGGCAAGACGCTGTTCACCGACCGTTCCGATCCGGACGACCGGAAGGTGCAGGTCCACGCCGCCTGGGACAGTGAAGAGGAAGCCCGCGCCGTCGGCGAGGAAATCGAGCAGCTTCAGCGACAGAAACACAATCTGAACGACATGGCGATCCTCGTGCGCGCCTCCTTCCAGATGCGCGAATTCGAAGACCGCTTCGTGACGCTCGGGCTCAACTACCGCGTCATCGGTGGCCCGCGCTTCTATGAGCGCCTCGAAATCCGCGATGCGCTGGCCTATTTCCGCCTCGTCTGCCAGGACGCCGACGATCTTGCCTTCGAGCGCATCGTCAACACGCCCAAGCGCGGGCTGGGCGACACCACCATCCGCGCACTCCACGATTATGCGCGCGCCCGCGACGTGCCGATGCTGGCCGCCGCCGCCGACATGATCGAGACCGACGAATTGAAGGCGAAGGCCCGCAAATCGCTGTTCGACGTCGTCACCAATTTCCACCGCTGGCAGGGCCTCCTGGAAAACACGCCGCACACCGAGCTTGCGGAAATCATTCTGGAAGAGTCCGGCTACACGGACATGTGGAAGAACGACAAGTCGGCGGAGGCACCGGGCCGGCTTGAAAACCTCAAGGAACTCATCCGCTCGATGGAGCAGTTCGAAAGCATGCGCGGCTTCCTCGAACATATTGCGCTGGTCATGGATGCCGAGACCAACGAAAACCTCGACGCCGTCTCGATCATGACGCTGCATTCGGCCAAGGGCCTGGAATTCGAGACCGTCTTTTTGCCCGGCTGGGAGGAAGGCCTGTTTCCACACCAGCGCGCGCTCGACGAGGGCGGCCGCTCCGGGCTGGAGGAAGAACGCCGCCTCGCCTATGTCGGGCTGACCCGCGCCAAGCGCCGCTGCCATATCTGGTTCGTTTCCAACCGCCGCATCCATGGCCTCTGGCAATCGACCCTGCCGTCGCGCTTCCTCGACGAGCTGCCGGTCACCCATGTCGATGTCGCGGAAACCGAACAGTCCTACGGCGGCTACAATCGCGGCGGCTACGGCCAGTCCCGCTTCGACAAGCAGGAGCCCTTCACCAACTCCTATTCCACTCCGGGTTGGAAACGCGCCCAGGCCAACAGGACAGAGGCCACCCGCGACAACTGGGGCAACCGCTCCGGCGTCTCGATCGAGCGCATCGGTTACGGCGAAAGCGGCCCCAAGGCCCGCACCATCGACGGCGAACTTGTCGCCAAGTCGAAGATCGACGAGCCCTCCAAATTCGCGGTGGGCGACCGCGTCTTCCATATCAAGTTCGGAAACGGCAATATCGTCGGCATCGAAGGCAACAAGCTGACGATCGATTTCGACCGGGCCGGACAGAAGAAGGTGCTCGACGGATTCGTGGAAAGAGTATAATCGAGCGATACCTAAAAAACATATCGCTTCTACAGTAGATTATAATAGGAGATTCACCTTTTCAGACAGGCAGCAATCCTAAGGTGTTCAGGCAGCATTCCCGATACTGACAACTGACCGCCCGTATCATATCGCGAACATTAGCGATGCGTATATAAATAATCGGTTTACTGTTTTCTGTGCATCTTGATCGCCACTACGGCGTCCTTGGCGAGACGCTGCCTATAGAGGTGTACGATGGCTGGCTTTCCGACTTTCGGCTTTGATACCAAAGCAATCCTTGATGCGATGAGCCGTTCGCAGGCCATCATCGAATTTGATCTTACCGGCAAAATTCTGAGCGCGAACGAAAACTTCTGCAAGGCGGTCGGTTATCAGCCTTCCGAGATCGTCGGCCACCATCACAGCATGTTCGTGCTGCCCGAAGAGGTCAATTCACCGCAGTACAAGGCATTCTGGGCAAAGCTCGCCAAGGGCGAATATGACCGGTGCCAGTATAAGCGGGTCGGAAAAGGCGGACGGGAAATCTGGATCGAGGCGTCCTACAATCCGGTCTTCCGCCGCGGAAAGCCCTACAAGGTCGTCAAGTTCGCCACGGACATCACTGCCGCCAAGTTGAAGAGCGCCGAGGACGACGGCAAGCTGGCCGCCCTGTCCCGTGCCCAAGCCGTGATCGAGTTCACGCCGGATGGCCGGATTCTGAC
Organism: Hyphomicrobiales bacterium; assembly: GCA_900472785.1. GTDB lineage: Bacteria > Pseudomonadota > Alphaproteobacteria > Rhizobiales > Rhizobiaceae > Pararhizobium. Next base: position 108,057 of record UCJH01000025.1, on the reverse strand, counting down.
GGCCAACGAAAACTTTCTCTCCGTTCTTGGCTATTCGCTTCCGGAAATCCAGGGCAAGCATCATGCGATGTTCTGCGAGCCGAGTTTCGCGCAATCCGAAGCTTACAAATCCTTCTGGGAGGACCTGCGGGCCGGAAAATTTGCCACCGACCAGTTTCTGCGCATAGGCAAGGGCGGCAAACGCGTCTTTATCCAGGCATCCTACAATCCGGTGATGGACGACAATGGCAACGTCTCCAAGGTGGTCAAGTTCGCCACCGACGTGACCGATCGCATGCATGCCGTCGAAGAAATCGGCTCGGCGCTGGAGCGCCTGTCCCAATGCAATATCCGCATGACGCTGGACGAACCCTTGGTCGGCGAGTTTGAAACGCTGCGCCGGGACTTCAACACCTCGATCGCTGAATTCCAAAAAACCCTGGTCAACGTGCTCAGCCAGACACGGGACCTCGGCAACAGCAGCCAGCAGATGCGCGAAGCGGCGGAACATCTCGCCGAACGCTCGCAGCAGCAGGCGGCAGCGCTTGAGGAGACATCCGCAGCGCTTGACCAGATCACAGCCACCGTTCGCTCTTCCACGGACAATACACAGGAGACGCGCAAGCTGGTTCAGAGCGCACGTCTGTCGACGGCCGCATCGACCACCGTGGTTCAGGAAACCGTCACGGCGATGCAGCGGATCGAGACGGCATCACGGGAAATCAGCCAAATCATCGGCGTGATCGACGAAATCGCCTTCCAGACCAACCTCCTCGCACTGAACGCGGGCGTCGAGGCGGCCCGCGCCGGTGAAGCTGGCAAGGGCTTCGCGGTCGTCGCCCAGGAAGTCCGCGAACTCGCCCAGCGCTCTGCCAAGGCTGCGAAGGAGATCAAGGCCCTGATCAACAATTCCGGCACGGAAGTGCAGGAAGGCGTCCGGCTGGTCGGCAAGACGGGCACCGCTCTTCAGGATATCGAGGATCTGGTCAAGGCGATCGATCAGAACGTCGATGCGATCGCCACGGCCGCACAGGAACAGTCCGTCGGGCTTCGCGAAATCAACAAGGCCGTCAACGAACTCGACCGCATGACGCAGGAAAACGCCGCGATGAGCGAGCGGACGACCGATATCAGCCGCGCCCTTGCACAGGGCGCCCATACCCTGACGGAGCTTGTCGGGCTCTTCAAGCTGAACCGCCGCGAAGGCCCCCGCGATCCGAGTGCCCAGGCCCCGGTTCGCAACGCAGCACCCGGCGTCAACAGGAGCCGTGCGGCCTGAATGAACCCCTTCAGTGGCGACGGTCTTAGCGTTGCCGACCGTATATGACGATGCTTGACCGTGGGTCCCGGGCCTAGACCCGAGGGTCCACGATCACGTTCCCCAACGCCGCGCAGCAAAGCTCCCCCAAGCCCGGCCCCGAAGCTCGGAACGGACCAGGTCGCAAAAAACTCATCCCCGCAAATTCCCGCCCTTCCCCCAGGCCTTACTCCGCCGCTCGCGCCACGGATACACAGCCAGCCGTGGCAGCGAGGCGGGGCCGGCGCCTCGTTTGGGGAAAGGACGTACGTTCTCACATTCGGGGTTTGGCCGAAAGCTCCCCTCCGCAGGCTGATGCTGCTGCGGGCTGCGATAGATTGAGGGCTGGAAGCGGCCGTAGCGGAATGAGCGACCGGGCAAAAACCACAGAAACGCGGACGCCGAGAGGTGTCACTTTTATTTTGCAAACGCGGCAGCTCTCAGCGCCCGTCAGACTGCTCTTTGAAAACTAAGACGATGGGATCGTGGGGAAAAAAACTGTAGAAAACGCACAAAAAATCCGGGACATGGCCATGGCCAAACCCGGATTTTTGTAAGGCGTAAGCCGTCCTCCGGCCCTATTCGAGCTTGGAGGACCGGAACAGCGAGGCCAGTGTCTTCTTCGGCGTCGAGAAGCCGCCCTTCATGCTCTTGACGATGACCATATGGCTGATCTCGCCGCGCTTGAAGGCCTTGAGGAACTTCGGATAGTTGGCGAAGGCGACGCAGCCATGGCTGTCGCCGCGCTTGCGCAGAAGGTAGCTGTGGGCCAGCAGGCCGACGCGGCCATGGGGGGCGATGCCGTTGGTGGGCGTCAGGCGAACGGCTTCGACGCCATGGAACAGCGCTTCGCGCATCGTCACCTTGTAGGTCCCGGGCGGCGTCGCCCCCTTCATCTTGACATGCACCGAATTGGGATCGTCGCGCAGCTTGCCGATCCCGGAATGCGCCTCGAGCTTTTCGCCGTTCGGCATATAGACGACACCGGCCGAGATATCATAATAGGCCACGCCCTTCTTGCCGCGGAAGGACGGACGAACGATATCGTCGTCCTCATCGTCCATGTCCGGAAGGCCCGGCTTGGCATAGGCGAGTTCCTTGACCGCGGGCTTCTTGTCCTTGGCACCCGGCTTGCCCAGATCGGCATCCATGGAACCCACGGGACGACGCAAAGGCAGCGGCCCGAGGTCCGGCAGGACACGCGAAAGCTCGACGGCCTGGTCGGACATCACAAGATTAAAGGGCTTCGGCAGGATCTCGTCCTTCAGGGACGCCTGTTCCACCAGCGCGGAGGCGACCACCGGCGTCGAGCCAGTAATGATGTCCTTGTCGCGGGTCGGGATGACCTTGGCCAGCGCCTGCATCTTTTCCGCAAAGACAGCGCCTGGCTTGGCCATCGCAACGGCGACGCTGGCCTTTTGCGGTATGGTATCGGCCGTGGCAACCATGTTGATGCGCGGCAGAACGGTCAGGCGCGAGAACTTGGTGAGCCGCACGCTGCGCTCCTGCGGCAGCGCGCGGATGATCGGGTTGAGGCCGAGCGAGGCTTCGAGCCGCACCGGTTTGCCGGAAGGCAGCGAAGGGCCGGCGGCGTGCATGGCCGCAAGCGTCGCGATCATCCATACGGAGGCGGCAGCGGCAAAGCCGATGACGGTAGCTCCGGACAGAAAACGTGTCGCCGATTTTTGGCGGATTGCTCCGTTTTGGGAGACAATGGGGCTGAACTTTTGGACCGCAGACGCCATGATACTGGTTACCTGAAACGCATTACTCAATCTCATGGCAACACCATGCGCCGCCGACGAAGCCGGTCCGATGTCGGCAAGACGCGAAAGGCCGCGCTTGCCCGAACATGCCGGTTGATCAGAAGAATGACAAAGTATGGTAACCAATTCCTTTACGCTGGCTCCGCGATTTTCGAGGGAGCATGACCACAGGGAAACCGAAACTGCGTATATGCAATGGGGACGTCGGAAACTGGACCTCCCGTCCTGGACGCTTCGGTCCGCCTTGGACATGACCGGACGCCGCTTGAGAAAGAGGCACGTTCGATCCAGGCTGAAGGACGCTGCGTTTGCCCGTGCCTCAGACCCTGTATTTCAGGCAAGAATAAGGACAGGGACGCGCACCCTACTAGAACTAGCGATATAAAAAGCCTGTCGAGACGGCGAAAACCCACCGATACCGGCCTTGGCAAGTTCGAATACGGGCAATCGCCAGCATTTTCACGCGCGGATTGCACATCGCCCGCACCAGTGATTCGCCGTTGTCGGGTCGCTCGAGCGCAACTCTCAAAACCAGTGGAAATTTAAGGGCAATGGCCGCGTTCGTTAAAATTGCAATGAATTTCGCTGGGAAAAATTAAGCGGCCCTAACTACCAATTTGGGCTTATACGCGTGCCGGACCCAGATTTTTCAAGCAGGCAAAAGACGACAGGACAATGTGCCCATGAGCTTTCTTTTCGCCATTTCCGCCATGGCCATAGCGATCATGTTCCCGGTCCTGCTGTCGCTGCGCACCGCAGGTGTCGCCGGTGTCGGCCGTTTTTCCGTTGCCTGCGGGCTGGCCGCTGCGTCGATCTGCATCATGATGTTCGACGGGATCGCGCCGCGCTGGTTTTCCGGAATTTTCGGCGTTGGCCTGATGATCGCTGCAAGCCTGACGACACTGGCCGGCTTTCGCCAGTTCTTCGACCGCCCGGCTCCCGATGCGCTGATCATTCTGGCAGGCACCCTTTTGCCCGTGCTCGGCCTGGCCATCTTCACCTATGAAATAGACACGCCGATCGGTCGCGGTCTCGTCAGCGGTGGAACCATCGCGATTATCTTCTTGCTCGTCGCAGCGACCATCCTTGCCGATTGGCCGAAGGAAAAAAGCATCTCGGCCTACATGATCGTTTGCCTCGTTGCTGCCTGCGGCGTCGCGCTGTTTCACATGCTCCGGGTGTTCATTCTCCTCACGGGGATCGAAACCTTTCCTGGCGTCACCGATCCGCGGCTATGGACGGTCGCGCTTCCCGCGGCGCGAATTCTGTTTCTGCCACTGTTCTTCCTGTCGATCATCCTCATGGTCCAGGGCCGGATGATCGCGGTCCTGCGCCATACGATCGCCCATGACGATCTGACAGGGGTGCTGTCGCGCCGGGCCTTCATGGCGCGTTTCGAGCGAACCTTCGAGGCCACCAACCGGTTCAAGAGACCGATGGCCTTCCTGCTGCTCGACCTCGACCGGTTCAAGCAGATCAACGATCGCTACGGCCATGCCGGTGGCGATGCGGCACTGGCGCAGTTTACGCGCACCGTCGGCAAACATCTCGGCAGTCGCGGCTACATGGGGCGCCTCGGCGGCGAGGAATTCGGCATCGTGCTGGCGGGCCTCAACGACACAGACGTGGTGAAGTTCGCAGAAGCGCTTTGTTCCGCTGTGCGAAAGGCGCCGGTCACCACGCCGCAGGGCACCCAGATCCGCCTGACCGTCAGCGCCGGTATCGCCATGGCAGAACAGGAAGGGACCTCGGCCGAAATGATGATCCGTGCGGACGTCGCGCTCTACGAGGCCAAGGCGGCAGGCCGGGATCGCCACGTTCTTGCGGACAAAACCCATGCCGACGTTGCCACCAGTGCGCAGGCCCTCAATGCCGCCGCGACCCAGATGCGCCTCGCCGAAACCGAAGCCTTCGGTGCGACGCCCCGGACGTCGATCGGTTGACGGACTGCCTTATCCGGCACCGAAACCATACACGGCCTTGCATAAGGTCGCCGCTTGCCTATCTCTGCTGACATCGATCACTGGAGATACCCGATGTCACTGCACCGCCTTTTCCTGACCACCTGCACCGTATTCGGCCTTGTGGCGGCAGCCCTGCCCGTGCGTGCCGAAACCGTCGGTCAGGTCGGCGTCGACTGGCTCGGCAACGACATTACCATTGATGCCGTTCGCGATCCGAAGATCACCGGGGTCACCTGCCACGTCACCTATTTCGACCGCAGCGTCATCGATCGGCTGAAGAACGGCAACTGGTTCGAGGATCCGTCCAACAATTCGATCGCCTGCCGGCAGACGGGGCCCGTGGAGATCGGCGACATCGATCTTTCCGAAGAAGGCGAGGAAGTCTTTCGCGAAGGGCTTTCGCTGATCTGGAAGAAGCTCGTGGTCAACCGGATCTACGATAAGGCCAACAATACGCTGATCTATCTCGCCCATTCCCGCGAACTGACCGATGGCTCCGCAAAAATGTCGATCTCGACCATCCCGCTGTTCGGCCAGCCCGTCACCTGGAAGAATGGCGAGCCGAAGTAGCATAAACGCAAAGAGCTCTCCCCGTCGGGCGGAGAGAGCTCCAGCAGTTACGCTACCAGTGATTAGCGCGGCGCGGTTGCGCCCTGGTAATAATCGCCGGCACCCGGCTCGTAGGTCTTGTTAACCTGGCTGTCCCCGTAAATATACGGGCCACGCACGCCATCACCGCGGGAGATGCTGCCAGTGCTCATCGTATCGACAGCCCCGTCATCATAGGTTGTCGCGGCGGGAGCACCATAGGCATCCGCACCACGCTCCATGTTCATATCGCCACGCGATGCACCGGGGTAAAATTCGCGATCACCGGGAGCGGCAAAGGCGGCGCCCGCCGCAACGGCGGAAATCAGTGCTGCGGCAGTGATGGTGAGGGACTTTCTCATGGTCGTTTCTCCTGTCTTCTGCTTGTTTGCTCGTCTTACACAGGCAAAAAACGTCCAACCGGAAAGATAGTTTCGGGTGCGCCGATCAACTGCGATCACACGGTCGTGAGCCGGCGCTTTAAGAGGCGACACAGTCCGCAGCGGTCACGATGACGATACCGGCCGCCTGCATCGCGGCGCAGGTGTCTGCAACGCCGGCCGGGTCGATGCCGCGGCTGGCGTCCGAAATGAAGCGAACCGTGACACCTTCAAGCATCGCCCGCGCATCCATTGCCGATGCGCTGACACAATAATCCGTGGCCAGACCGCAGATATCGAGCGCAGTCACACCTTTTGCCGAAAGATAGTCCGACAAACCCGTCAGGGCGGACTGGTCGTTGTCGCGGAAGGCCGAATAGCTGTCGACATTGGGGTCCTGCCCCTTGCGCTGGACATGATCGATCGCAGAGACCGCGAGATCGGGATGAAACTCCGCGTCGCGCGTTCCCTGGACGCAATGATCCGGCCAGAGCATTTGCGGCTTGCCATTGAGCGTGCCCATCTCGAAAGGTTTCGCGCCCGGATGCTGCGAGGCGAAACTGCCGTGGTCGGCAGGGTGCCAGTCCTGGGAAGCGACGATCAGATCGTAAGCTCCGGAGGCGATCAGCCGGTTGGCGACCGGTACGACCTCTTCACCGCCCGGCACGGCGAGATTTCCGCCGGTGCAGAACCCGACCTGGATATCGACAAGCAAAAGGCATTTCAAAGCGGCGTTCTCCTGTGGAATTCGCGACAGCACTCAGCGCCTCACGTCAACAGGGGCAAACATAAGCAGGAATTCATCAGCCGCGAACAGAAAACGGCAAGACCGCCGGAAAAATCCGACGGTCGATTTTCCGGGATGCCGAAACCTGATCAGGCGGCCTGGGCCAGCTCGTCGGCGATGACGGTATCGAGGTTGAGGAAGCAGACCATGGTCTTTTCCAGCGCCACGATGCCGCGGCAGAAGGCACGCTGCGCTTCCGGGATGATCTCCGGTGCGGGCTGCAGCGCCTCGCTCTTGATCGTCATCATGTCGGAAACCTGCTCGACCAGCAGGCCGACCAGCTTGCCGGCGATGTCGGTGACGATGATCGCGGAGCGCTCCGACGGCTCCGTCATCTTCATGCCGAGACGGCAAGCCATGTCGATGACCGGAATGACCGCGCCGCGCAGGTTGATGAGGCCCAGCACGTAAGGCGGCGTGTGCGGCATCGGCGTTACCGGAGCCCATCCACGGATTTCGCGGATCGCCATGATGTCGATGCAGAATTCCTGATCGCCCAGATGGAACGAAACGATTTCGAGATAGGCACCGGACTGCTTGATGGCATTGTTGTTCATGATCAGAACTCTTCCCAGTTTTCGGCGGAACCGGAGGCTTTTGCCACAGGCGCCGCATGGCTGCTGTTAAAGGCACCCGCGAGCTTGCCCATCAGGGCTTTTGCGGGAGATGGGGTTGGACGCAAGGCCGTCGCCGGCGCCACAGCGCGGACCGGTTGGGGCTGCGACTGCGGGCGGGATTGAGCTGCCCGGCCACCGCCCAGCTGGAACTGGCCGACGATCGAGGTCAGGCTTTCGGCATCCTGCGCCAGCGTGTGGCTGACGGCGTTGGTCTCCTCGACCATCGCGGCATTCTGCTGCGTCATCTGATCGAGCCGTCCGACGGCGGTGTTGATTTCCTGCAGACCGGTCGATTGTTCGCGGGCGGCGCTGACGATCGAACTCATGTGTTCATTGATGCGCACCACGCTCGCACCGATCTGGCCGAGCGTCTCGCCCGTCGCCTGGACAAGCCTGACGCCATTGCCGACCTCGGTGCTGGAGCGGCTGACCAGCGCCTTGATATCCTTGGCTGCACCGGCGGCGCGCTGGGCCAGTTCGCGCACTTCCTGCGCGACGACGGCAAAGCCCTTGCCGGCCTCGCCCGCACGCGCTGCCTCAACGCCGGCATTCAGCGCCAGAAGGTTGGTCTGGAACGCGATCTCGTCGATGACGTTGATGATCTTGCCGATCTCGGTCGAGGCATCTTCAATACGGGCCATCGCGGAAATCGCATCGCCGACGATACGGCCCGATTCCTCTGCTTTGGCACGGGTCTCCCCGACCATCTTGCTGGCTTCTTCCGCCCGCTGGGTGGCGGTGCGCACCGTCGCGGTGATCTGTTCGAGTGCCGCCGATGTTTCCTCAAGCGAGCCGGCCTGCTGCTCGGTCCGCTTGGCCAGATCGTCGGCCGCGCCACGCATCTGCTGGCTGTTGGATTGGATCGAAATGGTATTTTCTCGCACATTGCCAAGCACATGCTGAAGGTGCTCGACTGTCTGGTTGAAGTCGAGACGCAACGATTCGAGGTCTGCCCGGAACGGGCTTTCGATCGACGCCATCAGATCGCCTTCGGCAAGGCGGTTGAGGCCGCGACCGAGTTCACCGACGGCATCCTTGACCTGGCGGGCTTCCTCCGACCGAGCGCTTTCATTGGCCTGGCGTTCAGCCTCGTTCTGGCGGCGGTTGGCCGCCGTTTCGCCTTCAAGCTCCTGTTTCTCGACAGCGGCGCTCCGGAACATTTCGACGGAGCGGGCCATCTCGCCGATTTCGTCACTGCGGTTCACCGCCTCGACAGTCGCGGCAAAGTCGCCGGACAGAATGCGCTTCATGCTGTCACGGACGGCGAAAATGCCGCGGCGAAGGACGTTTCCATGAAAATACAACATCGCCAAAAGGGACGACATCGCGAAGAAGCCGGCAATGAACTGGAAAAGGATCGAATTCGCCGAAAGGGTTGTTGCTTCGCCGACACGCGCGGCAAGCAGCGTGCTCGCCTCTTCCGTCAGCTTGGTCATCGTGGCGTTCAAGCGCTCTCCGCCGCCATCGATGGCATCATCGAGAGCGGCATAGGCTTCAGCCGGCGCGCCGTCCTCAACCATCTTCTTCAGGTCTATCTGAATCGCATTGGTCAGCGCCGCCAAGTCGGCGTCGAACGTCGCCATGATATCAGGCTTGCCGACCTCACCCGCCAAGGCCATTGCCGCGGCCTTCCCGTCAGCGATAATCTTCAAGGATTGTTCGATCGTCTTGACGCGCTCTGGCTGGATTATGCGCTCTTCGCGATCGATGATCGTATCCATGGCCACGAGGACCAGCTCGAGATTTGCGAGCCGCAGATCGCTGGCGTTCTTGATGGCAGCCTGCGCTTCGACAGCCTTGTCCAGTGCGGCATCAACGTGGGAATTCTGGTACCAGCCGATGGCGAGCATGGACCCAAATCCGAAAAATGCCGCGATGCCAAGCGTCGTCAGGCGCTGATTGACGGTCAATTTTTTATCGAGTTTTGTCATCGAGTTCATTCAATATCGATCCGGTTGCCAGGCCGCCAGGATTTCTGCGGGCTGAATTGATGGACGAATGCGATATCCGGACTCGATGGCAACCGGCTGACGTCATGTCATTCAGGAGACGAGTCGCCTCCCGACGCCGCTACACGATTGCAAAGACAGATTAAACTTTTGCTAAAATAATAACCCCATTGTAACGATTGACCACGGCTGACACGAGTGGCGCAGGCCGGATCCGCTTTCAAAACCATCGCGATATGCTAGAATGGCAGTGACGGAAAAAGGACCTTAATCAAATGCCGACATTGGTCAAATTTGCCCTGTTCGGGGGCATTTTCCTGCTCGTGTCTGCTTTTGCCTTCCGGGGCTGGCTCGACCACGGGGCCGATATCTTCCTGGCGCTTGCCCAGAATGGAATGGCCTGGTGCCTCTAGGCCAAGCTGTCACATTTTGACGCTACGGGGCCGGAGCGTTTGCGCCAGTCCTCGCAAACGGCTATCTGGAGGCAATTATTTTTTGCCGCCAAGATCCGGATATCATCATGAAAGCTCTTCGCATCGTCCTCTGGGCCGCCGTACTCGTGGTTGCCGCCGTACTCGGCTGGCTGTCCTATGAGTTGACATCCTCCAACGATACGGCGTCCTCCGGCCCGTTCGGCGTACCGTTCGAGCTGGTCGCGCAGGATGGAAAGCCGATTACGCAGGCAGCCTTCACCGGCAAGCCGACGGCGCTGTTCTTCGGCTTCACCCATTGCCCGGAAGTCTGCCCGACGACCCTGTTCGAGCTGAACGGCTGGCTCGAGAAAGTCGATCCGGACGGCAAAAAGCTGCAGGCCTATTTCATCACCGTCGATCCGGAGCGCGACACGCCGGAGATTCTCGGCCAATACGTTTCCAACGTTTCCAAGCGCATCACCGGCATTTCCGGTCCTGCCGACAAGGTCATGGACATGGTCAAGGGTTTCCGCGTCTACGCGAAGAAAATTCCGCTCGACGAAGCCAAGCCGGATGGCGACTATACGATGGACCACACGGCATCCGTCTTCCTTCTGGATGCGACGGGGCATTTCACAGGCACGATAGCCTATGGCGAAAACCCGGATAGCGCCGTCAAGAAGCTGGAGAACCTGTCGAAGGGTTGAGGCCGACAGAAGGGTTGAATCGGCCGGGAACCGTTCCGGTCCCGAGCGAATGAGTGCTTCACGCTTTACCAGCGCCTGCCCGTCGTGATAGCGCCACGCAAAGCCCATTTTAAGGATACAGACCTTGGCCGATATCCGCCTGTTCGTCACCACCACCGAAATCCAGTCCGAAATCATCCTGCAGCTGATGAGCGATGCCTTCGAGGAAGACGGCTACGCGATTGCGACGATGGAAATGGATGAAAAGAACGACATCTGGGAGGCTTCGCTTTATCTCGACCTGGATGAGGAAGAGGCGATGCGCGCCCGTCTTGCTGAGGTGCTGGAGCCCCACTTTCCGGATAAGACGATCGAGCGGGAGGTCATTCCGGATGAAGACTGGATCGCCAAGTCGCTGGAGGGCCTCTCTCCCGTCCATGCCGGACGTTTCGTCGTCCATGGTTCGCATGATCGCGACAAGATCCGCCCGGGCGATGTCAGCATCGAGATCGACGCCGGTCAGGCTTTCGGCACAGGACATCATGGAACGACGGCCGGCTGCCTCGAGGTCATCGAGCAGGTGATGCGCTCGCGCAAGGTGACCAAGGTGCTTGATCTCGGCACCGGCAGCGGCGTGCTCGCCATTGCCGCCCGCAAACTGAAGGCGGTGCCGGTGCTTGCCACAGATATCGATCCGATCGCCACCCGCGTCGCCGCAGAAAACGTGCGTCGCAACGGCATTTCAACGGGCGTCCGCATGGTCACCGCGCCCGGCTTTCATTCGCCGGCCTTCGCGGCTCATGGGCCGTTCGACCTGATCATCGCCAATATCCTGGCCCGTCCGCTGATCCGGATGGCGCCGCAGCTGGCGTCGCACTTGGCGCCGGGCGGCTCCGTCATCCTCTCGGGCATCCTCGCCTCGCAGCGCTGGAAAGTGCTGTCGGCCTATAATGGCGCCCATCTGCGCCATGTCCGCACGATCTGGCGCAATGGCTGGGTGACCATCCATCTCGACCGCGCATAGGGACACAAAAGCCGACATCCTGAAAAGCCAAAAGGCCGCCTGTCGATCATGACAGACGGCCTTTCGAAACAAAGGCGATGCCAGAGGCACCGCCCGCTGGTCGGCAAGCCGACCATGTCCGCGAGCTTGAGGAGGAGGAGCGCTCAAGCGGACCCTTCACGATCTGAAATTGGCCACCCGGAGGGAGGAGGAGAAGGGCAACCAACCATATTCAGACCATGCAGCTCTTGCCTTTCGGCATTCGCGTGAACAACAGGCTTTCGTCCGTGTTCGTTGGGCGCCCTTATAAACCGCATTCGAAAATGAGATAGGGGCTATCCAGCATGGGTGCCATGCACAAAGTGCATAAGTATGATAATTGAGAAAGGACCCAAAGCGGAGATCAGCATGCTTGCGACGATCATTCCCCTGATTTCCCTGTTTCTGATCGTCTGGGCCTTCGCGACCGTAATCCGCTCGATGCAAGCCAAGTCCAAAATCCGCCCCTCCGCAGGAAAGTCGCTCCCCGAGATAACCGAGGACAGGCCGAGCCTGCGCAGCATTGCGCTTCGCGACCAGCTCAGCACAAAGCCGTATGGCAAAGAACTTGCCCAATCACTGTGGACCAGGCTGATGGCCGCAAAGTCCGGCACGGGTCTCGTGCATGAATTTCACAAGGAGTTCTGCGGCCACGGGCTGATCCGTATGGACGATGATGTGATTCTCGCCGATATCTACGATGGCGGCTACAATGTCGGGGAGCCAATCGCCCGCTGGACGAACGAGCGGGATTTCGTCTCTTTCTTCGCCCGGCAGTCCGATTTCAGCTGCAGCGGCTGGGACGAGAGCGAGCCTGTGTTCTTTTCGAACGACGATTGGTATCGAAACAATCAGCGCCTGACCCGGTCGGCCATCGATCGCTTCCTCAAGACCTGACCGCCAAACGACAGGCTTTCCCCTGCCCCCGCCTTTCCGCTAGAGTAAAGACACAACCGGTCAGATTCGTCGTGTTCGTCTGTCCGGACGCGACCGCAGCCCTTCTTTCAGGATACTCCCCATGTTCCAGTCCTTCGACGTCACCTCCACTCCGCAATTCGGCAGGCAGCGCACCGATACGCTGCGCACCGCACTCGCAGATCTTGGCGTCGATGGATTTCTGGTGCCCCGCGCGGACGAATTCCAGGGCGAATACGTGCCGGCAAGCGCCGAGCGCCTGTCCTGGCTGACGGGCTTTACCGGTTCTGCCGGTATCGCCCTGATCACGCGCACCCAGGCGATCGTCTTCGTCGATGGCCGCTACGTGACGCAGCTTGCAGAACAGGTCGATGGCACGGTTTTCGAAGGTGGCGACCTGATCGGCGCGCCACCCTCCGTCTGGCTGGAGAAAAACGCGCCAAAGGGTTTTCGTCTCGGCATCGATCCCTGGCTCCACACCGGGGCGGAGGTTCGCAAGCTCGAAAAGGCGCTGTCCAGTGTTGACGGAGCGCTGGTTTTTCTCGATCACAACCCGCTCGACCGGATCTGGACGGACCGGCCGGCAGCCCCGCTGGGCCGCGTCAAGATTCAGCCGCTCGATCATTCCGGCGTCTTGGCGAAGGACAAGCTGGCGACGATGGCCGCTGGCCTTGCCGATACGGGCGCGGCTGCGGTCGTTCTCACGGACCCCTCGTCGATCGCCTGGACTTTCAACATCCGCGGCAATGACGTGCCGCATACGCCGCATCCGCTCGCCCGCGCAATCGTCCATACCGACGGCCGCGCCGAACTGTTTCTCGACAAGCGCAAGACCGGTATCGAGGAAGAGGCCTATCTGACCCAGCTTTGCGACATGGTGGCACCGGCAACCTTCGAGGAGCGCATCGCCGCGATTTCGCAAGGGGGTGGCAAGGTGATGATTGACCCGGATCACGCGCCCTTCGCACTGGCGGAAATCATCCGCACCAGTGGCGGCAGCGTCGTCGAAGCGATCGATCCCGCCCGCCTGCCCCGCGCGCGCAAGAATACCGCCGAAATCGAGGGATCGGAAAAGGCCCATCTTCAGGATGGGGCCGCCATGGTCGAATTTCTCGCCTGGCTCGACGGAACGACCCCGGGGATGGTCACGGAGATCGCCGCAGTCAACCAGCTGGAAGCCTGCCGCCGCACCGTTGGGGAGCGCATGCAGAACCCGCTGAAGGACATATCCTTCGACACGATCTCCGGTGCCGGCGCCCATGCCGCCATCATGCACTACCGCGTCACCACCGACAGCGACCAGGCGATCGCGGACGGCACGATGTTCCTGATCGATTCCGGCGGGCAATATATCAACGGCACCACGGACATCACCCGCACGGTGGCCATCGGTGCCGTACCGGCCGAACAGAAACGTTTCTTCACGCTGGTCCTGAAAGGCATGATCGCCATCAGCACGGCGCGCTTCCCCAAGGGTTCGCGCGGTGTCGATCTCGATCCGCTGGCGCGCATCGCCCTGTGGAAGGCCAGTGCCGATTTCGCCCATGGCACAGGCCATGGCGTCGGCTCCTATCTCTCCGTGCATGAGGGGCCGCAGCGGATTTCCCGCGCCGCCATGCAGGAATTGCTGCCCGGTATGATCCTGTCGAACGAACCCGGCTACTACCGCCCCGGCGCCTTCGGCATCCGCATCGAAAATCTCGTCCATGTCTTCGAGGCGGCAACGATTGATGGCGGTGACCTGCCCATGCTCGGCTTCACGACGCTGACCTTCTGCCCGATCGACCGCCGGCTGATCGTGACATCGCTTTTGACCGACGAGGAACTCGACTGGATGAACGCCTACCACGCCGAGACGCGGACGAAGCTGATGCCGCTGATCGAAGGGGAAGCGGTGCGCGACTGGCTGACCGCGGCGACGGAGCCGCTTGTTCGTTAAACCCCAGTAAAATGCCGAATGGCCATGACCACCAGCCATCCGGCCAACAGCATCCAGAGCGAGGACAAGCGCAGGCCGACGAAAAACGCCACCAGCATGGCGGCGGCGACGTCCCAGCCGCCATAGACGAAGGCCGGCGCGACCAGCGTCGAAAGGACGGCGGCGGGAACCGCGTTCAGCGCTGCCTCCATACGCGGCGGAATGCGCTTCATCTGCATGATCATCACGTAGCCGCCGATGCGCGTCAGGAAGGTCGCGAGCGCTGCCGCAAGGATGATGGCGATCAGGTGCAGGTGTTCGGACTGGTCCACGATCACGCCTCCATTTCCGAAGTCAGGGGCTTTTCCAGAGCCGCGGGTTCTTCAGGCTGTGCCGGCAGCGGCAGGCACGCGGCCAGGAGAATGCCGGCGACCGCGCCGATGCTGACATGCCAGGGCGAGCCGACGAAGTGCATGGCCGCGATCGAAGCCAGCGAACTCGTCGCCACGACGGGAAGCCAGTTGTCGCGCTGGCGGAAACCGAGGACGAGCGCCATGAAGTAGATCGGCAAGAGCACGTCGAGACCGATGGCGCGCGGGTCGCCGATCATCTGGCCGAAGACAGCGCCGAGAAATGTCATGACCTGCCAGGGAATGTAGATGATCATCGCGAACCCAAGATACCAGCTGAAGGTGACGGGCTCGCCGCGTTCGCTGCGCTTCTCCGTTTCGGCATATTGCGGATCGACCAGCAGGAAGAAGGTGAAGATTTTCTGCACGGCGGAGAAATGACCGATGTGGCGGGTGATCGAAGCCGAATAGAGGATATGTCGGAAGTTGACGGCGAAAATCGACAGCACGATCAGCCATGGCTGGACCTTGTTGCCGAACAATTCGATGCCGACCATCTGGCTGGCGCCGGCATAGACCGTCGCGCTCATGAACACCGCATCGAAGACCGAGAAGCCATTGTCGACGGCGAGCGCACCGAACAGCGCGCCGAACGGCGATGCCGAGACCATGACTGGAAACCCGCCGCGGACACCCAGCCAGAAATCGTTTTTCGTCATAGGAAACTTTCCGGAGCGGAAACCAAGGGCCGAACGCTTCGCGAGACGTGCGAACTGTTGAACGCACAGATAGGGCGCGGAGGGCGCGCAAACAATTCAATAAGATTGATGCAGCGATCCGAATTGCTGATCAAACTCCGGATCGCTGCGAAATCCGACGTCAGGCCTTGGGCTTGACCTGAAACGTATGCTCGATGCCCGGGAAGGTTCGCGCCTTGACCTCATTGGCATAGGCTTCGAAGGCGGCCGACATCTGCGGTGCTAACTCGGCAAAATGCTTGACGAAGCGCGGCTTGAAATCGCTGAAGATGCCGAGCATGTCATCCGAAACGAGGATCTGCCCGTCACAGGCGGGCGACGCGCCGATGCCGATGGTGGGTGCGCGCAGGGATGCGGAAATCTCGCGCGCCAGCGGCTCGATCGTGCCCTCGACGACGATGGCGAAGGCCCCGGCATCGTCGATCGCCTTGGCATCGCGCCTGATCTTGGCGGCTTCCTTGTCGTTGCGTCCGAGCGAGCGATAGCCGCCCATGGTGTTCACAAGCTGCGGCATCAGCCCGACATGGCCGAGCACCGGAATACCGCGCTGGGTCAGAAAATCGACGGTCTCGGCCATTTCGGCGCCGCCCTCGAGCTTGACTGCGCTGCAACCAGTCTCTTTCAGAATGCGCGCCGCACTGGAAAACGCCTGTTCCTTGGATTCCTGGTAGGAACCGAACGGCAGGTCGACCACGACACAGGCCTTCTCGGAGCCGCGCATGACTGCCTGGCCATGGGCGATCATCATGTCGAGCGTCACGCCGACGGTCGAATCGAGGCCATAGAGCACCATGCCGAGCGAATCGCCGACCAGCATGAAATCGACATGCGGATCGAGCAATCGCGCAATCGGCGTCGTATAGGCCGTCAGGCTGACGATCGGACGCTCGCCCTTCAGCGCTTCGATATTGCCGGGGCTCAGGCGCCGCTTCACTGCCTGTACACTCATGCTCACGCTACCTTCGCAAATTTTGCAGTTTTCGGGTTGAAAACCCGGTTATCGAGCAGCTTCGTGCTCCCGAAGCGGACAAAAAGCAACAGAAGAACCGGCTTTTCGCCGATTTCCGTCAAAACATGCAGGGTGTCGGGGTCGCGCAGGGCAACAACTTCAGGCCGCGCCAGTGGCTCGGTGGCGATAAAATCCATGATCGCTTTTTCAAGCGTCGCAACGTCCGTGACGCCACCGGCAATCAGCCGTTCCGCCTCGTCCAACGCCTTCGGCAGGATCCCGGCCGCGCGTCGCTCTTCCTGCGTCAGGTAGACGTTGCGCGACGAGCAGGCGAGACCGTCCGCCTCGCGCACGGTCGCCACGCCGATGACCTCGACCGGCTGCGCCAGATCCCCGACCATGCGGCGGATGATCTGCAACTGCTGGAAATCCTTTTCGCCGAAATAGGCGCGGTCCGGCTGGGCGATATTGAAGAGCTTGGTGACGACGGTGGCGACGCCGGCAAAATGGCCCGGACGAACGGAACCTTCGAGTTCGGAACCGAGCGTCGGCACATCGACGACGGTTTCCATGGGGCGCGGATACATCTCGGACACGGCAGGCGCAAACAGGAAATCCACGCCGCCCTCTTCCAGCATAGACTGGTCGCGCGGCAGATCGCGGGGATATTTCGTCAGGTCTTCATTCGCGCCGAACTGCAGCGGATTGACGAAGATGGTCGCAACGACAATGTCGTTTTCTGACCGCGCACGCGCCACCAGATGCATATGGCCGATATGCAGGTAACCCATGGTCGGGACAAGGCCGATTGTCTTGCCGGCGCGGCGATGGCCAGCAAGCCGGGCGCGCAACTCGGCGATGGTGGTGACAGTTTCCATATCGGACCCTCCAATCCGCACGGCCTGTCGCCGTTCGACGGCGGCAGGCTTTCAGACTGGCTCCCTGCATTCCCGAGCGGAAGCCAGCGCGGTTTCCCTAACGTGTGCAGTGCAAAAAGACAATTCAAGAATTGCCCGCAACGATGAACAAAGGGAAACCGCTTTCGCGGCTATCCGGCCTGGACCGTCTGCTCGATGGCCCCAAAAATGCTGTGGCCGGTGCGGTCGTTCACTTCGACGCGCACGACATCGCCCGCAGCAACAGCGGTTGCAGCTCCCGTGTCCGCCGCTAAAACACTGCCGGCGCCCAGAGCGCGCACGCCAGCCGCGGTGGTCACGACGCTGTTGAAATCAACGGTCTCCGTCGTCTTGGCTGCCTTGCCGTTGCGGCCGACGATCACCGGCAGGACGGCATTGCCATTGTCCCAGCCTTCAATTTCATCGGGCGTGACCGCGACCGGCGAGAACGTCGTGGCGATCGGAGATCCATCGCTAAGGACGCTATGCGCCAGCATGACGAGGACGATGCCACCGCCCTTCGAGCCTGCCTCCGTATCATCGACGATCACCGCCGCCTGCACGGCCGAACTCAGCGACGTCTGACCTGTGACATGAACGGAATCACGCGGGCCGTCGAAGAATCCGGCACCGCCCGTCCATGAAAAGGCGCGCGGCAGCGGCGAGGCCGCGTCATGCTCGTGGAAACGCATCGTCGGTTGCGAACCGGTTTCCAGGCCGAGCGCGACCCGTTCGAGGCGCGGCGAAACATGCGCCCAATCGTCCAGCGCAGCCTGCAGCGTGCGGGCGATATGGCCGACTTCGGAGCACCGGGTGAGATCCTTGGAGACGACGACGAGTTTTCCATCGCGGGTCGAGTCTTTGAGAGTAGCCAGTTTCATCGCTTGCGTGTTCCTCCGGTTCGATTCTCCGGCGGCTCTTCGTCCGCCTATCGCCATACTGGCACTATTTGGTGCCGGATGTCGCGGCCAATCTATCGCGATCGAGGATGCAGGCGTGGCCCTGCGGCCGTAACGACAGGCACAGGCCTGCCGTTGAGTCAGTCTGTCGTTCAAGCCGCCGGATCTTTGGAATTTACAAAAAGCCGGTAAGGAAGAAGGTGAGCGCCGATATAAGGGCTGCGGCCGGGAGCGTGATGATCCAGGCGATAACGATGTTGCCGGCCAGCCCCCAGCGCACGGCCGAGACGCGCCGCGCGGCACCGACGCCGACGATCGCGCCCGTGATCGTATGGGTGGTCGAAACGGGAATGCCGAGCCAGGTCGCGGCAAACAGCGTGATCGCTCCGCCGGTTTCGGCGCAAAAGCCCTGCATCGGATTGAGGCGCGTGATCTTCGAGCCCATCGTATGCACGATGCGCCAGCCGCCGAACAGCGTTCCGAGCGCCATCGCCGACTGGCAGCTGATGACCACCCAGAACGGCACGCTGAATTCCGGCCCGAGATAGCCTTGGCTGAACAAAAGAACGGCGATGATGCCCATGGTCTTCTGCGCGTCATTGCCGCCATGGCCGAGCGAGTAGAGCGACGCGGAGACGAACTGCATGATGCGGAAGGTCTTGTCGACGGCGAACGGGGTCTGGCGCACGAATAGCCAGGAAACGATCAGAACCAGGATAAGCGCCAGCAGGAAGCCGATCATCGGCGACATGAAAATGGCGGCAACCGTCTTCACAAGGCCGCTGAGCACCACCGCATCACCACCGGTGCTGGCAAGACCCGCCCCCACAAGACCGCCGACCAGCGCATGCGACGAGCTCGACGGAATGCCGTAAATCCAGGTGACGATGTTCCAGATAATCGCGCCCATCAGGGCAGCGAAGATCACCTGCGGCGTGACGATGGACGGATCAATGATGCCCTTTCCCAAGGTTTCTGCGACGTGCAGGCCGAAAAACAGGAAAGCGATGAAATTGAAGAAGGCCGCCCACATGACCGCGTATTGCGGTCTGAGCACGCGCGTCGACACGATCGTAGCAATCGAATTTGCGGCGTCGTGCAGGCCGTTCAGGAAATCGAAAAACAGCGCGAAGCCGATGAGACCGATCAGCAGCGGTAAGGCGAGCGTGGCCTCCATCAGACGTTCTCGATCACGATGCCGCTGATCTCATTGGCCACGTCCTCGAATCGGTCAACGACTTTCTCCAGTTCTCCATAGATCTCGCTGCCGATGATGTATGCCATGGGGTTCGAAGCGCCATGGCGCTTGAACAGGTCCTTCAGGCCAGCATCATGCAGTTCGTCCGACCGGCCCTCGACCCGGGTCACCTCTTCGGCGATCGCATTAAGACGCGTCGAATTGGCATTGACCTTGTCGAGCAACGGGATGGCTTCCGAAATCAGCCGGGCAGCCTCGACCACGAGGACACCCATTTCGCGCATGCCGGGATCGAAGGTCTTCTGCTCATAGAGCCGGATCGTCTTGACCGTCTTGTGCATCATGTCGATGGCATCGTCCATCGACTGGATCAGATCCTTGATATCGCCACGGTCGAACGGCGTGATGAAGCTGCGGCGGACAGCAAGCATGACATCGCGCGTAATGTTGTCAGCCTTGTCCTCCAGCACGACGATCCGGTTGCAATTGTCCTCGGCATCGCCTTCGCCGGAAAGAAGCGCTTTGAGGGCCTCTGCGGCGGCGAGCACTGTTTGCGAATGCGCCTCGAAAAGCTCGAAGAACTTGTCTTCCCGCGGCAAGAGCTTGCGAAACCAACCCAGCATTGAACACCCACCCGTTTTCGCCATTGTCACGAAACTGTCATAAATCTCCGGGTGTCATAAACGAGACGGAGCATCAGGAAAAGTGCTCAGGCCGCGAAGAAATGCGATTACCCGCCAATCAGGGCAATCCATTCGTCCTCATCCATGGTCTGGACGCCGAGTTCGCGCGCCTTTTCGAGCTTGGAGCCGGCACCGGGGCCGGCAACGACGATGTCTGTTTTCTTCGAAACAGAGCCTGCCACCTTGGCGCCAAGGCTTTCCGCCTTGGCTTTGGCTTCGTCGCGCGTCATCTTTTCCAGCGAACCGGTGAAGACGACGGTCTTGCCGACGACCGGGCTGGACGATACGATCGGTGTCTCCGCATCCTGCGGCGTGACCTCCTTGAGCAAGCGGCCGACGACTTCCAGATTGCGCGGTTCCTTGTAAAACTCGACAATCGCACGGGCGACGACTTCGCCGATCCCGTCTATGCTGTTGAGGTCGCTCCAGCCTTCCCCCGAAAGATCGCCCGCCGTCTGCATGGCATCGGCAAAGGCCGTGTAGCTGCCGTAGTGGCGGGCCAACAGCTTGGCCGTGGTCTCGCCGACATGACGGATACCGAGCGCATAGATGAAACGCTGGAGCGACACTTGGCGTCGGCCGTTGATAGCATCATAGAGCTTGCGGACGCTGACCTTGCCGAAGCCGTCGATATTTTCAAGCTTGGTCAACGCCGACTCGCCCTGGCGCTTTTCAAGTGTGAAGATATCCGGTGCGGTCTTGATCCATAGCTTCTCGTCTTCCGCTTCGAAGAAGAAATCCACCTGCTTGGCACCCAGCCCTTCGATGTCGAAGGCGTTGCGGGAAACGAAATGCTTGAGATGTTCGACAGCCTGCGCCCGACAGACGAAGCCGCCGGTGCAGCGCGTGACGGAATCGAGCTTGCCTGTCTTCTCGTTGCGTTCGCGCACCGCATGGCTGCCGCAGACCGGGCAGATTTTCGGAAACTCGTAGCGCACTGAGCCCGACTCACGCTTTTCCATGACGACGTCGAGCACCTGCGGGATGACATCCCCTGCCCGCTGGACGATCACGGTGTCGCCGATGCGGATATCGTGGTCCGGCTCGCGGATGCGCTCGCCATTGTTGCCGATCCCCTCGATATAGTCGGCATTGTGCAGCGTCGCATTGGTGACGACGACGCCGCCGACCGTGATCGGAGTCAGGCGAGCAACCGGGGTCAAGGCGCCGGTGCGGCCGACCTGGATATCGATCTTCTCGACGGTGGTGAAGGCCTGCTCTGCCGGGAATTTATGAGCGGTCGCCCAACGCGGCGAGCGCGAGCGAAAGCCGAGACGCGCCTGCAGATCGAGCCGGTCCACCTTGTAGACGACACCGTCGATATCGTAGTCGAGATCTGGCCGCTCAAGACCGATATTGCGGTAATGGGCGATGATCGCCTCGATCGACGTGAAGCGCTGCATCAGCGGATTGACGGGGAAACCCCACGTTTCGAACGTCTTGACCATGCCAAGCTGGGTGTCGGCGGGCATGTCCGACATTTCGCCCCAGGCATAGGCGAAGAATCTCAGCTTTCGCGTTGCCGTCACGGTCGGATCAAGCTGTCGCAGGCTGCCGGCGGCGGTGTTGCGCGGATTGACATAGGTCTGCCTGCCGAGCGCGGTCATCTGTTCGTTGAGCGCAAGGAAGTCGCTCTTGCCCATATAGACCTCGCCGCGCACCTCGACGATTTCAGGAACGCCTGAAGGCAGGGTCTGCGGGATTTCCTTGATGGTGCGGATATTGGCGGTCACGTTCTCGCCAGTCGTGCCGTCGCCGCGGGTCGCCGCACCGACCAGTTTTCCATTCTCGTAGCGAAGGGACATCGACAGCCCGTCGATCTTCGGTTCCGCCGTAAAGGCGATGGAATCGTCAGGCAGCACGCCGAGGAAGCGATAGACGGAATGCACGAAATCGCGCACGTCCTCGTCGGAAAAGGTGTTGTCGAGCGACAGCATAGGCCGCGCATGCACGATCTGCTGGAAGATGCCGGATGGCGCAGCACCGACCTTTCGGGACGGGCTGTCGTCTCGGACAAGCTCGGGGAAGCGGGCCTCGATCGCCTCGTTCCGCCGCTTCAGCGCGTCGTAGTCGGCATCGGAAATCTCAGGCGCATCCTTGGCGTGATAGAGCGCATCATGACGCGCAAGCTCGGCGGCGAGAAAGGCAAGCTCCTCCGCGGCATCGGCTTCGGTCAGGGTTTCGACAAGCGGTTTTTCGATGGTCATGACTGCATACTCCGGCAAGCCCGACCGTTTTAGAGAAAATTGTGTGAATGAAAAGACGTTGGCCCGGGATGAGCAGCCGTTTCATTCACCTTTTCAAGAATCAGCATGGCCGCTTGTCTTAGCTGTTCCCCGCCAGCAGCCGTGCCGCCGCCGCCCTCGCCTCTTCCGTTACCGAAGCGCCGGCCAGCATGCGGGCGATTTCTTCCGTGCGGGCCTTGTCGTCCATGCGGGCGACACGGGTGGAGATGGTCTCGGATTTTTCCGCCGATGGTCCCTTGGATATCAGGAGATGGGTGGCGGCGCGGGCCGCGACCTGCGGGGCGTGGGTGACGGACAGCACCTGAACGGTGGCGGACAGCCGCTTCAGCCGCTGGCCGATCGCATCCGCAACCGCGCCGCCGACGCCTGTGTCGATTTCGTCGAAAACGAGCGTCGGCGCCGATCCGCGGTCGGCCAGCGCCACCTTGAGCGCCAGAAGAAAACGGGACAATTCGCCGCCCGACGCCACCTTCATGATCGGCCCGGGCCGCGTGCCCGGGTTTGTCTGGACATGGAACTCGACGACATCGATACCATCGACGCTTGCCGCATCCGGCCCTGTCGAGACTTCCGCCATAAAACGGGCACGCTCCAGCTTCAGCGCCGGTAGTTCGGCCATGACGGCTTGGGATAGGGCGTCGGCCGTGTGATGGCGCTTGGCAGACAGGCTGGAGGCCGCAGCATCGAAGGCAGCCTTGGCCAAGCCCAGTTGCTGCTGCAATTGCTTCAGCTTCTCCTCGCCGGCATCGAGATCAGCCAGATCCGAAATCATGCGCACGGCCAAGGCCGGAAGTTCGGTGACCGGAACCGAATATTTGCGGGCAGCGGCGCGCAGCGCGAACAACCGCTCCTCGACGCGCTCCAGCTCCTTCGGATCATATTCCGTCTTGCGCAGGGCGGCCTCCACGGCCATTTGCGCATCGGACAGGTGGTTGAGCGCCGTATCCAGCCGCTCGACGGTTTCCTCAAGCAGCCCAGGCGCTTCATGGCTCTTGCGCTCGAGCCGGCGAACCAGCGATGCGATCAACGGCACGGGCGACGCATTTCCGTTGAGGAACTCGCTGGCCTCGTTGATATCGACCGCAATGCGCTCGGCCTTCATCATGCGCGAACGCCGCTCGGCCAGATCGTCCTCCTCGCCATCCTGCGGCGACAGCACTTCCAGCTCCTCGACGGAGGAACGCAAATAGTCGGCCTCGCGGGCGGCGGCCTCGACTTTCTCGCGGTGCTTCTTCAGTGTGCGCTCGGCATCGCGCCATGTGCGGTAAAGACCGCCGACGGCAAGCGCTTCCTCCGTCAGCCCGCCAAAAGCATCAAGCAGCGTACGGTGCGCGTCGGTATCGACGAGCGCCCGATCGTCATGCTGGCCATGGATTTCCACCAGCAGCTGGCCGGCCTGGCGCATCAACTGCACGGAAACGGGCTGATCGTTGATATAGGCGCGGGTGCGGCCATCGGCAGACTGGACACGCCGAAAAATCAGCTCGCCGTCATCATCGATGCCGTTTTCGCGAACCAGAAGCCGCGCGGCATGGATCATCGGCACGTCGAAGACCGCCGTCACCTGGCCCTTGTCGGAGCCGTGACGCACCAGCGAGCCATCACCACGGCCGCCGAGCGCCAGCGACAGGCTGTCAAGCAGGATGGACTTGCCGGCGCCGGTTTCGCCGGTCAGCACCGAGAGACCGGCATCGAAGGAAAGATCAAGCCGTTCGATCAGGACGATATCGCGGATCGAGAGCTGTGCCAGCATGCGTTCTTAATCTCTTGAGGTCAGACGCCCAACAGCTTCTTGCCGGCACGCGAAATCCAGGAGCCGTTGTTTTCACGCGGTTCCAGGCCACCGGTCTGCAGAAGCTTGTAGCTGTCGGCGTACCATTCGCTGTCCGGATAGTTGTGCCCCAGCACGGCGGCAGCTGTCTGCGCCTCGCTGACGATACCCATGGCATAGTAGGTTTCGACGAGGCGTGCGAGCGCTTCCTCGACCTGATTGGTGTTGGGATAGGTCTCGACCACCGTGCGGAAGCGCGTCAGCGCTGCCAGGTATTCCTTGCGCTCCAGATAGTAGCGGCCGACCTGCATTTCCTTGCCGGACAGTTGGTCGCGGGCAAAGCGGATCTTGGCCTGCGCATCCTCGACATATTCCGAATCGGGATATTTATCGACGACGATCTGCATCGCCTCGATGGTCTTCAGCGCCGTGCGCTGGTCCTGCGTCACGCCCGGGATCTGGCGGGAATAGGCAAGACCGATGATGTATTGCGCATAGGCCGCGTCTTCCGACTGCGGATAGAGATTGAGGTAACGGCTCGCGGCCGTGATCGCCTCGGCATACTGGCCTTGGCGGTAGGTCACGAAGGCATTCATGACGAGCGCCTTGCGGGCATATTCGGAGAAGGGATGCTGCTTGTCGATCGCTTCGAACTTGCGGCCGGCCTCCGTCGCCTTGCCGGCGCTCAGGTTGGCGAGGCCCTGATTGTAGAGGACCTCCGGCGGATCGGTCTCTGCCGTCAGCTTGGTGATGTCGATGTCCGGATCGTTCTGGCAACCGGTAACAAGCACGCTTGCCGCGCAGGCAGCGAACGCAACCAAAACAACGCGCGCTGTTTTCTTCATATCGACGGAACCTGCAAATACCATAAGACAATCCCAAATCGTGCGGCCGTAAAGCTACCGCCGCCTATCAACCGCGTTTTAGTGCAAGATGCAACAAGACCGCAACGTCATGCGGACGGATTAACGCAATTTTGTGGCAGGCACATCATGAAAAAGCCGGCCCAAAGGCCGGCTCCTTCCATAAAACACTGCGCAAACAGCTTCATGCCGACCAAGGCGCGAATTCCGGCGCGTGAATGGCAACGACGTCGCGCGCAGCCACCCGCTGGCGCGGGGTCGCGGTTTCGACGACCTCATAGGCGCTGCGATCGCTCAAAAGCGCCTTCAGCGCATGGGAGTTCATCTTGTGGCCGCCGCGATAGGAACGATAGCAGCCGATAAAGGGCGCACCAGCCAAAGCCAGATCGCCGACGGCATCGAGCGTCTTGTGACGGACGAATTCGTCCTTGGCGTAACGCAGTCCTTCGACATTGATGACCGTGTTGTCATCGGAGATCACGACGGAATTTTCGAGCGACGAGCCCAGCGCATGCCCGGACGCCCAAAGACGCTCGACATCGCGCATGAAACCGAAGGTGCGGGCGCGCGACAGTTCCGTCTTGAAAACGGACGGGGTCATGTCGCCCTTCCAGGACTGGCGTCCGATCAGCGGGCAATCGAAATCGATCTCCACCTCGAAACGCATGCCGTCATATGGAACGAACTCCGACCAGGAGGCACCCGATTCGATCCGGACCGGCTTGATGATGCGGATATAACGGCGCTTGACGGCCAGTGCCTTGATGCCGGTCTGCTCGATCGCCTCGATGAAAGGGGCGGAGCTTCCGTCCATGATCGGCATTTCCGCGCCGTGCACTTCGATCAGTAGGTTGTCGAGGCCAAGCGCGTAGATCGCAGCCATGACATGTTCGATGGTGGCGATCGAGGTGGACGCCGAAAAGCCGAGAACGGTGCAAAGATCGGTGTTGCCGACCTGCGAGGATACGGCCTTGTATTCGCTGATCACGGTCTCATCGACCATCCGCTGGAAGACGATGCCGCTGTCGGCATCGGCCGGATGGAAGGTGATCGCAACTTCTGAGCCGGAATGAACGCCCGTTCCGCGCAGGGTTACAGCGTGTGCAATCGTGGTCTGAAACCCCAGCAGTCCAACTCCAAGTCCCATGCTCTTTCACTTTCACGATAGTATGGCATATGCTGCCAAATCTTTTCCGGACCTTTGACGAGCGGCGCAAAGACAACCACCGGATAGCGACCATCAGGTCGTCATCCGCCAAACTTGAACGTCAGCGATGTGTCGAATCGCATGCTGCCCCGTCAGTCCCTAGCCTCAAGATAATTGCAGCGGCCTGTCATTCCAAATCACTGTTTCTTTCGCTTTGTTACGCTGCACAAAATTACCGGCAAACCACGGATTTTCCTTTGCAAACATAAAAAAATGCCCGGGTTTTCGCCCGGGCATTTCGGCAAGGTGGAAGGCGGGTAAAATATCAGTTCGACTGCCGGCGCAGGAACGCCGGAATTTCGAGCTGATCGTCATCCTGGGCGCGCGACGGGGTCACGCGACCATGATCGTCAAGCTGCCCGCGGCGCGGCGCATAAAGGCTCGCTTCCGCCGACAGCGGACGGCGCTGCTGCGATGCCGCGCTCGGCGCTGCCGCAGTCATGTCTGCCGTTACATTGTGTTCTTCCTCGTCGCGACGGCCGAGCGAATTGGTGATCCGCTTCAAAAGACCCATAGGGCCGCGCTCTTCCTGCGGGACCGCGGCAGGCTGGGCACGGTGATCGGCCTCAGCCTTCACCAGCGGCGGAAAATCTTCCACCTTCGGCATGCGGACCTGTTCGGCCTGCTGACGGACGACCGGGGCGATGGGCTCCTGACGTGCAACAACGGGCTGCGGCGCCTGGAAGACAGGAGCCTGGACCGGCGTCGCGACATTAACCACAGGCTGCTCCGCCGGGGCTGCGCCGCCGAACAGCTTGCTCTGCGGACGGAAATCGTCCTGCGCCTGCTGTACGGGGGCCGTTGCGCCGCCGCGCGGCATCGACAGGAACAGTTCGCGTTCCAGTTCTGCCTGACGGATCGCTTCTGCGATGGCGTCGCTCTGCTCGACCGGCTGGCTTGCCGGCTGCTGTGCAACCGGAGCCGGCTGTACCGCGACATGCGCCGGAGCCGGCTGCTGCACGGCAACCGCCTGCGGCTGGGCGGCCGGGATGGCGATGGACGGACGAACGATCGGCTTGGCTACCGGGCGAAAGCTGGCATTCCTGTCGGCCACCTCCGCGGCTGTGCGGTCGATGCCCGTGGCGACGACCGACACGCGGATCAGGCCTTCCAGTTCTTCATCGAAGGTTGCACCCAGGATGATGTTGGCATCCGGATCCACTTCCTCGCGGATGCGGGTCGCAGCTTCGTCGACTTCGAACAGCGTCAGGTCGCGACCACCGGTGATCGAGATCAGCAGGCCTTGCGCGCCCTTCATCGAGGTTTCGTCGAGCAGCGGGTTGGCAATCGCGGCTTCGGCAGCAGCCATCGCGCGGCCTTCGCCCGAGGCTTCGCCGGTGCCCATCATGGCGCGGCCCATTTCGCGCATCACGGAGCGAACGTCCGCGAAGTCGAGGTTGATCAGACCTTCCTTGACCATCAGGTCGGTGATGCAGGCAACACCGGAATACAGAACCTGGTCGGCCATCGCAAACGCGTCGGCGAACGTGGTCTTGTCGTTGGCGATCCGGAACAGGTTCTGGTTCGGGATGACGATCAGGGTATCGACGGACTTCTGCAGTTCGGAAATGCCCATGTCGGCAAGGCGCATGCGGCGCTGGCCTTCGAAATGGAACGGCTTGGTGACGACGCCGACCGTCAGGATGCCCTTGTTGCGGGCCGCCTGAGCGACGACCGGAGCAGCACCGGTACCGGTACCGCCCCCCATGCCGGCGGTGACGAAGCACATGTGGGTGCCGTTCAGGTGGTCGATAATTTCGTCGATGCATTCTTCAGCGGCCGCACGGCCGACTTCCGGCTGCGAACCGGCGCCGAGACCTTCGGTTACGGCGACACCCATCTGGATGATCCGTTCAGCCTTGGTCATGGTCAGCGCCTGGGCGTCCGTATTGGCGACGACGAAGTCGACACCCTGGAGACCTGCGGTGATCATGTTGTTGACAGCGTTGCCGCCGCCGCCGCCGACGCCGAACACGGTGATGCGCGGCTTCAGCTCGGTGATATCCGGCTTTTGCAAGTTGATCGTCATAGTACCCGTTCCTTCCTGGTTTCTGGCCGCCTTGCCGAGCCGGCCAAATCTCTAAAACTCTTCAAATTTCCAGCAATCGCGAAAGTTTCCTGTTCTTCCGCGACTGCAAGGCTCAAAAACTTTCCTTCAGCCATTGGCCCACGCGGGCGATCCGGCTGTTGTTTCCTGCCAGCGACGAGAGCAGGCCGCCCTGCGCCGCATGGGTTTCCATCTCCGCGACCTGCGGATAGATCATCAGGCCGACGGCGGTCGAGAACGCCGGGCCTTTGGCGGCTGCCGGCAGACCCGACACACCGAGCGGACGACCGATGCGAACGTTGCGCGCCAGAATGCGGCGAGCCGCTTCCGGCAGGCCCGTCAGTTGGCTGGCGCCGCCGGTGAGCACGATCCGCTTGCCGACGATCGGGCTGAAGCCCGAGCGCTGGATACGGTCGCGAATGAGTTCGAGGGTCTCCTCGATGCGGGCGCGCACGATGCGCGACACGAGCGCCCGCGGCACATGCGTCGGCTGGTCGCGGTCGTCCTCGCCGATCGGCGGCACCGAGACGATGTCGCGCTCGTCCGTGCTGTTCGGCAGTGCCGAACCATGGACGACCTTGAGCCGCTCCGCATCCTCGATGCGGGTCGAAAGACCGCGCGCCAGATCGGTCGTGACGTGGTGTCCGCCGAGCGAGACGGCGTCGGCATGAACCAGCTTGCCTTCTGCAAAGACCGAAATCGTCGTTGTGCCGCCGCCCATGTCGATAGCCGCGCAACCGAGCTCGACCTCATCGTCGACCAGGGCAGCAAGACCGCTGGCATAAGGCGTCGCGACAATGCCTTCGACCGAGAGATGGGCGCGGTTGATGCAAAGCTCGAGATTCTTGAGCGCGGCGCGTTCGGCGGTCAGCACATGCATGTCGACGCCCAGGACATCGCCGAACATCGCCAGCGGATCGCGGATGCCACGCTCACCGTCCAGCGAAAAGCCGGTCGGCAGCGAATGCAGGATGACGCGATCCTGGCGCAGCGACTGCTGGCCAGCGGCGGCGAGAACCTTCTTCAGGTCGGCGGCATCGACTTCCTGGCCGCCGAGATCGATGGTCGCGGTATAGATGTCGCTCTGCAGGCGGCCGGCGGAAATATTGACGATCAGGCTGTCGATGGTGAGACCGGCCATGCGTTCGGCGGCATCCACGGCCAGGCGCACGACGCTCTCGCAGGCATCTAGGTCGGCGATGACGCCGTTCTTCATGCCGCGCGACTTGTGGTGGCCGATGCCGATGATCTCGATCGCGTGGGTACGCCCATGCAGGATCTGGCTTTCACCGCGCGGCGTCAGCCGACCGATCATGCAAACGATCTTGGTCGAGCCGATGTCGAGAACCGAAACGACGTGGGACCGCTTGGAAGACAGCGGCTTCAAGCGCGGCAAACCGAAATGCGAAGAACCGAAGAGGCTCATATCCGTTTCTCCACGTCGATCTTTTCCTGCTTCTTCAAAGCCTTGGTGCGCGCTTCCAGAACCACGTCGCGACGGGCCGCGGCTTCAGCCGTAAGCTGGATCGTCGTGCGATCGTCGAGCCGAAGATCAACAGCCGCGATATCCCGCTCGAGAAGCTGATGCCCCTCTTCCATGGTCGAGAGCACCTGCATGGCGCGGTCGAGATCGTGCTCGGGAAGCTTGATGGTGATGCCGTTGTCCAGCATCAGATCCCAGCGGCGACCGGCGATCCGGACATAGGCCTTCACCCGGGCGCGGATGTCCGGCCAGTCGTTGAGACGCGCATAGAACTTGGCGGCAGCCGTTTCGGCATCACGACCGACGAACAGCGGCAGGCTGGAGAATTTGTTGTCCCGCAGCGGCGCAATCACGCTGCCGCTCGCCTCGATGAGCGACAGATCCGTGCCGTGTTGCCAGATGCCGAAGGCTTTGCGCTCGGTCAGGTTGACCTCAATGGTGCCCGGATAGACCTTGCGGACGGCGACATCCTCGACCCAGGGCATTTCGCTGATCAGCTTGCGCGCTTCGCCGATGTCGAGCGCAACGAGCGACGTCGCGCCGTCGAGACCGAGTTGCTGCAGGATATCGATTTCCGAGGTCTGGTCATTGCCGGAAACCTTGACATCCTCGATCGCGAAACCGGCCGCTGAAGTTGTGGTCTTGGCAAAATCCTGGGAATGGCCCCCGAGCGACATGCCGTAGAAGCCGGTGGCAGCCAGAAAAGCCGCAGCGGAGATGGTGCCGGTGTGCGGCATAAAGTGGATGCGGCCCGTGCCGAGGCTGACGAGAAGACGAACGACGCGGCGCAGCGGACGCGGCAGCACGAACTGCCCGTCGAGATCGACCATCTCGCGCTCCGAGGATGCGCGCAGCCTCTTGGACTTTCTGCCCCTTAACGCAAACACGACGCGTCCTCCACGATCCACTTGAGGAATTCACCAAACGTATGGCCGGCATGAACGGCCATTTCGGGCACCAGGGAGGTTGGAGTCATTCCGGGCTGGGTGTTGACCTCCAGCCAGATGAGCTCTCCATCTTCCGAGAAACGGTCGTCATAGCGGAAGTCGGAGCGACTCACGCCGCGGCAGCCGATCGCCTGATGCGCCTTGAGTGCGAGTGTTTGTATTTTTTGGTAAATATTTGGTGAAATATTTGCCGGAATGATGTGTTTCGAACCACCTTTCACATACTTCGAATCATAGTCGTAGAAGGCATGCCCCTGCGGAATGATCTCGGTGACGCCGAGCGCGATGTCGCCCATCACGCCACAGGTGAATTCGCGGCCGTAGATATAGCGCTCCACCATCACACGATCGCCATAGGCCCATTCCCCGGAGGTGACGATCTGCGGCGGATGCGACTGATCTTCCTTGACCATGACCACGCCGAAGCTGGACCCCTCGCTCACCGGCTTGACCACATAGGGCGGCTTCATCGGGTGCTGTGAGGTGAAATCGCGGCGATCCATGACCTGCGCATCGGCAACCGGAATGCCGGCCGCCTTGGCGACGTGCTTGGCCTGCGCCTTGTCCATGGCAAGCGCCGAGGCCAGCACGCCGGAATGGGTATAGGGAATTTCAAGATATTCCAGCACGCCCTGGATCGTACCATCTTCGCCGAAAGGCCCATGAAGCGCGTTGAAGACGACATCGGGGCGCAAGTCCGCGAGCACGGATGCAACGTTGCGATCCACGTCAATGCGAGTGACCCGGAAGCCTTCCGCTTCCAGCGCATCCGCACAGGCAGTCCCGGACGACAGGCTGACCGGCCGCTCCGAAGAAAATCCGCCCATTAGGACAGCCACATGCTTGCTGCTCATAAAAACCCCCGACAATACGCCACCCTTACAAATTTCGCTTGCGTCTGGCTGGCCGCCTCGCTTGCCGAGTCAGTGGCGCCGTCCATGCCCTCCATAGAGCCGCATTATGGTTAATGAACCGTTTACTTTGGTTAATCCCTCTCGGGATTGCAGGAAAAAGTTCGAGATTCCCGAATCAGGGGCCGCAGCAATTCCGCCCTTGGAATCAGAGAGTTGCCGCCATGGCAAGCACGTCCCGTCGCTACGATCATGCCTTGGCGGCATGAAGCCGGACACGACGAGACGCGCAACCCCGGCAAATCACCGACTTGCGCGGACTTGCTAAATTTTTGCGCGATGCCGAGGAAAAATCCGTTCGCAGATGAGCGGCGGCTCCGGCAGGTCGTCAGCTGATCGATGGACCAGCGGACCATGAACCCCGGAAAATACAAACCGCTATACGCTGCGCAGCGGCCTGCTTTCGGGCAGGCGGACGTCTGAGTTCAAGCGGAATCAGAACAAACGAAAAAACCGCGAAGTGGCTGACTTCGCGGCTTTTTCGGATCAGTCGGCAGGTGGATCAGGCTGTCATTCGGCCGAGAAATTCCTTGACCTCATAGCCCGGCATAAAAGTCCCGATGCGCTTGATTTCCCATTCCAGCAGGATGCCGGAATTCTCCATCACGCGCTGGCGGACGGTCTCGCCGAGATATTCCAGCTCGTAGCCGCTGGCCTGCCCGGTATTGATCATGAAGTTGCAATGCATCGGCGACATCTGCGCGCCGCCGATCATCATGCCGCGGCAGCCGGCCTCGTCGATCAGCTTCCAGGCGGAATGCCCGTCCGGGTTCTTGAAGGTCGAGCCGCCGGTCTTTTCGCGAATCGGCTGGACCGTTTCACGGTGCTGGCGCACAGCATCCATGTCGGCGCGGATTTTCCCCTTGTCCTCGGCATAGCCTTCGAAAATGCCATGCGTGAAGATCAGATCTTTCGATGCGCCGGAGTGACGGTAGGTGTAGCCCATCTCGGCATTGGACAGAACGTGGCGATTGCCCTGCCGGTCGACGGCGTGGACTTCGACGACCCGGTCTTTGGTTTCGCCGCCGTTGGCGCCGGCGTTCATGCGCAGCGCGCCGCCGATCGCGCCGGGGATTCCGTAGTAGAAATGAAAACCGCCGATACCGTGGTCGAGCGCCATGGCCGCGATGTTCTTGTCCGGGCAGATCGCCCCGGCCCTGATGCGGTTTTCTCCGATCAGCTCCAGATCGCCGAAGCCCTTGGCCGACAGCCGGATGACGACACCCGGGATGCCGCCATCACGGACCAGGAGATTGGAACCGACCCCCGCGACCATGACCGGCACGCTGTCAGGCACCAGCTTGAGGAAGCTGATCAGATCATCGGTATCGTGCGGCTGGAACATCAGTTCCGCAAGACCGCCCGCCCGGAACCAGGTAACGCGGTCCATCGGCGCATCCGGCGTCAGGCGGCCGCGAATATCTTTCACGCCCTCCCCGAACGAGGCCAGAAGTTTTTCGCCGTTTACCTGTTTCATGCCGAATGTCCCGAAATGCCTGCGAGTTCTTTTGGAAGTGCGGCAGCCCAGTATGTGATGCTGCCAGCCCCCAAGAGAACCACAAAATCGCCGGGCTGCGCAATGGTGGAGATAATCGGTGCCAGCGCTTCCGGTCCCTCGACATAACGCGCGTCGCGATGACCGCCGGCCTTGATGCGGGAAACGAGTTCCGGCGAATTGATGCCCTCGATCGCGTCTTCGCCGGCCGAATAAACCGGGGCGAGCAGGATCGTATCGGCATCGTTGAAGCAGGCCGAGAATTCCTCGAACAGGCTCTGCAGGCGGGAGAAGCGGTGGGGCTGGTGAACGGCGATGATCCGGCCCTGGCAGGCCTCGCGCGCGGCACGCAGCACAGCCTTGATCTCGACCGGGTGATGACCGTAATCGTCATAGACGCGGACATTGTTCCATTCGCCGGTAAAGGTGAAGCGACGCTTGACGCCGCCAAACGAGGCGAGCCCCTTGGCGATGTCTTCCGGCGAAATACCGAGGCGCTGGGCAACTGCAATGGCGGCTGTGGCATTCGAAACGTTGTGGCGACCCGGCATCGGCAGGCGCAGGTCCTTCATGGTAATCACCTGGCCGGTGCGGCGGCGGCGGATCTCGACGTCGAACACGGAAGTTGCGCCATCCATGCGGATATTGGAAAAACGCACGTCGGCCTGCGGGTTTTCGCCATAGGTGATGACCTTGCGGTCCTCGATCTTGGAAACCATGGTCTGGACCTCGGGATGATCCAGGCACATGACGCCAAAACCGTAGAATGGCACATTTTCGACGAACTGCCGGAAGGCGGCGCGCACGGCGTCAAAGTGACCGTAGTGATCGAGGTGTTCGGGATCGATGTTGGTGACAACCGCGATGTCGGCCGGCAGTTTCAGGAAGGTGCCGTCGGATTCGTCGGCCTCGACCACCATCCACTCTCCCTCGCCCATGCGAGCATTTGTGCCGTAGGCGTTGATGATGCCGCCATTGATGACCGTCGGATCGAGATTGCCGGCGTCGAGGAGTGCGGCGACCATCGATGTCGTCGTCGTCTTGCCGTGCGTACCGCCGATGGCGATGGCGTTGCGGAAGCGCATGAGTTCGGCGAGCATTTCGGCCCGGCGCACGACCGGCAACAGCTTTTCGCGCGCGGCGATCAGTTCCGGGTTGGTCTTCTTGATGGCGGTGGAAACGACCACGACCTCGGCGTCGCCGAGATTGCCGGCCTCATGGCCGACGAACACCGGAATGCCCTTTTCGCGCAGCCGCTGCACGTTGGCGCTGTCCGATTGATCGGAGCCCTGAACCTTGTGGCCGAGATTGTGCAGGACTTCGGCGATACCGCTCATGCCGATGCCGCCGATACCGATGAAGTGGACGAGACCGATCGTCTGCGGCATTTTCATGAGCGTTTTTCCTTGAAGTCAGCAATTGTCGAGCCGCTGGCAATAGCGTCAACCATGGCGCCAAGCAAGCGCGTGGCGTCCGGCTTGCCGGTCTGCCGGGCCTTTTCGGCCATATCGGAAAGCTTGGCCGGGTTATTCATGGCGTGCGTCAGGATCGTTGCCAGCTTTTCCGCCGAAAGCTCGGCCTGGGCGATCACCTTGGCGCCGCCGTTTGCCGCCAGCGCCGCCGCATTGGCCGCCTGATCGTGATCGAGCGCATAGGGGTAAGGCACGAGGATGGCGGGACGGCCGATGACGGCGATTTCCGAAACCGTCGATGCGCCGGAACGGCAGATGACGAGATGAGCCTGCGCGATGCGCTCGGCCATGTCGTTGAAGAACGGCGCAATTTCCGCGCCGAGTTCAAGCTTGTGGATGCAGCCTTGAACCATCTCCATATCTTCCGGACGCGCCTGCTGCGTGACCTTCAACCGGTTGCGCAGGCTTTCCTCCAGGAGGCTGATGGCCGTCGGCACGGTTTTGGAAAAATACTGGGCGCCCTGACTGCCGCCGAACACGACAAGCCGAAACGTCTCACCTTCGTTGGACGGCTGATAGGAAACCGCCGCTGCTTCCAGAACGGCGGGTCGAACGGGATTGCCGGTCGTCACGGTCTTTGCCGCATAGGGGCCATCGGTCTCGGGCAGGAAACCGCCGGCGATCGCCCTGACACGGCCTGCAAGCGCCTTGTTCGCCCGGCCCATGACGGCGTTCTGCTCGTGGATCATGGACGGCACGCCCATGCCCGTCGCCGCCAGAAGCGGCGGCACGGTCGGATAGCCGCCGAAACCGACAACCACCTTCGGCTTCAGGCGGGCAATCAGGCGGCGCGCGGCGCGAACGCCGGTCCACAGCTTCCACAGGGAGATTGCAACCTTCAGCGGATTCTTCGAACCGATGGTGGCCGAGGAAACGACATGGATTTCATCGGCGGGGAACTTGCCGGCGTAGCGCTCGGCGCGGCTGTCGGTGACGAGATGCACCGAATATCCCTGCGCCTTCAGCTCATGGGCAAGAGCTTCGGCAGGAAACAAATGGCCGCCGGTACCACCGGCGGCGAGCAAAATGATACCTTTGGTCATGTCTTACTCCGCGGGAACGCCCATGCCGGACCGGAACAGGCTGCGCTCGACGGCGCGCTTTTCCGGACGATGACGGGTGAGCGCCAGGATGAAGCCGGCCGTGACGCAGATCGCCACCATGGACGAACCGCCGTAGGAAATCAGTGGCAGGGTCATGCCCTTGGCCGGCAGAAGCTGAAGATTGACGCCGACATTGATCATCGACTGGATGCCGATCTGCAGCACCAGTCCGGCGACGGCAAACCGGGTGAAGTCGTTCCGCTCGCGAAAGGCATGGGTCAGGCCGCGCATGACGAGGAAGGCGAAGATGAGCACGATCATCATGCAGAAGACGATGCCGAACTCTTCGGCTGCGACCGAGAAGATGAAATCGGTGTGGCTGTCCGGGATGATCCGCTTGACGATGCCCTCGCCCGGTCCCTGGCCGAACCAGTCGCCGCGGACGATGGCCTGAAGCGCGGTATCGACCTGGAAGGTATCGCCCTCGCCCGTCATGAACCGATCGATACGACCCGCCACGTGCGGGAGAACGGTATAGGCGACGACGAGGCCACCGACCGCCGAGCCGCCGAGCACGATGATCCACAGCCAGGGCATGCCGGCCATGAAGAACATGCCGCCCCAGACGGCGGTCGTCAGGATCGTCTGGCCTAGGTCGGGCTGCGCCACGAGCAGCGCACCGACAATGCCGAACAGCAGGATGGCGAAGAGATTGCCGGGAATTTCCGGCTGGCGGGCATGCTCGGAAAACAGCCAGGCGCAGACGACGACAAAGGCGGGCTTCATGAATTCCGATGGCTGGATGGACAGGCCGGCCAGCGAAATCCAGCGCCGCGAGCCCTTGACCTCCTGGCCGAAGAACAAGGCCAGCACCATCATCGCCAGCGACACCAGCAGCAAGATCATCGCCGCGCGGCGCACCTGCCTCGGCGTCAGGAAGGAAATGCCGATCATCACCGCCAGTGAAGGCAGAAGGAAGGCCGCGTGCCGCTTGACGAAGTGGAAGCTGTCGAGATTGAGGCGCTCGGCCACAGCCGGGCTGGCGGCAAAGGACAGCATGAAGCCGATGCCCATCAGAAGGATGAAAGTCGCCAGGAAAAACCTGTCGATCGTCCAGAACCAGTCGGCCACGGGGCCACGCTCGGCACGGCTTACCATCTTTAATCGTCCCTTCTTGTGGCGCGGAACGCCGCACCGGAATTGTCCAACAGGGCGGCTCAGCCCTGGATCAGCATGGTAACGCCGTCGATCGCGGCAACATGGCCAACAAAGGCATCACCCCTGACCTCGAAATTCTTGTACTGGTCGAAGCTTGCGCAAGCCGGTGATAACATAACGGCCGCCGATCCGGCATTGCCCCGCGCCGCATCGGCAGCCGCGTGGGCGACAGCCTGCTCGAGCGTGCCGGAAATTTCATAGGGCACCGCTTCACCGAGCGTCGCCGCAAAGGCAGGCGCCGCCTCGCCGATCAGATAGGCCTTGACGATCTTCGGGAAGAAGACGGAGAGCGTGGTGATGCCTCCCTCCTTCGGCAGTCCGCCGGCGATCCAGTAGATGCGCTCGTAGCTCGACAGGGCCGGTGCCGCCGCATCCGCATTGGTGGCCTTGCTGTCGTTGACGAACACGACGTCGCCCTTGCGGCCGACCGGCTGCATGCGGTGCTTGAGACCGGGAAAGGATTTGAGCCCCGCGCGGATATCGTCCGGCGAAACCCCCACGACCAGACAGGCTGCGATTGCGGCAGCGGCATTCTGCGCATTGTGGCTGCCGCGCAGCGTCTGGATACCATCGAGATCGGCAAAGACATCCGCGATGCCGCCCTCGGCCCGCATGATCTTCGAACCATCGGCATAGAAGCCCTCGCCCAGCGTCCGGTGGCGGGCGATGCGGATGACGGGCCGTCCGGCAAGTGCGACGCGGTCGGCAATTGCCTCGCAGAAGGTGTCGTCGACGCCGACGATCGCCGTACCGCTGCCGGCGACCAGACGTTCCTTGATGTCGGCATAGTGCTGCATGCTGCCGTGACGGTCGAGATGATCAGGCGTCAGATTGAGCAGGATCCCGGCGGACGGATCGAGCGAAGGCGCCAGGTCGATCTGGTAGGACGAGCATTCGACCACGTAGAAACGGTCTGCGGCCGGCGGGTCAAGCGTCATGACGGCCGTACCGATATTGCCGCCAAGCTGCGTGTCGCGCCCGCTGGATTTCAGGATATGGGCGATCAGGGCCGTCGTCGTAGATTTGCCGTTCGTGCCTGTAATCGCGATGAAGGGGCAATCCGGGGCATGCGCCCGGCGCTCGCGCACAAACAGTTCGACGTCGCCGATCACCTCGACACCCGCCTCGCCCGCAAGATCGACCGTCCAGTGCGGCTTCGGATGGGTGAGCGGTACGCCGGGCGACAGCACGAAGGCGCTGAAGCTTTTCCAGTCGGCCTGGCGCAGGTCTCCGGTGCCAATGCCTTCCGCCGCAGCCTTGGCGACGCTGTCGGGATTGTCGTCCCAGGCCGTGACCATGGCGCCGCCGGCAACCAACGCCCGCGCGGTCGCAAGGCCCGAACCGCCGAGGCCAAAAAGCGCAACATTCTTGACGCTGAATGTGGTGACCGGGATCATCGTCGGATTACCGCAGCTTCAGCGTCGACAGGCCGACCATCGCCAGGATGACGGCAATGATCCAGAAGCGGATAACCACCTGGCTTTCCGTCCAGCCGAGTTTTTCGAAATGGTGATGGATCGGCGCCATCAGGAAGACGCGCTTGCCGGTCCGCTTGAACCAGAAGACCTGGATGATGACCGACAGGGTTTCCATGACGAACAGACCGCCGATGATGACCATGACGATCTCGTGCTTGGTGGCGACGGCGACGGTGCCGATCAGGCCGCCCAGCGCCAGCGATCCGGTGTCGCCCATGAAAATGGCGGCAGGCGGCGCGTTGAACCAGAGAAAGCCGAGGCCCGCGCCGATCACCGCGCCGAGAATGACGGCCAGTTCACCGGTTCCGGGCACGAAATGGATTTGCAGGTAGTTGGCGAACACCGCATTGCCGGCGAGATAGGCGATGACGCCGAAGGATGCGGCAGCAATCATCACCGGCACGATGGCAAGGCCGTCAAGCCCGTCCGTCAGGTTCACTGCATTGCCTGCCGCGACGATGACGAAACCACCGAACAGGATGAAGAAATAGCCGAGGTTGAGGGTGAAATCCTTGAGGAAGGGAAAGGTCAGCGAGGAGCCGAAGGTCGAGCCCGCGACACCGGCGGAAAGCGCGGTACGCATCATGAAGAAGACGGCGATACCGGCGATGATGAACTCAAAGCCAAGGCGCGCCCGGCCGGAAAATCCCTTGTCCGACTGCTTGGTGACCTTCAGATAATCATCGTAGAAACCGATGGCGCCGAAGCCGAGCGTGACGAGCAGCGTCGAGACGACATAGACGCTGGAAAGATCGGCCCAGAGCAAAGAGCTGCCGACGATGCCGGCCAGGATCATCAACCCGCCCATGGTCGGCGTGCCGGCCTTCTTGAAATGCGTCTGCGGCCCGTCGGCGCGGATCGGCTGGCCGCGGCCCTGACGGACGCGCAGCGAGGAGATCATCCGCGGGCCGAAGAGAAACACGATCATCGCCGAGGTGAAAAGCGAAGCGCCGGTCCGGAACGTGATGTATCGGAACAGATTGAAGAATTGAAAATGATCCGACAGTTCGACGAGCCAGAGCAGCATAAGGGACCTTTCCCCAAAGGTTTGTTGCGAATTCCGTATCTCAGAATCAGACGAGACTAGGATAACCGCATGCATTCGAAAGTGTTAGGCCAGCAAAGGCCCCGTTATAAGTTGCCCGTCCGCCTATAAAGCCGGCCCCGTGTCGGAAAATGCCGGATATTTGTCAAGCAGTGCCATGACGATCTTGCCGCAGCCCGTCCCCTTTGACGACTTGATCATCAAAACATCGCCGGCTGCGACCGCCTCCAGCGCAAACGCGTTGAGATCGGCGACAGTCTCGCGATACTCGACCCTGCAGCCTTCCGGCAACGCATCGCGCAAATGCGCCATTTCCGCTCCCGCGAGCCAGACATCCGTGATTCCGGCCTCGATCAGCGGTCCGGCAAGCTTGGCATGGACGTCCGCCGCGAACTCGCCCATTTCCAGCATGTCGCCCAAAATCGCGATGCGCCGGCCGTTCTCTCCGGGTGGCGTATCGCGCAGAAGCGCGATGGCTGCGCGCATCGAGGCCGGATTGGCGTTGTAACTCTCGTCGATCAGCGTCAGATAGCCGGAACCGATGGCGAGACGATGGCGTTCGCCGCGGCCCTTCTCCGGCTGGAGCGTGGCGAGCGAAGCGGCAACCGCGTTTAGATCGGCGCCAACAAGCGAGGCCGCGCCCAATACCGACAGCGCATTCTCGGCGATATGCCGTCCGGGCGCACCCATCGGAATTTCCAGCGTCCGGTTGTCGATCGACGCCCAGAGTACGGCACCCTCTGCGCCGTTAGCGAATTCGACCATGCGGAAATCGGCTTTCGCGCCGCTGCCGAAACTGTGGATATGGGAAACGCCGGCCGCAATCGCAGCCTTTTCCAGCTGTTTGAACGTGTCGTTGTCTCGATTGAGAATCGCATGGCCATTTTCGACAAGGCCGTCGAAAATCTCGGCCTTGGCGGCGGCGATTTCCTTCAGATCCTTGAAATTGCCGAGGTGCGCGGCTGCCACGCTGGTGATGATCGCCACATGCGGGCGCACCATCTTGACCAGCGGCCGGATTTCGTCCGGGTGGTTCATGCCGATCTCGAAGACGCCGTAGTCGGTGTTTTCCGGCATGCGGGAAAGCGTTAGAGGCACGCCCCAATGATTGTTGAAGGATGCGACGGATGCATGCACCCGGCCAAGCGGCTCGAGCACGTGGCGCAGCATCTCCTTCGTCGTCGTCTTGCCGACCGAACCGGTCACCGCGATGATCTTGGCTGCGCTGCGATCGCGCGCGGCGCAACCGAGCCGGATCATCGCCTCCAGCACATCATCGACGACGATCATCGGTGCGATCAGGCGACCCAGCGCCGGCAGCTTGGCTTCGCTGACGACCAGAAGTGCTGCACCGTTTGCAATCGCCACGCCGGCATAGTCGTGGCCATCGACGCGGTCGCCCTTAATGGCGAAGAAGGCTTCACCCTTGCCGAGCGACCGGCTATCGATCGAAATTCCGGTAATGCCCTGCGGCAGGTTTCCAACGGGACGGCCGTTCAGGGCCGCCAAAAGATCAGCGCTTGTCCAGAGCCAGCTCAAATCAGGCACCTCCCAATGCATTGCGCAGTTCGACATGATCGGAAAACGGCAAGGTCACGGAGCCGATGGTCTGGCCCTCTTCGTGTCCCTTGCCGGCAACGATCAGCGTATCCCCGGATTGCAACATGGCGACGGCGGCATGGATGGCCGCCGAGCGATCGCCGATTTCGGTCGCGCCGGAGGCCGCCGCCATGATTTCGGAACGAATGGTGGCCGGCACTTCGGAACGCGGATTGTCGTCCGTGACGATGACGATGTCGGCAAGGCGCGTGGCGATCTCGCCCATGATCGGGCGCTTGCCCTTGTCGCGATCGCCACCGCAACCGAAAACTACCACGACACGACCGGTGGTAAAGGGGCGGACCGAAGAGAGAACGTTTTCCAAGGCATCCGGCTTGTGTGCATAGTCGACATAGGCGAGCGCGCCGTTTTTCGTGTGCCCGACCAGTTCCAGCCGTCCGGAGGCGCCCTGCAGCTTCTCCAGTGCCGCCATTGCAGCCCTGGCGGAAACGCCGGTCGACATGGCAAGGCCCGCCGCGACCAGCGCATTGGAAATCTGGAAATCACCGGCCAGAGGAATATGCACCTCGAAAATCTCGTCGCCGACATGCACTTCGGCGATCTGCTTGTGGCGGAAATGTTCGACGCGTTTCAAGGCGAGATAATCGCCCCTGCGGCCGACGGTGTGCACGTCATGACCGCCCTTCTGCGCAGCGGCAATCGCCTGAGCCGACCAGGCGTCGTCGGCAAAAATCACGGCCGGAGACCCTTTCGGCAGCACACCGTCGAACAGCCGCATCTTGGCGGCCATGTAATCCTCGACAGTCGGGTGATAATCCATGTGATCGCGGCCGAGATTGGTGAACCCGGCAGCCGAGAGCCGCACGCCGTCGAGCCGGTTCTGGTCGAGGCCATGGCTGGAGGCTTCCATAGCGGCATGGGTAACGCCGGCGTCGGAAAGTTCGGCAAGAAGCTTATGGAGAGAGATTGGATCGGGCGTCGTCAGCGAACCATAGTCGTTGCGGCCCGGCGCAATCACGCCGGTGGTGCCGATCATTGCCGCGGCATGACCGCCATAGGCCCAGATCTGCCGCGTGAAGGCGGCGACCGACGTCTTTCCAGCCGTACCGGTCACCGCGACCATGGTTTCCGGCTGGCGACCGTAGAAGCGCGCAGCCGTCAGCGCCAGAACACGGCGAGGACTGTCGGCCGACAACACCGGAACGGTCGATATGTGGGAAACACCGGTAGCAGCGATGATCGCGGCGGCGCCACGGCTGGCGGCATCGCTGATGAAGCCGGCGCCATCAGCCTTGGTCCCGGCCAGAGCCACGAACAGGGAGCCTGGAACGACCTGCCGGCTGTCGGCCGTTATGGCGGCAATCTCGATGCCACCCGTTTCCGTGGTCAGTTGCGCTGCGATTTCCGGGAAATCACTCCCGATCAAGTCATTGAGCTTCATGGACGGTACTTTTCAAATCTACATCGACACGCCGGACGGCGAATCGTCCGGATTGTCATTCCATGCTCAATAAGACACAAGCAAGGCAGAGCCGTCCGGCCCGAATTTCGGCTTGATGCCAAGCAGTGGCGCCGTACGGGCGATAATCTTCTGAACCATAGGCGCAGCGGTATAGCCGGCAATGCGGCCGCCGCTTTCGCCCGTCAACGGGGCATCGATGACCGAAAGCACGATATAACGCGGATTGTCGATCGGGAATCCGGCCAGGAAGGCGTTGAAGTTCAGGTCGCTGGAATAGCGGCCGTTGATGACCTTATCGGCCGTGCCCGTCTTGCCGCCGACGTTGAAGCCGGCGACCTGCGCGCTCTTGCCGGAACCGGCGACACCGTTCCAATGGAAGAGATAACGCATGTCGGCGCTGGTCTTGTCCTTGATGACCCGGTGCCGGAACGGCTCCGCCTGCTCTTCGGTGCGCGGCAGGAAGGTTGGTTCGACGAGATAGCCGCCGTTCATCAAAGCGGCACCGGCAACGGCGGTCTGCAGCGGGGTGGTGGAAACGCCGTGACCGAAGGAGATGGTCACGGAGTTGATCTTCTTCCAGGTGCGCGGCTGGCTCGGCGTCGCCACTTCCGGCAGCTCCGTATCCATCTTGCTGAGCAAGCCGAGGCGAGTCAGGAATTCCTTGTGATCGTCGATGCTGACCAGATCGGCAATCTTCGCGGTACCGATGTTCGAGGAATACTGAAAGATCTCCGGAACGGTGAGCACCCGGTGCTTGCCGTGAAAATCCTTGATCGTGAAGCCGCCCATGCGGATCGGATTGCGCGCGTCAAAGCTGTCCTTCAGCGTCATCTTGCCCGAGTCGAGACCCATGGCCAGCGTGAAGCTCTTGAACGTCGAACCCATCTCGAACGTGCCGTTGCTCATCCGGTTGAACCAGCCCTCCTCGTATTTCTTGTCGATGGAACCATCGGCAAGCGTACGGGACGGCTGGTTGGGATCATAATCCGGGGCGGACGCCATGGCGAGGACTTCGCCCGTCTGGGCGTCGAGGATAACTGCGCCGGCGGCCTGCGCCTTATAGTTGATCATCGCATTGACGACGACGTCGTGAACGATGTTCTGGACGCGCAGGTCGATGGAGAGGCGGACCGGCTCGAGATTTGCGTCGCTGGTCATGCCGGTCGCGGCAAGATCGGCAAGCCCCTGGCTGTCGATATAACGCTCCATACCGGCAATGCCGCGATTGTCGATATTGACGTGGCCGAGAATATGCGACGCGGTCGCGCCGCCCGGGTAGAAGCGGCGCTTTTCCGGGCGGAAGCCGATGCCGGGAATGCCGAGCGCCAGAATTTCGCTCTGCTGCTTCGGCGTCAGCTGGCGACGCAGCCACTGGAAACGCGATTTCGAGCGCAGTTTGTTATAGATGTCCGCCTGGTTGAGGTTGGGCAGGACGGTCGTCAGCTGCTCCACGGCCTCGTCAGCATCGACGATCTTGTGCGGCTCGGCATAGAGCGACACGGTGCGGATGTCCGTGGCGAGGATTTCGCCGTTGCGATCGAGAATATCCGGGCGCGAGGCCATCAGGTTGTCGGCACGGCCGATGCTGGAAACCGCCTCAGGCTGCTCAAGGCCATACTGGACAAGGCGACCGCCGATAATGCAGTAGACGAGCGTAAAGCCGGCAATGACGATGCCGACGCGGCTTCTCGCCTGATTGCTGCTTTTCTTGCGTGTTCCCTCGAACGATACCCCCTTGACGGGATCGCCCGGGTGATTGTTGCCGCCGGCGGAAAAATGCGCGCGGCTTTTGACGACCATGATGCGAGAGAGAAAAGACATCAGCGCGCCACCGAACCCGTTGCCATCTCGTCCGTTGCCGGCGCGGCCTTCTTTTTCTTGTCGGTGCCTGCGACTTCCTCCGGGACCGGAACATCGGCCTTGAGCATCGGCAACTCTTCCGGCTGCGCAAGCTGGGTGGACAGCGTCGGCACGAGCTGCAGATCCTTCGTGTAGGCCTCGACCAGGCGCTCCAGACGGTTCGGCTGCGTCAGCAGCGCCCAGTCGGCACGCAGGAGATCGATCGTATCTTCTTCCAGATGAATTTCCGCATCGAGCTTGCGCACTTCCTCGAGTTTGTTCTCGGCCCGGTGCTTGATCGTGTAGGTGACCGTCGCGGCCGCCGTCATCACGACAATCAGAACGATGTCAAAGCTACGCAGCATATTTCAGCCCCCCATCTTTCCAAGGCTAGCAAGGTTCGGCAATTCGAAGATGGACAAATCATCCGTCTCTGGCAGCGCCTCGGTACGGGCACCGACGCGCATTTTGGCGGACCGGGCGCGGGGATTGCGATCCGCCTCTTCTTCACTGGCCGTCACCATAGACTTACCAACTGGTGCGAAAGTTGCGGCCCGTTCATGCATCAAAGGCATGTGGCGCGATCCCGAGGCCTTGCCCGAGCGATCCTGGAAAAATTTCTTGACGATCCGGTCTTCCAGGGAATGAAAGGTGACGACCGTCAGCCGGCCGCCGGGCTTCAGCGAACGCTCGGCTGCAAACAGTGCCTTGGCGAGTTCGCCCAGTTCATCATTGACGAA
The DNA here is from genome assembly GCA_900472785.1 of Hyphomicrobiales bacterium. GTDB lineage: Bacteria > Pseudomonadota > Alphaproteobacteria > Rhizobiales > Rhizobiaceae > Pararhizobium. Next base: position 63,196 of record UCJH01000025.1, on the reverse strand, counting down.
GATACGCAGCGCCTGGAAAACGCGCGTCGCCGGATGGATCTTGTCCTTCATCTTGCGCGGCGTGACGACTTCGATCAGCCCCGCCAGATCGCGGGTCGTGACGAAGGGCTCTTCCAGCCGCCGCTTCTCGATGGCACGGGCGATGCGCCCCGACTGCGGCTCCTCGCCGAGAAAGCCGAATATCCGCGTCAGGTCGGAGACCTTCGCCCGATTGACGACATCGGCGGCAGAAACGCCGTCGGAGGACATGCGCATGTCGAGCGGACCCTTGCGCTGGAACGAGAAGCCGCGATCGGCCTCGTCGATCTGCATCGAGGAAACACCGATATCGAGCACGACGCCATCCAGCCCGCCCTCGGGCGCATGGGTGGCCAGCTCGGAAAACTGTGAATGAATGAGGGTCAGATGCCCGCCCCGCGCGGCGACCATCGCCTGGCCGGCAGCGATTGCAGCGGGATCGCGATCCAGCGCGATAATGTCGGCGCCGGCGTCGAGCAGAGCCGAACTATAGCCGCCCGCCCCGAACGTGCCATCGAGGATGATCTTGCCCGGGCCGGGATCGAGACTTGCCAGAACCTCCTGGAGAAGAACCGGAATGTGACGGACCGGTCCGCCATCGGCATCAGAAAAACCTCCGCCTTGATCCGCCACCATTCCGCTTCTCCATCCTATGTTGGGCGCAGACCTCGCAATCTTTGCCCCTCGCGAGCCGACGCCTGCATATCCGTGAATGCCTGCGGTGCCCATAACTGAAAGTGATCCGCCCGACCGACGAACGTTACATCCGTGGTGATGCCGGTGAAGTCGCGGATGAAATCCGTGATCATCAACCGCCCCTCCTGGTCGAGCCTCATAAAGACACCGCCCCCATGAACCAGGAGCGACATCTGATTGGCCTGCGGCGAAAATGGATCCTCGCCGGCAATCTGCCTTTCGAACCGGGCCAGCAAATCCGGACCGCCGGCGCTGATAGCCGGAAAGACAAAATCCTGAAAGCAATAAAGCTCCCGAATATCCAGAGACGACAAAACAGCACGAAACATCGAAGGAACGGAGACCCGCCCCTTTGCATCGATCCGGTTTGTCGCATGTGAAAGGAAGCGGTTCATGACGCGATACAGCCGATTCCAATGAACGGACCCCCCTTGTCGGCCCGGTCAAACCATCAAAAAAAAGCACAGAACTCCACCGTCGGACGACATGTCCGATACCAGAACCCCCTTGCAGGTGACCGGATTTTGACGATGAACGAGCCTTAAAAGACCCTTGTGCAGTGCATGATTGGGATAGCATGGGACCATATGGGCGTCAATGGGAAATGCTTGTTTTCGGCATGCGGCATGATCAAATATTGATAGACTGTTAAGTTTAACAAATGGTTACCAAAGCCTGCCCAAGACCTTGGAATCAAAGGAAAAACGACACGTAAAAAATGCCGCTGGAAACATGATCGATATCTAAAACAAACAGCTATTCAACGGGATAAAGCCTCTTAGAAAAAGGCCATTTCCCATCACCGAAAAAAGAGAAAATTGCCAGTTGGCCTGTAAGCCGGGTTCTGTATGGCTCCGGCTTTAAAACCGGAACGTGGCAGCCATTCATCTGGGACAACGCTTGCGCGCGGCCTCGTGCAACCCACCCGGACGACTGACCTGAAAACCGGCCGGACCGCTTGCGCGATCCACGTCGTCCCTATTCGGTTTTGCTCCCGGTGGGGTTTGCCCTGCCACCCATGTTGCCATGCGCGCGGTGGGCTCTTACCCCACCCTTTCACCCTGACCTGTCCTTAAGACAGGCGGTTTTCTTTCTGTGGCACTTTCCCTGGGGTCGCCCCCGCCGGACGTTATCCGGCACCGTGTTTTCGTGGAGCCCGGACTTTCCTCCCCCCGCAGCCTTTCGGCCCTAGCGGAGCGCGGCTGCCCGGCCAACTGGCAAGGGGTGCATAAACGAGGGTCGGCGCAATTGCCAGAGGCAATCGCGCTCAAAACTGCCGACGGCCGGTTTCAGCGATAGCAGACGGCGAAATCCGTTCCGTATTCTGCCGCATCGAGCACGCCGTCGAGAGCCAGCGACGCACCGAGGCGGCCGATCTCATCGGAGCTTTTCGCAGCGGCGCCGTTGCCGCCGGTCAGCGCCACGACACGGCCCTTGCCGGCGAACCCGATATACGGATAGCCGTGCCGGGTGAAGGTGGTGACGCAAGGCGTGGCGTGAATGGAAGCGGGATCGAGACCGGGGATGACACGCCGCAACACCGAAAGAAGATGATCGGCAGCCATGGAATTTTGACCGCGCCGGAACCAGGCGCGGATGTCCGCCTCGGTGTCCAGCGCGATATCGCTCGGGTCGCCGCCAATCTTGAGATAGAATTTGCCGTCCGGATAGAGGATCGGCGGCAGAAGGTAGTAGCTCTCCTCCTGCGCGGACGACGACCCGATCAGCGACGGCATGGCCGCGTACTCAGCACGCTGCGCCTCGCCAACCTCTGCGAACACGACCGTTCTTGCCTTGACCACAAGATCCAGCGCCCTTGGCAGCAGAGACCGCGCAATGGAAAAACCGCCGGCTGCGACAATCACGCGACCGGCCCGTAAATGCTTCCCATCGACCGTGGTGACTTCGACATGCCCAGGATATTCGGCGACACCGGAGACCTCCTTGGAGACAACCGTCCCGCCATTTTGCGCGACAATCCGCGTCTGCGCGGCCACCAGCGCCCGCGGGTTGATATGGCCGGCACCGCGAGCCTCGAACACGCCGCCGAAGCCCTGCGGGAATTTGAACCACGGAAACCGCCCCTTCATCTCCGCATCGGACAGGAAGGGGGCATCGACGCCCAGACGGTCCCGCGCGCCCATGACCTGCTCAAGATAATCATAGGGATCTCCCGGCGCAGGTGCCGCGATCAGGCAGCCTGCCTCGGTATAGAAGGAAATGCCGCTGCTTGCCTCTATTCCGGCATAACGATCGATCGAGCGGCGGGCGAGCAAAGCCCAATCGGCATCCATGTCGATCGTCCGGGTGATCCGGCCATTGTCATAGTGGCTTGCGAAAACGCCGTCATGGCGTGTGCGGTCGGCCGGCTCATCCGGCCCGACAATAGCGACGCGCGCACCGGCCAAAACCAGGTGCCGCGCTGCCGCAGCCCCCATCATACCCTTGCCGACGACAATGAAATCAAAGCTTTCAGCCATTCTGCCCACTCACCGGATTCGATGTCCGACGCATAGCATGGGAAAGAGGCTTTGCCAGCAGGCACCTCGACAAGGCAGTCCGGATTGCCGGAACGCAAAATACATCCGGGACTGTCCGCGTGAATGACCTGTCAGTCGAGGATGCTCTGGACCTTGCCGCAATAGCGACGCGAAACCGGATTCATGCGTTTCGCTCCGTGGCCGGCATTGTAGCGCAGGATGGTTCCGCACGTCGCACCGCCCGAAAGCTGGTGGGCGACCGCGAGGTATTTCATACCGAATTTGATGTTGGTTTCGGGGTCGAAAAGCTCCTTCTTTGAACCGGAATAACCCATCATGCGCGCGGTTGCCGGCTTGATCTGCATGAGGCCGACTTCGCCGGCGCTGCCGCGTGCCCGCGGATTGAAATTGCTTTCGACCCTGATGACGGCATGGGCGAGATTGATAGGCACGCCGTATTCCTTGGCATAGGCCACGATGAACGGAGAATAGGGGGACGTGGCGACCGGCTCCGGCTTGGCATAACCCGTGGTTCGCGTCACTTGAGGAATGGATGAAGTCTTGATGGTCTTGTCGACGCCCCCGGCATACGACGTTTCAACCCCGGCGAAAAACATGCAGAAGCATGCCGCCGCCGCAGCAACTGACGATATTCTCATGTAGTTTGAAGTCTCCGCTTTCAGGCATGCCGGCCGGGCGCACCCCGCCCTGTTCCGTCCGCATCCCGATCTTTCACTGGCAGAAGGGAGGCCCTTGGGCGTCGTTTCTCCTGCGGTTCGATACAGCGGCAAAAGACCCGCGCAACATGGTCATCATGTGGCAACGCAGCATTTTTTTGATTTCGGGAGCAATGGAACGCGTTTTCGGCGCCCCGTTTCGAACCGCCTCAGACGCTGAAAGAGGGCAGTGCCGACAGCAGACGGTGGAGCGTGTCGATGGTCGACATATCGGCGATTCCATCGACTTGGGCCTGCCGGAAATGCCGCTGGAAAGCCGCCACGTCCCCCTCCGTCTTATCGTTGAAAATACCGGTAATTTCAGTAGCATAACCATAAAGCGACAGCATCGACTGAAGCGCCTCCACCGGCTGCCCCTCATCGCCGCGCTGAAAGAAACGGCCGCCGCGGATTTCCGTAGGCTCGACCCAGTGGCCGACACCCTGCTGGTGCAGCCATTTCCACGGGAATTTTTCACCCGGATCGACCTTGCGAATAGGCGCAACATCGCTATGGGCAAGCACTCTTTCAGGAGCTATAGACCAGCGATCGCCGCAATTTCGACACAGTTCAGCGACCGCTTCAATCTGTGCAACAGGGAAATCCGGAAGCCCGCCGGGGTGACCGGGGTTGGCGATCTCGACGCCGATGGAAGCGGAATTGATATCCGTCTCCCCCTTCCAACTGCTGCGTCCGGCATGCCAAGCGCGGCGGTTTTCGGAGACCAGCTGGTCGATGCGCCCGTCCTCGTGAACGAAGTAATGGCAGGACACCTGGCTTTCCTCGCGGCACAGCCAGTTGAGCGCAGACGCAGCCGTTTCCATGCCGGTATAGTGCAGGATGATCATGTCCGGGCTTCGCCCGCCTGCCCGCTCGCCGTGATTGGGCGACGGGACAGATCGTGCAGCCGCATAGTCGCAGTCAAACAGCGTCATGCCGCGCGGCGTTCTTTCTCGATGGCCTCGTAGGCGGCGTTCAGCGCGGCCATGCGGTCATTGGCAATGGCATGGAACTCTTCCGGCACGCCGCGGGCCACCAGACGGTCGGGATGATGTTCGGAAACCAGAACCCGGTACTGCTTGCGGATCGTCGAGAAATCGTCTTTCGGCGATACGCCAAGAATCTTGTAGGGGTCCGCACCGGCGACGTGAACGTGGCGGGCCATGATCAGCTGGAAATGGAGGTCATCCATGCGGAAAATCTCGGCGACGCGCATCAGATAGGCCAGTTCTTTTTCATGGACCGCGCCATCGGCCTTGGCGATGTGGAACAGGCCGTCGATGATATCTTCGAGGATCGGGCAATCCTGTTCGCAGGAAACGCAGAGCGATGCCATTTTTTCGGCATAGGCTTCGTAACCGGCAACATCCTGGCGGGCAAGATTATAGAGACGCGCGACATTGTGGGCCTGATCTTCAGGGAACTCGAAGATATCGCGGAATGCCGAAACCTCCGCCTCGGTCACGATCCCGTCCGCCTTGGCCATCTTGGCCGACAGCGCGATCATCGCCACGGAAAACGCCACCTTGCGGCGCGTTTCCGGGTCGCCCTCGAACAGGGTGCGCACGGCTTCGACCACGCCGGCAAGGGCGTTGCCGGTCGCAGTAATGATCCCGAGAATGCTTTCCCAGAAAGACATAGGCACGTTCTTTCCCGTTTTTGCTACAGTGCAGCATGACCAGATGCGGCCGCGTATTGCAAGCCGCGCATGGGACATTCAAGGCCATCGAGACCTCGCATAACGAAATTGTGATGGCCCTCACTATACTGATGGCACAATAATTGGATGACGGTCAAGCAGCGGTGCGGAAATGCGGCCGATGCGACAGCGGCCACCAGTCTGCCAGAGATGGCTCATCAACAGAAAGTCTGAAGGACGGCAAAGGTTCCGCAATAGTATCGCCAGGCGAGCACCACGACATGTATGGACACGGCGAAGGCAGCCGCGGTGACCGCGGCTGCCTTCGGGCACGACAACCGGGTAAACCCGGCTGTAAAGAGACATGGCAACAGGCAGCGGCATGGTCGGCCGGCGCCCTGACCGGAACGATCAGGACCGCAGCAAGACCTTGGTCGAACTGATCGCGGTGGCAATCTGCTGATAATGCGCCTGCCGCTTTGCCGAATTTTCCGCCGAGCGCAGCAGTTGCGTTTCCGCTTCCTGGATAATGGCCTGCGCTTCCTTCATGACCGTCGCCAGGGCTTCCTTCTTGATCGCGGTATAGCGCCGCTTGCTCTTCAGCCTCGGATTGGCGCCGCTTGGCGCATCCAGCTTCGGCTGATCGGAATCGGCATTGGCGCGCACCAGCGACGAAAGTTTTCCCGCGGCCTTGGAGATGATCGAGCGTGCCTGCTGGTAGTCACCGCCCGGCATGCGGCGGGAGACCTCCTTGAGGCCTTGCGCAAGACAATCCACCCGATAGGCGACGTCATAGCGCTTGCAGTCTGCGACAACGCTGCGGATATCCTTGACGATCGCATCGGTCGCCTGCTTCGAAACGCCCGTCTCCTCGTTGACGCGTTGGAGCAGAGTATCGATGTCCGAAAGACCGGTCGCCGGCGCAACCGGTATCGCGGCCGCTGGCGTGGCAACCGCGCCTGCTGCAACAGAGATCGACAACATAAGACGCAACGTAGCAATCCGGCAACGGCCGGCCAAAGCTTCAATAATCATTTTAACTCCCCCCAGATTTATTTATAAGTAAAAAACAACGTCCCCAGATCAAAAATGATGTGTTTTTATTAGACTATCTTTTAAGCACATTCGATTTTTTCCGTAAAGAGCCAAATTTCGTTCGCAACTGCAGTATAAACCGCAAATCCGGCCGCCTCCAAAAACCTTGCCCCCAACTGGATTGTTCGTGCATATTCCCCTTTTGTAAGAGCAGCCGGCCGCGGCGCGACGCGCGCGGGACCGTGCGGCAAGGTTCTTTGCGATCCCCTGCGCTCTGTCATTTAACTTCCATGGGACTTGCGCTAGAGAGGCCTCGCTCTATTCTGGCGACAACACCTGAGGAGGAACCATGGCCAAACAGAAAGTCGCAATGCTGACCGCTGGCGGGCTCGCACCCTGCCTGTCTTCCGCGGTTGGCGGGCTGATCGAACGCTATACGGACGTCGCGCCGGAAATCGAACTGGTCGCCTATCGCTCCGGCTATCAGGGCCTGCTTTTGGCCGACCGGATCCCGATTACGCAGGCGATGCGCGAGAAGGCCTATCTCCTGCACCGCCATGGCGGATCGCCCATCGGCAACAGCCGCGTCAAGCTCACCAATGCAGCCGACTGCATCAAGCGCGGCCTGGTCAAGGAAGGGGAAAACCCGTTGCGGGTCGCGGCCGAGCGGCTTGCGTCCGACGGCATCACCATCCTGCATACGATCGGCGGCGACGATACCAACACGACCGCTGCGGACTTGGCCGCCTATCTCGGCGCCAACGGCTACGATCTGACCGTCGTCGGATTGCCAAAGACCGTCGACAACGATGTTGTTCCGATCCGCCAGTCTCTCGGCGCGTGGACGGCCGCCGAATATGGCGCAAAATTCTTCGACCATGTCAGCAACGAGCAGAGTGCGGCCCCCCGGACGCTTGTGGTCCACGAAGTGATGGGCCGCCATTGCGGCTGGCTCACCGCCGCGACCGCCCGCTCCTATATCCAGATGACCGAAGACAAGGAATTCGTTGACGGCTTCATGATGAATCAGCGGCTGAAGAGCATCGATGGGCTCTACCTGCCGGAGACGACCTTCGACCTGCAAAAGGAAGCCGAACGCCTGCGCAGCGTCATGGACAAGAGCGGCTTCGTCACCCTGTTCGTTAGCGAAGGCGCCTGCCTCGACGCCATCGTCGCGGAGCGCGAAGCGGCCGGCGAATACGTCAAGCGCGACGCCTTCGGCCATGTCAAGATCGACACGATCAACGTCGGCAACTGGTTTACCAAGCAGTTCGCCGCCCTGCTCGGCGCCGAGCGCTCGATGGTGCAGAAGTCGGGCTATTATGCGCGCTCCGCACCGGCCAACATCGACGACCTGCGCCTCATTCAGGGCATGGTGGATCTCGCGGTCGAAAGCGCCTTGAACAAGGTGTCCGGCGTCACCGGTCACGACGAGGACAAGGGGGGGCGGCTACGCACGATCGAGTTCCCGCGCATTGCCGGCGGCAAGCACTTCGACACCTCCGTCAAATGGTTCGGAGAAATGATGGACGTCATCGGCCAGAAATGGTCCGCCGCCGACTAACCGGCTGAACCGTTCAACACACAAAACGGCCCTTGACGGCTCCGCGTGCCCATGGCTTCCTCGATCGGAACTCAAGCACGCGGAGCCTTTTTATGTCTATAGAACACTGGCTGGCCTTCGTGGCCGCATCGGCGGTCATGCTCGCCATTCCCGGCCCGACCATCCTTCTGGTGATTTCCTACGCCCTTGGTCATGGCCGCCGCACGACCACCGCAACCGTTGCCGGCGTTGCCCTCGGTGACTTCACCGCGATGACCGCTTCCATGCTCGGCCTTGGCGCCCTGCTTGCGACATCGGCGACGATCTTCATTGTTCTCAAATGGGCGGGCGCTGCCTATCTCGTATGGCTCGGGATCAAGCTATGGCGGGCGCCGGTCTCCGACGGCAGTTCGCAGAATGCGGCGGGGGTCGTGGTGGAACGTCCCCTGCGAATCTTCCTGCACACCTATGTGGTCACCGCGCTCAACCCGAAGAGCATCGTTTTTTTCGTGGCTTTCCTGCCGCAATTTCTCGACATGACACGCCCGTTGTTCACGCAGATGCTGATCTTCGAAACCACGTTTCTGGTGCTTGCGATCCTGAACGCGTCCACCTATGCGCTCCTCGCTTCAGCAGCCCGGACGACCATCAGGAAACCGAAAATCCAGACGATCGTCAACCGTACCGGCGGCTCCTTGCTGATCGGTGCGGGGTTCGTGACCGCAGGGTTGAAGCGGGCCGGAGCCTGAAAATGCGGTGCGTGCTTGCGATTGGGTGGGCAATAGGTTAATGGAGTTTCACGTTCGGCGGCTTCGCGCTGCTGATTTGCGAGGGCTGCGGGGCCTGAAATCACGAAAGCGACAGCATGGCTAAAATCGGTTTTTCCAATTCGAAACATGCGCTTACCGCGTGTGCTTTGGTAGCCGCCGCGCTCGGCACGGGTTGCTCGAGCGTCGAGCGCACGCCGATGGAACAACTGATGGCCGCACAGACCGTCACCCCGCTTCCAAAGCCCGGCACCGAGCTTACAGCCTATGCCCTGCCGACGCCGGATGGCATGCCGACGGCGACCGTGGCGGCGCTCGCCGCCGAAACGGCAATGATGCAGCCTGCTGAAAATGCGGCAAACGGTGTTGCAACTGTGCAGTTGCGGGCCGGAGAGGCCGCAGCCCTGCCGGAAACCGCAAATGCGATGGTGACTGCCAAAACCGCGCGCGTGCCACAGATGCCGACCACCATGGTAACCATGGCCGCGATGGATTCGGATTTCGACACGGGCGAACCGGTGGGTCTGGAGACGCTCGTCGCCACACGCATGATCGTGCCGCTGCCAAAGCCCGAGAGTGGTGCAGTCGCCTATGCCAGTGCCGTGGCAACGCCCGCAGCCTTCGGCGGCACTGAAAAACTGACAAGCTCGCGTCCGGAACTCGATCGTCTCATCAGCTTCTACGCCAAGCTCAACGGCATTCCCGAAGCACTGGTTCACCGCGTCGTAAAGCGCGAGAGCACCTACAATCCGCGTGCCTATAGCAAGGGCAATTACGGCTTGATGCAAATCCGCTACAACACTGCCAAGGGGCTTGGCTACGAAGGTCCGGCGGAAGGCCTGTTCGACGCGGAAACCAATCTGAAATATGCGACGAAGTATCTGCGCGGCGCCTGGATGGTGGCTGACAACCAGAACGACAATGCCGTCAGGCTTTATGCCAGCGGCTACTACTATCACGCCAAGAAAAAAGGTCTGCTTGAAGAACTTGGCATGAAGTAAGCTCTTCAAATCCCGTCATCAGGTTTCGTCGCAGGCGGTCATTTGATCGCCTCGATTATTTTAGCGTAGAGCATGCGGACGTTGTAGCCGTCGCGCGACGGCGTCAACCCCATGCGCAGCACGACCAGATCGAGCGACGGAACCATCAATGCCGTCTGGCCGTCATGCCCCTGCATCCAGAATGCATCGTTCGGCAGCGAGATTTCTCCGGCCTTCGCCGTAGCCGCCCTGCCCGCCTCCGTCCAGACCTGGCCCGAGCCGTAACGCCCGCCGGACGCCGCGGTCGGCTTGGCCATGAAGGACACGAAACCATCCGGAAGCAACTGTCTGTCCTTCCAGCGTCCGCCTTGCAGGAGAAACAGGCCGAATCGCGCCCAGTCGCGCGCCGTCGCATACATGTAGGAAGAGCCGACGAAAGTCCCGTGGGCATCCGTCTCCAGAACCGCACTCGTCATGCCGAGCGGCCGGAAGAGTGCGGCGCGCGGGAAGGTCAGCGCGTTGCGCTGGCTGGCAAAGGTGTCCATCCACAGGCGCGACAGAAGCGTCGTGGTTCCGCTGGAGTAGCTGAAACTCTCGCCGGGCTTTGCAGCCAGCGGCTTGGCCGCGACGAAGCCCGCCATATCGCTTTCCAGATACAGCATCCGGGTGACGTCGGCGACCGCGCCATAATCCTCGTTGAACTCAAGGCCGCTTTGCATGCCGAGCAGGTCGGACAGCCTGATCTTGCTGCGCGGATCGTCGCGCCATTCCGGAACGAGGTCGGAGGCATCGAGCGCCATCCGGCCATCCTTGATGCGCAAGCCGACGAGCGCCGCGGTGACGGATTTGGTCATCGACCAGCCCAGCAGCGGCGTCCATTGGGAAAAACCCTTGCCATAGGCTTCCGCAATAATGCGGCCGCCCCTGACAACCACGGCTGCACGCATGCCGGGGCCGGTGAGCGTTGGATCATCGATCAGGGCCTGAACCGCGGCATTCTTGACGATGCCGCCGCCCTCAGGCCAGAAGACGGCACCATCCGCTTGAGCCGCCCAGCGCCGCTCGCGCTGGATTCCCGGAAAGGCCGCAAACCTGTCATCGCTGAGCGTCGTGCAACCCAGGCCTTCGCGATAGACGGCGTGGCCGGGTGCGGCAAACCCGAACATCCGGGCAGTGACTGTCTTGCGGGCGTTATCGACGCTGATGCGAACGAACCGCAGCAGCGGATGTCCCGGCGCCTGCACATCTTCGGCCAGAACCGTATTGCCATCGCGTCCGGCGATGAAAACGTTGGAACAGACGATTTTCGCGGCATAGCCGTCTCCGACGCGCAGAAGCTCCGGCGGCGCGACAACCAGCCAGGCGATGATCGCGGCCATGCCGACAGTCACCAGACCCAGCAGCCACGTCAGAACTTTGCGCATCCAGGGCACTCCCGCTTCACTGACCGAGAGAAACAGGATTCCACCGTTTTTGGAAGGGTTGATGACGACACTGTCTGTTTTAAAGGCTCTTCGCCGACAGCGATCCCGGCTGGACCGGTTCGCGTGCCAAAATTCCCATCACGTCCTGCGCGGAAACCGGGCGGGAAATCAGGAAACCCTGGGCCTCGGAGGCACCAAGAGCCCGCACGAATTCCAGCTGCCCCTCGGTTTCGATGCCCTCGATCGTGGTCGAGACCTCAAAGGTATTGCCGAGTTGCAGGATGATATCGACCAGATCCGCGTCGCGCTGGTTGCCCAACATGGCCTGCGTAAACGACCGATCGATCTTCAGCTGGTCGAGCGGGAAGCGACGCAGATTGTTGATGGATGAAAAGCCGATACCAAAATCGTCGAGCGCTATCCGTATGCCGCAGGCGCGCAGCTCGGAGAGGCTCTCGCAGATGATTTGCGGATCGATGGAAAAGATCGATTCGGTCACCTCGATCGTCAGGCGTCCCGGAGAAAGCCCTGCCTCCGCGAGGCAGGCCTTGATATGGCCCACAAAGGCTCTGTCCTTGAATTGATCCCCGGCGACATTGACGGCGACACCGGTGGGCGCCGGCCAGCGCGCTGCTTCCTGACATGCGGTTTTGACGACCCAGTTGCCGATCGGGAGAATGAGACCGGTCTTTTCGGCGGCTGCGATGAACAGATCGGGCTGGATGATGCCCTTCACAGGGTGGCGCCAGCGGATCAAGGCCTCGAACGAGCGGATGGCCCGGCTTTCGATGCCGACGATCGGCTGGTAGTCGAGGTAGAACTGCCCCTCCTCCAGCGCGCGACCCAGATCGTGCTCGATCTCGCTCTTGACGAAGGCTTCCGCGGCCATTTCCGGCTGATAGACCCGATGGCTGTTTCCGGGCAGATCCTTGGCCTTGTAAAGCGCCAAATCCGCCCGCTTCAGAACCGACGACATGGAACTGTCTTCCGGCTCGATGAAGGAAACGCCGATACTGCCACCGGTCCAGAATTGCCCGGCAAAAAGCTGGAACGGCTGCGCAAACAGCGACAGAACGGTCGTGCAGATATCCTCGACCTTGCCGTCGGACGGGGAGCCGGCGACCAGTATGACGAATTCATCACCACCCAGCCGATAGATCCTGGCCATGCCCGACAGGGCGTGCGTCAGCCGGTGCCCGAGCTCCAACAGCAGCTGGTCGCCGGCATCGTGACCCATCGTGTCGTTGACAAATTTGAAGCGGTCGAGATCCAGCAACAGCAACGCACCGCGATCGGCAGCGCCACCCTCACCCGATACCAGGAGGCGGATGTCGCGCTCGAGCGCGAATCGGTTCGAAAGGCCGGTCAAACGGTCGAGATGCACAACCTGCATCAGTTGCGCCTCCGTTTGCTGACGCAATTCGAGTTCGGAAACAAGCCGGCTGTGCGAGCGACCCCACTCGTAAAATAAAGTGCAGCAGATCAGCGGCATCATGATCACGGCAACGGAGGTCGAAGCCAATGCCCCTTCACCCAGGAGACCGTTTCCGTTGTCGAAAACCTTGTCAAGCAGCAGGCAGGTCAAAGGAAAAAGTGCACCGAACGCCAAGCCCGCGACAGCATATCGCTGCTCCGATTTCGGCAGAAACGCATTTAACATCATGTTAGCCGCCCCTGAATGGAAGCGCCTACCTAACACAGACAAACTTAATCAATTCTTATGGATGAGAAATCACAGAAAACCCCGTCATCAAAGTGTAGCGGTTCCGTCCTAGAAGCGGTCCAGTTTGCAACGGATGACAGGCTGACATGACCGATCTTGCACCCGCCTACGGCAAAAAGAACGCAAAGCTGAAAACCGCGCTGATCCAGCACAAGCCGCTGACAGCCAAGGGATTTTCAGAACGGCTGTTCGGGCTCCTCTTCTCCGGCCTCGTCTACCCGCAGATATGGGAAGACCCCGCCGTCGACATGGCAGCGATGCAGATCAGGCCGGAACACCATATCGTCACGATCGCCTCGGGCGGCTGCAACATGCTCGCCTATCTCTCGGCCCAGCCGGAGAGGATCGACGTGGTGGACCTCAACCCGCATCACGTGGCGTTGAACCGGTTGAAGCTCGCCGCTTTCCGCCATCTGCCCGGCCATACGGATGTCGTCCGCTTTCTGGCACGGCCCGACACGGCGACCAATATCCAGGCCTATGACCTTTTCGTCGCCCCGAAACTCGATGCCGCGACACGGGCTTACTGGAACACGCGGGGCGTCACAGGTCGCCGTCGCGTCTCTGTGTTCGGCCGGAACGTCTACCGCACCGGCCTGCTCGGCCGCTTCATTACCGCTGGTCACCTGCTGGCGCGCCTCCACGGCGTCGATCCTTCCGAATTCGCCAATGCCCGCTCGATGCGCGAACAGCGGCAGTTCTTCGACGAGCGCCTGGCGCCGTTGTTCGACCGGCCGCTGATCCGCTGGATCACCAGCCGCAAAAGCTCGCTCTTCGGGCTCGGCATCCCGCCCCAACAGTTCGACGAACTGGCAAGCCTCAGCGATGAAAAATCACTCGCGGGCGTGCTGCGCCAGAGGCTCGAAAAGCTGACCTGTCACTTCCCCTTGCGCGAAAACTATTTCGCCTGGCAGGCCTTTGCCCGTCGCTACCCGCTTCCGCATGAAGGCGATCTGCCGGTTTACCTGCAGGCGGGCTGCCATGAAGCCATCCGCAACAATGCGGAACGCGTGCATGTCCATCACGCGAGCTTCACCGAGCTCTTGGCGCGCAAGTCCGCCGCCTCGGTCGATCGCTACGTGCTGCTCGATGCGCAGGACTGGATGACCGACCGCCAGCTCAACGACCTCTGGAGCGAGATCACCCGCACCGCCGACGACGATGCCGTGGTCATCTTCCGGACCGCTGCGGAAGCCAGCATCCTCGAGGGCCGCGTATCACCGATCCTGCTCGACCAGTGGATTTATGATGCCGAGCAGTCGGCAGCGCTTGGCCTCAAGGACCGTTCGGCGATCTATGGCGGCTTCCACATCTACAGGAAAAAGGCATGATCACCGCCAACTCCGTTCCGGACAAGCGCCATGCGGAGCGCATGGACCGGATGTATCGGTACCAGCGGCACGTCTACGACCTGACGCGCAAATACTACCTCTTCGGACGCGACACGCTGATCCGCGAACTCGATGTCCCGGCAGGCGGCAGCGTGCTCGAAGTCGGTTGCGGCACTGGAAGAAACCTCGCCCTCGTCGGCCAGTGCTTTCCCCATGCACGGCTCTTCGGCTTCGATATCTCCGCGGAAATGCTCGCCTCTGCGGAGGCCAAGCTTTCCGAAAAGGGCAAGAGGAAAGCCGTCTTGCATGTTGCCGATGCCACGAATTTCACACCGGACCTTTTCGGGCAACAGGGCTTCGACCGCATCGTGATTTCCTATGCGCTGTCGATGATTCCCGACTGGGAAAAGGCGATCGATTCGGCAATCGCGGCGCTCAATCCCGGTGGTTCGCTGCACATTGCCGATTTCGGCCAGCAGGAGCGCCTGCCGGGAGGTTTCCATCGTGCCCTGCAAGGCTGGCTGCGGCGTTTCCATGTCAGCCCGCGCGCAGCGCTTTTCGATGTCATCCGTTCGAAAGCACGGGAAAACGGTCACGAATGCGCGTTTCGTTCCATCGGCGGGGGATATGTCTGGATGGCGATTTACCGGCGAACGCCGCTGATTTAGCAATTCCTGCTTGAAACTAACGCAATTTTTACGATGATATGGTGAAAAGGAGGTTCACGCCTCCCGGGGGTCATCTTTTTACGGACATCATCGTGTGAGGCAGGACTTTAGATCAGTTCGGAACGGGTATCCCATGCGCCGGCTTCTCCTGGCTCTCTTGCCACTATTGACGCTCATATCCGCCTGCACCTCCACCGATTACGATCTCGTCAAAACAGCGTCGATCCCGCCGCGCTTCCACGACAAGGATCCGCAGAATTTCGGCGCCCGCACGCCATATCACCACAATATTCACGGGATCGACGTTTCCAAGTGGAACGGCGATATCGACTGGCCGACGGTTCGCAGTTCCGGCGTGTCCTTTGCCTTCATCAAGGCAACCGAGGGCAAGGATATCGTCGATACGCGCTTCAACGAATACTGGCAGCGCGCCCGCGCCGCCGGCCTGCCCTATGCGCCCTATCACTTCTATTATTTTTGCTCGACCGCCGACCAGCAGGCGGACTGGTTCATCGCCAATGTGCCGAAAAGCGCTGTCTACCTGCCGCCCGTTCTCGACGTCGAATGGAACGGCGAATCGAAGACCTGCAAATACCGCCCCTCGCCGCTGACCGTGCAGACGGAAATGAAGCGTTTCATGGACCGGCTGGAGCAACACTACGGCAAGCGGCCGATCATCTACACCTCGGTGGATTTCCATCGCGACAATCTCGTCGGCCAGTTCAACGATTATCACTACTGGGTCCGCTCTGTCGCCAAGCATCCCGTCGAAATCTATCCCGAACGCGGCTGGGCCTTCTGGCAGTACACCAGCACGGGAACCATTCCCGGCATCAAGGGAGACACGGACATCAACGTGTTCGCCGGATCCGCGAAGAACTGGAAAACCTGGGTGGCGGCCGTCTCTAAATAACGCGCCTCGACAAGGCCGGGCGCATCTGCGCCGGTCTTCTTCATTCCGCCCTATTGCTCTGAAACAGCAGCTTTCATATTTTCTGATCGCTCCCGATTGCGTCGCCTGATAACGAAGGTGACGACAATCGGCATGACAACAAGGATTTGCGATGACACGCGGCACACGGCACTCCCTCCTTTCAATCGGCCTTTTCACACTTCTGGCCTCGACAGCCCTTGCACAGGAAACGACGACCCCGGCCGCACAGCCGGCTGTCGCCTGCGGCGGCGACCTTTCCGCCTTTCTGGACGGCGTCAAGGCGGAAGCGCTGACCAAGGGAGTTCCGGCAGAGGCCATTGATCGCGCCCTTGCCGGCGCTGCGATCGACCAGAAGGTGCTAAGCCGCGACCGCGCCCAGGGCGTGTTCAAGCAGACCTTCACCGAATTTTCCAAGCGCACGGTCAGCAAGGCGCGTCTGGATATCGGTGCAAAGAAAATCCAGGAATATGCTGCTGTCTTCGATCGCGCGCAGTCCGAGTTCGGCGTGCCTGCTGCCGTGATCACCGCCTTCTGGGCGCTGGAAACCGATTTCGGCGCGGTCCAGGGCGATTTCAACACCCGCAACGCACTCGTCACCTTGGCCCATGACTGCCGCCGGCCTGAGCTTTTCCGCCCGCAACTGATGGCGGCGATCGAAATGGTCCAGCACGGCGACCTCGATCCGGCTAGCACGACCGGCGCCTGGGCCGGTGAGATCGGCCAGGTGCAGATGCTGCCTGAAGACATCATCGCGTTCGGCGTCGATGGTGACGGCGACGGCCATGTGAAACTCAAGGAGAGCTCGCCGGACGCAATCCTGACGGCGGCCAAATTCATCCAGAGCCTTGGCTTCAAGGCTGGCGAGCCCTGGATCCAGGAAGTCTCGGTCCCGGAAAACCTGCCTTGGGAAAAGACCGGCCTGCAGCCGGGCATGACCGCCGGCGACTGGTTTGCGCTCGGGGTCACTCCGCGCGACGGCAACACCGCTTTCCCGCAGCTGGCCGCTTCTGTGGTCATTCCGCAGGGCCGCAAGGGCGTCGCCTTCATGACCTATCCGAATTTCAACATTTACCTAGAATGGAACCAGTCGTTCATCTACACGACCTCGGCCGCCTATTTCGCCACCCGCCTCAACGGCGCACCGCCCTACAACGGCGGAAACCCGGATCCGGGCCTCAGCGACGATGGCATGAAGGCCGTCCAGACCAAGCTGCAGGGCCTCGGTCATGACGTCGGCAAGATCGACGGCATTCTTGGCTCGGGCACCCGCGCAGCCCTTCAGAAGGAACAGCTGCGCCTCGGCATGCCGGCGGACGGCTGGGCGACGGAAGCCGTTCTCAATGCTCTTTGAAGGCTGATTTGGCAGCTTGCTCCGCCTTGACCCGCCGCCGATGGTGGCGGGCAAGCCGGAAGGCGCGATAGCGCAACCGGAGCGACCAGCGCGCTCCGGCAAGGGCTGCGCCCTGCTTCGACACTTCCTGCAGTTCGCGTGCATAGGCGACGGCGAAGGCATGCTTGTAACTGTCGAGATGTTCCGAGGCGATGTTTTCCAGCCGGTGCATCATGCTGACCCAAAGCGGCGAGACCAGCAAGGAGACGGCCGTAACCGCGATCGCCACCCGGTAGATATCGAGGTCAAGCGCACCGGCGCTCAGGCCGGCAGCAGCCAGCACGAACGAGAACTCGCCGATCTGCGCCATCGACAGGCCGGCGATCAGCGCGATCTGCGGCGAGGAACCGGTCTTGCGCAACAGAAAGATGTTGAGCACCGTCTTGGCAGCAATGACGATGATCGCTGCGCTCAGCACCGCCCAGACATTTTCGCCGATGAAATCAAGGTCGATCAAAAGGCCGATCGACAGAAAGAAGACGACCAGAAGCACGCTCTGGATCGGCTCGATCACCGGGATGATCCGGCTGCGCAACGTCGAATTGCCGAGCACGATACCCGACAGAAAAGCGCCGTAGGCCGGAGACATGCCGGCAACGCCCGATATCGCCGCAGCGCCGAAACACAGAGCGAGCGCACCGAGCGCCAGAATCTCGACCTTGTCCTCCAGTTCCTCGCTGAACGGAATACGCAGCTTGCCATGCCGGCCGAACCACCAGAGCAAACCGGCCAGAATGGCGATGGCGACGACCATCTTGACGAGAATCGTGCCGATCCGAAGTTCGTCGCCGCCGAGGCTCGAAACGAGGATCAGCATCGGCACCACCGCGATATCCTGGGCAATCAGCACGCCGATGGCGATACGGCCGGTCTCGCTGCGCAGCTCGCCCATGTCATCAAGCATCTTCATCGCCACCACTGTCGATGACATGGCGATAACGAAGCCGAGGATCAGGCCTTCCGCGATGCTGGCGCCGGTGATCAGCGCAATCAGCGCCGCAGCCGCAAGTGCGGCGACCACCTGTCCGCCGGCAACCAGCAACGCCTGGCGCAAACTGAGCACGAAAGCCTTGATGGACAGTTCCATGCCGATGAAGAACAGAAGAACGACGACGCCCATTTCCGCAAGCAGGGTAACATTGCCGCTGTTGGAGATCAGTCCAAAGCCGGTCGGTCCGAGGGCAACGCCCGCCAGGATGAAACCGACCAGAGGCGGCTGACGCAGGCGAAGAAAGCCGAGCCCCAGAAGAGCGGCGACGGCAATGACCACCGCTATGGCAACAAGCCCCTGCCCGTGATGGGCAGCCTCCGCAGCGGTATGAGTAATCAACGGCTCCAGCAGACTTTCCTTCGGATGAATTCGTGCTTACCAAGAATCGGGTGGATCAAACGTCTCGAACGTCCTACCCCTATCGCATGATCCAAATGCGGCAGGATAGGTCAAGTCATATGCAGGTAAAAACCGGAAGTGCCCCGAACCGGATGACGATCGCCACCTGGGGCCTTCTCGCACTCCTGGGGCTCATCTGGGGCGGCTCATTCTTCTTCGCGCGTGTCGCCATCCCCTACGTCCCGCCGTTTACGCTGGTGTTCCTGCGCGTTGCGCTGGCGGCACTCGCCTTGCATCTCTACGTCTTCGGGCGCCACGACATCTACGGTGAACTGCGCAGCCGCTGGCGTCAGTTCCTGCTTCTCGGCCTCCTCAACAACGCCATTCCGCACACCTTCATCTTCCTCGGCCAGACAGAGATCGGCGCCGGGCTTGCGGCTATCCTGAATGCGACGACCCCGGTCTGGACCGTGCTGATCGCCAACGCGCTGACACAGGACGAAAAGCTGAGCAGCGCCAAGATCGCCGGCTGCCTGCTCGGCCTTGTCGGCACCGTCGTGCTGATCGGCCCGAGCGCGTTGCCCGGGCTGTTCGAGACAGGCGCTGCGGCCATCCCTCTCTGGGCTTTGGCTTTCCCGGTGATTGCCGCGATTTCCTATGGTTTCGCCGGGACCTACGGCAAGCGCTTCAGAGGACTGGCAGCGCCGGTGACCGCCGCCGGGCAGTTGACGGCATCAACACTGATCATGCTGCCGGTGTCGCTAATCGTCGACACACCATGGCACCTGCCGCTGCCGCCGACCTCCGCCATCCTCGCGGTGCTGGCCCTTGCGCTGATTTCCACCGCCTATGGCTATATTCTTTATTTCCGCATCATGACGCTTGCCGGCGCCACAAATGCATCGCTCGTCACGCTGCTGGTTCCCCCGAGCGCCATCCTGCTTGGCTTCCTTTTTCTTGGCGAAACACTGGAAACGACGGATGTTGCCGGCATGCTGCTGATTGCAGCAGGGCTTCTGGTTCTGGACGGGAGACTTCTGACCCGACGGAATGGGAATTCTAACAGTTAGAGAATCGGACAGACGCCAGGCCGGATCTACATCTTGTGTTTTTCCGGTCACATCACGCGCTATTTCACCATGTCACATTAACCACCCTTAATCGATTGTGAAAAAATTGTGGCAAGCTGAATGTGATGGTTATTCATCGACTTAAGCCTGTGCATAACCCTCCACCCGACGGACGATACCGCAGCGCAGCACAATTTTTCCTTTCGCGCGTGGCATTTTGGCCCTATCTTTTTAACCGTTAGCGGCAAGGAGGGTCAGTTATGGGACTTACACATTCGTTGAATGTCCTCATGATCAGTGCAGCGTTCGTGTTCGTTGCGACAATGCTTTTCATCTAAGTCAGGAGACGAGCAGTCCAGACGGTAAATCGGACTTTAATACCGCGCAGAAATTGCAGCATGACCAAAAAGGTAAAACGCTCGAAGGAGCGGCCAAGGCCTAAAAGCTGCCAGGAGAATGAAAAAGCCCGTGACACCATTGAGTGTCACGGGCTTTTCTTTACGCCTCTTAGTAAATGAGACCCTGTGGATCAGGCAGCAGCGCCGGACGCAACGGCTTTGTGCTTGGTCGGCTCCTGGCGCTCGAAACCGACGAGATCGCAAACGGCTTCGACCAGAGGCGAACGGTTCATCGTATAGAGATGGAAATCGCGCAGACCGCGGCGGGCAAGATCGACGATCTGCTCGGCGGCGATGTGCGTCGCTTCCTTGATGCGTTCTTCCGGCGATTCCTCCAGGTGAACCAACCGCGCGATCACCGCATCGGGGACGCGCGCGCCGCAGAGGCCCGCGAACTTCCGCACCTGCGCCAGATTGTTGATCGGCAAAATACCCGGAATGACCGGGATGGTAATACCGGCGCGGCGGACGCGCTCGAGGTATCGCTCGAAGTCGTCATTGTCGAAGAAGAACTGCGTCAGCGCCCGCGTCGCACCATTGTCGACCTTGCGCTTCAGCGTGTCGATATCGGCATCGACGTCCGGGCTTTCGGGATGTTTTTCCGGATAGGCGGACACGGAGATTTCGAAATCGCCTGCAGCACGGATGCCGGCCACCAGCGCCGCCGCATTTTCATAGCCGCCCGGAAACGGCGTGTAGGCCGAGCCGATACCGCCCTGAGGATCGCCGCGAAGGGCGACGAAGTGGCGAACGCCGCTTGCGACGAATTCGGCGACCACGGCATCGACCTCGGCGCGTGTCGCACCGACGCAGGTCAGATGTGCCGCGGTGTTGGCAAGGCCGGTTTCCCGGATCATCCGGCGAACGGCCGTAAGCGAGCGCGCCTTGGTGGAACCACCGGCACCATAGGTAACCGTAACGAAAGCCGGCGAGAACACGGAGAGGTCGGAGACCGTCTGGAAAAGCTGCGCTTCCATTTCGTCCGTCTTCGGCGGGAAATACTCGTAGGACAGGCTCAGATTGCCGCGTTCAGCGGGGTAGAGCGTGTGGATCGCCATGTCATGTCCTCCCGGCTTGGGCAAAGATACGGGTTTTCTCGGGTTCACCGACCACCGACGCCCGGCGCAGGTCGCGCGCCAGCCAGAGCGTGACGGTCAGCTGTCCGCCGCCGGCGGAATCCGGTGCGAGATCGACGATATCATCAAGCGCAAGGCCAGCCTTTTCCAGCCAGTCCTTCATCGTCTGGCGGGAAAAGCCCAGCCTGACATGGGCATGATCGTCGCGCAGATGTTCGAGCGTGTGCGGCGCCAGATCGATGATGACCAGCCGTCCGCCGGGCGCAAGCATGCGGGCCGCTTCGGCAATTGCGGCCTCCGGCTGCTCCAGAAAGTGCAGAACCTGATGGATGGTGACGAGATCGAATTCCTGACCATCGAGCGGCAGATTGAAGATGTCGCCATGACGGATCGATGCTTTGGTGATGCCCGACCGATCGAGATTGGCGCGGGCGACCGCAAGCATATCGCGGCTGGCATCGACGCCGACGCCACGCCGGTAAATCGGTTCCAGCAACTGCAAAATACGACCCGTTCCGGTGCCGAGATCAAGCAGACCATCGACCGCCTTCTCCCCCACCAGCGCCTTCAAGGCCGTCTCTACATCGGCCTCGCTGACATGCAGTTGCCGCAGCGCGTCCCACTCCGCGGCATTGCGGCTGAAATAGGCCTGCGCCTTTTCCGAGCGCGCCTGCTTCAAGGCCACCAGCCGTTCGCCGTCCCGCTGGAGTACGGCATCGCCGATGGCAGCCGAGGACAGGAGTTTGCGTACGAGGGAGACACTCTCGCCTTCGCCGCGCAGACGAAAGTAAGCCCAGGCCCCTTCCTGATAGCGATCGATCAGCGAGACTTCGCCAAGCAGCTTCAGATGACGCGAGATGCGTGGTTGGGATTGACCGAGAATTTCGGTAAGATCGGTCACAGTTAGGTCGCCGGCGGCAAGAAGCGCCAGAAGCCGCATCCGCGTCGGCTCGCCTGCCGCCTTGAGGACATCCACCAACTCGTCGAGACCAAGGCCACGCGTTTCCGTCATTCCAAACCTCATCAACACATAAAGATATCTTTATGTGATTTGGAGGCGGCATGCAAGCGTCAAATCGCGACGCGGTCTGGCGCGTTCTTCAACGGCATAAAAAAGCGGCCCGAAAGCCGCTTTTTATAATCGCAAAATCGCACAGTCAGGATCAGCGCGTCAGGCGCTTGAAGCTGACGCGACTTGGATTGACCGATTCTCCACCGAGGCGGCGGATCTTGTCCTTTTCATAATCCTCGAAGTTGCCTTCGAACCATTCGACGTGGCTATCGCCTTCGAAGGCCAGGATATGGGTCGCCAGCCGGTCGAGGAACATGCGGTCGTGGCTGATGATGACGGCGCAACCGGCAAAGTTCTCGAGTGCGATTTCCAGCGCCGCCAGGGTTTCGGTATCGAGGTCGTTGGTCGGTTCGTCGAGCAGCAACACGTTGCCGCCGGCCTTCAGCATCTTGGCCAGGTGCACGCGGTTGCGCTGACCACCGGAGAGATTGCCGACCTTCTGCTGCTGGTCGCCGCCCTTGAAGTTGAAGGCGCCGCAATAGGCCCGGCTGTTCATGTCGAACTTGCCGAGCTTGATGATTTCGGCCCCGCCGGAAATCTCTTCCCACACGGTCTTGTTGCCGTCCAGCGCATCGCGGCTCTGGTCGACATAACCGAGATGCACGGAATCCCCGATGCGGAACGCCCCGGTATCCGGCGTTTCCTGGCCGGTGATCATGCGGAAGAGCGTCGTCTTGCCGGCGCCGTTCGGGCCGATGACGCCGACGATGCCGCCTGGCGGCAACTTCAGCGTCAGGCCGTCGATCAGGAGGCGATCGCCATAGCCCTTGGTAATATTGTCCATCTCGATGACCACCTGGCCGAGACGCTCGCCGACGGGAATGATGATCTGGGCATCGCCCGGACGCATCTTGTCGGCTGCTTCCACCAGTTCGTCATAGGCCTTGATACGGGCCTTGGACTTCGACTGGCGGGCCTTCGGGCTGGACGCGATCCATTCCTGTTCGCGGCTGATCGCCTTCTGTCGCGATGCATCCTCGCGGTTTTCCTGCTGCATGCGCTTGGCCTTGGCGAGCAGGTAGGCCGAGTAGTTGCCCTCGTAGGGAATGCTGCGGCCGCGATCGAGCTCGAGAATCCAACCGGTGACGTTGTCGAGGAAGTAGCGGTCGTGGGTGATCATCATCACGGCGCCCGCATATTGGCGCAGGTGATTTTCAAGCCAGGCGATCGTTTCGGCGTCCAGGTGGTTGGTCGGTTCGTCGAGCAGAAGCAGGTCCGGCTTCGACAGAAGCAGCTTGCACAGCGCGATACGGCGGCGCTCGCCGCCCGACAGGCTCGTTACGTCGGCATCGCCCGGAGGGCAGCGCAGCGCGTCCATGGCCATTTCGACCTGGCTTTCCAGATCCCAGAGGTTCTGGCCGTCGATGATGTCCTGGAGCTTGGCGCCTTCTTCGGCGGTCTCGTCGGAATAGTTCATCATCAGTTCGTTGTAGCGTTCGAGCACCGCCGTCTTGTCGGCAACGCCTTCCATGACGTTTTCGAGCGCCGTCTTGTTGGGGTCGAGCTGCGGCTCCTGCGCCAGATAACCGACGGTCGCGCCTTCGGCGACCCAGGCTTCGCCGGTATATTCCTTGTCGAGGCCCGCCATGATGCGCAAGACAGTCGACTTACCGGCACCGTTGGGGCCGAGAATACCGATCTTGGCGTCCGGATAGAAAGACAGGTTGACGTTGTCGAGAACCTTCTTTGCCCCGTAGGACTTGTTCAGCCCCGACATATGATAGATGAATTGACGTGCCATAGAGAGACTTCTCCGACGGAATGGGATTTTGCCCGCTATGTAGGCGAATTATCCCGCCGGAGCAATGAAGAAACCAGCGTTTCCGCGTTCATTCACTGAATGCCGGCGGCATCGACAGTGCCGCTCCCGCATTTGAAATCCGTCGTACCGGCAGCCTGGATGAGCGCGGCAAGGTCGCCGCCGCCCAGAACGTCGCCCGCAAGCCCGATGGTAAGCCCGGTGACCACGCTGCGGTCGCCGTCCTTCTGGCAACGCATGCGAACCCGTTCTCCCGCGCCTCTTCCAAAACCGGCATCGAACGCCTGCTTGACTTCAGCTTCGGTAACGGTTCCGCCCAATCGTCCGGCAAACAGCGCTCCAACCGGAGAGGCATTCACCTGATCGAGAAATGCGAGTTGCGCCGCGAAATAGTCCTGCGCCGTGCCGCGCTGGCATGTGCCGCTGCGCAGCCATTGATGGCGATCAAGCCCGGACTGGGCCCCTGGCATGGCGATCAGAAGCCGATCGGCCGTTTCCTTGGCGACCGGCAACTGCGGCAGGTCGAGCCAGTTGCCCTTCTTGGCGCGCGCCTTGATATCGGCGGCAACGCCGCAATAGCTCTTCTTCAACGGCCACAGCCCGTGCAGCGAAAAATGCGTGGCGTCAAACCGATCTGCAGTCTGGCTGGCGCATTCCTTGCGGCTGGGCCGCGTCTCGCAAAAACCCGGCTGCCAGCTGACGGCCAGAATATACTCGGTCCTGCCTTTCGAACGGCCTGCCTTCACGTCCTCCGCAGCTTCGGCCGCCATCGGACCGCAACCAAAGATCATCGTTATCAGGCCCAGGATCAGGCCTTGCACTCTTCCTGCATTCGCTCTCATAGCCCCTTCTCCACAAAAGAACAAAACATGAATATTAACCAACATAAACGGGAAAAATGCAACCCTGAATCGAGCCGACACGAATAAATTTGTGACCTCATGAAAAAGCATCATCGACGGCCGATTGCCTTTCACCGACAAATCACGTTCATAGCGGAGAGGCCGAAGGGGATGGAGAGCGCGATGTTCGGGGAGATCAAGCCGGTAGCGAGCCCGACCGGCGCGACGCTCGCGCTCCGCAACTTGAAGGCCTCTGCGCCGGAAAAGGGAATCGTCCTGGTCAGCCACGGCCTGGCGGAACACGCAGCCCGTTATGAGCGCCTCGCTGTATTCATGGGTGGGCGCGGCTTTCACGTCTATGCGCATGATCATCGCGGCCACGGGCAAACCAAAGCTCCGGATGCGCCGCTTGGCCGATTTGCGGCGCGAGACGGTGTCGCGAAGGTTCTCTCAGACCTCGTTGCGATCCGCGACCTGGCCGCAAGGGAACATCCGGGCCTGCCCCTTATCCTTCTCGGCCATTCCATGGGCGGCTTGATTGCCCTCAATGCCGTCGAGGCGATGCCTGCCCTGTTCGACGGCCTCGCCGTCTGGAATTCGAATTTCAACCCGGGCATTGCCGGGCGTGGCGGACAGGCTATTCTCGCCGTGGAGAAAATGCTGAAAGGCTCGGATGTGCCGAGCGGGTTGCTGCCGCAGCTGACCTTCGGCGCCTGGGGCAAATCGATCACCGGGCGAAAGACAGAGTTCGACTGGCTGTCGCATGACGAAGCGGAGGTCGCGAAATACATCGCCGATCCGCTGTGCGGCTTTGATGCCAGCGTCTCGCTCTGGATCGATCTGTTCGAGATGGCCTATCGCGGCGCGAAGCCGGCACAACTGAAACGGCTGCCGCCTTCGCTCCCCATCCATCTCGTTGGCGGCGGACAGGACCCGGCGACGAACCGCGCCCGCGAAACCCGCTGGCTTTCGGCCGGCATGAGTGCCGCCGGGCTGAAGGATGTGAAGACCACCATCTATCCCGAACTGCGGCACGAAACATTGAACGAGGTGGCGCGCGATCAGGCGATGTCGGACTTTGCCCGATGGTGCGAGCGCATTGCCGGACAGCGCCTTACCCAAAGCCATTCAAGGCAGGCATGAACAACACATCATCAAACAGCGCCAGAACGGCCGACGGCAACGAGGTCTCCTTCGGCCTGCTGCTGATGGTGATCGCGGTTCTCCTCTCGCCGCTGATCGATATTTTCGCCAAGCTCGCGATCGTCACCATTCCATCCGCCCAGATCACCGCCGTGCGTTTTGTGCTGCAGATCGTGTTCATTCTTCCGGTTGTCGTCCTGCGTGGCTCCCTGATGGATCTCACCTGGAAGAAGACCGGTCTGCATGCGCTGCGCGGCGGCCTTCTCGTCGTCGTCATGCTGACGTTCATCACGACGTTGAAGGTGATGGAAGTCGCAGACGCGATTGCAATCTTCTTCGTGGAGCCGATCATCCTCACGATCCTGGGCAGTATTTTCCTCAAGGAAACCATCGGCTGGCGCCGTTACACCGCCTGCGCCGTCGGCTTCTTCGGCGCTATGCTGGTCATTCAGCCCAGCCTGCAGGAAGTCGGCTTCATCGCGCTCCTGCCTGTCGTCTCGGCCTTTGCGCTTGCGGTATTCCTGCTGGTGACCCGGATGGTCGCCAGGCATGAGGACCCGTGGTCGATGCAGTTCCACGCCGGCATCTGGGGCGCCATGTTCTGCGGCCTCCTGCTCTGGTTCGGCGAAGGCACCGGCTCGGACATCTTCGATCCGGTCGTGCCGACCGTCGAATCCGCCCTCTTTCTTCTGGGTGTCGGCATCTTCGCAACGATTTCCGGAGTTCTCGGCGTCTATGCCTATCGGGCCGCGCCGGCCTCGACGCTGGCGCCGCTGCAATATCTCGAAATCGTCTCGGCGACGATTTTCGGCTGGTGGGTTTTCGGCGATTTGCCGGATGCGCTCAAATGGCTCGGCATCACCATCATCATCGCATCCGGGCTCTATGTCATCTGGCGGGAGCGGCAGCTCAACAAAAGCGCCAGTATCGCACCGGTCTCGCCGACGATCTGAAACAAGATAGGGAATCAATGCTTTGGGAGGAGCGGACATGAAGACGGGCGGAGAATTGATCGTCGAGGCTCTGAAAGCCAATGGCGTGAAGCGTATTTCCTGCGTGCCGGGCGAAAGTTACCTGGCGGTGCTGGATGCGCTTTACGACACGGATATCGACGTGATCGTCTGTCGGCAGGAAGGCGGGGCTGCAATGATGGCCGATGCCTGGGGCCGCCTGACGGGTGAGCCTGGCATCTGCATGGTCACCCGCGGCCCGGGCGCCATGAACGCATCGGCAGGCCTGCACATTTCCCGGCAGGACTCGGTTCCGATGATCCTGTTCATCGGTCAGGTCCAGCGTGACGCGCGCGAGCGTGAGGCCTTCCAGGAAGTGGAGTATCGCCGCGCCTTCACCGAAATCGCCAAATGGGTCGGCGAGATCGACGATCCGGCTCGTATTCCGGAATTCGTCACGCGCGCCTTCGCCATCGCCACCTCCGGCCGGCCGGGCCCGGTGGTGCTGACGTTGCCGGAAGACATGCTGCGCCAAAGCACGGAAGCACCGGCCGCAAAAGCCTATCTGCCGGTCGAAAGCCATCCCGGCAAAAACCAGATCAGCTCCCTTGAAGCCATGCTCGCTCAGGCAAAACGACCGATCGCCATTCTTGGCGGCACGCGCTGGACGGTGGGCAGCGTCGCGGAATTCCAGGCTTTTGCAGAGCGCTGGTGCCTGCCGGTCGGCTGCTCCTTCCGCCGCCAGATGCTGTTTGACCATCTGCATCCGAACTACGCCGGCGATGTGGGTATCGGCATCAATCCGGCGCTGGCGAAGGAAATCCGAGAGGCGGATCTGGTGCTTTTGATCGGCGGGCGCTTTTCCGAAATGCCGTCATCCGGCTACACGCTGCTCGATATCCCCTACCCGCGCCAGACGCTGGTGCATGTCTATCCCGATCCCGGCGAACTCGGGCGGGTCTATCGGCCCGACCTCGCCATCGCGGCCAGTCCGCACGATTTCGTGGCGGCGCTCGAGGATCTGGCGCCTGCCGGTTCGCCGGTATGGCAGGACAGGACGGCGGCGATGCACGCCGCCTACCTAGCGTGGTCGACACCGCCGCTCACAGGACCCGGCGATGTTCAGATGGGACCGATCATGACCTGGATCGAAGCCAACACGACAGGCGACACGATCTTCACCAATGGCGCCGGCAACTATGCGACCTGGCTGCATCGCTTTCACCGGTTTCGGCGGTTCGCCACGCAGGCGGCACCGACATCCGGCTCGATGGGCTACGGCCTGCCGGCGGCAGTTGCGGCCAAGCGGCTGTTTCCCGAACGCGAGGTCATCTGCTTTGCCGGTGACGGCTGTTTCCTGATGCACGGACAGGAATTTGCCACCGCCGTGCGCTACGACCTGCCGATCATCGTGCTGGTCGTCAACAACGGCATCTATGGAACGATCCGCATGCATCAGGAGCGGGAATATCCGGGCCGTGTCAGCGGGACCGATCTGACCAATCCCGATTTTGCCGATCTCGCTAGGGCCTATGGAGGGCACGGCGAAATCGTCGAGCGCACCGATCAGTTTTCGGCGGCCTTCGAGCGGGCAAGAGAAAGCGGAAAGCCGTCGATCATCGAAATCCGTCTGGACCCGGAAGCAATCACCCCGGCGCGAACCCTGACGCAAATCCGCAACGGGTAAAGCCTAGCTGCGGATATGCTGGCTCTGCTGGTAGATGGCCGTGGATCGCGCACCGGAGCGGCAGAAGCCGAGCATGGGCTTGGGGAATTCGTCCAGCGCATCGACCATCTGCTTGACGGCATCGCCGGTCACGCCCGTCGGACCGACGGGGATGTGGCGGATATCGAGGCCGAGCTCGGCCGCGCGCGCGGCGACATCGGCAAACAGGGGCTGGTCGGGAGATTCATGATCCGGCCGATGGCAGACGAGCGACTTGAAGCCCATGGCCTTGATCTGGTCGAGTTCATCGACTTCGATCTGTCCGGTGACCGAATATTCATCGTTGATCTGGCGAATGTCCATGATGTGGCCTTCCCGAAAGATTGTCTGAAACGCTGAGGCCATGGTTTAGGCTGCCGGGCCATCGGGCGTCAATTGAAAAGGCAGACTATCCGACCTGGAAGGCCAGCGCGTAGTCAACCGTCGCGCCCGGTTCGAGTAGCGGCAAATCGCCGTCGGCGGCAAGCTCGGTTCGCTTGGCAATCCGGTGGGACACCGGCTCGATGCTGACGACATCGGCGTCGCCCTTCTGGCATCGCCACATCTGCAGGAACGGCAACGTATCCACCCTGAAGCGCACCTGTAATGAACGGCCGCTCAAAACCTCGAACGGCCCGAGTGTGACCTGGGCCCAGCCATCGGTGGCCGTATCGGAAGCGGGGACGCAGAAATGGGCGCTGTCGCCCTCCCCGAAACGCCAGGCCCGTGGACCATCCGGCAGCATCGCGCCGGCAATCAGCGTGCTGTCTCCGCACAGCCATCCGCCGATATTCATGTGATACATCAGCATCGGCGCAAAGGCGATCTGCCCGGTATTCGTCACGCGGTCGAAAAGCGTTACCTCGGAAGCATCGCCGCTGATCGCCCAGCGGCGGGAAAACAGCGCTTTGCCGCCATTGGCAAGCTCCACATGGGTTTCGGCAAAGCAGCCGGGCACGTCGTTGGGACCCGCCATCTCGGTGCGGCTCACCGGCGTACCGCAAAGCGAACCGTGCAGCGGAAACTGCCTGCCCTCGGCATCGCCCTCGATGGCTTCCGGATGTCGGATGTGATCGGGACCGCAGGTGAAGAAGAAGCCTTGGAGCGCATGGTCGATACGCGGATCGCCATCCGAAGGGATGGCTATGCCCGGAGAGATATCGGTGCCATCCACGGCGAAAGCGCCGATGTCGAGCGCAGACTGCCTGTCGAGAAGAATCTGGAACGCGCCTTGCTCGTCCCTGCTGGAAATCCTGATCGGCATGTTATCGGCTCCGTCCGTTTGTCCGCGTCCGCCACGTTTTCGCTGGAATCAGCCTGAGATTTCGAAGGCTAAACGAAAGGATTGGACAGATCATCCGCTTGAAAGGTCAAACCACCGAATTAAATAGGTTTTAGCGGTTTGTTCACCATCAATTCAGAAGTTTCATATTACGGTCCAAATTGCCCTGTAGGCCCCGAGACTTATCGCTAGAAAAACAGGTATCCCGTGACACTCGCTTTCAAGACCCGCCTTGCCATTTTTGCCGCATTGGGCGCATCGACGCTATGCGCCTATCAGGCAAAGGCCCAGGATAGTTTCGGTCGCCTGCCGGCGGATGCCGTTCTGGTCACGCCGCAGGGCGATATCCTTGATTACGTTCCGGAATCCGGCGAAGTACAGGCGATGCGCGACCGCAGGGGCCGCACGGTTCTGGTCGATTCGTTCGGCAACGTCGTTGCAATCGTCATGCGCAACGGCAGCGCCGGCGTCAGCCGCCGGCAGAACAATGTCGACGTCTATTCCAATCAGGGTTTCGAGAACGAGGCTTACGATCCGAACCGCGGATACGGATTCTCCGAGCCTGGCGACGTCACCGGCTCAATCCCGGATTTCCGCGAAGTCGCACCGCAGGATGTCGAGCGGCAGGAACTGCCGAGCAACCTGCAGGCGCCGGCGGATGAAAACGACATGGCCGCCCTTCCGCCCGAAGAGGAGACCACGCCGCAGCGCCAGACGACACTGCCGCCGGCGATCGCCGTCACCAAGAAGTCCAGTGCCGAGATCACCGCACTGCAGGTCTTTCTCGACCGCGAAGGCTTTTCGCCGGGCGTCATCGACGGCAAGATGGGCTCGAACGTCACCAAGGCGATCGAAGCCTGGCAGCAGGCAACCGGAGAGACGCTCGATCCCAACAACACGGAAGACATTCTGGAGCGCCTGCGCCTCAACGGCGGCATGCCGATCACCAGCTACGAGATCACGGCAGCCGATGCGGCCGGCCCGTATGTCGCGTCGATCCCGGAAGACTACGCCCACAAGGCCGCCCTGCCGCACCTGTCCTTCACCTCGACCACGGAAATGCTGGGCGAGAAGTTTCATATGGATGAAGCCTATCTGCGGGAGTTGAACCCCGGCGTCGATTTCACCGTGCCCGGCTCTACCATCAAAGTTATCAATCCCGGCCATACCAAGAAGGGCAAGGTTGCCCGCATCGTGGCCGACAAGGTCCGCAAGCAGGTCTTTGCCTATGACGACGCCGGCTCGCTGATCGCCGCCTATCCGGCCACCATCGGCTCGTCCGACACGCCGTCACCGTCCGGCACGGTGCAGGTCGATCGTATCGCCTTCGATCCCAGCTATACCTACAATCCGAAGATCAACTTCAAACAGGGCGAAAACGACAAGGTGCTGACGCTGCAGCCGGGACCGAACGGCCCGGTCGGCACGATGTGGATCGCCCTGTCGAAGCCGACCTACGGCATCCATGGCACGCCTGAACCGTCGAAGATCGGCAAGACCCAGAGCCATGGCTGCGTGCGCCTGACAAACTGGGACGCGCGCGAACTCGGCAAGATGGTCAGCGTCGGAACCGTCGTCGAATTTCTCGACTGATCCACACGGCCGGCAAGCATTGAATTTGGTCATATTCGCTGCACTCGCAATGCGTTTGCAGCGGTCATGACGTCATCAGCTATTGTCATTAAAAATCTTTGCGGCGATGGTCTATCAGTCTCATAACATTCAGGACCGATAGAACAAGGAATGCCACGCATGGCCGCGGAACGCCCTCTTCCCAACCTCTGGCACGCAACCGCGCCTTCGGCCCCCGATACTCGTCCTCTGGCAGGCGATGTCACGGTCGATGTCGCGGTCATCGGCGGTGGATTTACCGGTCTTTCGGCGGCGTTGCATCTGGCGGACAAGGGGGTTTCCGTTGCGGTTGCCGAAGCGCGGATGATCGGCTTCGGCGGCTCGGGCCGCAATGTCGGGCTGGTCAACGCGGGCATGTGGACGAAGCCCAACGATCTCGTCGCAACGCTCGGCAAGGAAGCCGGCGACCGGCTTTTGACCGAACTCGGCAACGGTCCTTCGCTGGTCTTCGATCTCATCGAAAAACACGCGATCAACTGCGAGGCCGTGCGCAACGGCACGCTGCACATGGCGATCGGCGATGAGGGCCTCAAGGACATCAAAGATCGCGAGGCACAGTGGAAGAAGCGCGGCGCGCCGGTCGAACTTCTGGCCGCACCGCAGGCCCGCACAATCTCTGGAGCCGAAGGTTTTTCCGGAGCACTTCTCGATCGCCGCGCCGGGACGATCCAGCCGCTCGCCTATGCGCGGGGTCTCGCCCGCGCAGCGATTGCCGCCGGTGCAAAAATCTACACGGAAACGCCGTTGCTCGCGGCCGAGCGCAAGGGCGATCTTTGGAAACTGACGCTTGGCGGCGGCACGATCACCGCCCGCAACGTCATCCTCGCGACCAATGCCTACGGCGATCTCGTGGCGCGGACGCCATGGAAGGCCCATACGCGGGAACTGACGATCCTTCCCTATTTCCAGTTCGCCACCAATCCGCTTCCCGACAGCGTCGCCCAGACGATCCTTCCGGAACGCCAGGGGTGCTGGGATACCGGACTGGTGATGACGTCCTTCCGGATGGACCAGCAGAACCGGCTGATCTTCGGCAGCATCGGCCGGCTTGACGCCATGGCGGAAGGCACGCACCGCGCATTTGCCAAGCGATCGCTGAAGAAACTCTTCCCCTATGTCGGCGATTTCCGGTTTGAATACTGGTGGGACGGACAGATCGGAATGACGACGAACAATCTGCCCAAGCTGCACAGCCTGGCGCCGAACGTCGTTTCGGTCAGCGGCTATAACGGCCGCGGCATTGCACCCGGCACCGTCTTCGGACGGGCGCTTGCCAATCATGTCACCGGCGAGGCGGCGGCCTTGCCATTGGCCGAATCGTCGCTGACGCCGGATCCGTGGCGGGGCGTCAAATCCGCCTTCTATCATGTCGGCGCGCAGGCCAAGCATTTCATCGACAGGCGGTTCTAAAGAAGAGGCCGCGTCCCGTTTCGGAGACGCGGCCTTGTCGGCTTCAACGAAAAACTTGGCCGATCATGTCATGCGGCGCGGCGAACGGTGCCGACCGTGCGCAAGGGAACCAGCCGGCGGACTTCGTCGGCAAAGGTACGGGCGTTGTCGCGGGCCTTGTCCAGATTGCTGACCCGGCTCGCATCCATCGTCTGCAGCGTGCCGCCACAGTCGAAAATATCGCGGAACGCAGAGCGCTCGATGATCGGCGTGTCGAGAACCGTGACGCGACGCTCGGCGAGCAGTTCCTTGACGACCTGCAGGGCGCGGGTGGTGACCAGCGAATTGACGCGGGTGAGCACCACCGAATGCGGAATGCGGATGCCGGCCTTTTCTTCGAGATGACCAAGCAGTTCGAGAACCTGCGCCCCACCCTTGGCATCCATGGCACAGCCCTGGATCGGGATGAGCACATGATCGGACAGGCCGATCGCCGTTGCCATCAGCGTGTTGCGCGCACCGGCGAGATCGACGATGAAGTAATCCGTGTTGTGGCGGTTCTCACGGATATGCCCCTGGATCGATGCCATGGTCACGTGGGAAATCACCTGGATATTGCGGACCGCGCCGGAAATATCCATCCAGTGGGAAATCCAGTGCTGCGGATCCGCATCGAGGATGGTGACGCGCGCGCCATGGCGCGCCAGTTCCGTTGCGAGAATGAGAGCGGCAGTCGTTTTGCCCGCGCCGCCCTTGGTGTTTGCTAAAGTGATGACTGGCATTTCTGTCCCTGTCTGAAACTGGTCCGAGCCCCGGCATGGCTCCCGTAAAGCGCAAAGCCCCATCGCGCTCCGGTTAACCAAAATTCACAGAACATGGTTAACAAAGTTTAAATATGCGTCTCACGAGAATTAACCATTGCTGCGCGCAAATGCGGGAAATCGGCGGGAAAACAACGCTCTTTTCAGGGCAGGCGCCGAAAACCCTTAACGATCCTTGACGTAGATCACTGCAAACTCGTCCGCATAGGCCTGCCGCCATCCGGGCAATTCCTTGAAGAAGGGAAGACGGTCGTCGTCTGCCGTCAACAAGGCCCATCGGATATCGTGTTTTGCGATCTGCTCCTCAAGGATCGGCTTGCCGGCCGATGACCCCATTTGAAAACTCGCCTTCGCGAACCCACCCAGGAAAAGCTGATCGGTCCGCCCGTCGATGTAGGTCTTGATGCCGTGAAAGATCAGCGAGCCTCCGAAGTCGTAAGCATTGAGCAGGTTTCCGCTCAGGGCATGCTGTTTTGCATAGGCAAGCGCCCCGGATGCAGATGTCTTGTCACTCGGAGCGACCGTCGAATAGGTGATAAACAGTGCAGCGACTGCCAGCCAGCATGCAACAAGACAACCGCCGATCGCGTGGGCATGTGCAGCGATGGCTTTTTCGATCCGCTCCCGCGGCTCTGTCACCCACCGTCGCATGGACAGCGCTGGAAATTGCGCCGCAACATCGACCGCCAGAACGACGGGCACCAGCAGCAGCCAGAGATACTGAAAGCGGCTGTAGGACAAAAACAGGTGCAGCGTGAAAACGAAGAAGGCTGCATGCGTCCAGCGCATGCGAAAACCGGATATCAGAACAGCTGCTATCACAAGCAACAGACTGATCTCGCCGCCGATATCGGATCGCGCGTCGAACGGCCGCCATTCGGTGATCAGGGAAACGGCCTCATTGCCGGATGCCACGGTGAACGTCGCGAGGATGGCCTTGTACCCATAGGGATTGATCATCGTCACCAGAACCGACAGCACGCCGAAGGCAATCCATCCAGCAAGCACGCGGGGCTGCGAGAAACGCGCACGCGTCAGGTAATCGAGACCGGCGAATGCCGCGATGATGAAGCCGAATGTGAATGTGCCGTGGAGATTGGCCCAGAGCATGATCAGCCCAAGCGCCCAGAAGGATGGCGACCGTTGGTCTTGAGCCGCCCGGAACAGCAGTCCCGTCCACAACACGATGATCGGGAAACTGAAGATCAGCGGCCGCGCATTGTAAACCGGAGCGACGGCCATCGTGACCGCAATCGTCAAGGCCAGGGCGATGATCGGCTTCAGCGACGCGCTGAGAACCCAGGCCAGGAAGAACATGGTCATCGACACGGCGAAGATCGTGACGAACGCAACGCCGGCCCAGCCGAATGTCGTGTATGCGCCGGCGAGAATGACCTGACCCAGCCATTCCTTGGCAATCCAGGGCTGCCCGGCAAAGGTATAGGAATAGGGATCGACGGTTGGAACGGCATGAGAAGCCAGGAGATCGAGACCGACCTTCACCTGCCACCAGTTATCGGGATCCTGCAGCAAGGCCTTCGCGTAGGCGCAGAGCATCAGGGTGATGAAAAGCGCAGCCGCCAGGCAGAAAACCAGCCGGATGCGCTGGGCATCACCTTCCATGGAGCGCTGCATAAGCGGCGCCTGCGCGCCGGTCTCGTCGCTGTGTTTCAAAAGGCTTTGGGTCGCAGGCATGGCGGGCTTTCAATTCAGGTGTTCTGTGCGATCCATCGTCTCCGCCGGGCGAAAGACGAAATGCGCCGATGCCAGATAGAAAAGAACGGAATAGACGACGATGCCAACCAGATGAACGAGGGGATTGGCGGTCACACCCCATGACAGGGCGGTCAATACGATCAGGAGATTGGCGCCATAGGAAACGGCAAAGCCCAGCAGATAACGAAGCACGGTGCCGGCATCGAGACGCTTTGCGTCCGAAAACGTCCAGCGGCTGTTGAGGACAAACCCCAGAACGAGCCCCGCAGCGTAACCGATTGCATTGGAAAGGACGTCGCCATGGCCAAGCGACAGACCTGCAAGGATGACGGTGTATCCAAGCGCAGTATTCAAGAGGCCGACGGCTGCGAAGCGCAGCAGACGGCCGAGATCAAACAATCGGCTTAACGGCGTGAACAAAATACTGCGCCCCCATCGGAAGACCGGCAAGATAGCGCTCCAGAGGCCTCAGCCTGGCAAGGAAATGCGGGAAGAATATACGGTAGACGGTTTTCGTCCGGGAAAGACCGGCCGCGGCCATCCGCCGTTTCATCTGCGGCGCGTTGATGAGCACGGCATTTTCATCGAAGGAGCAGTTGCGCACCGCATGCAGGGTCAGCGGGTTCCAGGGATTGTGCTCGAACAGGAAGAAGCTGCCGCCCGGCTTCAGCACACGGCCGATTTCGCGCAGCAGGCCGACATGCATTTCCTCGGGGATATGATGGAACACGCAGGCCGTGAAAATCAGGTCGAACTGGTTGTCGTCATAGGGAATGGCCTGGCCGTCGAAAGGCTGAAACGACGCCTGGCCCGGAAACCGGGCGCTGGCGATATCCAGCGATTGTGCTGACGGATCGAGAAGAACGATGTCGCTCTCGGGAAACGCCGCCCGCATCGGCCCGAGCGAATTTCCGACCCCTGCGCCGAAATCCAGGATGCGCGCCGGCTTTTCGCCTTGGCGCGCCAGCCGCGCGGCGACGTCTGCAATCTTGTATTTCGCGAAGAAATCCGGTGCTTCGCCGCTCAGACGAATGCTTGCCGCATGGGCCTGCTCGTATTCGCCGGCGAACTTGTCGAATTCCGCCTCAAGCACGGCTGCGCTCCTTCAGCATGTCCTGGAGGT
Source organism: Hyphomicrobiales bacterium (assembly GCA_900472785.1). Classification (GTDB taxonomy): domain Bacteria; phylum Pseudomonadota; class Alphaproteobacteria; order Rhizobiales; family Rhizobiaceae; genus Pararhizobium. Next base: position 26,544 of record UCJH01000025.1, on the reverse strand, counting down.
GATGGACCGGGGATTCGACGGTCTTCTTTCCCGCGATGTGATCGGAGGAAACGATCTCGTTGACGATGTAGAGAGGACGGCGCTTGGTCTGCATGTACATACGGCCGAGATATTCGCCGAAAATCCCGAGCATCAGCAGTTGGACGCTGCCCAGGACCAGAACAATGGCGGCGATACTGGTCCAGCCGGGCAGCACATTGCCGCTTAGCCAGGACATGATCGTATAACCGAGCGTCAGCAGTCCGATGACGCCGAAAAGCAGGCCGAGATGCGAGGCAAGCCGCAGGGGAACAATGGAAAAACTGGTCATCGCATCGATTGCCAGAAGCACCATCTTGCGAAAAGGATAGTGGGTCGTGCCGGCGAAGCGGGCCTGCCGCTGGTAGAAGAACGCCGTCTGCTTCAGCCCGATCCAGTTCACCATGCCGCGAATGAAGCGGTAATGCTCCGGCATGGCATTGAGATGCTGGAGAGTGCGGCGGTTCATCAGGCGGAAATCGCCGGTATCGGCGGCAAGGTCGATATCGACCATCTTGCGCATCAGCCGATAGAACAGGGCCGCGGTCGCCTTCTTGAACCAGCCCTCGCCTTCCCGCTTCAGTCGCTGGCCGTAGACGACATCGAAGCCCTCGTCCATGCGCGCCATCATCGGGCCGAGCAATTCGGGCGGATCCTGCAGGTCGGCGTCGAGAACGAGGATGCGTTCGCCGCGGCAGAATTCCAGCCCTGCTGTCAGAGCGATCTGGTGACCGAAATTGCGGGAAAGATCGATCACGACGATGCGGCGGTCGATTTGGGCGAGGCTGAACGCTGCTTCGCGTGTGCCGTCAGTCGCACCGTCGATCACGAGAACGATTTCGAACGAATCGCCGACCTGCGCCTCGCAGGCGGCCGTGACGCGGCGATGCAATTCGCCCATGCCTTCGCGTTCGTTGTAACATGGAATGACAACCGAAAGAGCCACCACCGGTTCGGCCGCAATGTCCCGCTTTTTCGACACGTTTACACTCCCTTTTCAAAAGGTGTGTACCCGATATTGATTAAAAACCGGTGTCTCCAAAACCCGTCCCGGCATCGCTGCCGCATTGGCGGCCTGCGCCCCGCGCGGAAATCACGTTCACCAATTCCACGGATCAGCTTGTGAAATCGGCAATCGCGTAGACATCATCGCGGTTTGCCGGCAAAGCGGCGCGGGGCGTCGGCAAATGGTCTCTGGAACCGCCGGAAGGGTGCTGCATGTCCGACGGCGCTCTCGCACACATGCGGGCAAAGGGGCCGCCTGACTGAGAATGCGACGGCGCGCTCAGGAGAGATTGAACCTCGCGTGCCAGCTCCTGCATGTTGCGCCGTGCCTTTGCAAGATTGCTGACCTTTGCGTCGTCGATCGTGTAGAGCGTCCCGTCATGGTCGAACATGTCCCGATAGGCGCTGCGTTCGACGATGGGCGTATCTAGAAGCGCGATATTGCGGCTTGCGAGAAGCGTCTTGACGCTGCGCAAGGCCCGCGTCGTCACAAAAGGATTGACGCGGGTGAGAACGACTGCATGATTGATATGGCTGCGTGCATTGCTTTCCACCTGCCCGATAAGATCGAGAACATGGGCAGCACCCTGCGCATCCATGGCGCATCCCTGCACCGGAATGAGCATGAGGTCGGAGAGGCCGGCGACAAGGGCAATCAGTGCGTCACGCGCACCGGACAGGTCGATGATGATATGGGTCGCCTGCCCCTGTTGCGTATGTAGATTGCTGCCGAGATTGGCGAACGTGACGCCGGTGACCACGGATATGCCGTCGGCTGCGCCGCGTAACCGCCATCCGGAGGCGAATGCGAGAGGATCGCAATCGAAAATAACGACGCGCTCGCCTCTTTCGGCAAACTCCATGGCCAGAAGCACAGCGACTGTCGTCTTCCCGGCTCCACCCTTGGCGTTCGCAATTGAAACTACAGTCATACCATTCCCGCCGGCTCGCCGGAGCTGTCATTGCTTGCCCGCCGGTTCCATTCCAGGAACGGCGATCATGCATCAGACCAAAACGCCGCTGAAGAAAAACGCTCCTCGGCTGGTGCCTCACGACACATCCATGACGATTTTACGACAAAAACGTCAAAGGAAAACTAGCATTTCTCATGATGTGCTTTTTGTTAGCCGGGAAATCAAATGGAGCCGGTCGCGAGGCGCCGGCTCCATTTTTTAAAACGATCCAACTGCAGTCGGCGCGCCTGTGAAACGCGCTGTATTTCACGTCAGATGCAGTCGCGGAAAAGCTGCTTGGCAGCCTCCAGCGTCAGCTCGACCGGGTTGCCGCCGGCCGTCGGATCGACGATGGCCATGGCAGCCATTTCATCGATACGGTCGGTGCCGACGCCAAGCGCAGACAGCTTGTCCGGAACGCCAAGCTCTTCGCGCAGCTTCAGCACGTAATCGTAGAAGCCGTCAAACCCGCCGGAAATGCCGAGATAGGCTGCGGCCAGGCCGATCTTTTCCTCGATTGCCGGACGGTTGAAGCGCAGCACCGGCGGCATGACGACGGCATTGGTCATGCCGTGATGGGTGTTGTAGATCGCTCCGACCGGATGCGACAGCGAGTGGATGGCGCCGAGGCCCTTCTGGAATGCGACCGCGCCCATGGCCGCCGCCGACATCATATGCGCACGGGCTTCGATATCCGTGCCGTCCTTGTAGGCGCGCGGCAGGTATTCCTTGACGAGGCGAAGGCCTTCCAGCGCGATACCGGCCGACATCGGATGGTAGAACGGCGAGGAATAGGCCTCCAGGCAATGGGCGAAGGCGTCCATGCCCGTGCCGGCGGTGATGACCTTCGGCATGCCGACCGTCAGTTCCGGGTCGCAGATCGTGATCGCCGGCAGGAACTTCGGATGAAAGATGACCTTCTTCGTGTGGGTCTGCGAATTGGTGATGACCGAGGCACGGCCGACTTCCGAGCCGGTACCGGCGGTCGTGGGAACCGCGATGATCGGGGCGATGCCCTCGACGCTGGCGCGGGTCCACCAGTCGCCGACGTCCTCGAAATCCCAGACAGGCCGGGTCTGGCCGGCCATGAAAGCGACAGCCTTGCCGAGGTCGAGGCCCGAACCGCCGCCAAAGGCGATGACGCCGTCATGGCCGCCGGCCTTGAAGGCCTTGACGCCGGCATCGAGGTTGACGTCCGTCGGGTTGGAATCGACATCGGAGAACAGCGCGCGGCCGAGACCCGCAGCGTCGAGAATGTCGAGCGCATTCTGGGTGATCGGCATCGGCGCAAGGCCGCGGTCGGTGATCAAAAGCGGCTTCTTGATGCCGACAGCCTTGCAGTGATCGGCAAGCTCCTTGATGCGCCCTGCCCCGAACTTGATGGATGTCGGGTAGCTCCAATTGGCAGTGATGGTCATGGTTCAGGCTTTCTTCAGATGGTAGGATTTCGGGCGGGTCAGGTTCTGGAAACCGATGACCGACAGCGATCCACCGCGACCGGTTTCCTTGACGCCGGTCCAGCAGAGCGCCGGATCGAGATAGTCGGCACGGTTCATGAAGACGGTGCCGGTCTCGAGGTCCTGGCCGATGCGTGCGGCACGTTCGGCGTCCTTGGTCCAGAGCGACGTCGTCAGCCCGTATTTGCAGTCGTTCATCAAAGCGAGCGCCTCGGCGTCGTTCTTCACCTTCATGATGCCGACGACCGGACCGAAGCTCTCTTCCGTCATCACCTTCATGGAATGATCGACATCGACCAGGACCTGGGGCGCGAGATAGGCGCCGCCATCATCCGCTGGGAACAGTTTCGGATCGACCAGTGCTTTGGCACCCTTGGCAAGAGCTTCGGCCGTCTGGGATCGGACTTCGGCGGCAAAGCGTTTGTGCGCCATCGGGCCGAGCGAGGTTTCCTGTTCGAGCGGATTGCCGAGCTTGTAGGCCGAGGCAAAAGCGACAGCTTTCTCGACGAAATGGTCATAAAGATTTTCATTCACATAGATACGCTCGATGCCGCAGCAGCACTGCCCGGAATTGAACATCGCGCCGTCCATCAGCGTATCGACGGCGGCATCAAGATCGGCATCTTCCATGACATAGCCCGGATCCTTGCCGCCGAGTTCGAGGCCAAGCCCGGTGAATGTGCCGGCCGCTGCCCGCTCGATCGATCGGCCGCCTTCGACCGAGCCGGTGAAGTTGACAAAGTCGAAGCTCTTGGCCGCGATCAGCGACGAGGTCGTAGCATGATCGAGGAAGATGTTCTGGAAGACGTCTTCGGGAACGCCGGCCTCGATAAAGGCGCGCACCATGCGCTCGCCGACGAGGATGGTCTGGCTGGCATGCTTGATGATGACCGTATTGCCCGCCATCAGCGCCGGTGCAACCGTGTTGATCGCCGTCATATAGGGGTAGTTCCAGGGCGCGATGACGAAGACGACGCCGTGCGCGACACGCTCGATACGGCGCTCGAAGCTGGCGCTGTCCTCGACGATGATCGGCGCCAGCGCATCGGCTGCGATATCAGCCACATAGTTGGAACGCTCATTGAAACCGCGGAACTCGCCGCCGTAGCGGACCGGACGGCCCATCTGCCAGGCAAGTTCCGGCACGACCTCGTCGACCATCTCGTTGAGACGCGCAACGCCGGCAAGCACCAGCTTCACACGGTCCTCGACCGGGCGCTTCGCCCAGTCTTTCTGGGCGGCACGGGCGCGAGCGACGGCAGCCGAAGCGGCTGCGGCCTCCATCGCCGGGCGTTCCGCATAAACCGATCCATCGATCGGGGAAATGCATTGGATCATGGTCATGATCATCTTCCTGTCTTGTCGTCTTTGAGAATGCTGATGCCACGGACGGGCAAGGCCTGTCCGTGGCTGATACGGTGCGACTGCACCCGAAATATGGCGTCAGGCGCGTTCAAATCCTCTCGCGACTTCCCAATCGGTGATCTTGCGGTCATATTCTTCCTGCTCCCACTCGGCAGCGCGGGTGTAGTGTTCGATCACGTCTTCGCCGAATGCGTCGAGCAGCATCTTCGAACCATTCAGCGCGGCTGTCGCGTCGCGCAGGGTGCGCGGGATTTCGCGGATATTCTTGCCGGCATAGGCATCGCCGACGAACGGTGCCTCAAGCTCCATCTTGCCCTCGATACCGGCGATGCCGGCCGCGATCAGGGCCGCCATGGCGAGATAGGGGTTGAGGTCGGAGCCGCCGACGCGGCACTCGATGCGTATGCCCTTTGTGCCTTCGCCGCAGAGGCGGTATCCGGCCGTGCGATTGTCCTTTGACCAGATCGCCTTTGTCGGTGCAAAGGTGCCGGCGACGAAACGCTTGTAGGAATTGATATAAGGCGCGAGGAAATAGGTGATCTCGCCGGCATGGGCGAGAAGACCGGCCACATAGTGCCGCATCAGGTCGGACATGCCGTATTCCGCGTCCTTGTCGAAGAATTTCGGCGTCTTGCCGTCGGCGCTCCAGAGCGACTGGTGGATATGCGACGAGGATCCCGCCGCCTGCTGGTTCCACTTGGCAAGGAAGGTGATCGCCTTGCCTTTGCTCCAGGCAATTTCCTTGCAGCCGTTCTTGATGATGACGTGGCGATCGGCCATGGTCAGCGCGTCGGCATAGCGGACATTGACCTCTTCCTGTCCGGCCCAGGCTTCGCCCTTGGTGTTTTCCACCGGAATGCCGGCGCCCTGCAGGCCGTTGCGGATCGCCCGCATGACATCTTCTTCCTTGGTCGTCTGGAAGATATGGTAATCCTCGTTGTAGCCGCTTGCCAGACGCAGGTCGCGATAGCCACTTTCGCGGGCATCATCATAGGACTGGTCGAACAGGAAAAATTCGAGCTCGGTCGCCATGAAGGCCTTGAGGCCCATGGCTTCCAGCCTGGCCACCTGCTTCTTCAGAATGGCGCGCGGCGAATGCGGCACTTCCTTGTGCGTGTGATGGTCGAGCAGATCGCAAAGAACGAGCGCCGTTCCTTCGAGCCAGGGAATGCGGCGCAGCGTCGAAAGATCGGGCTTCATCGTGTAGTCGCCATAGCCGGCTTCCCAGCTGGTGGACTTGTAGCCCGGCACGGTTTCCATCTCCAGGTCCGTGGCCAGCAGATAGTTGCAGCTGTGGGTTTCCTCCCAGGCGCTGTCGACGAAGAACTGCGCGTGGAAGCGCTTGCCCATCAGGCGTCCTTGCATATCGATCTGGCAGGCCAGAACCGTATCGATGCGGCCTTCGGCGACATCCTTCTTCAACTCATCGAACGAGTAGCTCGCGCTCATTTCCATAAATCCCGTGATTGGCCGGACGGCGCATAGGCGGCCAGTTCCGATGGATGGGTGGTGGAAGCCGCCGCAAGGACGGCCTCCACGGGGTTCCGGTTGATCAGGCCTGGCCGACAGCCTTCTCGGCCGCAGCGATCTCGGCCTGGCGCTTGGCCACTTCGGCGCCGATCGGCGGGCCCTTGAAGCGGCTCTTTTCGAAGCCGAACCAGACGATGCCGGTGACGATCAGGAAGCCGACCGTGACATAGAGAGCCGGGCCGTTCGGCGGCTGGATGCCGAGAACGAAGATCAGGATCATCGCAAGGATCGTCAGCACGGCGAACAGCTTGAACACGCCCTCGCCCAGGTTCCATGGACCCATCTTGTCCCACTTCGACGTTCCCCAGGCAAACAGTCCAAGCGTGATCGGGATCGCGAAGGAGAAGAACAGGAAGATGACCGTGCAGGAGACGACGATCGTGTAGACCGGCGTTTCGGCGATCGTCACCAGCGAGGAACCCCAGACGAACAGGACCGACAGGATCGAACCGGTCCATGTGGCGGCAACCGGCGTGCGGTATTTCGGGCTGACCTTGGCAAGCATCTTGGAGGCCGGCAGGCCGCCATCACGCGAGAAGGCGAAGATCATGCGCGAAACCGAGGTCACTGTCGCAAGACCGCATAGCCACTGGCAAACCAGGATCGCGAGATAGAGGATGTCCTTGATGACCGGGTTGACCTGAGTATCCATGCCCCAGAAGAACACGTTCCAGCCCTGCTTGGCAGCTTCGTCCATGTTCGGCAGCATGAGCACGAAGGCGCACAGCATGATGTAACCGAAAAGAGCGGACCAAAGCACCGACGAGATCATGCCGCGCGGCACCGCAGTCGCAGCCTTGACGGTTTCTTCCGAGGTGTGGGCCGAGGCGTCATAGCCGGTGATCGTGTAGATCGGCAGGAGCAGGCCCAGCAGGAACACCCAGGTGCCCGAGGTTGCCGGCCAGACATTGCCGCCGGCCTCGCCGGAATAGTTGGCGAAGGTGAAAAGGCGACCGAATTCATAGGTATCGGCGACCGCAAGGCATGTCACGGAGAGCGCGATGGCCGTTGCGAAAATCAGGTAGCCGGAGAAGTCGGTGAGCTTGGCCGTAAGACCGATGCCCATGTGATTGACGATCGCCTGCAGCCCGGTAATCACCACCAGGAAAAGAATCCGCACGGTGATGTCGTCGGTCAGTCCAAAATATGGCGTGCCGAACGAACCCATGAAGAAATAATAGGTGCCGACATTGATGGCGCCTAGAACGGTGACGAGACCAAGCAGGTTGAACCAGGCGGTCAGCCAGCCGGTAAAGCGGTTGCCGAGGATCGAACCCCAGTGATAGAGGCCGCCGGCCGTCGGATAGGCCGAGCTGATCTGCGCCATGCCGACGGCGAAGACCAGCGACACGAAGCAGCCGAGCGGCCAGCCGATGCCGATCGCGGCACCGCCGGCGCCCGATGTCGCCTGCGCCAGCGAATTGATACCGCCGGACAGGATGCAGATGATCGAGAAGGAGATGGCGAAGTTCGAAAACGAACTCATCCGCCGTTCCAGTTCCTGGGCATAGCCCATGGAGTGCAGGACCTTTGTGTCCTCACTCTTGTCTATCTCGGTGTATTCCGTCATTTTTTTCCCCTGTAACAACCAGCTTCCGGCGGTATTGCCGGAAACCCCAAATGCCAGAACCCACGATATTCCGTGGGTCATTCTCCGCGGACATGCCGCTCCCCAGGTCTTTTTATTGCGGCAGCGACGCCAGGCTTTCGCCCAGCAGCCCCGCCAGATAACCGGCCATGACCTTCTGACCGGTTTCATCCGAAACGAGATCGTTGCGGATCTCGATCATTACGTTGAGCAGGCCATTCTTCAAGCCTTGCTCGATCAATGTATGCGTGACGCCGTCGATCGGCCCATAGGGCTCGTTGCGTCGCGTATCAAAACCGGTGCCATCGGCGGCAGCAAGCATTGCATCGGCAAGCCGTGCATCGCTGTCGTGGAGTATGCCGACTTCCACAGACCGCGGCTTGCCGTGATAGACCGGCGTAAAACTGTGCATCGTCACCAGGATCGTCGGACGGCCGGCGCGCTTACGGCTTTCGATCAGATTGGAAAGACCATCGCGGAAGGGGTAGTAGACGGCCTGCGTGCGCGCGCTGCGATCCTCATCCGTCAATCCGGAATTTCCAGGAATTTCATAGACTTCGCTTACGGACGGCATGGCCGCGTCCGCCTCGGGCGGTCTGTTGCAATCGTAAATCAGGCGGGAAAACCGCTGATAAAACAATGTCGCATCGAGCCTTTCGGACAAAAACTGCGAAACGGCCAGCGCGCCGGGATCCCAGGCAATATGACTTTCCAGCGCGTCCGGCCCGAGCCCCAGCGTGCCCATGGCTTGCGGAATTCGTCGGGAAGCATGCTCGCAAACGAACAGAAACGGGCTCGTGCCACCGGGATTGTCTATGGCAACCGGGCTGCCATCCGCATCTGTCAAAAGCCCCGTCAAACCCGCACCGCTACCCTTAAGGTTTCATTAGTGAAAAGAATTCTTCACTGATCGCCCTCTGTCAATCGAAATCTGAAACGATCTCTTCAAAAAACTGATTGACTCGAATTGTGACAGCGATGTTTAATCTGTCACAAAGCTGGCGTAGATCGGCTTCAGGGGAATAATCTTGACCACCATCGCCACCTCCATGACGGTGTCGGATGTAATCAGCGCACGTTTCACCACGCTCACCCGCGCGGAGAAGCAACTGGCTGAGACGCTTCTCGACAACTATCCGGTATCCGGGCTCGGCAGCATCACGACTGTTGCCGAAAATGCCCGCGTCTCGACGCCGACGGTTGCGCGCATGGTCCAGAAACTGGGCTTCCGCGGCTTTCCCGATTTCCAGTCGCGCCTGCACCAGGAACTGGAAGCGACGATTTCGAACCCGATCAGCAAACATGACCGCTGGGCGGCAAATGCGCCCGGAACGCATATTCTCAACCGCTTTGCCGATGCGATCATGAACAACATGCGGGCAACGCTGGCGCAGATCGAAACGCAGGAATTCGACGGCGCCGCGGCGCTGATCGCCGATCGCAAGCGCAACATCTACCTNNAACCTCGTCGGCGGACGTATCACCCGCGCCCTGGCCGATTACTTCTTCACCCATCTTCAAGTCATCCGCTCGGGCGTGACGCAGATCGCCTCGAACTCGAGTTCCTGGCCGCATTACGTGCTCGACATGAAACAGGGCGATGTCCTGATCATTTTCGACATCCGCCGTTACGAACAGGAAATGGAAACGCTGGCAAAGATCGCCCGGGACCGCGGCGTCGAGATCATCCTGTTTACCGATCAATGGAGTTCGCCGGTCGCCAAATCCGCGCGCCGCATCTTCCGGATCCAGATCGAGGTTCCTTCGGCCTGGGACAGTTCGGTCGTTATCCTGTTTGCTGTGGAAGCCCTGATCGAGGCGATACAAAGTTCGATATGGGAAGAAACCCACGACAGGATGAAGACGCTCGAATCCCTGTTCGATTCAACCCGACTTTTTCGAAAGCCGCTTTAGGGAGGTGCGGCAAGTCCAGACCCGGAGCACGAAAATTCGGGACCACCGAGAAAGGTCCGCAGTGCCGTGAATCGGAATTTTGAGAATGAAATGAATGTGTTCCAGGAGCGACGAGCTCGTCGCGGCAAGAACATAAGCTGTCACATAAGCTTCATCGGACCCCAGTATCAGCTTCATCGGAACTGACTGAAATAACCAAAAGGAGAAGACCAGTGCTTTCACATATGCGCCGCCTGCTTTCGCTTTCCACGGCCATGATCGTCGCGTCGACGGCCATCGCATCCGCCGAGCCGAGCGCCGAACTGATTGCCGCTGCAAAAGCGGAAGGCAACCTGACGACGATCGCCCTGCCCCACGACTGGTGCGGCTATGGCGGCGTCATCGAGGGCTTCAAGGCCAAGTATCCGGAAATCACCGTCAACGAACTGAACCCCGACGCGGGTTCGGCTGACGAAGTCGAAGCAATCAAGGCCAACAAGGACAACAAGGGTCCGCAGGCTCCCGACGTGATCGACGTCGGCCTGTCGTTCGGCCCGTCGTCGAAGGCCGAAGGCCTGACGCAGCCCTACAAGGTTTCCACCTGGGACGAAATTCCGGACAACATCAAGGACGCCGACGGCCACTGGTACGGCGACTACTACGGCGTCATGTCGCTGCTCGTGAACAAGGACCTCGTTGCCAATTCCCCGAAGGATTGGGCCGATCTGCTGAAGCCGGAATATGCCGGCCAGGTCGCTCTCGCGGGTGATCCGCGCGCCTCCAACCAGGCCATCCTCGGCGTTCTCGCCGCCGGTCTTGCCAGCGGTGCAGCTGCCGGCCAGGCAGCTGGCGAAGCCGGCCTCAAGTATTTCGGCGAACTGAACAAGGCCGGCAACTTCGTTCCGGTCATCGGCAAGTCCGGTACACTGGCACAGGGCGCAACCCCGATCGTCGTCATGTGGGACTACAACGCGCTCGCCGCCAAGGACACGCTGGCCGGCAACCCGCCGGTTGAAGTCGTCGTTCCGGCCAAGGGCGTTCTCGCCGGCGTCTACGTTCAGGCGATCTCGGCCTACGCGCCGCACCCGAACGCTGCCAAGCTCTGGATGGAATACCTCTATTCGGACGAAGGCCAGCTCGCATGGCTGAAGGGCTATTGCCACCCGGCTCGCTTCAACGCCATGGCTGCTGCCGGCAAGATCCCGAAGGAACTGCTCGACAAGCTGCCGCCGGCTGAGTCCTACGCTGCCGCCTACTTCCCGACGCTGGAAGAAGTCGACGCCAACAAGGCTGCCGTCACCGGCGGCTGGGACAAGGTCGTGGGCGCAAACGTCCAGTAATCGTCCCTTGAATGAACCCGTCCCGGCCCCTGCGGCCGGGACGGGTTTCGCTTGAACAGGCCACGCCGCATTCCGGCCGGAGAAACCACAGGATGCCATCCGACAAATCCAGTATGCCTGCGGCGACCGTCCCCGTGACCGCCCGGCGAAATTTTCCCTTGCACTGGCTGGGCGTGCTGCCCTTTTTAATCTTCGTCACGCTGTTCCTGATCATGCCGACCATGAAGATCGTGCTCGGCGCCTTCCAGACCCCGGATGGAACGCTGACACTCGACAATATCCGCGGCCTGTTCACGCCGTCGATCATGGCCGCCTACTGGATTTCCATCAAGATCAGCCTCGCCTCGGCGCTCCTCGGCTGCATCATCGGTTTCGCCATGTCGGCAGCCATCGTTCTTGGGGGCTTGCCGCAATGGATCCGTGGGCCGCTGCTCACCTTCTCCGGCGTCGCTTCAAACTTCGCCGGCGTGCCGCTGGCCTTCGCCTTTCTCGCGACGCTCGGCCCTGTCGGCATGCTGACGGTTTTCCTGAAGAGCGAGCTTGGGCTTGACCTTCGCCTGCTCGGCTTCAACCTTCTATCCTTCTGGGGCCTGACACTCACTTATCTGTTCTTCCAGATCCCGCTGATGGTGCTGATCATCACGCCGGCCATCGACGGGCTGAAGCGCGAATGGCGCGAAGCTGCCGAAATCCTCGGCGCGACCGGCCCGCAATACTGGCGCATGGTCGCCTTCCCGATCCTGTTCCCCTCGCTGCTCGGCACGCTGGCGCTTCTGTTCGCCAATGCCTTTGGCGCGGTTGCCACCGCGATCGCGCTCACCGGCTCGTCGCTCAACATCGTGCCGATCCTGCTGTTCGCGCAGATCCGCGGCGACGTTCTGGGCGACCCGCATCTCGGATACGCGCTTGCCTTCGGCATGATCGTCATCACCGGCATCGCCAACACAATCTACATATGGCTGCGTGCGCGCAGCGAAAGGTGGCTGAAATGAAGCGCATCTGGGCCTGGGGCGCGCTGATTTTCGGCTTGCTCTATTTCTTCCTGCCGCTGATCGGCATGACGAATTTCTCGCTGAAGATGCGGCGCGGCGAATATTCCTTCGACGCCTATGCACGCGTGCTGGCGGATCCGAAGTTTCAGGAGACCTTCGGTTTCTCGGTGATGATGGCGCTGTTCACCATCCTCTTCGGCATCCTTTTGATCGTGCCCACCGCCTATTGGGTTCGGCTGAAGATGCCGGGCCTGCGGCCCTATATCGAATTCATCACGCTGCTGCCGCTGGTCATCCCCGCCATCGTCATCGTCTTCGGCTATATCCGTCTCTACAACACCTCGAGCTGGCTGCCGCTGACCGGCACGATCATGGGCACCAACGTCCTGCTCGTCTTCGGCTACGCGACGCTTGCGCTGCCTTATATGTACAGGGCGGTGGATACGGGGTTGAGGACCATCGACGTCACGACGCTGACCGAAGCGGCCCAGAGCCTCGGCGCCGGATGGGTTACCATCCTGTCGCGCATCATCCTGCCGAACGTGCTGGTCGCCGTCCTTTCGGGCGCTTTCCTGACATTCGCGATCGTCATCGGCGAATTCACGATGGCCGCCTTGCTCAACCGCCCGGCTTTCGGACCCTATATGCAGCTTCTCGGCGCCAACCGCGCCTATGAGCCCGCAGCGCTCGCCGTCATCGCCTTTGGCATCACCTGGGCCTGCATGGGCCTGATCCAGCTGGTTACCCGTTTCTCCAAACACACGAGAGCACAACGCTAATGGCTTTTCTCGACATCAATCATCTGGAAAAGGTCTTCGGACAGAACCGGGTTGTGAAAGATTTCAATCTGCCGATCGAAAAAGGGGAGTTCATTTCTCTGCTCGGCCCATCCGGCTGCGGCAAGACGACGGTGCTGCGCATGGTCGCCGGCTTCGAGACCCCCACCTCGGGCGCGATCGTCATCAACGGCAAGGACGTCGTTGCGAAACGCCCCAACCAGCGCAACATCGGCATGGTCTTCCAGGCCTATGCCTTGTTCCCGAACCTCACCGTCGCCCAGAACGTTGCCTTCGGCCTGAAGGTCAAGGGCATCACCGGGTCCGACTCCGACAATCGCGTCGCTGAAATGCTGAAGCTGATCGGCCTTCCGGATCTCGGCAGCCGCTACCCGTTCCAGCTGTCCGGCGGCCAGCAACAGCGCGTGGCGCTGGCGCGTGCTCTTGCCCCGAAGCCGCAGGTCCTGCTGCTCGACGAACCGCTGTCGGCGCTCGACGCGAAGATTCGCGTGTCGTTGCGCGAGGAAATCCGCGTCATCCAGCAGCAGCTCGGCATCACCACCCTGTTCGTCACCCACGACCAGGAAGAGGCCCTATCGATTTCCGACAGGATCGTCGTGATGAACGGCGGGCGCGCCGATCAGGTCGGCAGCCCCTTCGACATCTACAACCGCCCGGCCACGCATTTCGTCGCCTCTTTCGTCGGAACGCTTAACCTGATCGAGGCCAAGGTGGTCGATCCGGCCGCCAACCGTATTTCCATCGGCGATCAGGGCATTACACTTAAGGAGCCGCTGGGCCCGGTGAAAGTCGGCGATACGATCTCGCTGGCTTTGCGTCCCGAGGCGGGCTCGATCGCCGAAGGCGCAAAGGGCGATACCGCCCTGGTCGGCGAGGTCATCACCAGCAACTTCCTCGGCTCCGTCATCCGCACCCGCATGAGGGTCGGGACGGCGGTAATTTCCTTCGACATGTTCAACAGCCCTGGCCTGACACCGCCTTCGGTCGGGGAAACCGTGACCCTGCGCTTCACGGCAAGCGACCTGCTGATCATCCGCCAATAGCGTCTATTGGAAAAATATGCCCTTGAGACGGAACGCGACAGGACAGAACTGTCGCGTTTTTCGTTTGGCGTGTCGTCGGCAACCTTTGACGCCGGACACGGCGTCTCTATAGTTGGCCTTGCACGTTCTCAGGGCGGGGTGAAACTCCCCACCGGCGGTAGCGGGGTGAAATCCCCGAAGCCCGCGAGCGCTCTTTGCCTTCGGGCAAGGAGGTCAGCAGATCCGGTCGAATTCCGGAGCCGACGGTTAAAGTCCGGATGAAAGAGAGCAAGCAGAAACCATGTCCCTTCGCCGGGATATCGCGCCTGCGTGTTCGCCCAAGGGGATCATTGAAAAATGGCAACCTTGAAAGGCCAGACTGACATGACAATCGCTTCCCACCCGACACCGAAGATCGCCATCATCCGCGCGCGCTGGCACGCCGATATCGTCGATCAGTGCGTCAACGCCTTCGTCTCCCATTGGGAGAAGCTCGGCGGCCAACCCTCGGACATCGAGATCTTCGATGTTCCCGGCGCGCTGGAAATCCCGCTCCACGCCCAGACACTGGCAAAGACCGGCCGCTTCTCGGCGATCATCGGCTCGGCCTGTATCGTGGACGGCGGCATTTACCGCCATGACTTCGTCGCCGGCACCGTGCTCGATGCGATGATGCGCGTTCAGCTCGACACCGGCGTGCCGGTGCTCTCGACGGTGCTGACCCCGCATCACTTCCAGGAGACCGAGGTGCACATCCGCTTCTTCCGCGAGCATTTCGTTCTGAAGGGCATCGAGGCTGCCAATGCCTGCTCGCAGATCCTGAACGCCCGCGCGCAATTGGCGCTGATCAACGCCTGATCGATGAAGGGCGGCATCCTTTTCGGGGTGCCGCGCTCAACTCAAGGCTCTCCCAAAAGCGCGGCAAAGGTTTTCAGATCGACATTGCCGCCGCTAAGAACGATACCGACGCGTTTTCCCTTGGAGGGCAAAGCGCCATGCAAAACGGCGGAGGCGGCGAGGCAGCCGGTCGGCTCAACGATGATCTTCATCCGCTCGGTGAAGAAGCGCATGGTTTCGACCAACTGCGTATCGCTCACCGTCAGGATGTCATCGACGTCCTGTTTCAGGATCGGAAAATTGTGCCGCCCGATGGTAGTGGTGAGAGCCCCGTCGGCGATGGATTTCGGCACGGGAATGGTGACGATCTCGCCCTTTTGCAGAGATTGCTTTCCATCATCGCCAGCCTCCGGCTCGACACCGATCACCTTGCAGCCAGGTGCCAGAGCGCGCGCGCTGAGCGCGCTGCCAGCCAGCAGTCCGCCGCCGCCAAGCGGGACGACGAGATAATCGAGCGCGCCGACCTCCTCGATCAGCTCCAGGGCCGCAGTGCCCTGGCCCGCGATGACATCGGCATGGTCGAAAGGTGGAACGATCGTAGCATTGCGCTCCGTGGCGATTCTCAAGGTAATCACCTCGCGGTCCTCGGTGTAACGATCATAAAATACCACCTCAGCGCCATAGCCGCGGGTCGCCGCCACCTTCATCTTCGGCGCATCATTCGGCATGATGATAACGCAGGAAATCCGATGCAGACGGGCGGCATAGGCGAGCGCCTGTGCGTGGTTGCCGGACGAAAAGGCAACGACACCGCGGGCGCGCGCGGCCGGGTCGAGCGCGGCGACAGAATTGTAGGCGCCGCGAAACTTGAAAGCCCCGGCTCGCTGCAGGTTTTCTGCCTTGAAAAACAGGCTGGCGCTGGCCATAGCATTCGCCGTCGTCGAGATTAGAACCGGCGTGACATGCGCCACACCGGCAATACGCCGCTGCGCAGCCTTGACGTCATCGAAGGTTGGAATTGGCAGATCGCGTTGCACTGTGGACATATCCATTCCTGGCCTTCGGTTTTCGCCGCATGTTGATGTCATTTCCATCAATTCACGCGGTCGCGGAATTTGGCGCAAGGAAACAATTGTCACGGTGACGCTTCAAGCCACCGCCACGTACCCAATCCCCTTCTTCTCAATCTCGTCCAACGACTCGTCATATCCGGCGTCGGCATAGCGGATGACGCCGAGCGAGGTGTCGTTGGTCAGCGCGTGGCTCAGCCGTTCCGCGCCAGCCTCGGTGCCGTCGGCCACCACCGTTACACCGCAGCTGGTCATATAGCCGGCATAACCGCCGCCGCCGGAATGGACGACGACGAGATCGGCCATCGACGAGCAGAGCAGCATCGCATCCAGCAGCGGCCAGTCGGCGATGGCGTCGGAACCGTCCTTCATGCCCTCCGTCATGATGTTCGGATGCGCCATGGCGCCGGCGTCGAGATGATCGCGCGAAAAGGCGATCGGACCTTTCAGTCGGCCGGACGCAACCAGCGCATTGACCGCAACGGCAAGCTCGGTGCGTTCGCCATGGCCGAGCCAGGCGATGCGGGCCGGCAAGCCTTCGAACGGCACGTTTTCGCGCGCCAGCCTGATCCAGTTGGTGACGATCCTGTTGTCTGGGAACATCTCCAGCAAAAGGTCGTCGATGCGGGCAATGTCGCTCTCCTCGCCTGACAAAGCCATCCAGCGGAACGGGCCGATGGCGCGCGCGAACAACGGCCTGAGATAGGCCTCGGTAAAGATACGGATATCGAAGGCATTGGCAACGCCGCCTTCCCGCGCCTGGGTGCGGATAAGGTTACCATTGTCGAAGACTTCCGAGCCCTTCGACTGGAATTCCAGCATCGCCCTGACGTGATCGACGATCGAGGCGCGGCTTGCGGCCATCAGCTGGCCCTGCCCGTCGACACGAAGGCATTTCACCTCCTCGATACTCATGCCCTTGGGCACATAGCCGTAGACCAGATCATGGGCCGAGGTCTGATCCGTGACGATATCCGGCACGATGCCGCGCCTTGCGATCTCGGGGTAAAGGGCGGCGGCGTTGCCGACAAGACCGATGGAGGTGGCCCGTTTTTCTTTCACGGCCTGATCGATCATCGCCAGCGCCGTATCGAGATCGGGCGCCACATGTTCGAGATAACCGATCGCCTTGCGTTTTTCCGCGCGCTCCGCATCGATGTCGATGCAGAGGATCGCGGCTCCCGCCATGCGCCCCGCCAGCGGTTGTGCCCCGCCCATGCCACCGAGGCCAGCCGTCAGGATGAAGCGTCCGGCCAGATCGCCGCCGAAGCGGTTTTCGGCGATGCGCATGAAAATCTCATAGGTCCCCTGGATGACGCCCTGGCTGCCGATATACTGCCAGGCACCGGCGGTCAGCCCACCCCAGCAGATCAGCCCCTGCTTCTCCAGTTCATAGAACACTTCGGCCTTCGCCCACTGGCCGACGATGTTGCAGTTGGCCATGATCACCAGCGGCGCCTTGGCATGGGTCTTCAGAAGCGCAACCGGCTTGCCGGACTGGATGACCAGCGTCTGATCCTCGTCCATCTCCAGCAGCGTCCTGACGATCGCCCGATGGGACGCCCAATTGCGCGCCGCTTTGCCCAACGCCGCATAGACGATCAGATTGTCGGGATCCTCGCCGACCGAAAGCACATTCTCCATCAGCCGCAACAAAGCCTCCTGCCGCCAGCCCTTCGCGCGCAGTTCGGGACCACCGGGGATGGGAAAGTTCGGGTGACGCGGGTTTGGTTTGGGCATGATGCTTTTCCTCTCTGCTATCTCTATGCGGAGAGTTTCACCCCCCTCTGTCACTGCGTGACATCTCCCCTCAAAGGAGGAGACCATTCTTTTTCCTTGCCGACAAAGTCAGAAGTTGATCTTCCCGCTTGAGGGGAGATGTCGATGTCGCCGACAGAGGGCTAAAACCAAAAGCTCCGCATCCTCAAACCTCGACCGCCAAAGCATATTTCGCCAGCTCGATCCCCATCGCCTTCTCCACCGAGGGATAGACGCTCGGATCGAGCACGCTCGACGCCAGCGGGATGACGGTTTTCGGCACGTGCAGCACGAAGATGGTCATGCCCACCTGCAACTGGCCGACGCTCAATGGCTCGCCGTCCGGAGACAGCGTGGTGATCACGTCGGGGAAGGTCGCGAGCCGCGTGCCGCCGGCATCCTCGACGGCCATGTACTCGTTCATGATGTGCAGGACCGTCGCGTCATCACCCTTCCCGAGAGTCACCGTGCCGATATCGAAGGCTTCCCTGGTGTAGACGACCGACTTGTCGGTGATGACGCCTTCCGCCAGGATCGTGCCGTTGGTGGTTTTCGCGATCGTGTCGATGATGGCGCTGCCGCCCTTGCCTTCCGCCGCGATGATCGCCTCACCCAGAGTCAAGGCCAGCGAAATGCCGCCAAGGGCTGCATTCCTGCGGACGTAGGATGCGCGCAAGGGATTGCGGCAGGAGGCGATGAAGCCGCCGGACATGTCGGACGCGGTGCGCAGGATCGGCGAAACCTTGGCGGTTGCACCACGCACGACGAGCTCGATGTAGCGGTTCTCGTCGCGATTGCCGCCGACCGCGGTCTGGATCATCTGCTCGGGCGAGCCGGCCATGCCGATCGATCCCATGTCGCCGGTCGGATGCGCGCGCATATCGCCCACCGCGTCGAGAACCTTGGTGCCGAGGATCGCCGACGGCAGCCAGCCGTTCAGCGTCGAGGACTTGCCGTTCTGCCCGACCATCAGCGCCGAGAGCTTTTCGCCCAGCGCCTCCTGCAGCAGCTCGACGGCCTTCACATAATCGACGCCGCGCATTTCCCAGGGCGTGGTCGAAGCCGGCGCGCCGATCGCGGCGGCCGTCGCCACCCAGTCGTCGTCGGAAAGCTCGTCGATCGAGACCAGCTCCGGCTTGCCGATCGAGACCGCCGCATAGCCGAGCATGCGTCCATGGTCGGCCCAGCCGCCACCGCCGGCTGCATAGACGGAGCCACCCTTGACCGCGGCCTCGACGTCTTTTTCCTTTAATATCCGGCCCATTACACGGTCTCCTGAATCGGTTTCTGAAGTTCGGCATCCAGTTGAATCACCGCATGAAGAAGCACCGCCGCGCCCAGCGCGATGTCATCGGTCTCAGCCCATTCGTCCGGGGTGTGCGAGCGGCCTTCGCGGCAGGCGACGAAGATCATGGCGGAGCGCGTTATGCGTGCCATCCAGGCTGTGTCGTGCCCGGCGCCGGAGGCCATGCGGCGATGGCTGGCGCCGGTTGCCTCGCAGGCGGTGTCCAGCAGCCGCAGGACGAGCGGATCACCGGGTGTCGGCTGGTTGTCGGAAATGATCTTCGGCGGCGTGACGCCGATTCCGGTAGCCTGCGCCGTCCATTCCGCAAGCTCGGAAACCTCGCGGATAAAGCGATCCATATCGGGGCGCAGTTCGGCCCGGGCATCGATCAAAAGCCGCGCCCGCGACGGCACGACGTTGGCGGCGTTCGGCTCGATCGAGAATTCCCCGACGGTCGCGGTGAAATGCCCCTCGCCCCTGGAATACTCGATGGCCAGTTTCTCGATTGCCACCACGAGCCGCGAGGCCGCCACAAGCGCGTCCCGGCGAGCGCCCATCGGCGTCGTGCCGGCGTGATCCGCCTGGCCCTCGACCAGAATTTCGATGCGGGTGATGCCGGCAATCGCGTTGACGACGCCGATATCGCATGTCTCCGTTTCGAGCACCGGCCCCTGCTCGATATGCAATTCGAGAAAGGCCCGAATGTCGGAGCGCTTCTGGCCCGCCAGCCGCGACGGGTCGCCACCTGCCTCGACAATGCCCTGGCGCAGGGTGAGATCGCCCTGAGTCCGGCTCAGCCATCCATCGGGAATGAGCCCGGCCATGCCGCGGCTGCCGATGCAGGAGACGCCGAAGATCGAGACTTCCTCTGCAAGGAAATCGACGATCTCCAGGTCATGATCCAGACGGACATCGCCGTCGGACAGGGCCTGCGCCACTTCGAGCGCCGTTGCAACGCCGGCGATCCCGTCGAAACGCCCGCCTTCGGGTACCGTGTCGGAATGCGAGCCGAGCATGATCGTGCCAAGGCCCGATCTGCGGCCCTTGCGGCGGCCGATGAGATTGCCCGCCGCATCAATGCGGGTTTCAAGGCCAGCGGACTTGAACTGCTGCTCGAGAAAGGCGCGGCCTTCCAGAAACAACGGCGTGAAGGCGCGACGGGTATAGGGACGATCCGGCTCGGTGATCCGCGCCAGCCCCTTGATCGTGTCGGAAATCCGTTTCGGATCGACCGGGAGATTGGTTCCATGCGCCTTCATGCCGCGCTTCCCGTGAAAGGAAGAGTCGGCAAGGGCCGGACAAAAGCGCCGTTACCCGGTTCCGACAGCACCGACGTGCCGTTGAAGGCAAGCCGCCCGCGCAGATAGGTGGCGGACACGCGCCATGGCAGGCGGATGCCGTTATAGGGCGACCAGCCGACGACGTTGTGGCCGCTGGCGCTTGCATCGTACGTATAGGGCTCCGGCGTCAGCACGGTGATGTCGGCATCCTTTCCGGTTTCGAGCGCGCCCTTCACATGATCCAGCCGGAAATGCCGGGCCGGGTTAAGGCTCATCAGTTCGGCAGCACGGCTCAGCGGAATGCCACGCTCCAGCGCGCCCTTGACGAACAGCGGCACCATGACCTCAAGCCCCGGCACGCCGGATGCGTTGGCCAGCATGTCGGGATTGGTCTTTCGATTTTCCGACCAGCTGACATGGTCGGTCGAGACCATCGTTACCCTTCCGTCCGCCACATGCCGCCAGAGTTTCTCGACCTCGGAACGCGGGCGGATCGGCGGATTGATCTTGGCCTTGCCGCCCAGCCGCCTGACGTCGTTCTCCTCGTCGAGAACGAGATAGTGAATGCAGCATTCGATCGTCGCACGAAACCCTTGGCGCCGATAGGCGGCGGCAATGTCGTAGCCGCGGCCGAGCGAGCAGTGCACGACATGCGCCGGGCAGCCGGTGGCGGCGCCGGTCTCGTAGATCTGGTTGGTCGCCAGAAGCTCGGTGAGCGCCGGCCGCGACAGGCCATGCGCCCGATAGTCGGTGATGCCCGCTGCCTTGACCTTTTCGATCGCCGCGCGCACCGCCTCGTCGTCCTCGTTGTGCACGCCGGCCGTCAGGCCCGTTGGGGCGATGGCCGCGAAACAATCGGCCAGCAGGTCCGCCGGAATGCGCGGAAAGCGCTTCGGATCCGTTCCGAAGGTGGAAAATTTGAATGCCGCTACGCCGCCCTCGACCATCTCGGCGATCCGGGCCGGGCCTTCTTCCGGCTCGATCGTGCCATAGAGCGCGAAATCGACGCGTGCCTGCGGCCCGGCATGGGCGATTTTCCGCGCCAGAGCTTCAGCCGAGCAGACCAGATTGCCCTCGTCATAGGGCATGTCGACGATGGTGGTGACGCCGCCAGCAGCCGCCGACCGGGTCGACCAGATGAAATCCTCCTGATCCTTCTGGCTGAGCGAATGCACCTGCGCATCGACGGCACCCGGCAGGATCAAAGCCTTGCCGAGATCGTGGCGTTCGCGTGCGGCCGGCATGGCGCCCTGCCCGACATGCACCACCTTGCCGTCGCGCACCGCGACATGGCCAGCCTCAACAATACGGTCGGCCAGAACGACGGTGCCTTTCAGGACCAGATCGAAATCGGACATCTCAGTTCCTTCCAGTTTTCAGGCTCGCGAACGATCAGACGGAGAGTGCGAAAAAATCATCGAATTCGGGCATGGGCGCCGCTGCAACAAAGGCCTTCAGAAGATCATCGGAGGCAAATTCCCCGTGCAGGGCTTCGATTTCCTTGGAAAGCGGCCTGTCCTTCAGATAGATCGGACTGATCGCCCGGACCCGGTCATAGGCAATCCGTGTCACGCCGTCGGGCACGTCGCCGAGCAGATCGATCGCCTGGGCCGAGAGCAGCGCCTCGATCGCTGCCATCTGGCGCAGATCGCGGACCTGGGTTTCCATGCGCTCGACGATCAGCGGCAGGAAGGTCGCTTCCTCTTCCAGACCGCCGGCGACGACGATCGACTGCGCAGACAGCGGCACCGCCATCGACTGGACGCGCATGTAAAGTTCGACCACCAGCTTCATCAGGGGCCCGAGACCGCTTGCGACCTCGCCCGGCGCGACAAGATTGACCGGCAGGTTCCGGCGCACGCCATTGGACAGGAGAATGCAGCGGTTGAGCACGTTGCGCGCCACATGCGAAAAGCCGATCTGCGCCGTCTCGATATACAGCGTGGTCGTCAGCGGCAGCGAAGCGCCGGAGGCATGCACCTGCCCGCCCAGCACCACCGGATTGTCGTCCGACAGATAGGTGGCGTCGACCAGCCTCTCGGCAGCGACGAGGAGCGTATCGACGGCTGCCCCGAACACCTGCGCCGTCATGCGCAAGCTGAGCGGATCGTGGATCGCGGTGGGCAGCGGCCAGTCGACGACATCGGACTGGCCATAGAGCCAGGAACCGACCAGCGCATCGCCGCGCGTTCCGAGCGTAGCCGCCACCCGCCAGGGATCGGCGGACGAACCCAGCGCCAGCGACGACATCAGTCCGGTGACCATCAGCACCCGCACCGCCGATGCCGCTTCGCGCAACACGTCGGCTGCGGCGGCATAGGCGATGGCGTTGACGCTCAGCGCCGCCAGCGCGTCGCGCGGCTGCATGACGAAGGGCTGAAGACCGGCGAGGCTCAGAGCTTCCTCCGCCGGCAGCAAGGCGCCGCCGTAGAATGCTTCTCCCGCGCCCGTCAAGACGGAAGCAACCTGCCCCATCAACCCGATATCGGCGCAGCCGATCGAACCGTGGCGATGCACGGCCGGCACGATGCCGTGCTCTATCAACGCCAGAAAGGCCTGAACCAGTTCGACGCTGCAACCGGTATGGCCGCCAAGCGCCGTGTTGATGCGAATGGCGATTGCCTTGCGGATGATCGCCTTGCAGAAAAACGCGCCGGTGCCGAAATGATGGGCTTTCACCAATGCGCTGTTGAACTCGGCGAGATCGCCCGCCGTCCAGAGTCGGTCCTTCATCGAGCCGACCCCGGTGTTGGCGCCATACACAGGCAGGCCTAACGCTATTCTGTCGGCGATCACCTGATGTGCGGCATCGACCTTCTCGAATGCAATGTCGGCAACCACCGGCACGACCGTGCCGTCCCCGATCTGCTGCAGCGTCGCAAAATCGAGCGGTCGTCCTGTCAGAACAATTGTTTTCACCGATGCATGCATACTGTCATTCACCCCGTTGCCGTCATGCTATTCGCTTTCCGCTCGATTGTGATATATCCCAAAGACGGAACAGACGATGCTGAATTCCGGACACAGATCGGGTGGCCGGATTTCATCACCCAAGGATTGCGATCATCGATGGATATTGCGACGCTGACGATCGTCCATGCGGTGCTGGAAGAGCGGGGCATCCGCAAGGCGGCCCGACGCAGCGGACGCCCGACCTCCAGCGTCAGTGCGGCGCTGAGGCGCTTCGAAACGGCTATTTCCGTGCCGCTGGTCCGCAGCGAAAACGGCAATCTGGTGCCGACGCTCGAAGCGCGCCGTCGATTTGCGGATCTTGCCGCCGCGAGCCTTGCCATCGGCGCTTTGATGGCTCTCGCCGGTGGGGGTCAAGCCGGCATCATCCCATCGATTGGGCTGACGACCTTGCAGCGGTTTGTCGTCTGCGCCCGCAGCGGCAGCATTCGCAGCGCCGCAAAACAGCTTGGACTTGGCCAACCACAATTGACGCGGCAGCTTGCCGATCTCGAGCGGGCGCTTGGCTGCCCCCTTTTGTCGCGATCTGCCTCCGGTATCACCTGCACGCCGCAGGGCCTTGCCGCCATTCCGATCGCCGAGGAGCTTAGCGACATCTGGAGCCGACTGTCGCGGGCCTCCGGCGATCGTTTCCGTCGCACCGCGGCGACCTGGCGGCTGGGGTCGGTCATGCCGCTTGGACCGGAAAGCGAGATTGCGCGCATGCTCGCAGCGCTGACGGCGGAATGGAACCATACGCGCCCGCGCCAGCCCCTTTTCGTCTCCAGCATGACCGCCGACGAACTGATCGCCGGCCTCAAGAACCGCCGCTTCGATGCCGTCCTGCTCGACCTCGCCGACTTCCCCTCCGATTTCGAAGGCCGGTTGGTTTCGCAGACCGCGCTGGCGCTCACCGGATCTCACGCGCTCTTCGCGGAATGTGGCGGCGATATCAGTCGCATGCTGCAAACAAAGCCGATGGCCGTGCCCAGCCTAAAGAGCGGGCTGCGCCAGCAGGCGGCACGCTTTCTGGAGCGAACATTGAGCGAGGCGGAGCGCAGCCGCATGACGCTTGTCGAGGTCGATTCAATCCCCGTCATCATCAATCTGGTTCTCGATCACGGTTATCTCTCCGTCCTGCCGGAAAGCTCGATCGCCCGTATCCAGAACCCGCCGGCCATGCTCACGCTTGACGACGACTACGTCCAATCGCTTTCGCTTGTCTGGCAGAAAAATGCCCTCTCGCGCCAGGTCGGCGAGGCGATGTTTGCGATGATGGCACAGCGGGTCCCTTAAACGACGCTGGCGACGCCCTGAATCCGCGCATCGAGGTTTGCGCGCAAGACGCTGTTTCGAAACAATAAATCGGCACAGCTGAATCAGTGCGCAAACGCATTGATTCAAGTGTTGAACTTCAGCCGCTTGCGGGTCTCGCTCGGACTTTCCCGGTAGTGCGCACGGTAGCTGCGCGAAAATGCCGACGAGGAATTGAAGCCAGTGACGGTGGCGATCTCGGAAAAATCCGCCCGCGTCTCGATGACCTTGCGCCGCGCCGCGTTGAGCCTCAGCGCCAGATAGTGCTGGTGGGGTGCGACCCCCATCGTCTCCTGGAAAAGATCCTGCAGATGGCGGGCGCTGACGCCGACGCGACGCGCCAGCCTGGCCAGCGTCAACGGCGCCTCGACCGTGTCTTCCATCAGCTTCACGGCTGCGCCGACCCGGGCATCGAGGATACGCATGTTGCCGATCGCTGGAACCTGCAGGAGGTCTCCGCGCGTGCGCTCCTGCTCGTAGATGAAGAGCCGCGACACTTCGAGTGCCAGCGAATAGCTGTGCCGGCGGCGGATCAGTTCCAGCATGAGGTCGAGCGTCGGCAGCGAGCCGCCGGTGGTGATGCGCTTGCCGTCGATGACGAAGCGCTCGCGCACCATGGTGATCTGCGGATAGGCTGCGGCAAAATCCTCGAAATCCTCCCAGTGGTTGGTGGCGGAGAAATTGTCGAGCAGGCTGGTCTCTGCCAGAAACCAGGAGCCGGCCTCGATCCCGGCCATCAGTTCGCGATGCCGGGCGGTGCGCGACAGAAGCATTTTCAGTTGCGTGGTCGCATAGGCCCGCCAGTTGTAGCTCGACAGGACGAACAGCGGCGCGGTTTCGTTCTGCGGTCGAAACGGCCCGGCAACCGGGATCGGTATGCCGCTTTTCGTCTCGATCGGCTGGCCGTCCGGACTGAAGATGGTCCAGCTGTAGAGCGCCTTTCCGGCGATCCGGTTTGCGGCGCGCAGAGGTTCAATAACCGATGCCACCAGGATCAGGTTGGTCTCCGGCAACACCAGCAGGTCGATATGCTGGTTTTCCTCGCTTGACGCGGACATGATGATCTCCACCTGTAATTCCGGGAATGTATAACATGGATCCGAAAAGGAAAAGCAGATCGCTTGGTCTTGCCTCGTAATGGGGTCAAGAACAAGGGGAGGCTTTAATGCCACTGAGCATGAATCGCGATGTTTTCATCACCTGCGCCGTCACCGGCTCCGGCGACACCGCCGGCAAGTCGCCTCATGTGCCGAGGTCGCCGAAGGAAATTGCGGCGTCCGCCATCGATGCCGCCAAGGCGGGCGCCGCCATCGTCCATTGCCACGTCCGCGATCCTGAAACCGGCGCGCCCAGCCGCCGCAATGATCTCTACAGGCAAGTGACCGATCTCATTCGCTCCGCCGACGTCGATGTCGTCCTCAATCTCACCGCCGGCATGGGCGGCGACATGATTTTCGGCAATGTCGAAAGCCCGCTGCCGCTCAACCCGAACGGCACCGACATGGCCGGCGCCACCGAGCGTGTCAGCCACGTTGCCGAATGCCTGCCGGAAATCTGCACGCTCGATTGCGGCACGATGAACTTTTCGCTCGGCGACTATGTCATGACCAACACGCCGTCGATGCTCCGCGCCATGGCCAAGATGATGACCGACCTCGGCGTCCGCCCGGAAATCGAAGCCTTCGATACCGGCCACCTCTGGTTCGCCAAGCAGCTCGTCGAGGAAGGCCTGATCGAGGATCCGGTCCTGATCCAGCTCTGCATGGGCATTCCGTGGGGCGCGCCCGACGACCTCAATACGTTCATGGCGATGGTCAACAACGTGCCTGACAATTGGACCTTCTCCGCCTTCTCGATCGGTCGCAACGCGCTCGCCTATCCGGCCGCTGCGGTGCTTGCCGGCGGCAATGTCCGCGTCGGCCTGGAGGACAACCTCTATGTCGGCAAGGGCCAGCTCGCCACCAATGCGCAGCTCGTCGAAAAGGCGGTTGGCGTTATCGAAGGCATGGGTGCGAAGATCATCGGCCCGGCTGAAGTGCGTGAGAAGCTAAAGCTGACGAAGCGATAAAAAGAAACACCCCTCCCCAACCC
>UCJH01000051.1 GCA_900472785.1 Hyphomicrobiales bacterium | reverse complement strand
TTTCGGAGCTGCCCTCGGCGCGCTTTGGCTTGCCAGCCTGCCGCTCGGCGCTGGAGCCCTTGCAGCGGAAAAAGTCACCATCTTTGCCGCCGCCAGCCTGAAAAATGCGCTCGATGCCGTCAACACAGAATGGCAGAAGGCATCCGGCAACGAAACGACGGTCTCTTATGCCGCAAGTTCCGCCCTGGCAAAGCAGGTGGAATCCGGCGCCCCGGCCGACATCTTCATCTCGGCCGACCTTGCCTGGATGGATTATCTCGCGGAGAAGAAACTGGTCAAGGACGACACCCGGGCAAACCTTCTGGGCAATCGCCTGGTTCTGGTGGCTGGCAAGGATGCCGCTGCCGTCGATATCAAGCAGGGCTTCGACCTCGCCGGCCTCATAGGTGACGGCAGGCTGGCCATGGGGGCGGTCGATTCCGTTCCGGCCGGCAAATATGGCAAGGCAGCGCTGGAAAAGCTCGGCGTCTGGTCGTCGGTCGAGAGCAAGGTAGCGGGTGCGGAAAACGTTCGTGCGGCGCTCCTGCTCGTCTCCAAGGGCGAAGCGCCCTATGGCATCGTCTACCAGACGGATGCCGTTGCCGATCCGGGCGTAAAGGTTGCCGGCACCTTCCCGGAAGACAGCCACCCGCCGATCATCTATCCGATCGCCATTACCGCCGACAGCAAGAGCCCGGCAGCCGCCGCCTATGTAGACTTCGTGAAGTCCGACAAGGCTGCCGCCCTCTTCGAAGCACAGGGCTTCACGATCCTGAAATAAGACCAAACCGCGCTCTGGCGGCCTGCCGCCGGAGCGCCTATCGTCTGCCGGTTGCCCATCAGGAGTGACGGGTGAGAACGGCGGAGACGGCGTCCTTTTGCGCCGCACAAAACGGAGCGTGCATTTGGACTGGCTGGCCTTGAGCGATGCGGAGTGGACGGCGATCCGCTTGAGCCTGCGCGTCTCGGCCGTCGCCATGCTCGCCAGCCTGCCCTTCGGCATTGCCATCGCGCTGATCCTGGCCCGCGGCCGGTTCTGGGGAAAATCGATTGTCAACGGGCTCGTCCACCTGCCGCTGATCCTGCCGCCGGTCGTCACCGGCTATCTTCTCCTCATCCTGTTCGGGAAACGCGGACCGATCGGCGCCTTTCTGGCCGAGACCATTGGTCTGGTCTTCTCGTTCCGCTGGACGGGTGCTGCCCTTGCCTGCGCGATCATGGGCTTTCCGCTGATGGTGCGCAGCATCCGGCTATCGATCGAAGCCGTGGATCTTAGGCTGGAACAGGCGGCCTCGACGCTCGGTGCCGGGCCGATATGGGTTTTCGCCACCGTCACGCTGCCGCTGATCATCCCAGGCCTGATCGCCGGCATGATCCTCTCCTTCGCCAAAGCGATGGGCGAATTCGGCGCGACGATCACCTTCGTCTCCAACATCCCCGGCGAAACCCAGACGCTGTCCGCGGCGATCTACACGTTCACCCAAGTGCCCGGCGGGGATGCCGGCGCCATGCGCCTGACGATCATTTCCATCGTCATCTCCATGGCCGCCCTGATGCTATCCGAACTGCTGGCGAGCCGGGCGGCCCGGCGGGTGGAACGGGCATGACGCTGAACGTCGATGTACGGCACAGGCTGGGCGGGTTTTCCGTCGACGCAGCCTTTTCCTCGGAAGGCGGCGTCACCGCACTGTTCGGCCGGTCCGGATCAGGAAAGACCACGCTGATCAACATCATTGCCGGACTGCTGCGTGCCGAGAGCGGACGGATCGTGCTCGACGGCGATGTGATCGTCGATATGGAAAAGGGCATTTTCCTGCCGCCATACAAGCGTCGTTTCGGTTATGTCTTTCAGGAGGGCCGGCTTTTTCCGCATCTGAACGTCCGGCACAACCTCACCTACGGCCGATGGTTTGCGGATCGGAAACCGACGGGCGGCGATTTCGACAGGATTATCGCCTTGCTCGACGTCGAGCCATTGATGGAGCGGGCACCGAACACTTTGTCCGGCGGCGAGAAGCAGCGGATCGCCATCGGTCGGGCGCTGCTGTCGAACCCGCGGCTGCTTCTGATGGACGAACCGCTGGCAGCGCTGGACGAGGCACGCAAGGCTGAAATCCTCCCCTATCTCGAACGCCTGCGCGACGAAACGCACATCCCGATCGTCTATGTCAGCCACGCGATCGCGGAGGTCGCAAGGCTGGCAAACACCGTCGTGGCGCTTGAAAACGGGCGGGTCACGGCGTCCGGCGATGCGGCGACGATCCTCAGCCTTCCGGAACTGACGATGACGGTCGGGCGACGGGAAGCCGGTGTCGTCATCGAGGGCATTGTCGGTACAAACGATCAGGGCGACAGGCGGCTGACCGTCATTCGTGCCGGAGCAACACGCTTTATCGTCCCTAAAATTGCCCTGCCGGCAGGACGGATGGTCCGACTGCATATCGCATCCCGCGATGTCATGCTGGCGACCGTTCGTCCGGAAGGTGTCAGCGCACTCAACATTTTAGACGGGACGGTCGCGGAAATCGGCATCGAAGATCATGGTGCGATCGATGTGCGGGTGAACTGCGGCGGCAACATCATCGTTTCCCGCATCACGGCACTGTCCGGCGAGCGGCTCGGCCTCACGGTCGGCATGAGGCTGCATGCCGTCATCAAGAGCGTGGCTCTGGATCCTTGACGGCAACACTTTGGTTCCTTGCAAGCCAGGCGAGGTCGTCGGCGATCGCCGTTTCGAGCCGGGCCTCCATTGCCCGGAACCGCCGGATCAATTCTTCTCCGAAAAGGGTCACGGCAGCGCCGCCGCCCTGTTTTCCACCGCGCTGGGATTCGACCGAGGGCTCGGAAAACATGGCGTTCAGGGCGCTGACAAGCAGCCAGGCGCGCCGATAGGACATGTCCATGGCGCGGCCGGCGGCCGATATCGAGCCTGTCTCGCGAATATGCTCGAGCAGGGCTATCTTGCCACGCCCGAGCCTTTCGGCATGCGGAAAGTCGACGCGCAGGATCGGGCGAAGGGGTGGCGAAGTTGTCTCGGTCATGGCCCGATTATACCGCGCCGGCTCGTCCTGTACACGGCAGTCGAATTAGAGGCTGAGGCCGCCATCGATGACGTGCACATGGCCTGTGGTGTAAGCCGAGACGTCGCTGCCGAGATAGACCGCAAGCTCTGCGATTTCCTCCGGCTCGCCAAGCCGGCCCATGGGCTGGCGGGCGATGAAGGCGGCACGCGCTTCCTCGTAATTGCCCTGCGCCTTCATGCGCTCCTCCAGCGAGGGAGACTGCACCGTGCCGGGCGCGATGGCGTTGCAGCGGATGCCCTGTTTGATATAATCGATGGCGACCGACTTGGTCAGCCCGATCACCGCCGCCTTGCTCGCCGAATAGACGAAGCGATTGGGCACGCCCGCCGGAACGCCGGCCACCGACGACATGTTGATGATCGAACCGCCGCCATTTTCGATCATGCCCGGCAGGAATGCCCGGATCAGCCGGAACATCGACTTGACGTTGAGATCGAAGGCAAGATCGTAATCGCGCTCGCCAGCATCAAGGATCGTTCCAGCATGGACGAAACCGGCGCAATTGAACAGCACGTCGATGGTTCCGGTGGCCGCGGCGAAGGCTTCGATAGCGTCCTTGCTGGTTACATCAAGCGTCGCGACGTTCATGCCGAGCGCCTTGAGTTCGGCAAGCTTCTCCGCGTTGATATCGGTTGCCGTGACGACGGCGCCTTCCCGCTGAAAAGCCTCCGCTGCAGCGCGTCCGATGCCCTGCGCCGCTGCCGTGATGACGGCACGCTTGCCCGCGAGTAGTCCAGCCATGGTAATCCTCCCTGTCGCGATCTCTTGGACCGTTCTTAAAATCCGGCACAAGGAATATCGGCGGAGCTTTCCGTGTCAAGCTCTCAAAACGTATTTTTATCGAGAAAAAACGTTTTGCTGGTCAGAGGCGGATACCGGTATCGGCATCGAAGACATGGACATCCGAAGGCCGGATCGAAAGCTCGACGACATCGCCTGCCCTGATCGAACGGCGCGCCGTATCGACGATGGTGATCTCCGGGGCCGTTGCCGTCGAGATATAGGTTGCAGAGCCCGTCGTCTCGACGATGCCAACGGGAAAGCGGAAGGTACCCTGCCCTGCATCCACGGCATGCAGATGCTCCGGCCGCAAGCCCGCGGTGACAGTGCGTCCGGGATCGAGCGCCCGGTCCAGGACGATCGTCTGCGGTTCCCCGACATGGGTCACCAGCGAAAGGCCATCCGCACCGACCGTTGCCGGAATGAAATTCATCGCGGGCGACCCGATGAAGCCGGCAACGAACTTGTTGGCCGGCCGGTCGTAGAGATCGAGCGGACGCCCCTGCTGCTCGATGATGCCATCGCGCATGACGACGACATGGTCGGCCATGGTCATCGCCTCGATCTGGTCGTGCGTGACATAGACCGAAGTTGCACCGAGCCGGTCGTGCAGCATGCGGATTTCCTTGCGCATATGCACCCGAAGCGCCGCATCGAGATTGGAGAGCGGCTCATCGAACAGGAATGCCTTCGGATTGCGGATGATCGCCCGGCTCATGGCGACGCGCTGGCGCTGGCCGCCGGAAAGCTCGCGGGGGTAACGTCCAAGCAGCGCCGAAAGGCCGGTGGTAGCCGCCACCTCGGCTGCCGCTTTCTTCATTTCGGCCTTGCTGGCGCCGCGGATGCGCAGGCTGTAGGTCAGGTTTTGCTCGACGGTCATGTGCGGGTAAAGCGCATAGGTCTGGAAGACCATGGCGACATCGCGCTTGCGCGGTGGCACCGAATTCATCAGGTCGCCGGCAATGCGCAAGTCGCCGGTCGATATGCTCTCAAGACCGGCCAGCGAACGCAGAAGCGTCGACTTGCCGCAGCCGGACGGCCCGACAAGCGCAACAAAGCTTCCCTTCTCGATGGCAAGGTCGATGTTCTTCAGCGCATGGAAGGCGCCATAATATTTGTTGACGCCGGACAGTTCGATCTGGAGGGTCATTTGAGGGCTCCCGAGGTGAGGCCGGAAACGATACGGCGCTGCAGAAGGACGAAGATGGCGAGGATCGGCGTCACATACATCGTCGCGTAGGCCATGATGTTGTTCCACTCGTTGGTGTTCGGCCCCATGAAGGAATTCAGCCCGACGCTGGCCGGTTGCAGTTCCACCGCCTGGATGATCGACTTCGAATAGACGAATTCGCCGAAGGCCTGCATGAAGATCAGGATGGCGCTGACGAGGATGCCGTTGCGCGCCAACGGCAGGACGATATGCCAGAAGGCGCCGATGCGCGAATTGCCGTCGACGAGGGCGGCCTCCTCAAGCTCCTGAGGCACGCTCATGAACGTGGCGCGCACCAGTACGACGAAGAACGGCATGCTTTTCGCGGCAATCGCGAGGATCACGGCAAAGCGCGGGCTCGCCAGAAGGCCGATCTGCGAGAAACCGACGAAGATCGGCGTAATCATCAGCGACGCCGGCAGCACCTGCAGCATCAGGATGAGGAACAGGCCGATATCGACCCAGACGTTGCGATAACGCGCCAGTACATAGGCACAACCGACGCCCAGCACGCAGATCAGCGCGACGGCACCACAGGCGATCAGCAGCGAATTTGCCAGATACCGCCCCACATTGCGGCTCTGCCAGACATCGCCATAGATATGCCACTGCGGATCGCTGGGCCAGAACTGCGGCGGCGTCGCGAACATCGCCGAGCCCGTCTTCAAGGCGGTAATGTACATCCAGTACAACGGAAACAGGTAGATGGCCGCCAGCACAATGGCGGTCGCCAGCATCAGGCGGTTGCGCATCGTCTCGCTCATCCCCGCACCTCGTGGCGGGTCGAGCGGACATAGACGACCGAAGCGAACATCACGAAGACGATCATGATGACGGAGATCGTTGCACCCTTGGCGAAATCATACTGCCGGAACGAGAGATCCCACGCCCAGTATTGCGTGACGTTGGACGAATTGTTCGGTCCGCCCGAGGTGATGGCGGCAAAGAGGTCGAATTGCTGCAGGGTGAAGATCAGGCCGAGCGAGATGATCGCGCCGATGGTCGAGCGCATCATCGGCAAAGTGATCGTCCAGAAACGCTGGAAGGCATTGGCCCCGTCCAGTTCGGCCGCTTCATAGAGGTCCTTCGGGATCGCCGAGAGGCCGACGGAGAGGAGGATCATATTGAAGGCCATGCCAAGCCAGATATTGGCGATGATGACCGCCCAGAGCGAAAAGTTCGGGTCGGAACGCCAGAAGATGTTGCCGTCGATGATGCCGGTCTCGCGCAGCAGGAAATTCAGCACTCCGAAATCCCCGGACAGGATCCAGTTCCAGATGGCGCCGACGACGAGGCCGGGCATGACCCAAGACACCAGGAACAGCCCGCGAAGCCAGGACGCTCCGGGAAAATTGGTCCAGAAGAACAGCGCCAGCCCGAAGCCGAGCAGAAACTGCCCGGCAATCGAGGCAGCGACGAAAATCCCGGTATTGTAGAGGATCGGCAGGGTTTCCGGTTGGGCAAACAGGTCGCGATAGTTCTTCAGGCCGACGAATGGCCGCCAGAAACTTCCCAGGCTGAACATGTCCACCTCCTGGAAGCTCATCACGACATTGTAGAGGAGCGGCAGGCCGGACATGAGGAAGAGATAACCGAGCGGGAAAGCAACGAGCGCGATGTCGAAGCCCTTGCCATCGGTGATGCTGGACAGAAGTCGTTTCATGTTGCCCTCGTCTGGTCCGAACGGGGCTGCCCGGTGCCTGAGCACATGGGCAGCCCCTCCCGGGAGGAAACTTCAAGACGGATGAATGGCAGCCCTTTCGGGAGCGCCTTTCTCAGCCAAGGACGGCCTTGATCTTTTCGGCTGCCTGATCGAGCGCTTCCTTCGAGCTCATCTGGCCGGTCAGGGCTGCCTGGATAGCATCCTGGATCGCCTTGGAGATTTTCGGCCACTCCGGATGCGGACCGCGGGGCTTGGCAAATTTCAGCTGCTCGATGAATACTTTCAGCGCTTCATCCTTCAACGGCTTTCCGGTTGCCGGAATGGCGATATCCGATCGGGCCGGCAGCTGGCCAAAGTCCGAGAACATCCGGTTGTCCTGCGAGGTGAAATATTCCAGCACCTTGAAGGCTTCCGCCGGATGCTGCGTATTGGCAAAGATCGCCCAGTTGAAATCCCCCATGGCGGATGAACGTTCTGCGCCGGCTTCCGGCACCGGCAGGAGTGCGACGCCCCAATCGAACTTGGCTTCCGTCAGCATCCGGTCGAGTTCCCAAGGTCCAGAGATCGCCATGGCGGCATTGCCGGAATTGAAGGTGCCGGTCGAATCCCACTGGCCGCGGGTCAGCGTATCCGGCGAAGCCAGCTTTTCGTCCATGATCGTCTTCCAGACGTCGAGCGCCTTCACAGCTCCCTCTGAATTGATGTTCTCATAGCCGCCGCCCGCCATCTGAACCCAGGGCAGGAACTGGAAGGTGCCTTCCTCGCTGGCCTTTGCCGAGAAAGCGAGACCATAGACGTTTGCGGCGGGATCGGTGAGCTTTCGGGCATCCTCGACCAGCTCGGCCCAGGTCTGCGGCGGCTTGTTCGGATCGAGCCCCTTCGCCTTGAACATGTCCTTGTTGTAGTAGAGGGCGATCGTATTGGTCGCCTTCGGCACGCCGTAGTTCTTGCCGTCCCAAACGGTCGAGGCCAGAGGCCCAGGGAAATAATTCGCCGTCTTGATCACCGTGGATTTGGCGATCATGTCCGTCAGGTCGAGGAAAGCCCCGCGCGACGAGAACAGGGCGTGTTCGGGATTGTCGATGGCGATGATGTCGGGCGCCTGCCCCGTCGAATAGGCACGCATCGCTTCGCTGACGACGTCGTCGAACTGGATCTGGCGGTATTCGACCTTGATCCCCGTGTTCTGCTTGTTGAAATCCGCCACCAGGTTTGGTGCGGGTTGAATGTCGCGGTCGAGCGACCAGACGCTGATCGTCACATCCTCTGCCTTGGCAGAAACGGCAAATGCAGAGACGCTAGCAAGGGCAAAAGCCCCCATTACCACGAGATTTCGGATACCCATCGTTTCCTCCTGTTGGTTACCCTTGAATACCGGCATCCTCCATGCCGGCGAGGCATGCACGCTCAGACCGGATCGACGACGAAATCGCCGCCCCGGCATGTCTTCAGATAATTCAAACCGTGAACCTGCCCGGTCATCTCCAGCGCATCGCGATAGACCGGATCGTGCCATCCCTCGATATCGATCGACCCGGACCAGCCGGCGAGGCGCAGTTCGGAGATCACGTCCGTCCAGTTGGTGTCGCCGAAACCCGGCGTGCGCATGAAGACGAATTTTTCCCTGCCGAAAATGCCGTGCTCGCGGATCACGTCCCAGCGAATCGTCGCGTCCTTGCCGTGCACATGGAAAATCTTCTTCGCCCATTTGCGGATCTGTGGCAGCGGATCGATAAGATAGACCATCTGGTGGCATGGCTCCCATTCGAGCCCGATATGATCGTCCGGCGTTTCGTTGAAGATCAGCTCCCAGGCATCCGGATTGTGCGCGATATTCCAGTCGCCGCTCGCCCAGTTGCCGTCCATGGCGCAGTTTTCGAAGGCGATCCTCACGCCCTTGTCGGCGGCGCGGCTGGCCAGTTCGCTCCAGATTTCACGATACCGAGGCAGACTGTCCGTAAGAGGTTTATTACGGATTCGCCCCGTGAAACCGGCGACGCAGTTGGCACCGAAATGATGCGCATTGTCGATGCAATCCTTCCAGCCCTGCAGGGTATCGAGGTCGATGGACGTTGTTTCCAACGGGTTTCCGAACATTCCGAGTGTAGAGATCGTAATGTCGCGATCGCCGACCGCATCAAGGCAGCGCTTGCCGAGTTCCGCCAGATCCTGGCCGTTCGTGGTCTGCCAGAAAAAGGGCTCGAAGCTCTCGAAGCCCATATCGGCAATCTGGCCGATGCGGGCAGCGGCCTTGCCTGCGGACGCGCTGACCATAGTGCCGATACGAATGGATGTTGCCGGATTGCTCATCAAATTGTTCCGTTCTGAAGCGTCACGCGTTGCCGGCTGCGGGCGCTTTCGATCGCCGCGAAGACCATGGCAAGGCTGTTGATATTGTCGTTGCTTGCCGTCTCCGGCTTGGAGCCCTCGCGGATCGACGCGATGAAATCCGAAATCACGCTGGCATGTCCGTTCGTCTTGGCGTCATCGGCCGGTTGCGGCACCTCGATCGCTTCCAGCTCCCGCAGGAAGCCGTCCCTGCCCGCGACACGATGCGCCCGGAATGCGTCCGCGCCATCCCACAGAAGTGTTCCCTTGGTGCCGATCACACGCCACTGGCTTTCCCAGCTGGTGTTGGCGCCTTCGGCACACCACGAGCCGCGATAGGTGAAGGTGACGTCGTCGGAAAACTCGAAAATCGCATTGGCGGCCGCGTCGCGGCCATACCAGGACCCTTTCGGATTGGTCTCCTGGCAATAGACGGCAAGCGGCGTCTTGTTTGCCACGAAACGCGCGGCGTCAAACGTATGGATTGCCATGTCGAGCAGGAGAACATTGTCCATTGCCTCGCGAAATCCGCCGAAATGCGCGCCGATGAAAAAGTCGCAGTGGATGCCGGTCAGATCGCCAATCGCCCCGCTGTCGACAAAGGCGCGCATGCGGCGGACACCGGTGATGAAGCGGCGGTTCTGGACGATCGCGTGAATACGATCGGCAGCCTCCGAACGGCGAACGAGATCGCGCCCCTCCTCCAGAGATACCGCCATCGGCTTTTCGCTGAGCACATGGCAACCGAGCCGCAACCCGGTGGAGACGACCTCATGGCGGGCAGCGGGAATGACCACGTCGAAGAGGATATCGGCGCGCGTTTCCGCCAGCACCGCTTCGAGGCTGGAACCGATCACGACATCCGTCAATTCGAAGGCTTCGGCCAGCGCTTTCGCCGCCTGCGGATTGACATCCACCAGCCCGACGATACGGACCGTCGATTGAAGCCCGGGGGTTTCCGCGATCGCTTTCAGCCACCCTTTGGCCATAGCTCCGCACCCGCATAGAACAGCGTTAAAAATGGGATTTCCTCCTGCAAAGCCTACGGTTTTCACTCCTACCTGACGACCGTAAACGTTTACGGTACTATGATCCATTTTTGAATCGTGTCAAGAGAGGGAGCATCAGAGGTGCTGAATCAGACGATGGGCCGCAACTGAATGACGGGCATACGCAGGCTTGCGCAACATCTGGATATCTCGATCGGAACAGTGTCGCGCGCGCTGAACGGTCGCCCCGACGTCAATGAAGAAACGCGCAGGCGTGTGCTGGAGGCGGCATCCGAGCTCGGCTACGTGCCCAATCAATCCGGCCGCAGCCTGCGACAGGGCACGACGAATATCATCGGCTTCATGATGCAGACCGGAACCGAGATCACTGGTCAGGGCGACACCTTCTTCATGAGCGTTTTCGACGGTGTCCAGACCGTCTTTGCGCGTCACCGCCTCGATCTTGTGGCGCTGCTGTGCTCCTCTTCCGAGGACCCGGACGACTATCTCCGGCGTGTCGTTGCACGCGGTTTTGCAGACGGCCTCATCCTTTCGGCAACGCAGCGCCACGATCCGCGCTTCGAATTTCTGGCGAAACAGAAAATTCCCTTCGTCACGCTTGGCCGAAGCCTGACCGATGTCGGCCAGCCCTGGCTCGACCTCGATTTCGAAGGCATGGCGCAGGTTTCGATCGACCGGCTCGTGGCAAGAGGACATCGGCGGATCGCCGTTACCCGCCCGCATGACGACATCAACCTCGGCCATCTCTTCATCGACCGGAGCGCCAGCGCTCTTGCCGCGCACGGACTTGCGCTGGACCCCGATCTCGTTTTCAGCTCCCTGCCGAACGAGGCCGGCGGCTATCATGTCGCGCAGCAACTGCTGGCCATGAAGGAAAGACCGACGGCCATTCTCCTCGTCAACGAGACGATTGCCATCGGCTTCTATCGGGGTCTCAGCGAAGCCGGTCTCAAGCCTGGCCGCGACATAGCCATCATCGGACGGCACAGTCCGCAATCGCACTTCCTGTCGCCGAGCCTCACCGGCTTCACCCTGTCTCGCCGCGATCTCGGCATCGCGCTGGCCGAAGCGTTGCTGGCGACCATGCCCGCCTTCAGCCACTTCTATCCGGATGCGGAACTTCGAAAGGTGTGGAAGGAAGAGCTTGTCGAAGGCGAAAGCGACGCGTTTACGCTCGCCACCTGAGAAAAAAGCCGGCTGCAAAGACGCCGGCAAATTATCGCGTCTTGAATAGCCATGCCCGGAATGCAAAATCCACGACGCCTTCATCCGTTCGGAGACCTCTCATGCCCGGCCCCGCCCTCGACGCTACCGATACCGATCGCAGCCTGCCGGCGAAGGCAGACGTCGTCATCATCGGGGGCGGCATTATCGGCGTCAGCACGGCGCTGTTCCTGGCTGAGCGCGGTGTCGACGTCGTGCTGTGCGAAAAGGGTGTGCTCGGCGGCGAACAATCCAGCCGCAACTGGGGTTGGGTGCGCGTCATGGGTCGAGACCGGCGCGAAATTCCGCTCGCGATGGAATCCTTGAAGATATGGGACGGGCTCGATGCCCGTATCGGTGGCGAGACGGGGTTTCGACGCTCCGGCATTCTCTATCTCGCGCAGACGGACAAGGACATCGCCAACCAGGAAGCTTGGCTCGCGCATGCAAGGGCGAACGGGCTCGACAGCCGGTCAATCGGAAGCGACGAGACGCTCGCTCTCATGCCCGGCGCCGTGGCCCGCTACAAGGGTGCGATGTACACGAAGAGCGACGCCCGCGCAGAGCCGCAAAAAGCAGTTCCGGCCATAGCGGCGGGCGCACGCAGAGCCGGCGCACGGCTGATTACCGGGTGTGCGGTGCGCGGCGTCGAAAAGAGCGCCGGCCGGATTTCCGCCGTCGTCACGGAGAAGGGGCGCATCGAGACATCGTCTATTGTCCTTGCGGGTGGTGCCTGGTCGCGGCTGTTCTGCAAGGGGCTCGGCCTGCGGCTGCCGCAACTCAAGGTGCGCAACTCCGTGCTGCGGACCAGCCCGGTCAGCGGCGGACCGGACGGCGCCGGCGCTGACTGGACCTACGCCTACCGAAAGCGCCTCGACGGGGGTTACACGATTGCCCATAGCGCCGAAAACCAGCACGCGATCGTGCCCGACAGCCTGGTTTTCTATCGGGACTTCCAGCCGGCCCGCAAGGCCGAAGGCGAAAGCGTGCAATTGGGGCTGAGCGCCCGCAGCTGGCAGGAACTGCTGGAGATATCGGCACCGGCGCTCGACCGGCCGGGGGCATTCGAACGCCACCGTATACTCGACCCGAAGCCGGACGAGCGCTCCGTACTTTCGGCCCTGAAAGCTGCGGCAGAGGCAATTCCTGTTTTGAAGACAGCCCAGCCGCTGCAGATCTGGGCCGGACTGATCGACGTGACACCCGACGCGATACCCGTGATATCAGGTGTGGATACGATTCCAGGCCTGACCATCGCTACGGGCTTTTCCGGCCATGGCTTCGGTATCGGCCCCGGCGCCGGGCATCTGACGGCCGATCTGGTGATGGGCAACACCCCGATCGTCGATCCAATGCCCTTCCGTTTCTCGCGTTTTTCAGATGGAACACCAATCGACATCGCGCCCTCCGTATGAAAGCCTAAGCTTACCAATGCAGCGCTGCTGTCGCGACCGGTGCGTCCCATAAAACCGTCAGAGCATCGTCGAGCAGGGTCACGGTGATCGATATTCCGGCCATATCGAGCGATGTCGCATAGGTTCCCACAAGCCTGCGGGAGACGACCAGCCCGCGCTCCTCGAAAAAGCGGCGCGCGAGGCCGAACATGACGTAGAGTTCAGACGGCGGCGTTCCGCCCAGCCCGTTGACGAAGAGCAGGATGCGCTGGTCCCGGACGGGCGCCAGATCGTCGAGGATCTGGGAGCAGATCATGGCGGTGATCGTTGCCGCGTCGGCTATTTTCTCGCGCGAACGGCCGGGTTCGCCATGGATGCCGACGCCGACCTCCATCTCGTCATCCCCAAGCACGAAGGTCTCCCGCGTCGTCTGCGGCACGGTCGCGCCCTTCAGCGCAACGCCCATGGTCCGCGTCGCGGCAATGGCTGCCTCGCCAATCGCCTTCAGCGCGGCGAGATCACGGCCGGCTTCGGCGGCAGCGCCGACGATCTTTTCGACGACGAGCGTACCCGCGACGCCACGGCGTCCGGTTCCGCGTGCGGTCCGCTCGATGGCGATATCGTCGTTGACGATCAGCGTCTCGATCCGGTGCGAACCCGTTGAAGCTGCCATTTCCGCCGCCATCTCGAAATTCATCACATCGCCGTCGTAGTTTTTGACGATCAGAAGAACACCTGCGCCATTGTCGGCCTCCTGAATGGCGCTCAGGATCTGATCCGGCGTCGGAGAGGTAAAGACATGGCCTGTGCAGGCGGCATCCAGCATGCCTTTTCCGATGAAGCCGATATGCATCGGCTCATGCCCGGCGCCGCCACCGGCAATGACGGCAACCTTACCGGGTGTGAAAACCTTGCGGCGAACGTGCTTTCGCCCCTGCCCGAACGCGACGAGATCGTCATGCGCGGCGACAAACCCTTCCTGGCTGTCGACGGCAAGCGATCCCGCATCGTTCATGAATTTCTTCATCGATCTCCCCCGGAAACGATCGTATCCGAGCGATGAAAATTTGCCAGTCCCGTCCCTGCGACGTCTTTTGCGAAAAATCCAGCAAACCACATTCTAATCTGCCTCACGCGACAGGGAGACCATCTTCTGGATGAAATCCTGGATCGCCTCATCAAGCATCTGGTTCTTCTTGTCGTCGCCGAAATCGGCGACCATCAGCGTCAGGTGCCGCAGCCCGGCGGCATGGCCGAGATCGGGCAATTTGCCGGGATGCGCCAGTTGATAGGCTTCCAGAAAACGGTCCTGCTCGCCCTTGCTGACGTGGCAGACCTGGAAGATCGTCGCAAGATGCCGCGCCGGCAGCGGCGTGGAATAGCTGGGACTGGTAATCTGGGTCACGAAGCTGCGATGCTTGCCAAGAGCCGCGGCCAGCCTTTGGCGAGTGCCGGACGGCCGATTGTCGATGATTGCGGCGAGAATCGCCTTGTAGGCGGTGATCGTATCCTCGTTTGCATCGCGTGCCATCGTCAGCGTCCCGTCTTTGCATGCTCCAGCCCAGTCTTTAGGGCGGCAAGCTGATGAGGAGCAACGGAAAACTGCGTCAGCCCGCAGGCAAGCAGCTCTGCGAGCGTTTCCGCGTCGCCGGCAAGGTCGCCGCAAATGCCAATCGGCTTGCCCATCTCCTGCGCCATCAGTACCGTTTGCCGGATCAACCGTAGCAGCGCCGGACGCGCCTGGTTATAAAGACTGGAGACGGCGGCGCTGTCTCTTGCCGCAGCCATCAGGTATTGGGCGAGGTCGTTGGTACCCAGCGAGAAGAAATCGACGGCATCGAAACGGTCGAGCATCAGCGCTGCCGCCGGCACCTCCACCATCATGCCGATCTCCGGCATGCGCGCCATGACATGGCGGCGTGCAAGGATTTCCGCTTCCTGCGCGAAGATGCGACGCGTTTCCGCGATTTCGGATTCCACCGTCACCATCGGCAACAGGACCTTCAAATTTCCGAGGACGGCGGCGCGCAGCAAGGCCCGCGCCTGCACACGCAGCAGATCCGGATGCGCGAGAAGCAGCCGGATACCGCGCAATCCAAGAAACGGATTGCGCTCTGCCGCATCAAAGCCGCCAAGCGTCTTGTCCCCACCGAGATCCAGCAACCGCACGGTCACCGGCCGCTCTGCCGCCCAATGCAGCGCCTCGCCATAAAGACGATATTGCCGCTCCTCGTCTGCCAGATCAGCCGCCGACGTCATCAGAAACTCGCTGCGCAACAGGCCGATGCCTTCGCAGCCGGCTGGAACCGCCGCAAGTTCGTTTGGATGACCGATATTGACGAGACAGGTGATGTCGTCCCCGATTTTCGAACCGACCGAAAGCCCGCGGGGCACAGAAGTCTCGGCGGCCGGCGTGACCAACGACATCGCCGCTGCGACATCCCCGTCTGCAGGATCAACAACGAGGTTTCCCTGCCGGCCATCGACCAAGAGCCTGACACCGTCCTCGACAGGTATCGGCCCAAGGCCGACAACCATGGGAACCGACCGGGCACGGGCAAGCATGGCGACGTGGCTCGCGGTGCTGCCGGCACTGAGGGCGATGCCGCCGCCGGCGCTCCAGTCATGGGCAAGAAAAAGACTGGGGGCGATATCGATGCCAACGAAGATCGACCCGGCTGGAAAATCGGCCGGTTTCGTTCCGTCGAGGACAGCCAGGACGCGGTTGCGCATATCGATCACATCGACGGCCCGGGCGCGGATATCCTCATCCTCGGAGCTCTCGAAGCCGGCGACGTATTCCTCCAAAGCGGAGACCCATGCAAGCACCGCGTCCGCTTCGGCATCAGGTCGCTCGATGCCGATATCGCGAATAGCCGGATCTGACAGCATCTCCACCTGAAATTCGAGAACATCCCGGCTTCGCGGTTCCGATACGTCGATCAACGCCTTGAGATCACCGATCGCCGCTTCCATGGCCGCAGCCAGACTGTGCGGATCGCCGGAATGGGAGGCTGTGGCGGTCGTAAACGGATCTGGGCCGACATGGGCCGGCCCGGCGGCAAGCCCGACGCCGTTGCCCTGCCCCAGCAGGTTACGCGCCCCTGACATGCGGTCTTTCCCCGTCGAAATCCCTAACCTCCCCGAAGTCATCGGCAAAGAGCGCCTCGAGGCCATGGATTGCCTCCTGCGCTTTGAAACCGTGCGCCCGGATGCGCAGGGTCGATCCCTTGCGGATGCGCGCACCCATGACCTTGACGATGCTTTTGGCGTTGAGCCAGAGACCCGAGCGGTTCACTTCGATCTCGATGGTGCAGGGAAAGGTCTTTGCCAGACGCGTGAACAGTACGGAAGGGCGCGCATGCAGGCCGACGCCGTGCGTGATCAGGAGCTCGACGGACGCCTGCGGTCCGGTGGATGTGTCGCCCTGGATACCCTGCCGCTTTTCCGTCATGAGGGCGAAAGCTCCTCGGCGGTCGCGACGACGCGCGCGAGCGAGGCGCCGCCCGAGGCTTCGGCTGCAGCAATCACTGCGCCCTCGACGATGGGTGCATTGCAGATCGCGATCTTTGCCGACCGTGGCGCACCGATCGTTTCGACCGCCATCTCGCTGTTGGTTTCCGCGCCGCCGAGATCGACGAAGACAGCGACGCCGGCGTCGGACCACGCCTCCTCAATGGCCCGCAGGATCGCCGCCATGTCAGTCCCGAGACCGCCGGCCGGATTGCCACCACACCAGGCGAGCGGTACGCTGTCGCCGACCATCTGGCGGACCATGTCGGCTGCCCCTCTAGCCACCAGCGGCGAATGCGAAACGATGACGATCCCGACATTCATGTTGGCAGTCGTCATACGCCTTATTCCTTGTCCAACTGCCTGCAGATGGCGGAAACCAGCAGCGCGCAACTGGCCGCGCCGGGATCGAGATGACCGATCGAACGCTTTCCGAGAAATGAAGCCCGTCCCCGCATCGCCCGCATCGCCACCGTCGTTTCCGCCAAGCCCGTCACCCGTTCCAGAACCGTCCTCGCCATATACCCCTGCCGCAACAGGTCGCTGAGAGGATAAAGCACGTCAAGCATCGTCTTGTCACCCCGGGCGGATTTCCCCCGCCGGGCAACGGCGTCCACGGCCATTCCGAAGGCGTATGCAAAATCCTGTGGGTTGTTGAAAGCAGCCAGCTGCCGGCCCATCTCGATCAGCAACGTGCCGTAAAGCGGTCCGGAGGCGCCGCCGATGGTCATGACGAGGATTGTTCCGGCTTCGCCGATGGCATCGTTCAGGGCCTGCGAATCCAGACGGTCACGCTCGGCGAGAAGTGCGTCGAAGCCGCGCAGCATGTTGGTTCCATGATCGCCATCGCCAATGGCGCGATCAAGGTGGCAGAGATGATCGGCATGCTCGGCGATCACATCCCGGCAGGCCTCGATCAGATCGCCGATCCGCACGGCAACGGGTTCACGGGTCATCTGGCGGGCAGCGATCATGCCGGCTCCAGCACCAGAGCCAGCGCTGCGAACACCTCCGCAACCGCATGGGCGCCGGGATCCATTACTCCGTCGAGCTCTCGTTCGCCGATATAGGCCGAACGGCCGGCCTTCGCCTTGCGCATGGATTTCGTCGCTTCGGCCCCCTTAGACGCCGCCACCGAGGCCGCGCGCAGTCCGCCATCACCGAGCACCTTCAATGCCGGCTCCAGCGCATCGACCATGGTGCGATCGCCGGGATGCGCGCCGCCGTAGAAGGTCATCCGCTCC
The DNA here is from genome assembly GCA_900472785.1 of Hyphomicrobiales bacterium. Lineage (GTDB taxonomy): Bacteria > Pseudomonadota > Alphaproteobacteria > Rhizobiales > Rhizobiaceae > Pararhizobium. The sequence continues at coordinate 43,423 of UCJH01000051.1, read as the reverse complement.
AGCCCGGACAAAAGTGCTGCAGGAAGGTCCGTCTTTTCCGTGAGTGCCTTAGCGGCGGCGGTAAAGAAGATCGACAGCAGCACGCCGCTCGATCCGCCCATGGTCGTGCCCAGAAGGTCGCCGATGCCGGCGAGCGTCGCGGCCCGATCCGCCAGCGGCAGGCGGTCCTTCTGCGCCAGAATGCTGCGCGCGCCGGTCGCAACCGTCGATCCGGTATCGCCGTCGCCAGCCCTGGCATCGAGACGGTTGAGCTCGGCTTCCAGCGCGATCAGCCGCTCGCAGGCGGTGACAAGCACCCTTTCGGTGGCGGCATCCCGGCTCGCCGCAACGGCACCAATCGCGGCCACTCCCTGCGGTGCGGGGAGGATCGCAATATCATGGCGCGCGACAGGCGGAACCCAGGCATGGGGGGCGACAGGCGCAAGCAATGCCTGCTCGCGGGCGGCATCGAGGCGGATCAGCGAGAACGAGAAACCGTTCATGTTGAGCGCCGTCATCATCGGCGCCGGGCCGATCGTCAACGACACAGTCGCGGCCAGCGATCCCGATAGCACCGCATTGGCGACCAGCGTCATCTCAAGAGGCGGAACGGCGCCGAGATTGTTGATCAGCAAAGCGTATTGCGCGCCCGGCGTCATCGCCGCCTGAAGGCGTCTGGTCATGGTCGCGATGATGTCGCCGGCCTGTTGCACGGCGATACGCTCGACGCCCGGTTCGCCGTGGATGCCGAGGCCAAGCTCGCCTTCATCTGCGCCAAGCCGGTCTTCAAAGGGCTGCCCCGGAATGGAGCAGGATGAGAACGATACGCCGAGCGACACGATATCGCTTGCCGCCGCCTTCGCTGCCGCCGCGACATCCGCGAGGCTTTTACCTTCTTCCGCAAGATAACCGGCGATCTTGTGGACGAACAAGGTGCCGGCGACGCCGCGCGGCTGATTGATCTCGGGAAGCGCGATATCATCCGCGACAATGACCATCTCGACGTCGAAACCCTCGGCACGGGCTTTTTCCGCCGCAAGTCCGAAATTCAGGCGGTCGCCGGTATAATTCTTGACGATCAGCAGGCATCCGGGTTTGCCGGTGACCGCACGGATGGCCGTCAACACCGCATCGACGCTTGGGGAGGCGAAAATCTCACCCGAAACCGCCGCCGTCAGCATGCCCCTGCCAACGAAACCGGCATGGGAGGGCTCATGGCCGGCACCACCCCCGGAGATCACCGCAACCCTGGACTTGTCCCAGTCGGCCCGAACGATGACCTTGATTTCCGGATAACTGTCCAGCCGTGCCAGCACGCCCGCAGGCGAGGTTCGCAGAAGGCCGTCGAGCGCCTCGGTGACGATGTTTTCCTTGCGGTTGAAAAAGTGCTTCATCGCGTTCATCCAGTGTGTTTCCGATCGGCATGCTTTCCGCTGACGACAGGGAAAGCAATCGCCCCATTTGCATCACATCAAGCGCTGCCCGTCCGCACCGAAATAGAGCGGATCCTTCAGCGTCAAGGTAATATTGTCGCCCGGCTGTACCGGGACATAGGGATTGGCAAGCGTCACCAGCTTGTGGCCGGCGATGCGCATATGCAGGTGGCTCTGGTCTCCCAGATGTTCGATCCAGTCGATCTGGGCATTGGCATTACCGTTGGCCGCCCTGATTTCCAGATGTTCCGTGCGCGCGCCGATGGTTCGCGTGCCGACCGGCGGCTCCGCACCCGGCACGAGCCCGGCCGGCAGGAGATTGATGTGCGGCTGGCCGAGGCGCGCCGCCACATGCAGGTTGGCCGGGTTGCTGTAGATGTCCCGCGGCGTCCCGATCTGGACCAGCTTGCCGCCGTCCAGGATGCCGATGCGGTCGGCCATGGTCATCGCCTCGATCTGGTCGTGGGTGACATAGAGCAGCGTCGAGCCGAGTTCGCTCTGGATACGCTTCAGCTCCAGCCGCAATTCGCCGCGCAGCTTCGCATCGAGCGACGAAAGCGGCTCGTCCATCAGGTAGATCGCCGGCTTTCGCACCAGCGCCCGGCCGATGGCCACGCGCTGCATCTCGCCGCCCGATAGCCGCGTCGAGCGGTTTTGGAGCTTGTGGTCGATCCGGACCATCTTCGCGACCTCGCGGACGCGCCGGTCGATCTCGTCGGCCGAAAGGCGTCGCGCCGGCGAGCGCAGCGGAAAGGCAAGGTTCTCGTAGACCGTCAGATGCGGATAGAGCGAATATTGCTGGAAAACGAAGGCGACGTCGCGGCTCGCCGGCGCAAGGCTCGCAACGTCTTGTCCGCCAATGGTGACGCGGCCCTTGTCCGGCCGCTCCAGCCCTGCAATCAGCCGCAGGGTCGTCGTCTTCCCGGCGCCGGTCGGGCCGAGCAGCACGACGAACTCACCGTCTCGGATCGTCAGCGTGAGATCACGAACGGCCTGATTGTCGCCGAAGGATTTGCTGATGGATTGCAGGGAAACCTCAGCCATGACGGGCCTCCGTATGAAGCGATGACAAAACGGCGCGGCCGGAGGCGCATTCGAACAGCGACAGCTTTTCGCTGTTGAGTTCGAGCCCGACGGTCTCGCCGATTTTGAACGTGCGATCCGCCGAGACGCGGGCCTTCAGCAGGCCCTTTCCTGTTTCCACGGCGACGATCTGGTTGGTGCCGAGATATTCCGCGCCATAGACAGAACCGCGCAGAGCCGATCCGTCGCTGAAACGGATATGCTCCGGCCGCACGCCAAGCGCCAGTTCGCCCGGTGCCAGATTCTGGTGCACTTCGGGAAGCGCGATCTCGACGCCTTCAAGCAGGACGGAGCGCGCACCCTTCTGGACGCCGGCGGTGAACTTCAGAAAATTCATTGGCGGCGAGCCGATGAAATCGGCGACGTACATGGAGGCCGGGCGATTGTAGATTTCCTGCGGCGTGCCGAACTGCTCGATGATGCCATGGTTCATGACGGCGATCTTGTCGGCCATGGCCATCGCCTCATGCTGGTCATGGGTGACGTAGACCGTCGTCGCATGGATGCGGTTGTGAAGTTCGCGCAGTTCGTGGACCATGACCTCGCGGAATTCCGCATCGAGCGTACCGAGCGGTTCGTCCATCAGGAAACATTTCGGCCGCCGCACGATCGCCCGGCCCAGCGCAACGCGCTGGCGGTCGCCGCCAGCAAGGCCCGAGACGGATTTTTCCAGGATATGGCTGATCTGCAGGAGCTTTGCCGTTTCCTCGACGCGCGCCTTGATTTCCACCTTCGGCACGCCCTGCGACAACAGCGGAAAGCCTATGTTCTTGCGCACGTTCATGTGCGGATAGAGCGCAAACAGCTGGAAGACGAAGGCGATGTCGCGGGCGCTGGCCCGGTTGAAGCTGACATCCTCGCCGTCGAGGAAGATCTGCCCGCTGGTCGGCAGCTCAAGCCCGGCAATCATCCGGAGCGTCGTCGTCTTGCCGCAGCCGGAAGGGCCGAGCAGCGCCAGGAATTCACCGTCCGCGACCGTGAAGCTCGAATCCTCGACGGCGACGAATTCGCCGAAGGCCTTGCGCAGATTTTTGACCCTGATCTCGGCCATGGGTTACTCCGGAAATTTCGAGACGATGATGAACATCACGGTCCCGGCAAGAAGCGTCACGAGCGAGTAGGTGTAGAGAACCAGCGCGAAGGGCTGGAACAGCATCAGGAATCCGATGGCGATCAGAGCCGTGGCGATATTCTCCATCGGTCCGCGCCGGACGAAGAACGGGCGCTTGGGTTTACCGGTTGTGGTGTTTTCCTGTGTCATTTGCGGACCGCTCCGAAGGTGATGCCGCGCAGGAGCTGCTTGCGCAGGAGGATAGTGAAGACGAGGATGGGCACGAGGAAGATCGTCGTTCCGGCCGCGACCGCCGGCCAGTCCTGCCCGCCCTCGCCGATGATTGTCGGGATGAATGGCGGCGCCGTCTGCGCCGCACCCGAGGTGAGGAGAACCGCGAAGGCATATTCGTTCCACGCGAAGATCAGGCAGAAGATGGCCGTCGCCGCGATGCCGGTCGTCGCCTGCGGCAGCACCACCTTGCGGAAGGCCTGCAGCCGCGTGTAGCCGTCGATCATCGCCGCTTCCTCGTATTCCCGCGGAATCTCGTCAATAAAGCCCTTGAGCAGCCAGACGGCGAGCGAAACGTTGACGGCGGTATAGAGCAGGATCATCCCGAGCGCGGTATCGGACAGGCCCAGCTGCCGGTACATGAGATAGATCGGGATCGCCACCGCAATCGGCGGCATCATGCGGGTCGAGAGAATGAAGAACAGCAGGTCGTCGGCCAGCGGCACCTTGAAGCGCGAGAACCCGTAGGCCGACAGGGTGCCGAGGAAGACCGCAAGAAAGGTCGAGCCGAAGGCGATGATCAGCGAGTTCTGGAAGCGCGGCCAGTAGTTCGACGGGCCGGCGATCACCATGTTGCGATTGCGGGTGATTTCGTCGCAGGTGGAGGTCGGCGCGCCCAGCGACTGGATATAGTCCGGCGTCTGGCGGGTGCGGGTGGTGAAGAGGTTGCAGTATCCCTCGAGCGTCGGCTGGAAGACGATCTTCGGCGGATAGCTGATCGAATCCGGCGGCGACTTGAAGCTGGTCAGGAAAATCCAGGCAAGCGGCACCATGGTTATGATCGCGTAGAGGATGACGATCGCACCGGCGATGCGCTTGGTCATAAGGCTCGGTTCGACGACGGAATGGGCGGTGTTCGCGGTGCTCATCGTTGCTTCACCTTGTTCAGCGCTTTGACATAGATGTTGGCGAGGCCGAAGACGGCGACGAACAGGATGATCGCGAAGGCCGAGGCCCGCCCTGTGCGCCAGCTTTCGAAGGCTTCGCGCTTCAGCGTGATCGAGGCGACCTCGGTGGTGGAGCCCGGCCCGCCGCCGGTCAGAAGCACGACCATGTCGAACATCTTGAAATTCTCGATCGCCCGGAACAAGACGGCGAGCATGATGAAGGGCAGCGCCATCGGTACGGTGATCGACCAGAACTGCCGCCAGGCGGAAGCACGGTCCACCTCCGCCGCCTCGTAGATGTAGTCGGGGATGGAACGCAGCCCGGCGAGGCAGATGAGCATCACATACGGCGTCCACATCCAGGTATCGACGATGATGATGGCCCAGGGCGACAGCGTCACGGAACCGAGCATCTCGAACGAGGACGGCTCGACGCCGGTGAAGAAGGAATAGACGTAGTTGAACAGCCCGATCTGCGGCTGGTAGAGAAAGCGCCAGAAATTGCCGACCACCGCCGGCGACAGCATCATCGGAATGAGGATGACGGTCGTCCAGAAGGCGTGGCCGCGAAACTTGCGGTCGATCAGATAGGCCAGCGCAAAGCCGATCAGCATCTGCAGAAGGATCGTCCAGAACACGAAATGCGCCGTCGTCTGCATCGCCTGCCAGATATCCGGATCGGTCAGCACGCGCTGGTAGTTCGTCAGCCCGACACCGTCGATCTCGGCATTCGGGCGGTTTGCCCGGAAATTCGTGAACGACAGATACACCGCCCAGATCAGCGGGAAGATATTGATGGCCAAAAGCAGCACGATCGTCGGCATGATGAAGAGCCAGGCGATCGAACGGTCGGACAGGCCGCGGACGCGATAGGCAAGCGGCACGGGCGTCGCCCGCACGGCCTTCTCCGCAGCCTTGTCCAGAAGAGTTGTATCGGTATCGGTCACGGGCATCACCAGCAATGAAGAAAAGGCAACAGGTCGGGAAACGGCCGCCCGCCCCTTGAACCGGGCGGCCATTCCGGGAGGATGTCAGAGTTTCCCGTCGTCCTCGAAGACTTCCGTCCAGTCCTTGACCAGCCCGTCGAGAGCCTCCTTCGCCGTGCCCTTGTCGGCGACGACATAGTCATGCAGGCGCTTCTGCGCGGCCTGCAGCAGGATGGCGTAGGACGGCTCCTGCCAGAAGTCCTGCACCTGGTTCATGGCGACGAGGAAGTCGGCCGCAAACGGCTGGCTGTCCTTGAAGCTCGGGTCGTTCAGCACGGCGTTGTGCACGGCATAACCGCCGAGAGACCACCACTTCTTCTGCACGTCCGGCTGGGCGAACCACTTGATATAGGCCAGCGCGCCATCCATGTTGTCGGTGTTGGCAACTACGGAGATGCCCTGCCCGCCCAGCGTCGAGGCACTGGTCGTTCCCTTCGGATTGTTGAAGAAGCCGATCTTGTCGCCACCGACATTCTCGTCCTTGACGAGGCCGGGGAAGAAGGCGAACCAGTTCATCGCCATCGCCGCCTGGCCGGATTTGAACGCATCGAGCGTTTCACCCATGTAGGCGTCGGTATAGCCCGGAGGCGTGCAGCACTTGTACAGTTCCTTGTATTCCTCCAGCCCCTTGACGGCATCAGCGGAATTGACGGCACCCTCCATGTCATACTTGCCGGGCGTCACCTCATACTTGAACCCGTTGGCATAAAGCGCCTGTGTCGCGCCCATGGTGATGCCTTCGGACGCGCGCTCGGTGAAGATCGCCGCGCCATAGACCTTCTTGCCGTCGATATCCTTGCCGTTGAAGAACTTGGCGGTTTCCAGCAGTTCCGGCCAGGTGGTCGGCGGTGCGAGATCGCGGCCGGTCGCGGCCTTGAATTCGGCCTGGATTTCCGGCTTTGCGAACCAGTCCTTGCGATAGAACCAGGCATTGGCGTCGCCCATGGCCGGAAGCGCCCAGTAGTTCGGCGTGCCCTTCGGCCAGGTCGAATAGGCATTGACCGCGGCCTGTGCGAAATCGCTCATCTTGATCCCTTCCTTGTCGAAGAAATCGTTGAGCTTGACGTAGTAGCCATTCTCGGCCGAGCCACCGAGCCACTGGCTGTCGCCGATCAGAAGGTCGCACAGCTTGCCGCCGGCATTGAGTTCGTTGAGGATGCGATCGGCGAAGTTCGGCCATGGCACGAATTCGAATTTCATCTCGGTGCCCGATTGCGCCGTAAAATCCTTGGACAGTTCCACCAGCGCGTTCGCCGGATCCCATGCCGCCCAGCACAAGGTCAGCTCGGCCGCCTGCGATACGGTCGGCACGGCGGCCGAAATCGTCAAAGCCGTGGTCGCCCCCAAAAGGGCCTTGGTCATTTTCCGCATGTATTCCTCCCAGATACAGAAGCAGGCACCACGCCGGCCTCGGGAATTCCCATCGTTTCCGCACGGCAAATCGCCCTGGTTCAAAGAGGGCGCATCGCTGCGCAACTGCCATCCACCGGGGCCGCCGTCCAAAATTACGATTTTTACCGAGCTCCCCGCCCTTCGCTCAACGGCGCTACTCCCGCCGTGTTGAGCAATATGTTTAGTGATATTCATTTTACTCAACATGACAAGAGACAATCGTTGCTGCACCGCACCAACTGCATTGCATCAAAAACGACGGGGATTTGCGATGAAGGAAAATATGTCCGACTAAACAAATAGTTCAGTCCACCCGGCAGGCTACATTCACGCCGAACAAAAACATCCCCGAATGCGAAAGCGTTCGGGGATGCGAGATGGAAACGATAAAAATGCTGCAGGTCAGGCTGGGCTCAGCCCATGCGCTCCGAAGCGTAGGAGCCGGGGCTCGCCGGGAAGACGACCGTGCGGTTGCCGTTGATGAAGGTGCGGTTGTGGATGTGGGCATGCACGGCGCGGGCCAGAACCTGGCTCTCGACGTCGCGGCCGATCGAGACGTAATCTTCCGCCGACTGCGCATGAGTAATGCGGGCGATGTCCTGCTCGATGATCGGACCTTCGTCGAGATCGGCGGTGACATAGTGCGCTGTCGCGCCGATCAGCTTCACGCCGCGCTCATAGGCCTGCTTGTAGGGGTTTGCGCCCTTGAACGACGGCAGGAACGAGTGATGGATGTTGATGATCTTGCCGGACATCTTCTGGCACATGGAATCCGACAGGATCTGCATGTAGCGGGCGAGAACGATCAGTTCGGTGCCGGTCTGTTCGACCACATCCATGATGCGGGCTTCGGCCTGCGCCTTGTTGGCCTTGGTCACCGGGATGTGGTGGAACGGGATGTCGTGGTTGACGACGACCTTCTGGTAGTCGAAATGGTTGGAGACGACGCCGACGATCTCGATCGGCAGTGCGCCGATCTTCCAGCGATAGAGCAGATCGTTGAGGCAATGGCCGAAGCGCGACACCATCAGGAGAACCTTCATGCGGTGCTCGCTGTCGAGGATGTTGGCTTCCATGCCGAAACGCGTCTTGACGGCTTCAAAGCCCTTTTCGAGCTTTTCCAGCGAGGCGCCTTCCTGGCTGATGAAGGTCAGGCGCATGAAGAACAGACCGGTTTCCAGATCGTCGAACTGCGAACTGTCGCTGATGTAGCAACCCTCTTCCGCAAGGTAACTGGTGATCGCAGCGACGATCCCGCGTGTCGATTTGCAGGATACGGTCAAAACGTAGCTCTTCATGTCTCTTCCCTCAAAAACAGGTCGTGTTGCGTCGTCTGATGGATCGATGTGAAAAGCGCCGGAAAAACCCGGCGCCCGTCAAATACGAAATGTTTATTCTAACGATCGAACATTTATTCCGTTCGATGTCAGATGTCCAGCGTGGTATCGCGCTCCCATTGCGTGAAATGCGAGGCATATGCGTTCCACTCACTGTGCTTGAGCTTAAGGTAGGCCGCAGAAAATTCCGTTCCCATTGCGTCTTTCAAGCGCTGATCCCCGTCGTATTCGCGCAGGGCATCAATAAGATTGAGCGGCAGCTTCGGCGCGCCGGTTACAGTATGACCGTCCTTGTACATGTCGATGTCGTAGTGGCGGCCCGGATCGGCATTGGTTTTGACGCCGTTGAGGCCGGCGGCGATGATGACGGCCTGCAGCAGGTACGGGTTGACGGCGCCATCGGGAAGCCGCAGTTCGAAGCGGCCGGGACCCGGCACGCGCACCATGTGCGTGCGGTTGTTGCCGGTCCAGGTGACGCTGTTCGGCGCCCAGGTCGCACCGGAGATCGTGCGCGGCGCATTGATGCGCTTGTAGGAATTGACGGTCGGGTTGGTGATCGCTGCGAGCGCCGAGGCGTGAGCCATGATGCCGCCAAGGAAGGTGCGCCCCTTGGCTGACAGGCCGAAATCGGCCGCCTTGTCGGCAAACACATTGGTCTTGCCATCCTTGTCCCAGACGGAGATGTGGCAATGGCAACCATTGCCCGTCAGGCCCTTGAAGGGCTTCGGCATGAAGGTAGCGCGCAGGCCGTGCTTTTCAGCGACGGACTTGACCATGAACTTGAAGAAGGAATGTTTGTCGGCAGTCTTCAGCGCATCGTCGAATTCCCAGTTCATCTCGAACTGGCCGTTCGCATCCTCATGGTCGTTCTGGTAGGGCTTCCAGCCAAGTTCGAGCATGTAGTCGCAGATTTCGGTTATCACGTCATAGCGGCGCATGACCGCCTGCTGATCGTAGCAGGGCTTCTCCGCCGTATCGTATTCGTCGGAAATCTTAGAGCCGTCGGCCGTGATCAGGAAGAATTCGGCTTCGACACCGGTCTTGACGTGCATACCGAGGCTTTCTGCTTCGGCGACGAGCTTCTTCAAAACGTTGCGCGGTCCCTGCTCGACCGGCTGGCCTTCCATGTAGCAATCGGCCGCGACCCAGGCGACTTCCGGCTTCCAGGGAAGCTGGATGACGGAATCCGGGTCAGGAATGGCGAAGAGGTCGGGATGGGCGGGCGTCATATCGAGCCATGTTGCGAAACCGGCGAAACCGGCGCCGTCCGCCTGCATGTCGGCGATCGCCTGCGCCGGCACCAGCTTCGCGCGCTGGCCACCGAACAGATCGGTATAGCTGATCATGAAGTATTTGATGCCACGGTCCTTGGCAAAGGTAGCAAGATCGAGTGTCACTGTGTTCCCCTTTGGATTATTCAGACACTTTTTCATGGAGGTGGCCGCCATCTCGCTTGGGAGCCCAGACGGCAGCCGGATTGTAGTCGCGTTTAGAAGCCTCCCTTGCCCGGGATCCAGCTGGTGCCGGCAAGCGGCACCTGGGCCATGGCGGAGGCTTCGATCGTCAGCGCGACGAGGTCTTCCGGCTCCAGATTGTGGAGGTGGTTCTTGCCGCAGGCGCGCGCGATGGTCTGCGCTTCCAGCGTCATCACCTTGAGATAATTGGCGAGCCGGCGGCCGGCCGCCACGGGATCGAGACGCTTGGAGAGCTCCGGATCCTGGGTGGTGATCCCAGCCGGGTCCTTGCCCTCATGCCAGTCGTCATAGGCCCCGGCCGTCGTCCCCAGCTTCTGGTATTCCTCTTCCCAGTGCGGATCGTTGTCGCCGATGGCGACAAGCGCCGCTGTCCCGATCGCCACCGCATCGGCCCCAAGCGCCAGCGCCTTGGCAACGTCGGCACCCGAACGGATACCGCCGGAAATGATCAACTGCACCTTGCGGTGCATGCCGAGATCCTGCAGGGCCTGGACGGCCGGACGAATGCAGGCGAGCGTCGGCATGCCGACATTCTCGATGAAGACATCCTGCGTCGCTGCCGTACCGCCCTGCATGCCGTCGAGCACGACGACGTCCGCGCCCGCCTTCACGGCGAGCGCCGTGTCGTAATAGGGCCGCGCGCCGCCGACCTTCACATAGATCGGCTTTTCCCAATCGGTGATTTCGCGCAGTTCCATGATCTTGATTTCGAGATCGTCCGGGCCGGTCCAGTCGGGATGGCGGCAGGCCGAGCGCTGGTCGATACCCTTGGGCAGGTTGCGCATATTGGCGACGCGATCGGAGATCTTCTGGCCGAGCAGCATGCCGCCTCCGCCGGGCTTGGCGCCCTGGCCGACGACGATCTCGATGGCATCGGCGCGGCGCAGGTCCTTCGGGTTCATGCCGTAGCGCGACGGCAGATACTGGTAGACCAGCGTCTGGCTATGTCCGCGCTCCTCGTCGGTCATGCCACCGTCGCCGGTGGTGGTCGATGTGCCGGCAATCGTCGCGCCGCGCCCAAGCGCTTCCTTGGCATTGCCCGAAAGCGCGCCGAAGCTCATGCCGGCAATGGTGATCGGCGTCTTGAGAACGATCGGCTTCTTGGCATAGCGGGAACCGAGCACGACGCTGGTGTCGCATTTCTCGCGGTAGCCTTCGAGCGGGTAGCGCGAGATCGATGCGCCGAGGAAAAGCAGGTCATCGAAATGCGGGACCTTGCGCTTGGTGCCGGCGCCGCGGATATCGTAGATGCCGGTCGCCGCCGCGCGACGGATTTCCGCCAGCGTATAGTCGTCGAAGGTGGCTGACTTGCGCGGCGGGGTATAGGGGTTGTGATAGCTCATGGAGTGTCCCTGCCTCAATACGCTTCGGCGTTGTCGATGTTGAAATTATAGAGCTTGCGGGCCGAACCGTAGCGCTTGAACTCTTCCGGCTTCACGTCGGTGACGCCAGCCTTTTCCAGAAGGTCGGCCAGCAGCTTCAGGTGCTTCGGCTTCATGTCCTTCTGGATGCAATCGGCGCCGAGGCTCTTGACCTCGCCGCGCACGAATAGCTTGGCCTCGTAGATGGAATCGCCGAGCGCCTCGCCGGCATTGCCGAGCACTACCAGATGACCGGACTGCCCCATGAAGGCGGACATGTGGCCGATATTGCCGTGGACGACGATATCGATGCCCTTCATCGAGATGCCGCAGCGCGATGCCGCATTGCCCTTGATGACAAGCAATCCGCCACGACCGGTGGCGCCTGCATATTGCGAGGCATCCCCTTCGATGACCACCGTGCCGGACATCATGTTCTCGGCGACACCCGGACCGGCAGACCCGTGAACCGTGACGTTTCCGCCATCATTCATGCCGGCGCAATAATAGCCGACACTGCCGTGCACATCGACGACGACCGGCTGATCGATACCGACAGCCACGGAATGGCTGCCGCGCGGGTTTACAACCTCGAAGTTCGTATCGTTGGCGCCGGGGGAAATGGTGTGCAGCGCGCTGTTCAGTTCGCGCAGCGGTGTGGTGGCAAGGTCGAAGGTGCGCATCGCTTCCAGACTTTCTCGTTTTACACTGACGCTCACGTTCAGGCCGCCTTCTCATGTTTCCAGAAATAAACGGTCGCGGGCTCCGGCTCCCAGACCCGCGCATTCTCGATGCCCGGCAGGTTGACGAGCGCGCGGTATTCCGACCCGAAAGCGATATACTGCTCGGTCTCGGCCATGACGGCCGGCTTGCAGGCGATCGGATCACGCACGACGCCGAAACCGGACTTGGTGCCGACGACAAAGGTGAAGAAGCCGTCGAGATCGTCGAGCGCGCCGGTCAGCGCCTGCCCCAGATCCTTGCCCTTGGCCATTTCGGCAGTGAGATAGGCGGCTGCGACCTCCGAGTCGTTCTGCGTCTCGAAGGTCATGCCCTCACGCACCAGTTCGCGGCGCAGATTGTTGTGGTTGGAGAGCGAGCCGTTGTGCACCAGGCACTGATCGGCACCGGTCGAGAACGGATGCGCGCCAAGCGTGGTGACCGCCGATTCCGTTGCCATACGGGTGTGGCCGATGCCATGCGTGCCACCCATCTCGCGGATGCCGAAGCGGGAGACCACATCTTTCGGCAGGCCGACTTCCTTATAGATCTCGACACTGTCGCCCGAGCCCATGACACGGACGCCCGGCCGTTCCTGCGAGAGCAATTCACGGACGTCGGAGGCCTGCTTCGCATCTGTCTCAATGACCGCATGCGTGCTCTTCAATTCGACCGTCACGCTGGAATCGACCGGCTTCAGCAGGGCTTCGAGGCCGGCAAAATCGACCGATGGCTCCGAGGACTGAACCGTGAGTTTCGCGCGCCCGTCAGACGGTGCGCCGTAAATAGCGATGCCGGCGCTATCCGGACCGCGATCGGTCATGGTGACCAGCATATCGGACAGCATGGCACCCAATTTCGGCTCCAGGCTCTTGTCCTTCAAAAACAATCCGACAATTCCGCACATGGGGGGACGATCCTTCGTTTCATCGATGAAAGAGGGATATCAGCTGTGATTTTGGATTTCAACTGTGAAGAAAGTTATTTTCTTTTAAGGCAAGATTTTTCTAGCTGCTTTGGAGCTCTTCTTGTCATTGCGCTGTTTCGCCGCTAGAATTCAAACCCGCCAAGGAGCAAGAAATGCTAACCGTGACACTATCGGACGCGAAAGACCAATTTGCCGATCTTGTGGACCGTGCCGAAGCCGGTGAAACGATCCAGATTTCAAACGGCGGCAAGGTTATCGCTCAGCTGACGCCGGCCAAGCCCATCAGGAAGCCGATCGACGTCGAGGCGCTGAAACGCTTGACGGAGAGTATGCCTTATCAGGAAACCGGTGCTGGTGAATTCGTTCGCGCGATGCGCGATAGCGATCGTTATTGAATGATCTACCTCGACACATCCGTTCTCGTATCGAGCATGACAAACGAAGTAGACACACAACGTGCGCAGGATGCCCTTTTGCGGGACGCACATAACGGCTTCTGCATCAGCGACTGGTCAATCACAGAGTTTTCCTCCGCATTGTCTTTGAAGGAGCGCGTTGGTTCAATAAATCCACCAGACGCAAAACGCGTCCGGGCGCTATTTCATGACATGATCGAGGTTTCGCTGGAGGTATTTGAGGTCGCAAGCCGCCATTTCCATTTGGCAGCTAAGTTCGCGGAAAACCCCGAACATGTTTTGAGGGCTGGAGACGCCCTTCATCTGGCGATCGTCTTTGAGTATCGGATGACACTGTATACGCTGGACAAAAAACTGGCGCGGGCCGGGTCTCTTCTCGGAGTCACAACGAATTTGCTGTAGCCTCACATCCCTCCCCGCGTCTGCGGATAGGAAATGATCGACAGATAGCGGATCGGCAGTTTCATCAGTTCTTCCGGCCCGTGACGGGCATCGGCATCGAAGAACAGGCTGTCGCCCGGCTGCATGGTGAAGAGCCGGTCGCCATGGCGATACACCACCTCGCCCTCCAGCATATAGAGAAATTCCATCCCCTCGTGCTGAAACGCAGGGAACGTGTCGGAATCTGCCGTCAGCGTGATCAGGTAGGGTTCGACGACGACGCCGGCGGTGTTGTTGTCGATATGGCCGAGAAGGTTGTACTGATGCCCTGCCCGCGTGCCGCGCCGCTCGAGTTCCACCCCCTCGCCCGCCTTGACGAAGACCGCGTTTCGCGGTTCCTCATAACGTCGGAAGAACGCCGTGACGGGAACACCGAGCGCGCGCGACAGGGATTGCAGGGTCGTCAGCGACGGGGAAATATTGCCGTTCTCGATCTTCGACAGCATGCCGAGCGAGATACCGGTGGCCGTGGCAAGATCGGTCACGGTGATGCCGAGCTTCTTTCGGAAGGCGCGCACCTCGTGGCCGATGGCGATTTCGAGATTGTTTTCCTTCGGTTCTCGCAGGGCATGCGGATCCTGCAGGAAGGCGGCCTTCAGCGCCGGCCGCTCATCGTCGGTCGTGCGGCCAATGTCGATCTCCTTCGCCTTGCTTTTTGCCATGCAAGCTGCCCCTCTTCGATACCCCAACCGGAAAAAGATTATCCTGAGAGTGAAATTTTCTCAACCGTCAAGAAATTATACGCTGTGACTGGCGACCCGTGCCTGCCGGCCGTTGCGGGGTGCCTCCCCAAAGGCAGCGCGATAGCTGCGCGAAAAATGCCCGGCGCTGGAAAAACCGGTGGCAAAAGCGATTTCGGAGACGGAAAGCGGGCTTTGCTGCAGAAGACGACGGGCGTGGTCGAGCCGGATCTTGCGATATTCAAGAAGAAATGAAGACTGCATGATCCCAGAAAACAGTCGGTCGAGATGGCGTGGCGAAACCCCGGCGAGCGCGGCCATGGACTGGCGGTCGAGCGGCGCCTCGATCGTCGCCTCCATTTTTTCCAGCACGGCCACCAAAGCAGGATGGTTGACACCATAGCGCTCCGCCAACGACGCGCGCTGCGGTGCCGCAGAGCCTTCGACATGGGTGTGTAGATACCAGTCGCTGACCCGGCGCGCAAAATCCGATCCCATGCGCTCCGCGATCAGCGCATGCATCATGTCGAGCGGCGCCACGCCGCCGCCGCAGGTGATGCGATTGCCGTCGAGAACGTAGCGCGCCTGCCTCGGCGAAAGGTCGGGAAAGGCCTCGATCAGGGCCGGGGCGTGTTCCCAGTGGATGGTGAAGTCGCGATCCTGAAGCAGGCCGGCGGCTGCCATCAGATAAGGGCCGCCGGATATGCCGCCGATGCGCACGCCGTCGCGGGCAAGCTGGCGCAAGCAAGCCAGAACCGCCGGAGCGTCCCAGTCGACAGGCGTTCCTCCGGCACAGACAAAGACCGTATTGATATCGGTCCCCCGTCCGGGCAGCGGTCCTGCCGGCACGGGAATGGAAGAGGACGCCGACACAGCCTCGCCGTCGGCCGAATGATTCGACAGAATGTATATATCACGGCCGGCGAGAAGATTGGCGGCGCGCAACGGTTCCACCGCCGAGGCATAGGACATCAGCGCGAAACCCGGCAAAAGAATGAAACCGATCCTGTGGATGCTTCTGCGGTCTTCCTGTGTCATGTCCCTTTTATGCTTCTATTGGTCTCTTTCCTGCAAGTGACAAAACGCAATCCTGTCATGATCAGCGGCAACTCTCACGGTGCACCGATCATGCGTTACTCCGCCTTCTCCGTTTTTCTGAACGCCCTTCGCGGCAACACGACCTGGAAGCCCGCCTGGCGAAGCCCTCTCCCGAAAAACCATTATGACGTGATCATCGTCGGTGGCGGTGGTCATGGACTTGCCACGGCCTATTATCTCGCCAAGGAATTTGGCGTTACCAATGTCGCGGTGCTGGAAAAGGGCTATATCGGCTCCGGCAATGTCGGCCGAAACACGACGATCATCCGCTCCAACTACCTGCTGCAGGGCAACAACCCGTTCTACGAACTGTCGATGAAGCTCTGGGAAGGGCTGGAGCAGGATTTCAATTTCAACGCGATGGTCTCGCAGCGCGGCGTGCTCAATCTGTATCATTCCGACGCGCAGCGCGATGCCTACACGCGGCGCGGCAACGCCATGCGGCTGCACGGCGTCGATTCCGAACTTCTGGATCGCAACGCGGTACGCCAGATGCTGCCCTTCCTCGATTTCGACAATGCCCGCTTCCCCATCCAGGGTGCGCTGATGCAGAAGCGTGGCGGCACCGTGCGCCATGATGCGGTGGCGTGGGGCTATGCGCGCGGCGCAGACAGCCGTGGCGTCGATATTATCCAGAACTGCGAGGTCACCGGTATCCGCCGCGAGAATGGCCGGGTCACCGGTGTCGAGACCAGCCAGGGCTTCATAGGCTGCGGCAAGCTGGCGCTGGCCGCAGCCGGAAACTCGACTGTTGTCGCCGACATGGTCGATATGAAGCTGCCGATCGAAAGCCACGTGCTGCAGGCTTTCGTCTCGGAGGGGCTGAAGCCTTTCATCGACAATGTCGTCACCTTCGGCGCCGGGCATTTCTACGTTTCGCAGTCCGACAAGGGCGGCTTGGTCTTCGGCGGCGACATCGACGGCTACAATTCCTATGCCCAGCGCGGCAATCTCGCGACGGTTGAACATGTCGCCGAGGCCGGCGTTGCGATGATCCCGGCCCTTTCGCGCGTGCGGGTTCTGCGCTCCTGGGGCGGCGTCATGGACATGAGCATGGATGGTTCTCCGATCATCGACCGCACCCATATCGACAATCTCTACCTGAACGCCGGCTGGTGTTATGGCGGCTTCAAGGCGACGCCTGCCTCCGGCTTCTGCTACGCGCATCTGATCGCGAAGAACGAGCCGCACGAGACCGGACGGGCCTTCCGGCTGGACCGTTTCGCCCGCGGCCGAATGATCGACGAAAAGGGCGTTGGCGCCCAACCCAATCTGCATTGAGGACTTGGAAAAGATGGCCAGCCTGATCGCCTGCCCCCATTGCGGGCCGCGCCCCAAGGAAGAATTCACCGTCCGCGGCGATGCCGGTATCAACCGCCCGGCCCCGGATGCCGGCAAGGACGCCTGGTACGCTTACGTCTACCTGCGCGACAATCCGCGCGGTCGCCATAAGGAACACTGGCACCACACCTCCGGTTGCCGCCGCTGGCTGGTCGTCGAGCGCGATACGATGACCCATGCGGTCTATTCCGCCGTTGATGCTGCCGTGACGGGAGAGACCGTATGAGCTCCTTTCGCCTTTCTTCCGGCGGCCGCATCGACCGCAGCAAGCCGCTCGATTTCACATTCGACGGAAAGCCGATGCAGGGCTATGCCGGCGACACCGTTGCCTCCGCCCTGCTTGCCAACGGTCGCCAACTCGTCGGCCGCTCGTTCAAATATCACCGCCCGCGCGGCATCCTGACCGCCGGAGCCGCTGAGCCGAACGCCCTGCTGACGATCGGAGAAGGCGGGCGCACCGAACCGAACACCCGCGCCACCGTCGCCGAATTGTACCAAGACTTGATCGCCAAAAGCCAGAATCGCTGGCCCTCCGTCGATTTTGACCTCGGCGCCGTCAATGGCCTGCTTTCGCCCTTCCTCGGAGCGGGTTTCTACTACAAGACCTTCATGTGGCCGGCCGCCTTCTGGGAAAAAGTCTATGAGCCGATCATCCGCAAGGCGGCAGGCCTTGGCCGCGCCACCTACGAGCCGGACCCGGACACCTATGAAAAATGCTGGGCGCACTGCGACCTTCTCGTCATCGGTGCCGGCCCGGCCGGCCTTGCCGCCGCGCTCACCGCTGGCCGCGCCGGCGCCCGCGTCATCCTTGCTGACGAAGGTTTCGAGCCTGGCGGCTCGCTGATCTCGGAAAGCACTTCATTTCAGGATCGCAGCGCCACGGAACTCCTGGCACAGATGGTCGCGGAACTGGAAAGCCTGCCAAACGTCCGGCTGCTGATGCGCAGCACGGTTTTCGGCTGGTATGACGGTAATGTCTTCGGTGCCGTCGAGCGCGTGCAGAAGCATGTCGGCACCGTCGATCCCCATCGGCCGATGGAACGGCTTTGGCGGATCGCCGCCAAACAGGCGATTCTCGCCTCCGGTGCCGAGGAACGGCCGATGGTCTTTGGCGGCAATGATATTCCCGGTGTGATGATGGCCGGCGCCGTGCGCAGCTATTTTCACCGGCAGGCCGTTGCCCCCGGCCGGCAGACCGTTGTCTTCACCAACGGCGGATCCGGTTATCAAACGGCCGCCGATCTGGAGGCCCGCGGCCTCGATGTCGCGGCGATCGTGGACAGTCGCGCGGATGCCCCGACAGGCTGGGCCGGGAAAGCCCGCATCATTTCCGGGGGCGTCGTTCGTGACGCAAGTGGCGGGAAGGCGCTTTCCAGCATTGCCATTTCCAAGGGCGGCTCCGTGGAGACGATCAAGGCAGATGCGCTTGCCATGTCCGGCGGCTGGAGCCCGATCATCCATCTCGCCTGCCATCGCGGCGCCCGACCGGTCTGGTCGGATGCGAAATCGGCTTTCCTAGCGCCCGAACGACAGGATGGCCTGACCGTTGCCGGCTCCGCAGCCGGCGTGGAAACACTGGCAGCCTGCCTCGCCGACGGCGCCGAAAAGGCGCGCCAGATCCTGGTAGACCTTGGCTTCAGCAATGCCGGCGCCGCCTTTGCGCCGGCCGCTGACAAGCCGGAGCATGCCAGGCCGCTCTGGTTTGTCCGCGGTTCGAAAGGCAAGGCCTTCGTGGACTATCAGAACGACGTGCACGTCAGGGACCTCGTTTCGGCCGTCGGCGAAGGCTATGGGCATGTCGAACTCGCCAAGCGCTACACCACAAACGGCATGGCGACCGACCAGGGCAAGCTCTCAAACATCAACGCCATCGGCATTCTGGCCGAGGCGCGCAAGGTTTCGCCGGCGGATGTCGGGACCACGACCTTTCGTCCGTTCTACACCCCGCTTTCTTTCGGCGCGCTCGCCGGCACATCCAGGGGCAAACATTTCCAGCCGGTGCGCAAATCGCCGCTGCACGACTGGGCCAGGAAGAACGGCGCGGTCTTCGTCGAGACCGGCCTCTGGTATCGCTCGTCCTGGTTTCCAAAGTCAGGCGAGACGACATGGCGCGAAAGCGTCGATCGCGAAGTCCTGAATGTTCGAAAGAACGCCGGGATCTGCGATGTTTCCACCCTCGGCAAGATCGAGATCTTCGGCAAGGATGCGGCGGAATTCCTCAACCGCGTCTATTGCAACGCTTTCCTGAAGCTGCCGGTCGGCAAGGCGCGCTATGGGCTGATGCTGCGCGAGGACGGCATGATCTATGACGACGGCACGACCAGCCGTCTCAGCGAAAATCACTTCTTCATGACGACCACCACGGCCTATGCCGCCGGCGTTATGAACCATCTGGAATTCTGCGCGCAGGCACTCTGGCCCGATCTCGACGTGCAGTTCGCCTCGTCGACAGACCAGTGGGCGCAGATCGCCGTGGCAGGACCGAAGTCGCGGGCGATCCTCCAGAAAATCGTCGATGAAGACATTTCGGATGCCGCCTTCCCCTTCCTCGGCGCACGGGAAGTCTCGCTGTTTGGCGGCAGGCTCGCAGGCCGGCTGTTCCGCATCTCCTTCTCCGGTGAACTGGCCTATGAGCTCGCCGTCCCTGCCGGCTACGGCGAAGCGGTGGCCGACGCCATCATGGAAGCCGGCGCTGAACATGGCATCTGCCCCTATGGCGTTGAAGCTCTTGGCGTCATGCGCATCGAGAAAGGGCATGTGACGCATTCCGAAATCAACGGCACGGTCATCCCTTCCGATCTCGGCTTTGCCAAGATGGTTTCGACGACCAAGCCGGACTTCATCGGCAAGGCCATGCTGTCGCGTGAAGGCATGACGGACCGGGATCGCCTGTCGCTGGTTGGCGTCAAGCCGCTCGATCCGGCCACGACCTTCAAGACCGGCTCCCATATCCTTGTCGAAGGCGCGACGCCCTCGCTCGAAAACGATCAGGGTTACGTATCGTCCAGTTGCTACTCCCCGACGATTGGTTCGACCGTCGGCCTTGCGCTCGTCAAGCGCGGTCCGGAGCGGCATGGCGAGCATGTCACCGTCTGGAACGACCTCAAGGGCGAATACACCAAGGCCGTGCTGTGCAGCCCGGTTTTCTTCGATCCGGAAAACGGAAAACTCCATGGCTGATTTTTCGCTTCTTCATCGCGCCGCCCTGGCAGGCGCCAAATCCGGTTCCTTCGGACCGACACAGGCTGACGGCGGAATAACGCTTGAAGCCCTGCCGGAAGGGCATGTGCTGCAGGTTCTGGCCTCGCCGGATGCGGGCGACCTTGCGGCGAGCATTGCGTCGGTCAGCGACGGTTCGGTCTATGCCGTCCGCGCCGTCGGCCCCGGCCAATGGTTCGTGGTTGGGGATGCCGGCCTTTCAGCGTCGGAATTTGCCAAGACGCAGGCGGCCCTCTCCGGTCGGGCCTCGATTGCCGACCAGACCCATGGACGCATCCGGATCGGCATCAGTGGCGCCGGCGGCGAAGCCGTCCTGGCCAAGGGCACGGCGGTCGATATGCATCCCGATCAATTCCCGGTGGGACGCTCGACCATGACACTGATCGGTCACATCACCGCGATGATCACCCGCACCGCTGCGGATCGTTTCGAAATCCTTGTCCTGCGTGGCTTCGCAGAAAGCCTCTGGGACGAATTGATCGAGATGGGCTTGGAATTTGGCGTCGATGCGCGAACAGCGCCCTAAACGATAACGGCGTCTTTCCCGGTCCCACTTAAACCGCAATTGACGCTACGCTGACTTGCAATCGCTTTTTGGCCAAGGCCCGGTTGCTCAGCCCAAATTTTCGATCGTTCCGCGCCGGGTATCGTGCCCGAATGCGGCTCATCTATTCTCTACAATCTGACCGATCCGGCCTGCCATTCGGCAGGAATCGACGACGGACGCACTGGCAGTTCCCGACCCGGCAGACGCCCTTCAAAAAGCGGATATGGCGAAACGGGGCCAGCCTCCGGTTTTCCATTCACGCCTTTTTCCAAGGAGAATGCCCATGGCTTCCACCTCTACCCCGCCCAGTGTTCGCCGATCCCAAATCCGTCAGCACCGTTTTTCGGTCGGTCAGAAGGTCCGCATGAAAAGTACAGTCGGTTTGTCATTGCGCGACGAAACGATTTTTCGCATTCTCGCAACATTGCCTGTTCGGGACGGTTCGCCGCAATATCGCATTCGCAGCGAAGGTGAGACCTACGAACGGGTAACGACGGAAGACAATCTCGAAGACGCCAAGGGGTAGGCCCCACGAACGGCCAGCCCTATCATCCACTGAGGAAGGACATCACCATGGCCAAGGGGCAAGCGAAGAGCAACAAGGAAGTCAGGAAGCCGAAAAAGGACAAGGTAGCCGCCAAGGCAGCCACTCCTTTTGCCGCGACGACCCAAAAGGAAGTTCCCAAGCTTTCCGGCGCAAAGCCGAAGAAATAAGGGCAAGCTGACACGGCCGGAGGGCGGACCCGCCGCCATCTGGCCGGCAGTCTCATTTCGGTTGGGACGGCGTAAAATTGGCGACAAGCGCATGCCGCTCGCCAGGATAGATCAGCCGCACATGGGTGATATAGGCGCCGTTGCTCCACGTGCGGCGCTCGACCGTGAGACAGGCCGTTCCAGTCGCAACTCCCAAGGCCGCCGCAATCGCATCGTCTGCCGAAACGGCGCGGATCGTATGCTCCGCCGCACTCCAGGGAACTCTGTTGAGAAGCCATGGGCCGGGCGCCAGATCCTCGAAGCTCTCCGCGGCCGCATCCGGCACAGCTGCCAGATTGATCAGGCGCTGTTCGACGCAGAATGGTCTGTTGCCGGCGAAATGTATGCAGCGAATATCGAGGACGGGCGTTGCAACCTCGAGGCCGAGCCGCTGCCGGTCCTCCGTCGTGCTGCGCCGCCGGCTCTTGACCGTCAGCCGGTAATGATAGGCGAGACCGAGAGACTGGACCTCAAGCTTGATGTCACGGATATCCAGCACGGCCGATTGCGCCCGCGGCTGTGTCACGTAGCTGCCGGATTTCCGACGCCGCTCGATCAGCCCGGTCTTTGCCAGTTGGGTCAGGGCCTTGTTCACGGTCATCCGCGAACATTTATATTGCTCGGCGAGATCGACTTCGAAAGGAATGCGGAAGCCCGGAGCCCACTCACCGGACAGGATACGCTCTTCGATATCACCGAGAATGCGCTGGTGCAGGGACAAATCCGCCCCCGGATCGGCCGGGGCCGCTCCGCTTCCCACATTAGCACCGGCGCGCGCTTTCACAACCATCCCACTTCCATCGACCGGTCAATGCTTCGGTCGTCAACTTTTGCGGCATCGTCTGCCACGCAACATCCCTTATCGGAATGCAATCGATCAGGCCAGAAGCTCGCTCATGACAGAGCGGAACCTGGATGCGATCTCGGCATGCTTGGCGTGCCGGCCGTTCTCGACCTGCTTTACGCCCGCCACCCAGACGCAATCCGGCCTGGTTCCATTGGCAAACAGCCAGGAATCGAGCACGGCATCATCGGTCAGGCTGCCGATATCCGGCTGCCGCAGACTGACGAAATCGGCGGGATGGCCGATGGCGATACCGACCGTCGAGCCGAGTGCCATGCCACCGCCCTTCACCGCGTCGTCGAACAGGGCGCGGCCGGTGGAATTCCCCGGTAGGGTCAGCACATTGCGCGAGCGATGCAGCAGGCGTTGCGAATATTCGAGCTGGCGCAACTCATCGGGAATGCCGATCAGGATATTGGAATCCGAACCGATGCCGAACTTTCCGCCGTGCTCTGCGAACACCGTCGCATTGAAGGTGCCGTCGCCCAGGTTGGCCTCGGTCACCGGGCAGAGCCCCGCAATCGCGCCAGCCTTCGCCATGCGGCGCGTCTCGTCGTCGGTCATGTGCGTGGCGTGGATCAGGCACCACCGATCGTCGATCCCGGCATTGTCGAGTAGCCATTCGACCGGCCGCGCACCCGACCACGCGATGCTGTCCTCGACTTCCTTGACCTGCTCGGCCACGTGAATATGGACCGGCCCGTCCTTCACCATCGCCACCACGGCGAAAAGCTCGTCCGGTGTCACGGCTCGCAGACTGTGAGGGGCGACGCCGACATTGCCGCCCGGCAGATCCCGGACAGCGCGGCGGCAGCCTTCGATCAGGCGCGCAAAGCTTTCCGGATCATTGATGAAACGACGTTGCCCTTCGTTCGGCGCCGCGCCGCCAAAGGTCGAATGGGCATAGAAGACCGGGAGCAGGGTCAGGCCGATGCCGGTTTGCGCGGCTGCACCCGCGATCCTTTGTGCCATCTCGGAAATGTCGGCATAGGGCCGGCCGTCAATGTCGTGGTGCAGGTAATGGAATTCACCGACGCGGGAAAACCCGGCCTCCAGCATTTCCATATAGAGCTGGCTGGCGACAGCCTCGACATGATCCGGCGTCATCGACAGGGCAAAGCGATACATGACATTGCGCCAGCTCCAGAAACTGTCGGCACCCGGGCCGCGCACTTCCGCAAGCCCCGCCATGCCGCGCTGGAAAGCATGGCTGTGCAGGTTCGGCATGCCGGGAACCAGGATATCATGGCACTCATCGCCCGATGTAGCCTGCACGCCCGCCTCGATGGACGCGATCCGGCCGGCCTGCACGATCAGCCGCACATCCTTCTGCCATCCTGCCGACGTCAGTACCGATTTTACATGAATGCTGGTCAAGGCCCCATCCCTTCTGAACCCCGGCCTCCTGACAGCCGGCGCGAAAAAAGCGCTTGCGCTCATTTTCTTTATGTCTATACATAATAGCACAAAAAGGAAAGGCGCAAAAATCGATGTCTTCCAGAAAAACGACAACAGGATCGGCCTGCGACCGCCTCTGGCGCAACGCGCGCCTTGCAACGCTGGACCCGAAACTGCCGGGCCTCGGCCTTGTCGAGGACGGCGTGATCGCCGTGCAGGATGGCCGCATCCTTTATGCCGGCAGCGAAGCCGGCCTTCCCTTTTCCATAGACGACGCATCAGAAGTCATTGACTGCGAAGGCCGCTGGATCACTCCGGGCCTGATCGATTGCCACACCCATCTGGTCCATGCCGGAGATCGATCCAACGAATTCGAGATGCGTCTCTCGGGGGCGACCTATGAGGAAGTCGCCCTTGCGGGCGGCGGCATCGTTTCGTCCGTCCGCTCCCTGCGCGAAGCCAGCGAAGACGAGCTGGTCCGCCAGTCGCTTCCGCGCCTGGATGCCCTGATGGCCGAGGGCGTCACCACCATCGAAATCAAATCCGGCTATGGCCTCGACCTTGAAAACGAGGCGAAGACCCTGCGCGCCGCCCGCCGGCTCGGAGAAGAACGCGACGTTGCCATCCGCACCACCTTCCTCGGCGCCCATGCGCTGCCGCCGGAATTCAAGGGCAACCAGGCCGGCTATGTCGCCAAGGTCGTGAATGACATGCTGCCCGCGATCGCCGAACAGGGGCTTGCCGATGCGATCGACGGCTTCTGTGAAGGCATCGCGTTTTCGACTGACGAGATGCGTCAGGTGTTCGATGCAGCCATGGCCCATGGCCTGCCGGTCAAGCTCCATGCCGACCAATTGTCCAACCTGCAT
Organism: Hyphomicrobiales bacterium; assembly: GCA_900472785.1. Classification (GTDB taxonomy): domain Bacteria; phylum Pseudomonadota; class Alphaproteobacteria; order Rhizobiales; family Rhizobiaceae; genus Pararhizobium. The sequence continues at coordinate 18,894 of UCJH01000051.1, read as the reverse complement.
GGCGCAGCACTTGCCGCCGAGTATGGTGCGCTGTCGGCCGACCATCTCGAATATACCGACGAGGCCGGTGCCGCGGCGATGGCAAAGAGCGGCACGGTGGCTGTCATTCTGCCCGGCGCCTTCTATTTCATCCGCGAAACCAGGAAACCGCCGATCGACCTCTTCCGCAAGGCCGGCGTTGCCATGGCGGTCGCCACCGACAGCAATCCCGGCACATCGCCGCTGACATCGCTGCTGCTGACCATGAACATGGCAGCGACCCTGTTCGGCATGACGGTCACGGAATGCATTGCCGGCGTGACGCGGGAGGCGGCACGCGCGCTGGGGCTCGTCGACGAAGTGGGGACGCTCGAACCCGGCAAATGGGCCGATTTCGCGATCTGGAATATCGAGCGACCGGCCGAACTCGTCTACCGCATGGGCTTTAATCCGCTTCATGTGCGCGTCCGCAACGGACATTGAAATTTAAGACGCGTGAGCCCGGCTCCGCGCACTGGTGAGGACTGATTTATGACCCTAATTCTTCAGCCGGGCTCCGTGCCACTCTCGACGCTCGAAACTATCTACTGGACCGGCGAGCCCGCGCGGCTCGACCCGGCCTTCGATGCCGGCATCGAAAAGGCCGCCGCCCGCATCGCCGAGATCGCCGCCGGCAACGCACCGGTCTATGGCATCAACACCGGCTTCGGCAAACTGGCGAGCATCCGGATCGACGCCGCCGATGTTGCAACCCTGCAGCGCAATCTGATCCTGTCGCATTGCTGCGGTGTCGGCCAGCCATTGGCAGAAAACATCGTTCGCCTGATCATGGCGCTGAAGCTCGTTTCGCTCGGACGCGGCGCATCCGGCACGCGGCTCGAGTTGATCCGCCTGATCGAGGGCATGCTCGACAAGGGCGTCATCCCGGTCATTCCCGAAAAGGGTTCCGTCGGCGCTTCCGGCGATCTGGCGCCGCTTGCCCATATGGCAGCGGTCATGATGGGCGAAGGCGAAGCCTTCTTCGACGGCGAGCCGCTCGATGCCCGCACCGCACTGGAACGCGCCGGCCTGACACCGGTCGTGCTCGCCGCCAAGGAAGGTCTGGCACTGATCAACGGCACGCAGGTTTCGACCGCGCTGGCGCTCGCTGGCCTTTTCCGCGCCCACCGCGCCGCCCAGTCCGCCCTGATCACCGGTGCGTTGTCGACCGACGCCGCCATGGGCTCGTCTGCACCGTTCCATCCAGACATCCACACCCTGCGCGGCCACAAGGGCCAGATCGACGCGGCGGCGGCCCTGCGTGGCCTGCTCAAGGGCTCGGTGATCCGCGAAAGCCATATCGAAGGCGACGAGCGCGTCCAGGATCCCTACTGCATCCGCTGCCAGCCACAGGTCGATGGCGCCTGCCTCGATCTCCTGCGCTCGGTTGCCCGCACGCTTGAAATCGAAGCCAACGCCGTCACCGACAATCCACTGGTGCTCTCGGACAATTCCGTCGTTTCCGGCGGCAATTTCCACGCCGAGCCGGTGGCTTTCGCAGCCGATCAGATCGCGCTTGCCATCTGCGAAATCGGTGCGATCTCGCAGCGCCGCATCGCGCTGCTGGTCGATCCTGCCCTCTCCTACGGCCTGCCGGCATTCCTCGCCAAGACGCCGGGCCTCAACTCCGGGCTGATGATCGCCGAGGTCACCTCCGCCGCGCTGATGTCTGAAAACAAGCAGATGTCGCACCCGGCCTCCGTTGATTCCACTCCGACCTCGGCCAACCAGGAAGACCATGTTTCCATGGCCTGCCACGGCGCCCGCCGCCTGTTGCAGATGACCGATAATCTCTTTGCCATCGTCGGTATCGAGGCTTTGACGGCAGCGCAGGGCATCGACTTCCGCGCCCCGCTCGTCACCAGCCCCGAACTGACCAATGCCATCACGGCCATCCGCAAGGTCGTGCCGACGCTGGACGTTGACCGTTACATGGCAAACGACCTCAAGTCCGCCAGCGACCTCGTCGGCTCCGGCACGCTGAACGCCGCTATATCCGCTGGTATCCTGCCGGTTCTGGAGGCTTGAATGAGCATCTTCGAACTCAAGCAGGGCACCTCCCCGGTCATTCTCGGTCTGCCGCATACCGGCACCGACGTGCCTCCAGCGATCTGGGAGCGTCTGAATGACAATGGCCGCATCCTTGCCGATACCGACTGGCATATCCATGAGCTCTATGCCGGCCTGCTGCCGGAGGCGACGACGGTGCGCGCCACCTTCCATCGTTATGTCATAGACGCCAATCGCGACCCGGAGGGCGTCAGCCTTTATCCCGGCCAGAACACGACGGGGCTCGTACCATCAACCGATTTCGACGGCGTTCCAATCTGGAAGGATGGCGAAGAGCCGACCGAGGGCGACATCGCCGAGCGCCTTGCCGACTTCCACGCGCCTTATCATGCGGCACTGGCGGCCGAAATCGAGCGGGTGAAAGCCATCCACGGCATCGCCGTCGTCTATGATTGCCATTCGATCCGCTCCGACATTCCCTTCCTGTTTGAAGGCACGCTGCCGGATTTCAACATCGGCACGGATATGGGCAAGACTTGCGACCCGGCGATCGAAGCGGCAACCGTCGACGTGGCATCGAAAGCCGCTGGCTATACCAGTATCCTCAATGGCCGCTTCAAGGGCGGTTGGACGACGCGGTATTACGGCCGGCCTGAAACCGGCGTGCATGCGATCCAGATGGAACTGGCACAGTCCACCCACCTCATCACCGAGACGCCACCCTTCGCCTACGACGAATCCAAGGCGACCAGGCTTCGTATTCATCTCAAAGACATTCTCACGCGCATCGAAACGACGGCGCTGACACTGGCAAAGCAAAACAGGGGAACCAAATGACCAATCCTCGTCACAATATCCGCGACGTCCGCGCCGCGCGCGGCACCGAACTGACGGCAAAATCCTGGATGACCGAAGCGCCGCTTCGCATGCTGATGAACAACCTCGATCCGGACGTCGCCGAGAACCCGCATGAGCTGGTCGTCTATGGCGGCATCGGCCGCGCCGCCCGCACCTGGGCGGACTTCGACAAGATCGTCGAAACGCTGCGCGACCTCAGTGAAGACGAAACGCTGATGGTGCAGTCCGGTAAGCCGGTCGGCGTGTTCCGCACCCACAAGGATGCGCCGCGCGTGCTGATCGCCAACTCCAACCTCGTGCCGCATTGGGCAACCTGGGATCACTTCAACGAGCTGGATAAGAAGGGCTTGGCCATGTACGGCCAGATGACCGCCGGCTCGTGGATCTACATCGGTAGCCAAGGCATCGTGCAGGGTACCTACGAAACATTCGTCGAGGCCGGCCGCCAGCATTACAACGGTGACCTGAAGGGCAAGTGGGTCCTGACCGGCGGTCTCGGCGGCATGGGCGGCGCCCAGCCGCTCGCAGCCGTCATGGCCGGCGCCTGCTGCCTCGCCATCGAATGCAATCCGGACTCGATCGATTTCCGTCTGCGCACCCGTTACGTCGATGCCCGCGCCGAAACGCTCGATGAAGCGATGGAGATGATCGAGCGCTGGACCGCTGCCGGCGAAGCCAAGTCGGTCGGCCTGCTGGGCAATTGCGCCGAAATCCTTCCGGAAATGGTCCGCCGCGGCATCCGCCCCGACATGGTCACCGACCAGACCTCGGCTCACGACCCGATCAACGGCTACCTGCCGAAGGGCTGGACGATGGCGCAGTGGAAGGAAAAGCGCGAAAGCGACCCGAAGGCCGTCGAAAAGGCCGCCCGCGCCTCGATGCGCGAACATGTCGAGGCGATGATCGCCTTCCAGGACATGGGCATCCCGACCTTCGACTATGGCAACAACATCCGCCAGGTCGCCAAGGACGAAGGCCTCGAGAATGCCTTCGCTTTCCCGGGCTTCGTTCCTGCCTATATCCGTCCGCTGTTCTGCCGCGGCATCGGTCCGTTCCGCTGGGCAGCCCTTTCGGGCGATCCGGAGGATATCCGCAAGACGGATGCCAAGGTCAAGGAACTGACACCGGGCAACAAGCACCTGCACAACTGGCTCGACATGGCCGCCGAGCGCATCGCCTTCCAGGGCCTGCCCGCCCGCATCTGCTGGGTCGGTCTGGGCGATCGCCACCGCCTCGGCCTCGCTTTCAACGAGATGGTCAAGAACGGCGAGTTGTCAGCCCCGGTCGTCATCGGCCGCGATCACCTCGATTCAGGCTCCGTCGCCTCGCCGAACCGCGAAACCGAAGCCATGAAGGACGGCTCGGATGCCGTGTCCGACTGGCCGCTGCTCAACGCGCTGCTCAACACCGCATCGGGTGCCACCTGGGTGTCGCTGCATCACGGCGGCGGCGTCGGCATGGGCTTCAGCCAACATTCGGGCGTCGTCATCTGCGCCGATGGCACCGATGATGCGGCCCGCCGCCTGGAACGCGTCCTCTGGAACGACCCGGCCACCGGCGTCATGCGCCACGCTGACGCGGGCTACGACATCGCTGTCGAGTGCGCCAAGGAAAAGGGCCTGCGGTTGCCGGGGATTTTGGGGAATTGAGGCTTTAAGTTAGCGGATATTTCGGAAGGCCGGGATAGCGCAAGACCATATCGTCAACCGTTATGAGAGGAACCCCTTCGATGATCGCCTGAGCAATCAGGATGCGATCGAAGGGGTCCTTGTGAAGCAGCGGCAAACCCGCGATTGCAATTGCGTGTTCGCTGTTGATCGGCAGTTCGATATAACCATTTTCGAGAAGGCGATAACGGAGAACAAAAGGATCGGTCCGGAAATCGTCACGACCGAGCCCGTGCTTTATCGCCGTTTCCCAGATACTGGCAGGACTGAACATGAGTTCATTGTTCGCATCTTCAATGAGATGTCTGATACGGCTCGGTAGCATATCGATATCGCCCGCCGCCCAGATCAGGATATGGGTATCGAGCAGGAACCTCATCGATCTTTGAACTTATCGGGATTGCCGTAAAACATCTCTTCGATCTCATCAGCCATCATCGTATCGAAATCATCCGGCACAACAATTTCGCCCTTCATGAAACCGATCCGCCGTTTTTTCGGAGTGTCGGCTTCATCCAGCGGCACCAGCTTTCCGATCGGCTTTCCGGCCTTGGCAATGATGAAGGATTCGCCCTTCGACACCTTTTCCATCAGACGGGACAGATGGGTCTTGGCTTCGTGAATATTGACAGTCTCCATCATCCCCTCCTTTAGACTTAGTCCACTAAACTTAGTCCACTTTGTTGAGGTTTACAATGTACGACCAGTTGCAGGTGTTGAAAGCCAAAGACCACCGCCGCATGCCCTGGAAGAATGGTGGCGGGGAAACCACGGAAATCGCAGTCTTTCCGCCCGAAACCGATCTGGCCGATTTCGGATGGCGGATCAGCATGGCGACCGTCGCCAGTGATGGTCCGTTCTCCATATTTGCCGGGATCGACCGGACGTTGTCGATCCTGAGCGGCGACGGCATGGAGCTGGATATAGAGGGGCGCAGACCCGTCGTCCTGACGCAGGCATCCGAGCCGCTGGCCTTTCCCGCCGATGCAGCAACCTCGGCTCGACTCGTCTCGGGCACCATTGTCGATCTGAATGTCATGACAAGACGCGGGCAATGGTCGCATCGGGTCGAGCGGCGCACATTTGAAGGACAGCATCATCTGGACGCAGAGGGTGGCGTGACGATGCTTTTGTCGCTCGGCAATCTGCGCATCGACAGCGGCGGCCACGCAGAAGAACTCGATCGGTTCGATTGCGCTGTTCTCAAGGGCGTTGTCCTGATCACCTCCGACATGCCGACGGAGGCTTACCTCATCCGCATCGTCGCGGAGTAGGCGCTATCGGCGGGCGAGATGCCCGAGCACGTGGCAGATCAACCGGCCGACGACTGTCGCCGTCATATCGTTGACATCCGCTTTGGGCTGGAACTCGACGATCGAGACGCCGGCAAGCTGCCGACCAGTCATGGCCGAGGCGATCAGATCGGTCACCTCCTCCAGCCAAAGACCTCCCGGCGACAAGGCGTTGACACCGGGGCATATCGACGGATCGAGCCCATCGACGTCGATATGGATGAGCAGCGTGCCGTCGCGTGGAATGGTGGCGGCGATTTCCCCCATGCCGATTGCACGCGCTGCTTCACCGTGACCAGCCGCGAGCCCCAGGCCCGCGCCGCCTCGACCTCTTCTCGCCGGGCACTGCCGACAGCGCGCATGCCGACCTGCGTCATCGAGCGCACAAACGGGAGTTCCGATGCACGGCGCATGGTGCTCGAATAACCAAGCGGCTCGTCACCGATCCTGTCGCGCCAGTCGATATGGGCATCGATCTGAAGGATGTGCAGCTCGCCTGCGTCTTCCAGTCCACGCATGAACGGGATAGCGGCGGAATCATCGCCACCGATCAGGATCGGTATGGCTCCAGCCGAGCGAATATCACGGGTCGCCGCTTCGATCGCCCGGCGATTGCCGGCGTTGTCACCGGCGCGTGTTGCGACATCGCCGAGATCGACGACGGAGAGAGCCCCATCGTTCAGCAGGGGACCGTCAAAATCGAAATCCCAATGGTCGATATGCACGGAAGCCGCCGTGATCGCCCGGCGCACGGCATCGGGTGCACCGATATCACAGGCGACCGCCTGTTCATGCGGGTAGGCCGTACCATGCACGGCGCCAAAAATGGCGACCGAGGCGGGACGAGCCGCTTCCGCGCTCGGCAGGCCGAAAAATGTTTCTGTCGAAGGAACAAGGCGATAGGGAACTGCCATGCTCAAGCAGCCCGCGCCGCTAGGAACCGGTCCATAGCCTTGAAGGAGAAGGCGTCGATCGGCAGCGGAGTGCCACCATCAAGCGCCAGGTCGGCCAGGATTTCGCCGACGACGCTGGTAAATTTGAAGCCATGCCCTGAGCAGGGCGACGCGACGACGATGCGCTCTTCGCCGGGCAGCAGGTCGATCAGGAAATCCTCGCTCGGCAACATCGTGTAGCGGCAGGTGGTGGAGCGCACCCGCAGGCCGGCAGCCAAAGGCAGCTGACGCTGGATAAAACTGTCGAGCAATGCCGTATCCGCCTCGTTGACCGGCGGATTGGGCTGGTTCGGGTCGATCGGCTCGCGAAAATGCGCGTGGCGCCCGACCTTGACGCCGTCGGCACCGATGACCGGGAAACCGAAGAACGAGCCGTTCTCGCCTTCGTCGCGAATGAATACTGGCATACGTTGTGGCATGGTCATGAAACCATCAAGCGGCTGGTACCAGGCGACGACCTGCTTGATTGGCACGGCATGGCCGCGCAGTGATGGAACGAGTTCGGAAATCCAGGATCCCGTCGCGACAATGACTTTTGCAGCCCGGTATTGTCCATGGCTGGAGGTGATGGTGACGTCGCCATCGCCGGGCTCGATGGCTGTGACTTTTTCGCCGAAGTGCAACGCTGCGCCATCGGCCGCCGCCAGTTTCAAATGCCCCATGACGGCCGCTTCCGGGTGCAGATAACCGCCTTGCGGATCGAGCAGCGCGATATCCTCTTTCCCAAGGGAAAAGACCGGGAACCGGGTGCGCATCTGGTCCGGATCCAAAACTTCCAGAGGAAGATTGTGGAGCGCGCAGGATTTCTGCGTGCCGCTGACGATCTTGCTGTCGGGGCGGCCGATCTGCAGCACGCCGGTAATCGTCAGGACGTCCTCGCGCAATCGTGCTTCCAACGCTCGCCAGTTGGCATAGGCACGCTGCAGCAGCGGCACATAGGACGGGTCCTCGAAATAGCCGAGGCGGATCAGGCGGCTGTCGCCATGCGAGGAACTCAGCGCATGCGCCGGGAAATATGCGTCGATGCCGATGACCCTCGCCCCGCGCGCGGCCAAGTGGGAAACGGCGGCACTGCCCATGGCACCGAGCCCGATAACGGCGACGTGGAACGATGGGGTCATGCCTGCTGTCCTTGCTCCGATGTTATGCCGCGACGGGCGGCGGCCCGGATCGCATCCTATCGCGAACCGTCTCCAGATCCCACCCGAGCGGCCGGTCGTCGCCGTAGGTCGGAACGACGGCGCGCACATGCCTGTAGATCACGTCCGTCCCGACTGCGCGCGCGGCGACATCGCCCTTGAAGTCCTGTGCCTGCACGGCGGCAGCCAGTTCGATGGCGACAATCTGCTCGGCATTGTCGAGAAGCGCCAGCGCCTTGTTGGCCGCGCCCGTCTGGTGGCTGAGGAAATCCTCCTGCAGGGCCGAGGTAATACCGCCATCCAAGCTGGCGGGGGCTCCGAGACGACGGTTTTCGGCGCTGAGCGCTGCGGCCGTATACTGGGCGATCATGAAGCCGGAGCCTGCCCCGGGATCGACGGCAAGAAAGGCCGGAAGCCCGCTGACGAGAGGGTTGACGAGACGATCGATGCGGCGCTCGCTCATGAGGGCGATCTGGGCGAGCGCGATGGTCAGGCTATCCAGCGCCTGCGCAAGCGCAGGCGCCACGGCATGCGCCTCGGACGAAACGACCGGCGCATCGGGCGTGCCGGAAACAGCGGGATTGTCGGTCACGGAAGCCAGTTCCTGATCGACGACGGAAGCCACCGTATCGAAGACATCGCGGCCGGCACCATGCGCATGCGGGATGGCGCGCAGACTGAGGGCATCCTGCGTCCGTGCACCCTTGGCTGCCTCGATCAAACCGCTGCCGGCCAGCCGCTGCCGCAGGGAATGACCAACCGTCTGGATGCCCTTGGACGGGCGAAGCGCCAGAACCTCGGCGTCAAAGGCGGCCATCTGACAGCCGAGGGCTTCCAGGGTCACGGCCGCCGTCGCATCCGCCCAGTCGAGCAGGCGCTCGGCGCGGGCCAGAGCGACCGAACCAAGCCCCATGGCGCAGGCCGTGCCGTTGACGAGGCTGAGACCCTCCTTGGCCTGCAGCACCAGCGGCGCAATGCCGAGCGACGCCATGGCCTGCGCGCCGGTCACCCTGCGGCCTTTCAGGTGCGCAGACCCTTCGCCGATAAGAACCAGCGCGATATGGGCATTGTGCGTCAGATAGCCTGCCGACCCCTTGGACGACACATCCGGAATGCAATCTTCGTTGAGGAAGGCCTGCAGCGCAGCAACGACCTCGCGGCGGACACCGGAATGCCCGTGGGCAAAATTGCCGATCTGCGCGGTGATGATCGCCCGCACTTCGCGAGGCGCCAGAAGCGGACCGATACCGCAGGCATGGCTCAATACGATATTGCGGGACAGGCGGCTCTGCGACGGCCGGTCGACCACCGTATCGGCCAGTGCGCCGACGCCGGTATTGACACCATAGGCACGCACGCCGTTTTCGACGATCGCCGAAACGATGCGGCTTGCCCTATCGATACGGCTCCAGGCGGCATCGCTGATCGCCAGCTTTGCGCCGTCAGCAACGGCTGCAACGCCGCGCCAGTCGAGAGCGCGGTCGAGGATTACAGAATGCACGGTCAGCCTCCGAAATTGCCGATGAACTGGCGGAAATTCGCAGATCCGCCCTGCCCGAACAACTCGTCCGGCGTGCCGTCGCTGTCGATCTCGCCGGAGCGCATGAAGATGACACGGTTGGAGACGTTGCGGGCAAAGCTCATTTCATGGGTGACCACGAGCATGGTCATACCCTCCTCGGCAAGCGCGCGCATGACGCGCAGGACTTCGCCGACGAGTTCCGGATCGAGCGCCGAGGTCGGCTCGTCGAAAAGCATGACCTTGGGCTTCATCGCCAGCGAACGGGCAATCGCTGCGCGCTGCTGCTGGCCGCCGGAGAGATGCGCCGGATAGGCGTCGCGCTTGCCGGCGATGCCGACTTTCTCGAGGAGCGCCTCGGCTTCGGCGATGCATTCGGCCTTCGGGCGTTTCAACACGTGAACCGGCCCCTCGATGATGTTTTCGAGAATGGTCATGTGGGACCAGAGATTGAACGACTGGAACACCATGCCGAGTTCCGAGCGGATACGATCGACCTGGCGTCGGTTCGTGGGGTAGTTGCGACCCTGCTTCTTGCCCATCTGAATCAATTCGCCATCAACCAGCACTTCCCCGTCATCGGGAACTTCGAGCAGGTTGATGCAGCGCAGGAAGGTGGATTTGCCGGAGCCGCTGGCCCCCAGAAGCGAAATGACGTCCCCGTCGCGCGCGTCGAGCGAAATGCCCCGCAGGACTTCGTGATTGCCGAAGCTCTTGCGGATGTTGCGGACGGAAAGCCGGGTTGTGCCTGCCGTGGTCGATCCAGTCTGGTTGCGGGAGGATTATCCCGAGGGTTAGCGCGGTGTCACGGGAAAAAGCGGCGCGTCGCGACGGTGCGGCGTCAACCTGTATTCGAGCAGGGCCATGGCCTGCAGGATCAGAAAATTCAGGACGAGGTAGATCGCGGCGGCACACAGGAAAACCTCCATGGTGCGATAGGATTGGGCGATCAGCCGCTGGGCGACGCCGGTGACTTCCCAGACGGTGACGAGGCTCGCCAGCGCCGTGGACTTCACCATCATCACCACTTCCGTCGAATAGGCCGGCAGTGCATGACGAAAGGCGATTGGCGCCAGGATGCGCCGCACCAGAAGAAAGCCCGACATGCCGACGGACCGCGCCGCCTCGATCTCGCGGGACGGGACGGCGCGCAGGCCGCCACGGAAGATTTCGGCCGTATAACCCGCCGTGCAGAATGCCAGCGAAAGGACCGCGCAGAAAAACGGTTCGCGCAGTGCCGGCCAGACGAAGCTGTAGCGGATGAAGCCGAACTGGCCGAGGCCGTAAAACACCAGAAACATCTGGATCAGCAAAGGCGAACCGCGAAAGATGAAGATATAGCCCTTGGCGAAATTGCGCGCCACCGGATTGGCGCTCACCCGCATCCAGACGATCAGCAGGGCCAGCAGTCCACCGAAGAATACGGAAAGCGAAAAGAGCGCGAGCGTCATCGGCAGGGCGGCAAGCAGCGTTTTCATGGTCGAAAACAGGAAGGCAAAATCCATCGTCGTCTCCCCTTAAGCCTGGCCGATGCCGGACGGCATGCTGCGGTTGGCGCGTTTTTCGGCCGTGATGAAAATCCGATCCGAGAAGCTCGTCAGGATCAGGTAGAGGCATCCGCCGGCGATGTAGAAGATGAAATATTCACGCGTCGAGCCGGCAGCAACCTGGCTGGTGCGCATCAGGTCGGCGAGACCGGTCACCGAAACGAGGGCGGAATCCTTCAGGCTCAGCTGCCAGACATTGCCGATGCCGGGGATGGCGAAACGCATGACCTGCGGCGCGATGATCCGCCGGAAGCGCAGCCCTCGGCCCATGCCGATCGCATGCGCCGCTTCCAGTTCCCCCTTGGAGATAGACAAGAAGGCGCTACGATAGACCTCCGCCTGATAGGCCCCGGAAATAATCCCGACCGCCAGGGCGCCTGCGGCAAAGGACGGCATGCCGAGAAAGCCCTCATAGCCGAGCCATGCGCCGACTGCGGTGACGGCGCCCGATCCGCCGAAATAAACGAGATAGATGATCAGCAACTCGGGCACGCCGCGAAACACCGTGGTATAGGTGCCGCCCAGCATGCGGAAGGTCCGGCTTGACGAGAGCTTTGCGGACGCAACCAGCGCGCCGAACACTGCGCCGATGACCAATGCTACGGCGGTGACGGCCAGCGTCATCAATGCCGCGACCAGCAGCAGGCCACCCCAGCCTGTGGCTCCGAATCCGAGAATGTCAATCAAAGCCATGCTGTGAGCGCCCCATCCTGTCCGGCCGCACCGGATATCCGATCTTCAGATTGCGCATATATGCGGGCCGCTCCCACCGGAAGCGGGAACGGCCCTTGAAGATTTTGTCTCAGCCGGCCGCGATGGCAAGCGGACAAAATGCCGGGATCAGGGGCTGACGTCGGTCTTGAACCACTTCATCGACAGGGTCTTGACCGTACCATCGTCGAGCGCGGCCTTGATCGCCTTGTCGAACATTTCCTTCAACTCCGGATCCGATTTGCGAATGCCGAGGCCTTCGCCGCTACCGAAGATGGTCCCGCCGATTTCGGGACCGGTGAAGCCGAGCACGCCCTTGGACTTTTCGAAAGCCGAGACGAGGTAGACAGCGTCGTCGAAGGCCAGATCGATGCGGCCGGTCTCGAGATCGAGATCCCGCTCGGCGCCTGTCTTGTATTCGCGCACCGTGGCGATCTCGCCGAAATTGGCATAGATGAACTTGGAATAGACGGTCGCCGCCTGAATGCCGATCGTCTTGCCGGCAAAAGCCGTCTTCAACGCCTCGATTTCAGCGGTGCCGGTGGTGGTCGGTTCCATCTTCACGACCGTGCCGGTGCCGGCAGCCTTGGCAAGCGGGCTATCGTTCAGCGTGGCGAAAGCAGCATGCGTATGGGCGTAGGGGATGGTGAAATCGATGATCTGCTTGCGCTCTTCGGTGATCGACAACGCATCCATGATCACGTCGAACTTGCCGGCGTTCAGGCTGGCGATCATGCCGTCCCAGTCGGAGGCGACGAGCGTGCACTCGACCTTCATGTGATCGCAGAGATACTTGGCGAGCTCAGGCTCGAAACCGCCCAGCGTGCCATCGGGGTTGGTCAGGTTCCAAGGTGCGTAGGCGCCCTCAAGCGTAATGGTGACGGTCTTCCAGTCCTTGGCCTGAACCTGCGGCGCCGTCAGCGACGCAAGAACCAGGGCGGTGGTCGTCAGAAATTTGGAAAGCTTCATGGTCGTTCTTCCTCTGAGGTTGGCTTCAATTTCAAGCATGCCGATCTTCGCCGGCTTGACATGTCATCCCGCGGGCTGGTTTGCTTTAAACCCGCCACTTGTCCATGTTGTATATGGTACCATATGCAATATTTTGTGCTACGCAAGAGGGCGACGTAAATTTCTATGCAAATTATTTATCGCCCAAGGAATAGGCAGAATGAAGCGCAACGCCGATCAGAACCCACTGCTGAAGCGGGACATCCCCGAGGGCGACAACGCCCCCCTATATGCTGGCGTCAAGCAGCTGATCCTGGACAGGATTCAGAGCGGAGAATGGCCGCCGAAACACCGCGTTCCATCGGAGAACGAGCTGGTCGCGGAGCTGGGCGTCAGCAAGATGACGGCCAACCGCGCACTGCGTGAGCTGGCAAGCGAAGGTGAACTGGTGCGCATCCAGGGCGTGGGCTCGTTCGTTGCCGAACGCAAAGGCTATTCAGCGCTGTTCGAGGTCCGCAACATTGCCGAGGAGATCAATGAGCGAGGCCATGTCCACAAGGCTTCCGTGGTGATTCTGGCAGAAGAGACTGCCGCCCCCGACATTGCCGACGCGCTGGATCTACCGATCGGCTCCGGCGTCTTCCACTCGCTGATCGTCCATAGCGAAAACGGGGTTCCGGTGCAGATCGAGGACCGCTTCGTCAACCCGGAGGCAGCCCCCGGCTATCTCGAACAGGACTTTACCGTCCTGACGCCCAACGCCTATCTGACTGCCGAAGCGCCGCTGAGCGGCTCGGAACATGTGGTCGAGGCGATCATGCCGCAACCATGGGAATGCAAGCTTCTGGTGATTCTCCGGACTGAGCCTTGCCTCATGATCCGGCGACGAACCTGGTCGTCGAAACGCATCGTCTCCTTTGCCCGGCTCGTCTATCCCGGCAATCGCTACAGACTGGAATCGCGCAGCGGGAAAATGGCAGAAGAGGGCCAGATCGAGTAAATAAGGCAGCTAGGTTGTATATGGAACTAAATCCAGTGAAAGTCTATTCGAAGCTTTGCATGGAGCCTCTGGAAATGACCGTTTATTTGGGCCAGCACTGCAAGGCCATGTCGATCACCTTGTAAAGCGCGGCGCGATTGGCGCCGGATGCCGCCTGAACCGCCGTGCCCTGCGTAACGGTCATGATATATCGGGCGAGATCTGTGGGAGAACAACCGATGGGAAGATCGCCTTCCTCGTTTGCCCGCTCGAACCGCTCGGCCAGCGCGTGCTCGACGCGACGCCGGCCTTCGATCAGACATTTCTGGATTTCGGCCGCGGCTTCGCTGCAGGCCAGCGCACCGTTGATCCCCAGACAACCATTGGGGCTGCATTCGGCCGTCTGCAGGTCGGCATAGCCTTTCAGGACCCGTTCGGCGACAACACGCGCCTTCGGCTCTTCGAGGGCCTCGCGAAAGAACACCATCTGCTTCTGATCGTAACGATCGAGCGCCTTCAGGAACAGCTCTTCCTTGTTGCCGAAAAACCCATACAGGCTGGGCCGGGTAATACCCATGCCCTCCGTCAGATCCGACAGAGACGTGCCCTCGTAGCCCTTGCGCCAGAACAGTTCCATGGCCGTCTGCAGGGCTTCATCGACATCGAACTCTCTGGGCCGTCCCATTTTTTCAGATCCTTCCGAAGTTTTTATACTGCTCGGTATAAAATTCCGTTGACAGCGATCCATGCTCGCGCTTATTTCTATACCGAACGGTATTGAACGTCAATGCGCCTCTGCATGCCTCCCAGCGACAAGCGCACGGTAGCCAGACAATAGCGTCAGAAACAAGGATAGATCCCGATGTCTCTTGCAAACATCAGACGGAAATTTTTCACCGCCGGCCTCGTGCTCGGCGCGGCAACCCTCGCACCCACCCTGTTCTTCGATCTGCAGGGCAGCCCTGCGGGTAGCGGCAACGCCGCCGAGACCGCAGCGGCGCCTCCCGCCGTGCCGGTATCGGTCGCCGTTGTCGAAGCAAAGCCGATCACCCAATGGAACGAATTCTCCGGCCGTCTCGAAGCCGTCGATCACGTCGAGGTTCGCTCGCGTGTTGCCGGCGCCATTCAGTCGGTCCATTTTCAGGAAGGTGCCGTTGTCCAGAATGGCGACCTTCTGGTGACGATCGACCCGGCCCCCTATGAGGCGGAAGCTGCCCGTGCCCATGCGGCGGTCGCTGCCGCCGAGGCCCGCGCCGCGCTTGCCCGCACCGAACTGAAACGCGGAAAGCAGCTTCTGGAATCGGCTGCCGTCTCGCAGAGCGACTACGACCAGCGCATCAACGGCGAAGCCGGTGCCAAGGCCGATCTCGAGGCGGCTCGCGCCGTGCTGCAATCGGCCCTGCTCAATCTCAGCTACACCGAAATCCGCGCGCCGATCACCGGGCGCATCGGCAAGATCGAAATGACGGCCGGCAACCTGATCGCCGCCGGCCCCTCTTCCCCGGTCCTGACGCAGCTTGTGTCGCTGAGCCCGATCTATGCCAGTTTCGAGGCGGATGAGGACATCGTCGCCGGCGTGCTCGCCGAACTGCCGGACGGCGTCAACGCTCGCAACTTCATCGACCGCGTGCCGGTGCGGATGGATGTGGCCGGTGCCAGCGACGTCAAGGGCAGCCTGCAGCTGATCGACAACAGCGTCGACCCGCAAAGCGGTACCATTCGCGTTCGCGCCAAGTTCGACAATGCCAATGGCACACTGCTGCCGGGCCAGTTCGCGCGTCTCAGCATGGGCCAAGCGAAGGCGACGGACGCTGTCCTCGTGCACGAGCGCTCGATCGGCACAGACCAGAACAAGAAGTTCGTCATGGTCGTGAAGCCGGACAACACGACCGAGTATCGCGAAATCTCGCTCGGCGCGAAATCCGATGGTTTGAGGATCGTCACCAGCGGCCTCAAGGCCAAGGAGCGCATCGTCGTCAACGGGCTGCAGCGCATCCGTCCCGGCTCTCTCGTCGCGCCCGAAATGGTGTCGATGACGACCGGCACCAGCACACAACTTCAGGCATCGATTGCCGGGACCGCCAAGAACTAAGCGGTCCTCTCAAAACCACGCGAAAAGGCGGGTCGAGATATGAACATCTCCAAATTTTTCATCGATCGCCCCGTCTTCGCGGGCGTGCTTTCCTTCATGATCTTCATCGGCGGCCTGATTTCGCTGACCGTAATGCCGATCTCCGAATATCCGGATGTCGTTCCGCCCTCGATCGTCATCCGCGCCAATTATCCGGGCGCCAACCCCAAGGTTATCGCCGAAACGGTGGCGACGCCGCTGGAGGAATCGATCAATGGCGTCGAAGGCATGCTCTACATGAGCAGCCAGGCGACGACCGACGGCCTGATGACGCTGACCGTCACCTTCAAGCTCGGAACCGATCCTGACCAGGCACAACAACTGGTCCAGAATCGCGTCAGCCAGGCGGAACCGCGCCTGCCGGAAGAGGTGCGCCGACTGGGCGTGACAACGATCAAGAGTTCGCCCGACTTGATGATGGTCGTGCACCTGACCTCTCCGGAGGGCCGGTACGACATGACCTATCTGCGCAACTATGCGCTGATCAACGTCAAGGACCGGCTGGCCCGCATCGACGGTGTCGGCCAGGTCCAGCTTTTCGGCTCCGGTGACTATTCCATGCGCATCTGGCTCGATCCGCAGAAGATGGCCGAACTCGGCTTGTCGGCGTCCGACATCGTCAACGAAATCCGTGCCCAGAACATCCAGGCCGCCGCCGGCGTGATCGGCTCTTCGCCAAACCTCAAGGGCGTCGATCTGCAACTCTCGGTCAACGCCCAGGGTCGCCTCCAGAGCGAGGAGGAATTCGGCGAGATCATCATCAAGACCAGCGCCTCCGGCGCCATCACCCGCCTGAAGGACGTGGCCCGCATCGAGCTCGGTTCGGCCGAATATTCGCTGCGTTCGCTCCTCAACAATAAACAGGCAGTCGCCATTCCGGTGTTCCAGGCGCCCGGGTCGAATGCGATCGAGATCGCCGACCAGGTTCGCACCGTCATGGAGGAAATCAAGACCACCATGCCGCAGGACGTCTCCTACGAGATCGTCTACGACACCACGCAGTTCGTGCGCGCCTCGATCGAGGCCGTGGTCGACACGCTGCTCGAAGCCATCGCGCTCGTCGTCATCGTCGTCATCCTGTTCCTGCAGACCTGGCGCGCCTCGATCATTCCGCTGATTGCCGTCCCGGTCTCGATCATCGGCACGTTTGCCGTCATGCAGATGTTCGGCTTCTCGATCAACGCGCTCAGCCTGTTCGGGCTGGTGCTCGCCATCGGCATCGTCGTCGACGACGCGATCGTCGTCGTCGAAAATGTCGAACGCAATATCGAGAACGGACTTCAACCCCGCGAAGCGACCTACAAGGCCATGACGGAAGTGTCCGGCCCGATCATCGCGATCGCGCTCGTGCTCGTCGCCGTCTTCGTGCCGCTTGCCTTCATCTCCGGGCTGACCGGCCAGTTCTACAAGCAGTTCGCGCTGACGATCGCCATCTCGACCGTCATCTCGGCCTTCAACTCCCTGACGCTGTCACCGGCCTTGGCAGCCTTGCTGCTGCAGTCGCACGATGCGCCGAAGGACCGCCTGACACGGGTGATGAACGGCCTGTTCGGCTGGCTCTTCCGTGGCTTCAATGCCGTGTTCACGCGCGGTTCGAACGCTTACAGCGGCGGTGTGCGCCGGGTGATTTCGCGCAAGACGCTGATGATGGCGATCTACCTCGTTTTGATCGGCTCGACCGTGTTCCTGTTCAAGGCCGTACCCGGCGGTTTCGTGCCGCCGCAGGACAAGCAGTATCTCGTCGGCTTCACGCAGCTGCCGGACGGCGCCTCGCTCGACCGGACGGAAGACGTGATCCGCCGCATCAGCGACATCGCGCTGAAAGTGCCGGGCGTCGAAAGCGCCATCGCCTTCCCCGGCCTGTCGATCAACGGCTTCACCAACTCGTCGAATGCCGGCATCGTCTTCCTGTCGCTGAAGCCCTTCGAGGAGCGCACCACGCCGGACCTGTCCGCCGGTGCGATCGCCGGGCGGCTCAACCAGGAACTCGGCGTGATCCAGGATTCCTTCAGCGCCATCTTCCCGCCACCGCCGGTGCAGGGGCTGGGTGCGATCGGCGGCTTCAAGCTGCAGATCGAGGACCGCAACGGTCTCGGCTACGATGCGCTCGACGCAGCCGTGAAGGGCTTCCTCGCCAAGGCCTATGCGACGCCGGAACTCGTCGGCCTGTTCTCCAGCTATCAGGTGAACGTGCCGCAGCTCTATGCCGACGTCGATCGGGCCAAGGCCCGGCAGCTGAACGTGCCGCTCACGGACATCTTCAACACGCTGCAGATCTATCTCGGATCTGTCTATGTCAACGACTTCAACAAGTTCGGCCGGACCTATTCCGTCCGCGTCCAGGCGGATGCCGCATACCGGGCGCAGGCGGAGGATATCGGCAAGCTCGAGGTCCGCTCGACGACCGGCGAGATGATCCCCCTCTCGGCGGTCCTGAACGTCTCGTCCAGCGCCGGCCCGGAGCGGGCCATGCGTTACAACGGCTTCCTTTCGGCCGATGTCAACGGCAATGCGGCGCCCGGCGTCTCATCCGGCCAGGCGCGCGCCATCGTCGAGAAGATCGCGGCGGAAACTCTTCCGGCAGGCATCAGCTTCGAATGGACGGAGTTGACCTACCAGGAGATCATCGCCGGCAATTCCGGGGTGCTGATCTTTCCGCTCTCCATCCTCCTGGTGTTCCTGGTGCTGGCCGCGCAGTATGAGAGCCTGTCGCTGCCGCTGTCGATCGTGATGATCGTTCCACTCGGCATTCTGGCTGCGCTCACCGGCGTCTGGCTGACCGGAGGAGACAACAACGTCTTCACCCAGATCGGCCTGATCGTGCTGGTCGGTCTATCGGCGAAGAATGCCATCCTGATCGTCGAATTCGCGCGCGAGCTCGAATTCGAAGGGGCCAAGCCTTTCGATGCCGTGATCACCGCCAGCCGGCTGCGGCTGCGGCCGATCCTGATGACATCGATGGCCTTCATCATGGGTGTCGTGCCGCTGGTTACCTCCACCGGCGCGGGCGCCGAAATGCGCCACGCCATGGGTGTCGCTGTATTCTCCGGCATGATCGGCGTGACATTGTTCGGCCTGTTCCTGACGCCGGTCTTCTACGTGCTGGTCCGCGCTCTTGGCGG
>UCJH01000034.1 GCA_900472785.1 Hyphomicrobiales bacterium | reverse complement strand
GCCTTCACCGTGGGCTTACCAAGACGCCGACGACATCGAACATCTACCCGGCATCGATTATGCCGCCATCAATGCGGTACTCGCCCGATCGGAGGCGGCGATCGAGAACGCAACACGGCCCGGCCGGAGGGATACCCAAGAGAAAGATCCGATCATCTACGATCTCGACTGGGACGAGGATGCGCGGCTCGACGAATGGCGAGCTGTGTTGCGCCAGGTCGAATATCTACCGGCGGTGCTGCAGGCGATCGTTGCCCTGGATGCCTGGAACGAGCTTTCCGTCCTCCAACATGCACCCTGGCTTGGCCGGCTGCTGGCCGCTTCGATTCTGCGCCAGGCCGGTGTCACCACAATTCATGGCTGTTGGCGTTGGATTGCTCGACCATGGCCGCGTTTTGTTGCGTTCCCTGGTCCACGCTGTTAACGGCATGGTTGATCTCTTTCAGCCCAATGAACGCATCCTAACTAATGCCATGCCACTTTGAACGTCGCAACTTGTGGAAGCAGGCATTGATTATACGTTTGATATTTGCTTAGGCGATAGGATGGGACGTCGTCGCTTCAAAGCTCCGTTTCGGCAGTGATTACACTAAAGAAGTCATGACCCAGCACAAGTTGCCGCCTGACTTTCTTTCGGTGTCGGCGGGTTTTTATCTTTAGTCGGAGATCATCACCAACGCGATATGGGCGGGCTGGCGTCGCTCGGCTAAAATCCGGACGCGCCCTGAGCTTTCAAGCCGCGCCTGTCCGCTTTCAGATCGGAGCAGGGCTTTATGCCTGCGCGGTATTTGCCGATTACCAGATGCTGCGCGCAGCCGGCGGAGAAGAATGGGCGAGGCGTTCTTAAAGCTTAAAGGCTTCCTTGAGATCGCTGCCTTTGTTTTCGCGCATATCGAGATCCTTCTCGATATGGTCGATGTGATGGATCATCAGATGGCAGGCGCGGTCGAGATCGCCGCACTCGATCAATGCAACAATATCCTGATGTTCCTGATGGCCGCAGCTAGAGATCGCCGATTGGCCGTAGAGCGCGATGACCAGCGACGAGCGAGCCACCAGTTCGTCCATGAAGCGCTCCATGACGGCATTACCGGTCATAGAGGCTAGCATCAGGTGGAAATCGCCGGATGCCTTAATCTCAGCGCGTCGCGCCGTCTGGCCACGTTCGCCCATCAAGCGGCCTTCCTCTGTCAGTAATTGCCGCAGACGCTCGAAATACGAAGGGCCCATGTTCTTGGCGGCTTCGCGCAGGATGCCGGGCTCGATCATCCGTCGCGTGGCAAAAATCTGCCGGGCTTCCTCCGGGGATGGGTAGGCGACGAAGGCGCCGCGGTTCTTCTCGACATTGACCAGTCCCTCATAAGACAAGGCCTGCAGCGCGCCCCGCACAAGGGTTCGGCTAACCTTGAACAGCGCGCTGACATCAGTCTCTGAGAGCTTCGTTCCGGGTGCAAGCCTGCGATCGACAATCGCATCACGGATGGAATCGCGGATGTATTGCGTGCTGACATCGATCTGGTCTTCAAAGGGACGTGCTGCTGTGTTCATTGAGGCTCATTCCGGGTTCCACGCACACTATCGTGCTTTCGGTAGGAAGTTAATCCGAAATCTGCCGACAAACTCCTGGTCAAATTGTATACGATCCTATAACCAGATTGCGAACAAACGCATATATTTTAAGCAATGATAATTTGCGCAGAGCTTCAGCAAATGCAATGACTATAAAATACTATAAATTTCATTGGCTTACGGTGCATCTGCAGATTTGGCACACTTGATGCATCATATCTCCCGTCACAAGGGAGATATGATGTCCAAAGCGGCCGAAATCGATATTGTATCTGTTTCCAAGATCTATGGTAGCACGACAGCAGTCCATTCGATCAGCCTGAAAATCCCCGCCGGCAGCTATTGCTGCCTTCTCGGGCCTTCCGGCTGCGGCAAATCCTCGACGCTTCGGATGATTGCCGGCCATGAAAGCATCTCGCTTGGCGACGTGCGGCTGGGCAACACCGTGGTCACGGATTTCCCGCCGGCCAAGCGCGGCACGGCGATGATGTTCCAGTCCTATGCGCTCTTTCCCCATCTCAACCTGATCGACAACGTCGCTTTCAGCTTGAAGATGAAGGGCGTCGAGAAGGAAGAGCGCCGCGCAAAGGCGCTCGACATGCTGAAGCTGATGCAGATGGAAGGCTATGCGACGCGCCGGCCCGCACAACTGTCCGGCGGCCAGCAGCAGCGCGTGGCGCTCGCTCGCGCGCTGATCACCGATCCAGAGGCGCTGTTGCTTGACGAACCGCTGTCGGCGCTCGATCCATTCCTGAAGATCCGCATGCGGGCGGAACTGAAAAAGCTTCAGAAGACCCTTGGCATCACCTTCGTACACGTGACCCACAGCCAGGAAGAGGCGATGGCGCTGGCCGATCTCGTCGTCGTCATGAACGACGGCCGGATCGAGCAGGCGGCTCCGCCGCGTGAAGTGTTCGAGCGCCCGGCAACGGCTTTCGTCGCCCGCTTCATGGGCGATCACAACGTCCTGACCGGCCGCGCCGTGTCGAACGAGGATGGCAAGGTGGTGATGGAAGTGCCGGAGGGGCTGAAGTTTGCGGTCAAGGGCGACAGCCAGGAGATCGGCGCCCCGGTCGATCTAGGCATCCGCACCGACCGCGTTCGCATCGAGCCTGCCTCCGCCCCGGGGCTCGGCTTCAACGGCATCGTCTCCAACATCGAATATCGCGGTGCCTCGGTGAAGATCACCGTGCTGGGCGCCGGCAGCGACGATTTCACCGTGATCGTCGGCGACAGCAGTTTCTACGCCAAACCCGTCGCCGTCGGCGACGCGGTCTCTCTGAGTTGGGCCGAGGAGGATGTCATCCTGCTCGGCCGCGTAACCGCCTGATCAACATCACAAAAAAAGGGAACGGATATGACTGAAGAAACCAAAACCACCAAGACCAGTGCCGGGCTTTCCCGCCGCACGCTGCTGAAGACCGGCGCTGCCGCGACCGGTGCCGTGATCGGCTCCGGCCTGATCACCGGCTTCCCGACCATCTGGGCACAGAACCCGATCACGCTACGCCAGTTCGGCACCGGCGTCTCGAACATCAATGCCATTGCCGAGAAGTGCAAGGCCGATCTCGGCATCACGCTCGAGATGACAGCGACGGATTCCGACGCCGCCGCGCAGCGCGCCGTGACCCAGCCGGACAGCTATGACATCGCCGACATCGAATACTGGATCCTGAAGAAGGTCTTCCCGGCCGGCGTCATCCAGCCGATGGATATCAAGAAGCTGAAATATTACGACAAGATCGTGCCGCTGTTCAAAACCGGCAAACTGACGCCGGACAGCGTCATCGCGCAGGGAACGGCACCGCACACCGTCGGCTATGTCGAAAAGGCCGGCGACAAGACCTTCGCAAAGGAGGAAACCCAGTTCTTCACCATGGTTCCGACCATCTACAACGCAGATACGCTCGGCATCCGGCCGGACCTCGTCGGCCGCGAGATCACCACCTGGGCCGATATCATGGATCCGGCCTTCAAGGGCAAGACCTCGATCCTGAACATCCCGTCCATCGGCATCATGGATGCCGCGATGATCATGGAAGCACTCGGTAACATCAAATATGCCGACAAGGGCAACATGACGAAAGAAGAGATCGACGCGACCATCGACTTCCTGATCAAGGCCAAACAGGATGGCCAGTTCCGCGCCTTCTGGAAATCGTTCGACGAGTCGGTCAACCTGATGGCATCGGGCGAAGTCGTCATCCAGTCCATGTGGTCGCCGGCCGTCGCCGCCGTCCGCTCGAAGGGCATCGCCTGCAAATACCAGCCGCTCAAGGAAGGCTATCGTTCTTGGGGCGGCGGTCTCGGCCTTGCCGCGCACCTCGAAGGCGCCCAGCTCGACGCAGCCTATGAATACATCAACTGGTACACGTCCGGCTGGGTCGGCGGCTACCTCAACCGCCAGGGCTACTATTCGGCCGCCATGGATACCGCCAAGGAATTCATGTCCGCCGACGAGTGGGGCTACTGGATCGAAGGCAAGCCTGCGACCGGCGATATCATGTCTCCCGAAGGCAAGGTCATGGAGAAGGCAGGCGCTGTCCGCGACGGCGGCTCGTTCGAAGAGCGCATGGGCAAGGTCGCCTGCTGGAACTCCGTCATGGACGAGGACCGCTACATGGTGAAGCGCTGGAACGAGTTCATCGCGGCGTAAACGAAAGAACTCCCTCCCCCTTGTGGGGAGGATTGGGGAGGGCTCTTTAAAACCAAGACCCTTCCCGACCCTTCGGGCTACCCTCCCCACACGGGGGAGGGATCGATCGAGAATGCCTCGCCGTTTGAGGCCGCCGTCAGCGATTGTCATCCGAAGGCGCATTACGCAAGACAGTCAGTCCGGAGGCTCATCAGTGTCGACAGTTCCATCACCAGAAACGATAGAGCCTATGCGCAGCCGCGGCTTCCGCATGCCGGAGGCGGCGATCGCCTGGCTGCAGGCGGTGCCCTTGGCTCTGATCCTCGGGTTCTTCTTCCTGCTGCCGATCCTGACGATCGCGGTCGTCAGCTTCTGGGACTATGATTTCGCCGGGCTCTATCCCGATTTCCTGACGATGAACTACACCGATACGCTCGGCTCCTGGGTCACCTGGAAAACCTATCTCAACACATTGAAATATACGGCGATGGTCTGGGGCCTGACATTAGTGATCGGTTTCTGGGTCGCCTATTTCCTCGCCTTCCATATCCGCACCACGACCATGCAGATGGTCCTGTTTCTCGTCTGCACCGTTCCTTTCCTGACATCGAATATCATCCGGATGATCTCCTGGATCCCCGTTCTCGGCCGCAACGGCCTCGTCAATTCCACGCTCGTCAGCGCCGGCATTATCTCGGCGCCGATCGAGTGGCTGCTCTATTCCGATTTCGCCGTGGTACTGGCGATGGTGCACCTCAACACGCTTTTCATGGTGACACCGATCTTCAACACGCTAATGCGCATCGATAAATCGCTGATCGAGGCGGCGCGTGATGCTGGGGCGTCCAGCTGGCAGATCCTGTGGAACGTCATCATTCCGCTCGCCAAGCCCGGCATGGCGATCGGCTCGATCTTCGTCGTGACGCTGGTCATGGCCGATTTCTCGACCGTACAGGTCATGTCCGGCGGCCAGAGCGCCTCAGTCGCGCTGATGATGAAGAACCAGATGTCGCTCTTGCAATATCCGGCCGCCGCCGCCAATGCCGTGGTGCTCCTGATCATCGTGCTTCTGATGGTCGCTGCAATCCTGCGCGTCGTCGATATCCGCAAGGAGCTTTGAGATGAACCACGAAAAGCGCACCTTTGAATTCTACGTCCTCTCGGCGTTCTTCATCCTCTTCGTGCTGTTCCTTTATGGACCGCTCTCGGCCGTTCTCATCCTGTCGTTCCAAGGGCCGGACGGCGGCCTGACCTTTCCGCTCAACGGCGTTTCGCTGCACTGGTTCTTCAACCTGTTCGAGCAGCAGGCGGTCGGCGATTTCGGCGCCTCGTTCAAGCGATCCTTCTCGCTGGGGCTGATGGTGATGATCGTCAACGTCGTGGTGTCGCTGCTCGCGGGGCTTGCATTCCGTCACAAATTTCGCGGATCGACGACGCTGTTTTATCTGACAGTCGCCAGCCTCGTCGTGCCGTCGATCATTATTTCGCTCGGCATCGGCGTCGTCTTCCAGCAGTTCGGACTGCGGCCCGCCTGGTATTCCTCGGCCTTCGGTGCCCATCTGACCTGGACGCTGCCCTTTGGCGTGCTGATCATGTTTGCGGTCTTCAATCGCTTCTCGCCGGCCTATGAGGAAGCGGCGCGCGACCTCGGCGCGACCTCCTGGCAGACGTTCCATCATGTGCTTCTGCCAATGATCGCGCCGAGCCTGATCGGCGTCGGCCTGTTCGGCTTTACCTTGTCCTATGACGAATTCGCCCGCACGCTGATGACCTCCGGCACCTATAACACGCTGCCGCTCGAAATCTACGGCATGACCACCAACGTGACGACGCCGGTGCTCTATGCGCTCGGCACGGTGACGACGCTGTTTTCCTTCTCGATCATTCTGCTCGCGCTGGCCGGTATCTGGATCATGCGCCGCAGACAGGCCAGGGCGATCTGAACCCCATGCGCATTCTCATCGTCAATCCCAACACCACCGTATCAATGACGGAAAAGGCGGGTGAAGCCGCGCGTGCCGTCGCCGGCGCTGCAACGGACATCATCGCCGCCACATCGCAGATGGGGCCAGCGTCGATCGAGGGGCACTATGACGGCGCGCTGGCGCTGCCCGGACTGCTTGCGGAAATCCGTGCCGGCGAAAAAGCCGGCGCTCAGGCCGCCGTCATCGCGTGTTTCGACGATACCGGGCTCGATGCAGCACGTTCGCTGGCCGGCATTCCGGTTCTTGGCCTGTGCGAATCGGCTCTCGTAACCGCCGGCTTCCTTGCCCAGCGCTTCACCGTCGTCACGACGCTCGAGCGGTCCCGGGTGCTTCTAGAAAATCTCTCGCGCCACTATGGCTTCGGTGATCGCGCTAAAGTCCGGGCTGCCGACATACCCGTTCTGGAGCTTGAAGACGAAGGTTCCGGCGCGATCGGCAAACTGCGTCGGCAGATCGAAATGGCGCTGGATAACGACGGCGCCGAAGCGATCGTGCTTGGCTGCGCCGGCATGGCCGATCTCGCCTTCGCGTTGCAGGCGGAATATGGAGTGCCTGTGGTCGACGGGGTCTCCGCTGCAGTCAAACACGCCGAGGCACTAATTGCGCAACGGCTGACAACCAGTAAGCGCGGGTCGTATGCGACTCCGTTGGCGAAGACTTATGTGGGGGCAATGGCGGGGTTTGCACCGGAGGCGTGATCTGGCTTTTTCGTCGGGAATTCCCGTTTCCTGTTTTGCTGTGACAGTGTCTACCGACTAGGAACGGTAGGACGTGCGCAGGCCATAGGTCAAGATTATTATTACCGTCCAAAGCCGCAACTAGGAGTAGCCGAGGAATTGACTGGTGTAGAAATAACGCTCTAAGTGCGGGGACTCGCAGCATAGAGCAGCTCCAGCCTGGCTGTCGTGAATTTCTGCAGGACATCGGCGCCGGTCAGGAACAGGCTGACGCACAGCATGGCCGCAATCACACATTGGCCCACGGGGTTCGACGAACGCGCCGTTAATGCAATGCCATCAATGATATGCATGTTGTTTATCCTGCGATGACTTTACGGGGAAATGGCATGCGTTATGTGTTGCGAATACTATGACAAAATTGGGCGAGCCAATGAATTGGATTGCAATGAGGGCGAGTCTCATCGAACTGGAGGCGGTTGCTCTGGTAGCTCGTCATGGCGGGTTATGAGCTGCCGCGCGGGGATTTCGGCATGCCTCATCGGCCTTAAGTCATGCGATCTTCGCGTTGGAGAACCGCTTCTGCTGGAATATGCCCGCCGTTATCCGGAAGTGGAGCTTGAAGTCGTCACCGAAGATGCGTTGGTCGATATGACCGGCAAGGGGGTCGACGCCGGCATTCGTCACATCGAGGCGATTTCCCCCGACATGGTCGCGGTGCCCATCATAGCCAAAATGCGCTCCTTCGTCGTCGGATCGCCGCACTATTTCGAAAGTCGTGATCAGCCTGTTGTGCCCAGTGACCTGTCCCGGCATCGCTGCACGCACATCGCTTCGGGCAACCTTATTCCAGTTCTCGAAGATTACTCTCGCCTTATATGGGTCTCGGCCTCTACTTCTCACCGTGGCGGCATATGCCCTCCAAACTGCGAGCATTCATAAACCTTATCCGTGAGCACGCTGTGCGAGATGGCTGATCACCAGTTGGAATAGCAGTGTGGTGGACAGGGTCGCAGGTTCAGATCACTTCAAGGCGACGGTGCGAGCTAAAGATGTTCAACGCTGAAATTATTCTCGCTTCCGAGGTGCGACGACGGTTCGATACTATTATACGCGCCGTCGTTTAAGCCCGCCTATTTGTTGACAGCGTGGAATCTCATAGCCTCAGCTAACCTGCCACTCGGGCGGCAACCTTCAAGTGGTTGACCAGCGCTCTGAGTTTCGGCGCCATGTTGCGGCGGCTTGGATAGTAGAGAAAGAATCCGGGAAAGCGTGGGCAGAATTCTTCCAAGACCGGTACCAGTTCGCCGCGTGCGATCGACGTCCGGAAACTGTCCTCCATTCCGAAGCTGATGCCGGCGCCTGCGGAAGCGAGCTTGATCATCAACGCCATGTCCGTCGTCGTGACCGTGTCGGCCACTGCCACAGAGAAAGCACGCCCTTCTTCTTCGAACTCCCACCGATAGGGCGCGACGTTTGCGGCTCGACGCCAGCCGATGCAGCGGCGGCTTGCAAGCTCCCTCGGGTGTTTCGGCGTCCCGAACCTCTCGAGATAGTCCGGCGACGCCACGGCCAGCTGGCGCTGCTCGCCCGAAACCGCCACAGCGATCATGTCCTGGGCGATCACCTCGCCGAGCCGTACGCCAGCGTCGTAGCCTTCCTCGACGATGTCGAACTCTTCGTCGGTGACGGTGACGTGAAGAGTCACTTCCGGGTTCTCCTCTAGGAACGCGGAGAGTAGCTTCCCGGACAGAAAGCTCTCGGCAATTGACGAGACCGCGAGCGTCAGCTGCCCCCGCGGTCGGCCACGAAGGTTGGCAGCTGCCTCGATGGCGCCCTGCATATCCCGAAGAGCGGGCGCGGCATCGGCGTAGAGGCGCTCCCCGGCCTCCGTTAATGCCACGCTCCGCGTCGTCCGGCTGACGAGCGCGATGCCGATCGTCTCTTCAAGCCTGCGGATCGTCTGGCTGACGGCTGAGCGGGTGACGCCCATCCGGTCGGCTGCAGCACGAAAGCTTCTTTCTTCTGCAACAAGAACAAGGACAGCGAGTGCATTGAGGTCTGCCTGCATTGGTTAGCGTTCCTTACGGGCTAGTGAACAAATCAGCAGCTTATCACGACAATGCCTCGACGCTATTCTCCTAGCTACCGCATCAAGCGGATGAAATAGGAGAAAGTCTTGGACAAAGTTGTTCTCATTACCGGCGCCTCCAGCGGAATCGGTGTCGGTATTGCCCACGAGCTGGCAAAGGCCGGCGCCACCGTCGTTCTCGGCGCACGTCGCACCGATCGTTTGAATGCGGTCGCCGAGGAGATCCGCGCGGCCGCAGGCAAGGTCATGACGTGCAAGGTCGACGTGACCGATCGTGCTGACGTTGCAGCCTTCGCCGCAGCCGCTCGGCAGGAATTCGGGCGGATCGACGTGATCGTCAACAATGCCGGCGTCATGCCGCTGTCACCGATGGCCTCGCTGAAGGTCGACGAGTGGGACACCATGATCAATGTCAACATCAAGGGCGTGCTTTACGGCGTTGCCGCCGTGCTTCAGGAAATGACCGAGCGCGGTTCCGGCCAGATCATCAACATCGCGTCGATCGGCGCGCTTCAGGTGGTACCGACCGCGGCCGTCTATTGTGCCACGAAATATGCGGTCCGGGCGATCTCCGATGGTCTGCGCCAGGAAAACGACAAGTTGCGCGTCACCTGCATCCATCCCGGCGTCGTGGAAAGCGAGCTGGCCAGCACGATCACCGACCCAACTGCGATCGAAGGCATGAAGGCGTACCGTGCGATTGCACTCACACCCGATGCGATCGGTCGTGCGGTTCGCTTTGCTATCGAACAGCCCGAGGATGTCGATATCAACGAAATTGTCGTTCGTCCGACCAGGGCGGCATTCTGACAGGCAACGACGCAGCAAGGCAGCAAAAGGAGAATAGCATGTTCCAGCAGATTGGATCCCATGTCGCAGCGGCCGCCGCCATATCGCTTCTCGGCCTCTTTCCGGAAGCCGCTTTCGCCGAGACGACGGACGAAAGGCGCGAGCGCGGGTTTGCGGTTATCCGTAGTCTGAACAACGGGGCGACTCAGCCGACGCTCGAGCGCATGCGGACGGAGTTCCCGTTCCTTGCGAATGCGACTGAAGCCTATGCCCTCGGCGACGTCTGGTCACGGCCGGATCTCGACAATCGGACACGCCAGCTCGCCGCGGTGGCAGCTTTCGCCGCCATCGGCGAGACGGCTTTCATGAAAGTTCATGCCGGCTATGCGCTTAACGTCGGCGTGCCGGAGGAAGAGCTCAAAGAGGTCATCTACATGGTAGCCGTGCCGGCCGGCTTCCCCAAAGCGATTGCGGCTTCACAGGCCTTGTCGGATCTTTTCCGCGAGCGGCGCGAAGCTAACGGGGGTGCGCCCGCCGGGGAACGCCCAGCGACACCACCCGAGGAGAAGCGACCATGAGAAATCCCCTTCTCTTCATCGTCACCGCCGTGTCTGTTGGCGCGGTGGTCCCCAATGTAAAGGCAGAGAACACCATGCCGACTCAAATCAACAACGCGTCAAACAACGACACCATCGCCATTGCCCAGCCGCAGAGCCATCCTTATCTCGGCATGTGGGTCACCGGCGACGGCCGTATTCGTCAGGCGCTTCTTCCTACCGGCCGCTACGACGAAGCTCGCGGCAATCGCCGCAGCGCTTACCAGGGCCGCTACCGCGTGACCGGCATGCACATCGACTACTGGGACGACACCGGCTTCACTGCCGACGGCACTTTCGTCGACAGTGACACGCTGCACCACGGCGGAATGATATTCTACAGGGAGAAAAGGTGAAGTGAGGATGTCTCTCATCTCTGATTAGACCTATGCTTTGAGCGCATGGCCGACCTGAGACCTTGTGCCTTATCGACCGGCGGGCAACGGCCTATATTCGGATCATCGAAATGACGTTGGAACCAAGGCAGGGCGTCAAGAGACCTCACGAAAGGGGATCATCATGAACGTGGCACGCTCTTTCAATAACTGGCGCAAGTATCGTCAGACCGTTACTGAACTTGGCCGCATGAGCTCGCGCAAACTGCAGGACCTCGGTATCAATCGCGCAGACATTCACAGCGTTGCTCGCCAGTCGGTCGCTCGCTAAGCAACTTTTTCCTGCGCATGCTTATTGAATCTGCGCCCGCTGATGACGCGGGCGTTTTTGTGTCTGGTGGCCGCTAGGCGCTGCGCTGGGGATCGCTCTCATCGAAACTAGGTCGTACATTTTCCGCGTAGCTGCACTGCATCAAAGTCTATTTAATGCGCGGAGCGAATGAGCATCCTGATTTTCATCGAAGCAATACACCTCCTCCCGCAGAGCTTCGATTTCAGACGGCCCACTCCTCTTCCCAAGGGGCGTCTGTCGGAAAAGCGGCACTCCTCCTCTTGAGCTCTCTGTTCGGTTCTTTTCGGAAAGCCTGCCGCACTTCCTCCCGCGGCAGGCTTTTTCGTTTTCAAGGCCGGCGGGGATCAAAGTCCAAGGACGAGCTGCGGTTCTTGCCCGCTCTCTTCGGTGTTGAGCGACGAAAGGGTCATCCCTAAGAGCCGGACCGGACGTTTAAACGGAAACACTGAGGCGAGCAGGGTCTCTGCAATCTCCAGGATCACGTCGATGTCCGATACGGATCCGGACATGATCCTGCTGCGTGTTGCCTGGCTGAAATCCGAATATTTGATTTTGACGGTGATCGTCTTTCCCGTGATGTCACGGGCCTCGCAAAAGCGCCAGACATTCTCGGCCAGGGGCCGCAGCTCGGCCTTTGCCAGATTGAGATCATCGATATCTCCAAGGAACGTGTCTAAGCGTCAACTGATTTGCGAATGCGATCATGCCTAATCCGCCGCTCATCGATGCCACGGGCAATACCGTAAAAATACATGGCTGACCCTCGAAGGGTCTAAAAGGGAAGCCGCTATCCAAGGTATTATAGCTCTGAGGTTGAGATTCCAGCACTTAGGCGCTGGTTCTTTGGGCGTCTAGAAGCATTTGCGTAGACTGTAAAATTGTTTTTCAAAGTTGGGTGTAAGCCAGCATTTTAGAAATCGAGTATGTATTGCAGCATTAACACTATCTCGTAATTAATTTTTAGCACACTAAACTTTTTGTAGCGTCCCTCCGATAAAGAGATTTACAAAGCACTATTGAACCGGATTTCGCTCACACCAGACTTTCATCAGGGGAATTGATAATGCCGACCTATACTTACCGCGGTACGACTCCAATTGCGGGTTTTGACTACAATCCATGGTTCGCTGAAATTGTGAATGCCGACACGGCAAATGTTGTTTCGCTCACGCCGACCGCCATCCTTTTCAGTCTGGACAATGGCTTGAAACTGCGGCTTAGCGGTAGCGGCTTCGCGCTGGACGCTGACGGTAATGCCAAAGCTGGAACCGTGACAACAATTTCGGTGTTGGCTGCGAACGGGACGACGGTTATCGCTGACTGGATCGGCCTTTCGATTTCACTGCCCAATTTTGAAGCCGCAGCCGATGTCTTCGATCCGTGGCGATTCGCCGAATGGTTGGCGAGCGGTAACGATATCTTTAATGGTGGTGCGGGCGACGATGAGTTCGAGGGCGGGCGTGGCAATGATACGTTCAACGGCGGGGCAGGCTACGATTTCTTTGCAGGCGGCGAGGGCCGGGATACGTATAATGGCGGCGCGGACGATGACGGCATCAATTTCTCCGATGCCTATAACAATGCTGCAGCTTTCCGGGGCGTTGTGATCGATTCTATCGCAGGTACTGTGAGTGACCCCTACGGCAACGCCGAAACTTTCACCTCGATCGAGAAATTTGTCGGCACTCAGTTCGTTGATACTATGCGCGGTAGCAATGTCGCCTTTGAGGAGTTCAGGGGCCTTGGCGGTGCCGACATTATTGATGGGCGCGGCGGTTTTGACATGGTGCGGTACGACCGCGACATCAACCGTGGCGGAGACCAGGCTGTCAACGTCAACCTCGCCACGGGCAAAGCGCGCGATAGTTTTGGTTACACCGACACCCTGATCAGCATTGAAGGTGTGCGCACCGGCGAGTTGAACGATGTTGTGATCGGCAATGCGGCCAACAATACCATCCGGACCAACGGTGGCAACGACACGATCGACGGAGGTGCAGGCATCGATGAGATGTTTGGTGGTGCCGGCAACGACACGTACACGGTCGGCTCCAGCGGTGATCTCGTAGACGAAGCCAGTTTCGGCGGTGCGGGAACGGATAAGGTGCTTTCCACCATCACATTCAATCTGACAGAAAGCGCGACCGTGCGCGGCAGCGTTGAGAACCTGACACTCATTGGAACCAGCGCCATTAACGGAATAGGCAACAGCCTTGCCAATTCGATTATTGGCAATGTCGCCGTCAACATCATAAACGGCGGTGGCGGCAATGACAGTTTGAACGGTCTCGCAGGCAATGACACCCTTGCCGGCGGTATCGGCATCGACAGTTTCGTTTTCAGCACCGCCCTTAGCGCCACAACAAACGTTGATCGCATCACGGATTTCAGCGTTGCGGACGATACGATCCGCCTCGAAAACGGGATATTCACAGCGCTGACGACAGCAGGAGTCCTCGCTTCTACAGCATTCACGGCCAATGCCTCAGGCATCGCGCTCGATGCCTC
The DNA here is from genome assembly GCA_900472785.1 of Hyphomicrobiales bacterium. GTDB lineage: Bacteria > Pseudomonadota > Alphaproteobacteria > Rhizobiales > Rhizobiaceae > Pararhizobium. Next base: position 36,526 of record UCJH01000034.1, on the reverse strand, counting down.
CGACCGGATCATTTACGAAACGGATACGGGCAACATCTTCTACGATAGCAACGGCAACGCGGCTGGCGGTTCCGTGTTGTTTGCGAAGGTCGGCATTAATTTCGGGCTGACCGCAAACGATTTCGTAATCTTCTGATCGATCTCTGCAAAAACGGGCGGCGGTCATCGTTTGCCTTTTGATGTCATCCTTGACAAATCTCAATGGCGCCAGCTTCATAGGCTGGTGCTTTTGCGTTCCCCTGAATGAGGGGGATCCTGCGCCATGCTGGGGAAAGACCCATGTCAACCACCTGATTAAAAAATTAACTGGTCGACGGTTCAAGTGCCTTCTAAGCGAAGAGGCTGCCAAGGCATTTTTGCTCGAATTCATGCCGCCAACTCACAGTGACAGCATCACGCCGCAACGTGGCCGTTCGGACATCTGCTGTATCTGCGAAATGCAGTCCGAACGCGGTCCGTGGTTACACCGGCCGCATTGTCGTCTTGGTTACTGGCTGCTCAATATCATCTTTGACATTTCGGGCGCACCGGCGTTCAGAATGGCAACGAAGTCCCTGAGCATCTGAACCCGGCGCGGACGGAAACTCTCCTCCGCCATCTGGATGTCGGCGATACGGTCGACGCGGAACTTGCGGAAATCCTGGCGCAGGCAACACCAGGTAAGCAACACCAGCGTCCTCTCCAGATAGACGATTGCCAGCGGCAGCACTTGCCGGTCTGTCCGTTGCTGCTCCACGTCCACATAGCCTATCACTAAGGCGCGTTCTTGCCAGCAAGCCTCGCGCAAAAGGCCGACATCGACGACCGGCGGATCGCGGCGCTCGAACCGATAGACCTGGGAGGCGGCATGAACCGCCTGACGTTGTAGCCGGTCGGGCAGCGTTGCTGTGACCTTCGAAAGCACGGAATCTGCGGCTGCCGCGAGAGCTGGTTCACCCATATGTCGCACCTCGGCAAGGCCGAGCACCAAGGCTTCGATTTCAAGCCGTGTGAACGTCTGCGGCGGCAAGGCAATGTCTTCCGTCAGCCTGTAGCCGAAGCCGCGCTCGCCATCGATGACTGCACCCGCGGCGCGCAGGCTCTCGATGTCCCTGTAGAGTGAACGCAACGACACGCCGGTCTCCTCGGCAAGGCGCGCGGCCGTGACCGGGGAGGGGAGAGTGCGAAGCGCCTGGAGCAGGCGGAACAGACGATCACTACGAGCCATGACTTTGGAGGATAGATGAAGCCTACTGACGGAAACTGGCAGTTGGCGGACTGTACAAGATCCGCATTGCCAAACGCAACCGAGGATCCAGACTATGCTGACGCTCTTTCACGCCCCCCGTTCGCGCTCGACGCGTATCGTTACCCTGCTTCGCGAACTGGACGCCATCGACAAAGTCGCGATCGAGATCGTTGACATCACCCGCGGCGATGGCAGCGGTCGTAAAGATCCAAACAACCCGCATCCTGAAGGCAAGGTGCCGCTGCTCGAGCACGACGGCGTCGTCATCTGGGAGAGCATCGCGATCATTCAGTACCTGACGGATCTCTTCCCGGAAAATAAGATGGCGCCTGTTGCCGGCGATCCGCAGCGCGGTCGGTATCTCAGCTGGCTCGCCTGGTATGCCGGCGTGGTCGAACCTGTACTGATCTTGCAGGCAGCCGGGATTTCCCATCCTTTTGTGAATTTTACCTTCCGCAGTCCGGCGGAACTTGCGACACGCCTGGAAACCGCGCTTAAAGAGAGCCCTTATCTGATGGGAGAGCGATACACAGCTGTCGATCTTTTGCTGCATTCGCCCTTTGCCTGGTACCCCGCAGCAACCCCAGACAGCGACGTGGTCAAGGCCTGGATTGAGCGTTGTGGCGAGCGGCCATCGCTGCAATGGACCGCCGACTATGACGCCCGCACCGCGGTTGCGGCTTGATCGCTGGCATTGGCCGCGCCGACCGGGCGGCCACTTTCGCGTGAAATTGATCGCGCTCATCACCCCCTTATGGCAAGCGGCTACCGAAGCATCGCCAGCACCGTGATTCTGGCGGGCATATCAAGCGCCTAGTCTATCCGGACAAGGCGTCGTTGATTCACTTCCCTTCAAGGCATCAGTGACAACGCATTCTAAGGGGAAATTGCTTTGGTCCTTGCAGTCTCCGGAATGAGTGCGGTCACAATCTTTAAGTCTCGAACCGGGCAAGGTTTCGATAAAAGATAACCTTGCAGTTCGCTACACCCAAGTGCGCTCAGGAAGTCCCTTTGGGCCTCTGTCTCGACCCCTTCAGCGGTTGTGGAGATTCCCAAGTTTCTTGCAAGCCCGGTTATCGCTGCAACGATCGCTGTGCCGTCGCTTTTCGTATCGACAAGGCGTACAAACGATCGATCGATTTTGATCCTGTCGATCCCAAATTGGACAAGGTGACTGAGGGACGAAAAGCCGGTTCCAAAATCGTCGAGAGCAACCTTCACACCATGTCGCCGTAACTTTTCGAGCGTTCTCTGAGCCTGATCGGCACTTTCAACGAGAGCAGTTTCCGTCAACTCAAGTTCTAGACGACCAGGTGGCAAACCAGTCGTTTTCAGAACTAACAGAACTTCCTCAGCGAAGTCGGCGCGTTTTAACTGTCGGGGTGAAACATTCACCGCAATCACATGATCGCTTGGCCAAGACACCGCTGTCATGCACGCGCATTCAAGCACAAACTTGCCGAGAAGATTAATGAGGCCGGTTTCTTCCGCAAGAGGAACGAATTTGTCCGGCGACAGCAATCCCTTGGTAGGATGCCGCCACCGTATCAATGCCTCTGCGCCACATGCACTATTTTCGCCACCCGCCCGGTGGATCGTCTGGTAAAACACCTCGAAATTGGAATGAGGGGAATGCCATTGGTTCTCTTCAGAGAATGTGTTTTCAAGCTCGGCGCGCAATGCTTCGGTTAGATACGACCGATCCAACTTATCGGCGTCCATCGCGTGCTCGTATCGGAAGCACCGACCCCGGCCGGAGGACTTAGCGTGGTACAGTGCGACGTCGGCTTGACGGAGGACCTCATGAGGCGGCTGTCCGTTACCTGAAATCAGAGAAATGCCAATCGAGCAACCGATTTGAGCGACAGCTGTGCCGTTGCGCAAGACAAATGGATGTGAAAGTTCCGCAATTAGGTACTCGCAAAATTCCAAGCCGGCATTCTTGAAATTCTGGTCTGTGAGGATCAGGGCGAACTCATCGCCTCCAATTCGGGAAAGCGTGTCAGCCGGAGAAAGCAAGGCTTGCATGCGCTGTGCCGCCGACAATATCAGCTCGTCGCCCACCGCGTGACCGAACGTATCGTTTACCTCTTTGAACCTGTCCAGATCGATAAAGGCAACGACAACGGACCGGTCGGTCGATTTTGCATCCGAGTACGCATCGTCAAGTTTGCTTGTAAACAGAGCTCGGTTCGGGAGCTTGGTCAGAACATCATACAGAGAAAGGTGTCGTGCATTAAGTTCACTGATCTCCAACTCTCGCCAACTGCGCCGGAGCCGGACGATTAGTGTAAAAAACAATATGCCCAATAGAATTGTCACGATCGATAGGGCCGGAGCTAAACGTCCTATGACTCGTGAACCGGGAAGGTCGGGCGTCCAAACGATAAAACCAAGCGGTTCTTTCGTCGCTGAAGCCTCCACCTGGAACGCCACTTCGGTCAGATCGTTGTCTGCTGTTCGAGCGAAGCGAGCGCCATTTAGTCCTTGTTCCCGGCTGAGAGCATCCAGTGCTGCTCCATCGAGAAAACGAAACGCTATAAGGTAATGCTCGTCGCTGGATAGTACCGGCTGTGGTTCCTGTGGATCAGTGACCGGCACGATGGGGACGATACCGGTGATCGACGGCCGCCCCTCAAGACGCATCAATTCCGCGCTTGCAAAGAATGAGCCTTCTTCCCGTGATAGGTCCCCACCGCTCAATTGTCGCTGCTTCTCACGAACGCCGCGCAACATGGGGATCAACAGCGGGCGGACCCAGTTGAATCGCTTTGCTGTCGGCTTGCCAGTCGGAATAGAGAGCTGACCGGACGCGTTGACGATAAAGACCATGTCATAGCCGAACACATGCGTGACGATCTCGCTAAATTTCCTGGCCGAGGTCAGGTGGGAACTTGCCGCGTTTCTATTCTCAGTCGCAGGCCTCGAGTTGAGATCTGTAAAATCGGCAAGGAGCGATGCGTATCCGGCACCCATCAATTGCATGTCTTGAGCGACTCTGGAAACCTGATCGTTCAATCTTGCCGTCACAAGCTGCCGTTGTCTTTCTAAGGCCGCCGCGTCGCTTTCAGCTCCAGCCCAAACTGCTGCCAAAACAACAAGCAAAAGCGCGCCGATGCCGCTGGCCACAACAAGTGTCAGAATTGATTTTGATTTCCCCTCGATCGCACGTTTCGTCGAAATATGTCTGGTGAGATTCACAAACAAAGCAGCCCCCTCTATGAGCTAAAGGGTGTGCAAAAATGATTACAAAAGAATTATGGAACGCTGGTCAATGTTGGATAAGGTCAGGGAGTAGAAAATTAACGCCGACATGATCCGATAGCGCGGACGACACTTGCCGTTCAAAATATCTCTCGCAGGGTTTTATGTAATGAATATCGAAAATATGAAGCTGGCAATTTCAACAGTAGCTGCGAGTGTTTTTTTTCTATTTTCACAGCATTCCACCGCATCTGCACAAACGATGGATTCAGGCGGGGTGACGCGGATTGCAGTTGAAGGTATCTTCCCGCCGTTTAACTATCTGGACTCAAATAAACAGCTCCAAGGTTTCGACGTTGATATCGCAAAAGCACTTTGCGAAGCCGCGAATCTGACTTGCGAATTTGTCGTCCAAGAGTGGGATGGTATGATCCCAAACCTGATTGCGAAAAGGTACGATGCCATCATTTCATCCATGTCCATGAGCGCCGAGCGTCGGGAAAAAGTAGCTTTTACGCAGCGGTACTATGACAGTCCGTCGGTGTTTATCGTGCCCAAGGGCGCCGATTTGAAAGAAGTAACGCCTGAATCAATCAAAGATTTGAAACTCGGCGTGACGTTGTCGACATCACAGGCAAGCTACGCTTCCGAATTTTACCGCAGTATCGACACTGTTGTATTTGCGGAGTCGCCGAAGCTCTATGAAGCGCTCGCAAGTGGCGCAGTCGATATCATCATGGAAGATAAGCTCGCCATTTATGACTGGATTTCGAACACCAAAGCGGGCACCTGCTGCAAATTTGTCGGCGACGACATAAAGGATCCAACGTATTTTGGAGATGGTGCCGGTATTGCCGTTCGCCTTGATGACGAGGCTCTCCGTAAGACCTTTGATTTAGCACTGAACAAGATCAAAGAGGATGGAACGTATGATATGATCAATGCTAAATACTTCCCGTTTAGCATCCAGTGAATGCAATTTATGCGGCAGAGCCGGAGATAGGCTTTAGGCCCAGGTTACAGCATAACTCGTTGTGTTTTTTGTCATTGGCCCTTCTACTTAGGTGTCGAAGGTGCAAATCCCGTCAAGGGTGGGGTAGCATCACGCCGTCTTAAGGGCGGCTGGCCTGCTGCCGGTTTATCGGACAGGAGGTTAAGCTAATCCACCTTGGTTTCAAAGTCATTGGGGCTGAGGTAGCCCAGTGTCGAGTGGCGGCGCTTCGGATATAGAAGCGCTCGATGTAATCGAACACATCCGCTCTGGCGTCGTTCCTCGTGCGGTAAACCTTCCGTGCCATTCTCTTCGTTTTCAGTGATGAGAAGAAGCTCTCCATCGTAAGCGCTGTTCTGCGGTATTCAGGGCTTGACGGGTTTCATTATCACTGCAGGGCAGCAAGGCGCTCCGCTTCAGCAATCGCTGCAACTTTGGTTTTGAATGGCCCGATATCATGCTCCTCGGTATCGGGCAGCCATTGTGCCAGGAACCACCAGCCGCCGGAGCGATAGCTGACGTTGCTTTGCACCGACCCGACGTCCTTAGCAAAGAACCAGCCGGAATCAATCCCATCTTGTTCCCAAATGATGCTCTTGTCTGTCATGACATACCCGTTGGTGGAGCTATCCAACCATTCTAACTGGGCGATATGACCACGGCAACAACTCGTCGATCTGGCTGTTTGGATGGCCGTTGACGATCCTTGTGATCACGTCGGTGTGATATACGACGTGGTTGACCGCTCCGGCCGCCCTCAATTTTGAGCAAAGTTTCGGCGAAGGCCAGTCATGCCATCGGTGCGGACAGCGCCATCCCGTCCGTCTCCGATTTCGACTTCGGTCTTTCGAACAGTGTCGGAAATCGTCTCTTCGCGCTGCTTGGTAGTCTTTCAGAGTGAGATTTACTCGACGACCCGAGCATCATTTGAAACCACCGCTTCCTCGCGATGCTCCTCGGCTTCGATTGTACGGTCGACGAAGGCGTCTTCGGTGCCAGTGAGCGGTCGGTCCACGGTGCGACGGGTTACTTCAACGTTCTCGTTGCGGAGTGATACGTTTTGGCTCACGGGCGTCTCGGTACGTAGGAGCGAGCCTTCACGCGACCGTTGGATAGGTCGCGCTTGCACTGTTGGTTTCACGCGGAACTGAACCAATTAACGTGAATCTCTCAGGTTGGACCAGCGAGGCGCTACGAGCTGTGCCGCCGTTGAAAGCACCCCGTTCAGCGCGAAAAGCAATCGAACTTCCTTTCCGAAGAGTGGAAGTCCGAAATCGAGCAACCCTTGAAACAGTCGTGTACGGTTCAGGGTAGCGGCGTCGTCTTGCTTTCGTGTTCTGGAGCGCCGTGGCTGAGGGCTGCATTCTACTGCGTATTGCCTCCAGAAATTTTTCACAGTGATGGGCCTAATTTTGTTCAGAGCGTCTTCAACAGGCGGAGCAACGCAATCATCTCGAAAGGAGTTCCGCGTTTGAAAGCAATGTATGTCGCCAGTTCCTCACCGTGGAACCGCCGTTTGAACGCCGCCTGGCCCTGAAGATTGAAGATTTTCTCGTTGACGTGTTTGGACAGATAGGCCCGCTCAAAGAACCCTCTCCATATTCGGCTCTCGGCAAATCCACTTTCGGCGATCGCGGCGAGAGGCGACAGTCCGAAGGTGACGACAGAACGGCCTTCCTCTTTGAATCTGTCAGCTGCAAATTTCGTGAGGCCGATCTCTGCATGTGGCGTCGTGCCCGTCAGCTTCCTCTTGAACGCAGCAGTATAGCCTATGACATCGCCGCCTCTGAAGATTGGATCGAAATCGAGGATGGCCGTTGGGCGATTGTCGGGATCGATGATAACGAAGCGACGCATATGCGGCGCCAGATCCGGCTGAAAAGGGCGGTTCAGGAACCGCATCTCCCGGCGACGCACGATCCTCCCGTTTCGCCAGTTCGTCGAAATCTGACGCACCTGTTCTGCGTCTGCGATCGTGCCGTCGCACTCAACGATGCGGTAGTTCTTTTTCAGGAGCCACTTTTCGGAGTATCGGACCGTCTCGTTTTTCTTCCCGGAGAACAAATTCGTGTCCAAACTCAGCTTTGTGTCGACGCCCATCTGGTTGATGCGGTACCCCAGGTCTGACAGTACGCTCGCTGTTTCGTGTCCAATCTGCACGAAGCAAGGATTGTTCGATGCCGCGACGAACCGTCTGATGTAGTCAGCCTTGGCGGTGGGATCGGCGACAGGATCTCCCAGCACGAACGTGTGCCCCATTTTCGTCGCGTAAGCGATGTAGCCCTTGGCATCGCCAAAGTAGCTGAGATCTGGTTGCACTGCCGTTGAGTAAGCCAGCGAGAAATCACCATAGCGCCGACAGAGTTCCAGCTTGGTAGCGGCATCTGGTTTGAAATCGGTGTGTTTTGGAAGGGTCGCGTCGAGCAGCGCGTCGAACATCTTTCGCAGATTAGGCATGCACTGCGGTTCCTGTGCGACGAATTTCCGTGTATTCGCCTTGCGTAAGCTGTCTCAATGCGGATTGATATCGGATCATTTATTCGCCCATACATTGCCAGCTAATGGATCCGATGAACAGCCGATTGTCTTGATGACCTGTGGAACCCTATGAGTTCGGACGAAAGAATTCACGAGGCGGTCGTGATCGGGGCCGGGCTGGCAGGACTGACCTGCGCCTATATGCTGAAGAAACGCGGCATCGACGCCATTCTTCTGGAGAAAGACCCAGACATCGGCCGGTCGTGGGCAACGCGACACCCAAAGCTAACGCTGAATACGCACCGCGATCTTTCGTCTTTGCCCGAAATGAAATATCCGCCTGGAACGGCTGCATTTCCCAAACGCGACGCGGTGGTGGCTCATCTGCAGGCGTTCGCCCGGCTGCACTTGTTCAACATCAATTTTGGTGTCGAGGTCGGCTCGGTATCGAAGAGCAACGGCCATTTCATCGTAACAACGAAGCACGGTCAAATCTTCGCAAGAAATGTGATCATTGCAACCGGGCGCGACGCAAACCCTGTTTTGCCTGCCTGGCCTGGGCTGAATGAATTCCAAGGGACGGTGATCCATGCCGCAGACTTTGGAGACGCCGGAGAATATGTTGGGCGTAGCGTCCTCGTTGTCGGCGGTGGCAATTCCGGGTTCGACATCCTCAACCATTTGAGCCGTGTGAACACGGGTCAAATCTGGTTTTCCGTTCGACGCGGCCCTTCCATCCTTCCCAAGCGTCTCGGCGGCTTTGCTCTCCATCGCCTGTCGCCTGTCATGGAAATGCTCCCGACACAATGTGTAGATCTGCTGATTGCTTCGACGCAGTTCCTGGCGTTCGGCAAGCGGTCGAAGCTCGGATTTCCCGCTGGGAGAGCGGACGCGGCCACAAGACTTGCAAACGAGCAGATTGCGATTCCGGTCGATGACGGATGTGTAGCTGCCATCAAGGCGGGCCGGATTATGGTGGTGCCAGCAGTCGCTGAATTTACGAGGAATGGCGTGCGGCTTGCTGATGGGCGAGAAGTTGTGCCGGACGTCGTTATCGCCGCGGCTGGTTACGCCTCGTCGCTCCCGCATCTCCTGAAGACCATCCCGGTCCTCGACGAGCACGGCTATCCGATTAGGAAAGATGACGCGGTCTCTCACACCGAATCTGGTCTGTGGTTCATTGGCATGACCCCGACATTGACCAGCTTCTTCAGACAGACACGGCGGGAAGCGTGCCAAATTGCGGCAAAAATTTCAGAAAAGTGAAATTGCCCAGCCAGGGTCGGCTGCAATGTGCGTCGATAGACACCAGTAATTCGTTTGGGCTGTAAAAAATTTGCAGTGGTCTGCCCAGCTCTCCTTCCAAGCACCAAGACAACCATGCCCCCGGAAGTCATAGACGCGTCATGGTGTCTGCACATTAGACAGATGTTGAGAGCCATGGCTGGAAGCTGCGCTGTTCAATGACATCGACGAAAGGCCCTTCAAGAAGTAGCGAACAACCTGCCGGCTATGACCGGTTTGCCTAACGATCTTGCGAATCGAAGTCCAGCTTTAGTGTGCTGAAGATCGGTCTATCGGTGCGCGCCGTTCAGGCGGGCATGTGGGGAATCGAGATCTCGAGGACGCTCGGGTTGCGATTTTGCGCCAGCGTCCCCGGCGCTGGGGGAACTAAAAAAGAGCGGCGCAATGAGCGATGAGCGCTCGCAAAATCGCAACAATATCAAATACCCGCGAATCTTCTTAAGGCTGCAATCATATGGAGCAGCGGTTCCAATCTGTTAAAGGCAAATAAGTGTGTGGTCATGGCAGCTTTGCGCCGTCGTTTCGGCCATTAACAGGACCTGATCGAGTTCTTGAAAGCCGGCAGTCGGATTAGCCAGTGGCGAAGCACGGTAAACAGCACTAGCAGATAACCTTGGCACTGGCGCCCGAGTTCGCGGCCCGCGGGATCACACCCAATGCTGTCATGCAAGGCGTCACCGAGATGGACATGAATGCCGAATGGCCGGACGTCGGCGCTAGCGCCGAGGCCCCCTAAATCTTTTGCGTGCTAGCCGTGCCGAACAAATCGCCGATGTGGTCGCCTTCTTGGCGTCGAATGATGCGCAGTGGACTAACAGGCGGATGATCGATGCGACGGGCGGCGCCCGGATCTGATCAATCCATCGGGTGAAAAATGCGATGCCGTAGAAGGCCTACTCAAGGAAGCCGATGGATTGATAGAAGAGGCCGAGGGGACCGCGCTCGACGCCGGACTTCTGGCCACCTGCCAAGCCGTGGAACACTACCAGATTGCCCGCTAGGATCCACTTCGGGAATGGGCGAAGGATCTGGCCACGATGAAGCCCACAAGCTTCTGAGCGAAATACTAGACGAGGAAAGGCAAGCAACAACAAGCTTACCAACCTCGCGGTGACGTCGATCAGCAAGACCACGGTAAAGGCAAAGGCCGCATAGTCGCCTGCGAAATTCCATGCATTGCGGCCAGCTGTAAAAACTCATCTGCTTGGTCGCAATGCGCCCGTGTCGGGGTTTTCGATGCTGACCGTTGGATAGCTGTTCACGCTATCCTGCGGTGTCGAGGCGGTGGTTCGATTGAGTATGGAGCCTAGAACAGTGTCGAGCGAGCGCGTTCCAGATAGGTGCCGGCCCCCTTGGCAACAACGAGTTTCTCGCCATCCGTCACCGTCTTGCCACGCACCATCACCCGCACGGGCCAGCCGGTGACTTGCAGACCCTCATACGGGGTATAGTCGGCGCCGTGGTGGAGGATGTCGTTGGTGATCACAACGGATTTCTTCGGGTCCCAGAGCACGATATCGGCGTCCGAGCCGATGGCGATCGTGCCCTTTTGCGGATAGAGGCCATAGAGCTTGGCGTGGTTGGTGGACGACAGCGCAACAAACCGGTTGAGATCGATCCGGCCTTTGCCCACGCCCTCCGAAAACAGGATCGGCAGCCGTGTCTCCACACCGGGAATGCCGTTCGGGATCCAGCGGAAGTTTCTCTTGCCCTTCTCGTTGAGCTTTCCGGTGTCGTCGTCGTAGCGGAACGGGCAGTGGTCGGAGGAAAACAGGTCGAACGTGCCGTTCTGCAATCCCTCCCAGCAGGCTATCTGGCTTGCCTTGTCACGCGGTGGCGGCGAGCAGACGAATTTCGCTCCTTCCAGTTCGGTGGCATCGAGATCGTCTGCGGTTAGCATCAGGTATTGCGGGCAGGTTTCGCCGGCCACCTTGCTGCCGCGCCCGCGCGCCCGCTGGATTTCTTCCATCGCCTCGCGGTTTGAGACATGGACAACGACGATTGGCGTATCGACGATTTCGGCGAGCGAAAGCGCACGGTGGGTTGCTTCCCGTTCGGCCGCGACCGGCCGGCTCGTCGCGTGATATTTCGGAGCAAGTTCGCCGTTGGCCTCATGGCGGCCGATCAGGAAGCGGATGGCATCTTCGTTCTCACAGTGAACCATGACCAGCGCGCCGGAAGTCCGGGCGCTGTCCAGCGTCGCCAGGATTTCGTCGTCGTGCAGGCGCAGGTTTTCATAGGTCATGAAGACCTTGATCGAGGTGTACCCGTCTTCGACAAGGGCAGGGAGTTCCTGGCCAAGAACATAGCTTGTCGGGTCGGAGACGATGATGTGGAAGCTGACATCGATGTAACATTCGCCATCCGCCTTGGCGTGATAGTCTTTCAGCGCTTCCCTGAGCGTCGTGCCCTTTTCCTGCAGGCAGAACGGCATGATCGTCGTGTTGCCGCCAAAGGCCGCGGACAGCGTACCGCTGGCGAAATCGTCGGCCATGATGATGCCGTCTCCAGATGGTTGCGCAATATGTACATGGCTGTCGATACCGCCGGGCATGACGTAGAGATCACTGGCGTCGATGATTTCCGGCGCATCGGTGAGGCTCTCGGCCATGGCCGAGATACGACCGTCTCGAATGCCGACATCGCACCGGAAGGTATCGCTTGCTGTGACAACGGTGCCGTTGCGGATGATCGTGTCGAAGGGCATGCGGTCTCTCCGGTTGATCAGCCGGCGGTGGGGGAGCCGGCGGTCGATCCCAGGATCGCGTCCAGCGCCTTCGTCATCCGGTCGATCTCCTCGATCGTGTTGTAATGGACCATCGAGACACGGACCATGCCGTTGTTCTCGGTGAGATCCAGATATTCGGCTAGACGCCGCGAGTGGAAGTCGCCAAACCGAATGGCGATCCGATGTGCATCCATCGCCTTGCAGATTTCCGCCGAATCCCGGCCGTCGAAGATAAAGCTGATGGTTGGGATGCGGGTGCCGTCGCGATTGGCGCTGTGGCCGATGATGCGGCAGTCGTTACGACCGCGCAGATAGGTCAGAAGACGCTCGACAAGGGCATTTTCCTGTACGGCGATCGCACTGTAAGCCGCGACGATCTTTTCGCGCGTCGATCCCGTCTCGCCGGCCTTTTCGCCGAGTTCGCCGAGATAGTCGACAATACCGCAGGTGGCATAGGCGAGTTCGTAGTTCGGGTTGCCGGGCTCCAGCTTGCCGGGCACTTTGTCCTTGCCGTAGAAATAATGGTAGAGCGTATCCAGCTCCAGAAGATGATCGTACTTGCCGTACATCAGCGCATAGTGCGGCCCATATGTCTTGTAGAGGCTGAAAACGTAATAATCGACATCGAAGGCCTGAACGTCGACCGTGCGGTGGGGCGCATAGGCGACGGCATCCACGCAGATCAGCGCGCCCCTTTCATGGACGAAATCGGCAATCTGGCGCACGGGGTTGATGGAGCCTAGGATGTTCGAGACATGGGTGACGCAGACGAGTTTCGTGCGCTCGGTCATGAGCGGTTCTAGATCGGCAAGATCAAGTGTATAGGTGTCCTTGTTGAGCGGCCAGGTTTTGATGACCATGCCGGCATCGCGCAACTTGTCCCAAGGACCGATATTGGATTCATGGTCGGCGATCGTGACGATGATCTCGTCGCCGGGTGTGAGCTGGCTCGTCATGGCACGGGCGAGGTTTTGCAATAGCGCCGTCGTCGAGTTGCCGAAGACGATTTCTTCCGGTCGCGACGCATTGACGAGATGCATTGCCGCGGTGCGAGCCTCATAGAGCGCCTTTGCGGCCGCCTGCGAGACCTCGTAGCTGCCGCCGATCTGGACATTCTTGTCATAGAGAAACGTGTTGATCCGCTCGACGGCGCGTTTCAGGATCTGCGATCCGCCGGCATTGTCGAAAAAGGTCCAGCCATGGGAAAGGCCGGGAAACTGGCTGCGGACGAAATCGATATCCAGCGCGCCTGTTGCGGATGTATCTTGGTTCGGCATGTGGTCCTCCAGACCCGATTTTGTTTTTCTCAGTGATCGAGAACGGCGCGCAGAAAGCTGCGCGTCCTCTCCTCCTTGGGATTGTCGAAGATTTCGGTCGGTGTGCCCTGTTCGATGATGCGGCCGCCATCCATGAAGATGACCCGGTCGGCCACCTGGCGGGCAAAGCCCATTTCATGGGTGACGACGACCATGGTGACGCCGGTGCCGGCAAGCGTCTTCATCACGTCCAGCACTTCGCCCACCATTTCCGGATCAAGCGACGACGTCGGCTCATCAAACAGCATAACCTTGGGCTCCATCGCAAGCGCACGAGCAATCGCCACGCGCTGCTGCTGGCCGCCGGAAAGCTTGCCGGGATATTTCTCCGCCTGGGTTTCGATGCCGACACGGGCCAGCAGTTCGCGTGCCTTGCGCTCGGCTTCCGCCGGTTTCGTGCCGCGCACCCGCATCGGTGCCAGCATGACGTTTTTGAGCACCGTCAGATGCGGAAAGAGGTTGAACGACTGGAACACCATGCCGACTTCGGCGCGCACCTTCGCCAGCGCCTTGCCCGGCCCGACCGTGACGCCGTCGACTACGATACTGCTATCATCGGAGAAGGCCTCCAGCCGGTTGATGCAGCGGATCAGTGTCGATTTTCCTGAACCCGATGGACCGATGACGCAGACGACCTCGCCCTCGGAAATATCGAGATCGATGCCATGCAGGACGGTGAAGATCCCGTAGGCCTTTTTCAGGTTGCTGATCATGATGATCGGGCTCATGGGCGCTTCTCCCTGCCGAAGCGTTTTTCCAGCCGTGCCACGATGCTGACCAGCGGCCAGAGCAGGGCGATATAGATCAGTGCGGCGCCGATGAGCGGCGTGGGGTTGGCGGAGAGCGCCTGTGCCTGGGTTGCCTGCTTCAGGAGGTCCGGCATGGCGACGACGGATGCGAGCGCCGTGTCTTTCAGCACGTTGATACAGTTGTTGGTGAGCGGCGGAATGACGATCTTGATCGCCTGCGGCAGGATCACGTCGACCATCATGTGGCGTGGCGAAAGTCCCAATGCCTGCGAGGCTTCGAACTGGCCGTGTGGAATGGCCTCGATGCCGGCGCGGAAGATTTCGGCGGTATAGGCGGAAGATACCAGCGTCAGCGCCACGACAGCGGAGACGAACGGGGAGAAGCGGATGCCGACGAAGGGCAGGGCATAGTAGACGACGATCAGCAGCACTAGCAGCGGGATCGAACGGAAGATGTCGATGTAGATCTTGGCGAGAAAGGGCGTCGGTCCGGGGCCATACAGCCGGACGAGCGCCAGAAACAGGCCGCCGATCAGGCCGGCAATGATGCTGGTAACGCCGATTTCCAGCGTGACCAGCAGTCCCGACAGAAGAAGCGGAAACGTGTCGATCAGGATCGGGATGTTGAAGAAGGTATTGAGCAGATTCATGAGGCCACCGGCGATCGCTGTAGAGGTGATGGCGGTGCGGGCGTACCGCCATCACGGAATGGCCCAGCTTACTTGGCGGCCGGCATATCCATGACCATCACGGTCGAGGTCGTGTCCTCGGCCTTGGCGCCGAACCAGGTTTCATGCAGCTTGGCGACAAAACCTTCCTTCTTCAGCGTTGAGATTACGTCGTTGACTTCCTTGGCGAGAGGATCGTCCTTGTTGAACATGACCGAATACTTCTCGCCGGTGGTGATGCGCTCGACCACCTTCAGGTCCGGCTTGTCCTTGACGTAGTAGAGCAGGGCCGGGATATCGCTGATATAACCGTCGATGCGACCTGCCATGAGATCGAGCATGGCCGGCGATAGACCTTCGAACTTGCGGATTTCGCCGAGCTTGTACTGCGCGGTGTTGTTGGTGGCCCACATGTCGCCGGTCGAGCCGGTATCGACGCCGACGACCTTACCTTCCATGCCGGAAAGGCCGGAAAGGCCGGTAATGCCGCTGGTTGCCGTGACCGTGAGCGACTGGTCGCTGTCATAATAGGGCTGCGCGAAGGTCACGGATTCCAGCCGCTTCTCGGTGATGGTGATCGACGACACCGCCATGTTGATGCGGCCGGACTGGACAGCCGAGAACAGGCCGTTGAACGGGATGTTGACGAACTCGACCGACTTGCCGAGCCGCTTGCCAATTTCCGTCACCAGGTCAATTTCGAAACCGACCGTCTTGCCGGAAGCGTCCTGGAATTCCCACGGCACGTTGCCGATATTCGCGCCGACGGTCAGATCAGCTGCGGTCGCGGATGTGGTGAAGGTTGCTGCGGCCACAAGGCCGGACAGAATGGTGGAGGTAATAAGTGTCAGCGCTTTCATGAGGTTCCCCTTGATTTTTTGGCATTAACACGGTTACGATTGGTCTAACTGGTCAGACCAGTAAGACCAAAGAAGCATGCCTGTTTGGCAATTGCAAGACGTGGTGTCGATAAAATAGACTTGGCGCGAGATTGGGCATTTCGCCAAATTGCGGGAGCCACCTCGCCGGGGCAGATGGAAGAATACGCAATGCTGAACAAGACACTGGTGCCGCAATCCGTCGCCCGCGAAATCCAGAGCATGATCCAGAACGGCAGCCTTAAGCCGGGCGAGAAGATCCCGTCGCAGCGGGAGTTTTCGCAGAAATTCGGGATCAGCCGCGCCTCGCTGCGGGAAGCGCTGCTGACCTTGGAAACACTGGGCCTGCTCAAAACGGAAGCGGGGCGGGGAACATTTGTGTCCGGCGGCCCGTCCTCGGCATCCAATCACATGGGACCATGGCCCTATTCCGATAGCTACTCGGTCTTCGATGTTTTCCAGACGCGCATCATGCTGGAAGGGCAGATTGCCGCCCTGTCGGCTGGCCGCCTGATGGCTAGCCAACTCGATCAGATGGAGCGGGCGACGCGGCAGATGGAGGAGGGGTGGGCGAAGCAGGACTTGCTGGCCAATGTCGAGGCGGATCTGGAGTTCCACGCCATCATCGCTTCCGCCTGTAGCAACGCCATGTTGCGCTCTCTCTATCGGACTGTTCACGAGCAGTTGACGGCCACCCAGCGCCAGCCGATCCCGATTACCGATCCAGCACGGATGAATGCATCCATCGCCGAACACCGCCGCATCATCGCGGCCTTGCGCGCCAACGATCCGGCCGGCGCGCGACTGGAAATGGAAACCCATATCCGCAACACGGCGCGCTGCGCGGGGTTGGAGCCATAGGAATTGGACGACGTGGCCAGCCGATGCATCAAAAATTTCCCGGCGGGATTTTTAAATAGCGGCTCGACGGCGCGCAGCTGGGTTGCTGACTCTTCGACGCAACTCGGAACCAAACACTCGAACGGCTTGCGTGATTGTTCATAATTGCGGCTATCTGAGAATCATAAGCTATTGAAAAAAAGATAATATCTCTCCACGTCACGTCCAAAGATCTACATTGATGTTTCCAGCAACGGCCGGAGACATCAATTTGAGAAACACTATTGGAGCTGAGGTCGCTTCAAGAAGCTATTCCGATCCGCGGACTTAACTCTGAGCCAGGTCTCGCGCCCGTCGCGCAGCACCCTGACTGGAATTTCCGCGCCAGCCGGGCCACTTTTCCAGACCTGACGGTAAAAATCGGCAAGACCGCCGACTTCTTCGTCGCGAACTTCTGATATGACGTCTCCACCTTTCAGGCCAGCTTTCGCAGCCGGTCCTTCGGGCGACACGCTGAGAACAATGACATCGCCGTTGCTTTCTGCTGTAAAAGCGCCGAGCCAAGGCCGTGCCGGCTTTTGCACCCTACCGCGCGTCAGAAGGTCATCGAGAATAGGCGAAAGCAGGTTAATCGGCACCACCATATTGATGAGCGACGTCTCGCCTTTCCTGCTCATCTCCAGCTTGAGCGAGCCAATCCCAACAGCGCACCATCCTGATCAACAAATGCCGCACCACCCCAGTATGGGTGTGCTGGTGCTGTGAAAAGTGCCTCTTCCAGAAGGTATTCCCAGTAGCCCGCGAATTCCTGCTTTGCGACAAGTTGCGCCTGGGTTGATTGTCCAAATCCGTCGACGGCGAGGACCGCATCCCCAAGCTTTGCTGAGACTGTGTTCGCGAAATAAAGCGCAGGACAATCCAGCTTGTCAAACGCCTGTATGAGGCCGAAACCAGTTTCCTGATCATAAGCAAGTGCGTGACCAGGAACGAGACGGCCATCGTAAGTGGTGAGCCGAACTTCTTCAGCTTCGGTCAGCAAGTAACCGATCGTGAGAACCAGACCATCTCCAGGGATCACAACACCACTGCCCTCTCGAGCTGTTCCAAGCGTTCGCGCGGTAAATGCGTCGTCCGGAATTCTTGTACACACCGCGACAACCGAACGTCGAATGATGTCTTGATCCATGATTACCTACTCTGCATACCTACTTAATATCGAGGTAGGTATGCGGGGCTGCAAGCGCAAGAACCGCGGGCGATGATGGGTGCGTCATACAAAGACTGCGATTGTTGGCATCCTCTACCCCGCACGCGCGGCCAACGGACGCTTCCAGCTATTTTACCAGGCTGCAACGCCAAATGGTGACCGACATTGTTGACGCCCACCGGATCTCGCGACAAATGAGTTGTTTGTAGCATGGTAGCTTCGGTAGCGCGTTGCGCACCACTGGACGTGTCGCACTTCGCGGGGTGAGAGAATTCCACCGAAAGTCGTTTGGCCGTTTCCGCTTTGAGCGAAGGAAACCGCGGTTGATGAGGAATTTGAAGCAGCTGGAAGTTCACTCAGTTGAAATGCCCTGGCTGTCGCGAAGGACGAGCCGAGTACCAAAGCTGTGATGGCGAGTTTTGCCGTTAATTTTCCGAGCTGCGACATCGGCGTTCCTGACGTAGATTTGCCATTGAAACGCAAGATTTGGTCAAAATGTTCCGAGCATGCAGATGTGCTGCGCTTTATATGAACGTCTTATCATCAGCGAAGGGAGGCTGCACAGCCGACGAATTCAACCCAATGCTGAGCCCCTACACTGTGATCCGCACAGCGGATGTTCTTCCGTCCATCACCAAGCGTTCGAGGTCGGCCGCGGGCATGGGTCGACCATACCGATAACCCTGAGCCGACGGGCAACCCAACGACATGAGCGCGTGCTCCTGGTCCAGCGTCTCAACCCCCTCGGCGATCGTATCGAGGCCGAGCTCCTTGCTTAACATGATCAGGGCTCGGGTGATCGCGGCGTCACTGGGGCACGCGATGATGTTCGCGATAAAGCCGCGGTCAATCTTTAGCGTCGTAAGAGGGTATTTCTGCAAGGAACTCAACGAAGCGAACCCAGTCCCGAAATCGTCGAATGCGATCCCCACTCCGATTTGGCGTAAAGCCTTCATGACCTCCAGCGACCTATCGTTGTCGTGCAACGCGATCGTTTCGGTGACTTCCAGTTCGAGCGCGCCTGCATTAATCTGGTGTCGTTGTATAGAACTGGCGACCTTATGGCAGAGGTTCGGAGCACGTAACTGCGCTGGGAAGAGGTTCACTCCGACCTTTATGTCGCAATGGCCCAGAGCGGATAGGCGAGCTGCCTGAAAGCAAGCTTGATCCAGGGTCCACCAGCCGATTTCCAGTGCAAGTGCGCTCTGATCCAGCGCCGGGAGAAACGCACCGGGAAGCAGCAGTCCTCGAACCGGATTGTTCCAGCGGATAAGCGCCTCGACACCGAAGACCCGGCCGCTGTCCAGGTTGATCTGTGGCTGATAGTATAACTCCAGTTGGCCGCTTCGTAGTGCATGGAGCAGTTCGTCCCGCAGAATTCGTCTCGCAAGCGTTTCGCTCTTCATCGTGTGGTCGAACATCCGGCTTGCCCGGCCGCCAGCAGCTTTCGCTTTGTAGAGTGCATAGTCGGCACACGCGATCAGTTCCTCTTGATCATTTCCGTGCGCCGGTGAAATCGCAAATCCTATGCTGACTCCAAGATCGAGCACGTGACCACCCACGTCAAACGACGCCTCGAAAGCTTCCAGTATGGCATTTGCCTCTGACTGTGCAACAATAGGGTCGCCGACATTGGGGAGCAAAACAGCGAACTCATCGCCGCCGAACCGGGCCACGTGAGCATCACCGCGGAGCAGATAGGGAAGCCTGACGGCAATTGCCTGCAAAAGGGAATCGCCGACCGAATGTCCATGGGTGTCGTTGACATCCTTGAACCCATCGAGGTCTAGCATCACGACAGTAACAGGGCGTTCGGCTTCGAGTTCAGACTTAATGAGATCGATGAACCTGTGACGGTTCGGCAAACCCGTAAGGGTATCCTGGTTTGCCATTCTAAGAAGCCGACTATCCCGCTCTCTGCGTTCGGATATATCTTTGATAATGGCACCTGCGCACATTCCATTTTCATCACGCCAGACCGACAGGGTGATTTCGATAGGAAATTCCGTGCCATCTTTTTTTATAGCCGAAACCTCGACGGTTTTGCCCCCGAGGTTGGGTTTTTCGCCACCCGCCACACGATTGAAGCCGCTTGTATGCGCGCTGCGCATACGCTCTGGAATAATGATCGTGATCGGTTGACCGATCATCTCTGAGTGTTCGTAGCCAAATAGCCGGGCGGCCGACGGGTTTGCGAACCTTATGGCGGCTGAACTATCGATGGAAAGTAGCGAGAGATTCGTGGCACGCGTGAAATTCACTGCGATCGTTGGGTCAGTTAATGACGTGTCAGCTTGGGGAAGCTGATGCTCTAACGATTGGGGATCTTTATTGATATTCGAGCGATATTCCATTCTCCAAAGCCTTCACGCCAGCGAAACCAATTCAATTCTGTACCGCAAAACAATTAGGAAATAAGAAATCAGCGGCGGCGGATTGTATTCTTATCCGATGCGAAACGGGTGTCGGTGCATCACGACAAAACGGTCGCGGTGGTGTCGGGTGAGCTATGCTGCGAAGGAGCGCAGCACTTTTGCGGACTTACGTGGTGCCCTCAGTGAGCTTTTTAGTTAGGCCGCCGTGCAAAATCTTCCTTTGCGAATTAGCTGTTGCTCACGTTGACTTATGCTTGCGGGGGGACGAGCATTACGTTTCGGTACCGATCGTTCCTGAAGTCCTCCGTGCTAAGGTGAGGGTGTTTGCAGAGCTTTATCGCAAGACTAGGAAACTCGAACTTTTAAATGCAAATCTCGAGAACCGAGTCCGCGACCGCACCGCCGAACTGGAGGCGTCGTCGAACCAGCTGCGGCAACTCAATGCCTTTCAGGTTTTCGGTGACGTCGAGATAGGCCTCGTCGAGCGACAGCGGCTCAATCAATGGCGTGTATTCGGAAAAGATTTCCCGGATCTGCTGCGAGACCTGCCGATAGACCTCGAAGCGCGGTGGTACGAATATCAGATCCGGGCATTTCCGCTTGGCGGTGACCGACGGCATGGCCGAATGCACGCCAAAAGTCCGTGCCTCGTAACTCGCTGCTGCCACCACACCGCGGGCAGCTGATCCGCCGACGGCCAGTGGTCGCCCGCGCAGGTCCGGATTGTCGCGTTGCTCGACCGAGGCATAAAAGGCATCCATATCAACATGGATAATCTTGCGCACAGAGACGCTATCCATCGCTTCGGCTCATAAAGTGATCCGGTCAACCCGGTACATTGTTCCTGGGCTCTTGGCTGCCCTGTACACGTCGAAGTTCGCTGCATTCCAGCCGGCGCGATCCCGGAAGGCTCTCGTGAACTGCAGAACCGCGTCACGCGTGGTGGTCACATTATAGAGATTGCACATCGATCCTCTCTCTATTTCCACATGGCCCGCATGCGCGCGCCGACATCAATCCGGATCTGCTGTGCACTTCGCTCGGACGCGGCTGGCGAGATCTTCGGCCAGCTCGTCGTCTCGAAGAATTGCAGCAAGGTCGCGGGAACGAACCGCGTCCTTGTGGCATAAATGTGCCGATCCCCTTGCGCGTTCTGACCGTGGGTAAAAAATCGCTGAGGGGTGATCAGCGCCAGGTAATCCCGGGCGCGGGTCATGGCGACATAAAGCAGGCGGCGCTCCTCCTCCAGTTCCTGGCTAGTACCGGTTCCCAGATCCGAAGGTATGCAGCCATCGACCACATAGAGCACGAACACCGCGCGCCATTCCTGGCCCTTGGCCGAATGAATGGTCGACAGGATCAGATAGTCCTCGTCGAGCAGCGGCACGCCAGCCTGGTCGCTAGTGGCGTCCGGCGGATCGAGCGTCAATTCTGTCAGGAAGCGCTCACGCGAGGGATATCCGCTGGCGATCTGCTCAAGCTGCAGCAGGTCAGCTTTTCGGGCGTCAGCATCCTCATGGATGCGATCGAGATGCGGCTCGTACCAGAGGCGTGCCTGCCCGATATCCGAAGGCCAGCCATTTTCGGTCTTGCGCAGATTGGCGAGCAACTGAACGAAGGATGTCCAATCCTCGCCGGTCTTGGGCGGAGGCGGGATTTCGGCAAGGGCCAGCAGCGGCTCTGGGTCAGCTGCCATCGTCTCAAGAATGTTGCCGGCCGTCTTTGGACCGATGCCAGGCAACATCTGCAGCAGCCGGAAGCCGGCCACGCGGTCGCGGGGGTTTTGCGCGAACCGCAGCACGGCCAGCATGTCCTTCACATGGGCGCTGTCGAGAAACTTCAGGCCGCCGAACTTGACGAAGGGAATGTTGCGGCGGGTAAGCTCGACCTCGAGCGGACCGCTGTGACTGGACGTGCGGAACAGCACGGCCTGGTTCTTCAGCGTCATGCCAGTCTCGCGATTGGCAAGCACCTGGTCGACGATGAAGTTTGCCTGCTCGGTTTCATCCTTGACGGTGACGAGTTTCGGTCGCTCAAGCGATTGCCGATCGGTCCAAAGGTTCTTGGTGAAGCGTTCGCGCGCCAGATCGATGACGCCGTTTGCCGCAGCCAGGATCGGCTGCGTCGAGCGGTAATTGCGATCAAGCGTGATGATATCGGCGGCCGGGCTGAAGGAGGATGGGAAATCGAGGATGTTGCGAACGGTTGCCGCCCGAAACGAATAGATCGACTGCGCATCGTCGCCAACGACGGTCAGGCCACGCCCGCCGGGTTTTAGCGCCATCAGCACCGAGGCCTGCAGCCTGTTGGTATCCTGGTATTCGTCAACCATCACATGGTCAAACCGATTGCCAATATCGTCGGCAAGATCGGGGACGCTGACCATCTGGGCCCAATACAGCAGGAGATCGTCGTAATCGAGCACGTTCTGGACCTGCTTGGCCTCGACGTAAGTGGCAAATAGCTGCTTCAGCTGCTCTTCCCAGCTCGCCACCCATGGATAGTGCTGGCGTAGGATCTCGTTCAAGGGCGTCTGCGAATTGACCGCACGCGAATAGATCGACAGACACGTCCCCTTGGTCGGAAAGCGGTTTTCGGTCTTGGAAAATCCGAGCTCGTGACGGGCAAGGTTCATCAGGTCGGCACTGTCCTCGCGATCGTGGATGGTGAAATCCACGTTCAATCCGATCTGCTCGGCATACATCCGCAACAATCGTGCCCCGATGCCGTGAAACGTGCCTGACCAGGCCAGCGCGTCCGTGAGCACCCCAGAATTAGCGCCAAGCACCTGTTTGCAGATCCGCTCGACACGGCGCGACATTTCGGATGCTGCACGTCTCGAAAACGTCATCAGTAGGATCCGGCGCGGATCGGCGCCATTGACGATCAGATGCGCGACGCGGTGCGCCAAGGTATTGGTCTTGCCGGATCCGGCGCCGGCGATGATCAGCAACGGTCCCGCCACCTGTCCGTCCGCCAACCCAACTCCGTGTTCCACAGCCTGCCGCTGCTGCTCGTTCAATTTCTCAAGGTGTGCCGCTGCCATGAATTGCTCGATTAAGTGCAAGTGTCAGAGGGATTCTGTTCCGAACAAAAACAGAACATATATTGGCGCCTGTGGATTGGAAAGATGGATTTCAGCCAAGCCACGGAATCATCTTGTAAAGACTTTACCTGAGCGCACACCTCACAACCTATTGGAAGCCCGGCCTCCAACGCGATCCCGGATTCGCGCAACCAACGGCACATCAAGGTGTCCTGATTGGTAACCATCACAGCAAAGATCAGCACATGGCCGTTGTTGCTTGGTGAGCATCGAAGCGGGCCTGCAGTAACCTTAAAAGGTACCAATACCATCCGGTTCGATGGAGCGGCGGGTTAAAAGCTTTAGGGATCTGTCCGGCTGTATGACGTAGACCTCTTCAGCCTTGCGGCCATACTCATCGGTCAGTCTATGCGTGACGATACTTCCGATCGGAGATTTAGTCAGTTTCGTACGTGGTTGACCACCGTAGGTAATGCTGCCTGGTATCGGCTCGATTTCGCGCGTTGTGCAACTCGCGAGTGCCATGCAAATCATTCCCAATATCAAAGATTTTTTCATGTATTTCCTTCCTCGACAGCTTAACCTGATGGAGCATTGAAGGTTCCACTCCGGGTAAACTGTTTTCAATAAACCTTTAGCAATCGAGTAGGCATCATGTGCTGGATCGATACCTACGCCAATTTCCGTCAAAAGGGATCCTACAGCCATACACCGTATCGATATCGCCCTCACACGAAAGTGCCCATCATCAGAGCGATGATGAAGAGAGAGCCGTTGATCTGTGCGTATATTTACATCCTGGGGGGGTGCTATCAAACGCGCGAGACGTGCATTGGATGCCGCGGGCCGGCACGTTTTTTGCCGATGGGGTTAGCGGCCGGGCTGGCCAAAACGTCTTTTAGTACAGGGAGCCTAAGTGGGAGCTGAAGGAAATTTTACCGAGAAGCGTGTTCCTTGCCTGTCCTCCGCGTTAACAGCATGTAGTTCTCCCCCGATTTGTCCGGCAAGGGCGCGGACCACCCTCATCCCCAGACCATCGCTTGACAGGGCGACGTCGAAGTCCTTGGGGAGCCCTGTGCCCAGGTCCGATACAGCGAGTTCCGCGGTCCCAGCCTGCTCGTGGTATGACACGGTGATCGGCGCCACTCCATGTTTGGCTGCGTTCATCACCATCTCGTTGACGATCAACCCGATCGGCTGAATGAACGCATGCGATATCATGCCGTTACCGCAAACAAGCTGGACCGGCGCGCTGATGATATCCGAGATGTCTTTGCAGAGCCGCGCAAGGTATTCCGACGCCAATAGGTCGCCAGCGACATCTTGGGCATATGCATGACGGTGCACCCGCGCGACGGCTGCAACTCGATTGGCTGCATCCTTTAGTTCAGTAACAGCTTGCGAAGCACGTGGTGATTTTCCTTGCATCGTCAACATGGACGAGACGAACTGCAAGCTGTTCATCACCCTGTGGTCAATCTCTTTGGAAAGCATCTTCGATGTCGCGATGGCCCGTTGTGCTGAGAGACGCAGTTCAAGATGATCCATGACTATAGATGCTAGGTCTTTCAAGTCGTCAACCTGCTTCTGGTCGATGGTCCGAACCTCTTTGTCGAGGATACATAGGGTGCCGAGGTTGTGGCCATCGAGTGTTCGCAACGGTACGGCTGCGTAGAAGCGCAAGCCAAACTCTCCCGCGACAAGAGGGTTGGCCAGAGACCGAACGTCATCGGCCGCGTTTTCCAAGATATAGGGATCGTCACCCAGTATTGCTGAGGCGCAAAGACCAGGCTCGCGATCGATCTGGTTTATCGGGACACCATGGTGCGATTTAAACCAGATGCGATCGGTGTCCACGATGCTTACAATCGCAATCGGGACATCAAATCGCCGCGCCGCGATAGCGGTGACCCGATCGAACATTCCATCTGGAGGTGTGTCCAGGATATCGTATCGGCGCACTGCGGCCATTCGCGAGGTCTCGTTAGAAGAAACGATGCTCGGGTCGACTTGGAATTGTACCACGATTATAGCTCCAGTCTCACGATCCGGCGATATAGTTTGCCAAACGGTTTAAGAATTCAGTCGTGACGAACATCCATTTCGGAATGAGTTCCTTGAGGGAGTGCCGCCAGGTTAAAAGGGGCTCGGCGCGAAGCGCTTCATAAGAATGCGAACTGCTGCATGTACGAGCAATCATCAAAATCCAGAGGGGGACGCTCACGAAATCAGGCGGCATCTGGGTAGACGCAAGCGCTCGCACGAAACTGGGCGCGTAACGGTGGGTTGAGTTCGCAGCACTGGCAGCGGGATCATATCTCGCAAGCAGCGCGCTTCGAAAGCTGCTATCTGTCATCACTTCGCTCCGGGGTTCTACTGCGTTTTTTCAGTGCCGGTGGGAGCGACAGATTGCGAGATGCCACCTGTGCCGGACTCCGCGGTCGGGTCACGGTCGGTTGGCGCTGTTTGCATTTTCTCGCCAGCGGGAGGCGTGTTGTCGATCACGTTTTGGTCTTTCGGCGTGACGACAGCCTTGGTGTCGATCGCCTGCTGATTGGTTGTTTCAGCGTCGTTGTCGATCGCCTCGCCAAATCGGCCGGCGATACCCCAGGCGCAGACGGCGAGAACCAGCCCTCCAATGAGAACCATAAGGACCGGTCGACCCAGCAAACCCTGGCGCGCTTGGACAGTGTTAATTGAACAATTTTATCCGTCTCCGTCGCTGAGACCGTGTTGCCGCGTTCGTCCCTATAAGCTGCCATGATCTTGAGCTCCGCTTTCGTTTGGCGGTAACCAGCGGACCGCATCAAAGTTCCGTGAGCCGCAAGAGGGCCTGACCGGCGCCGAGTGACATTGAACCCAATCATTCTGGGGTGTCCGCCATTCCGCCCCGCTGCTACGCTTTTCTGGTTGTCGATGTTCCCGCAGCTAAGCAACTTGAAGAGGGAGAGCGTGGTCTATTCGATACCTGACGACAGCACGACAGTGTCTACACGTTGTGCAACATGGCAATAACGTGATGTTAGCGTGCCCTGACGAAAAAGGCCGCCCTTTGGGCGACTTTTCTCAGGGATGCGCACCTCAGACGATTTGCGGCTTGATGGAAGGGACCGGTTGCCGACCGCCGTCATAACATTCATAGTCATCCGGAGGAATGTTGCCATCTGGCGTGAGCTCACCGACTGCCTTCGGCAGATCGCGGCTTAGGCGGCTGAGAATTTCCTCCGTGAACAAACCCGTTCTCTCGGACAGATCGTCAAGGACGTCCGGTCCCAGTGCCTGCGAGAGAGATCGATTAGTAATCTCATTTCAGCTTGAACGATGCGGATTGCGTGTTGAGTTAAGCATGTTGTTCCGCTTTTTGTTTCGCCCTATTCACCTAGCCCTGATCTATCCTCAAATTTGGTAGATTCCGTTCCCAGATGCTCTGGGAACAAACTTTAGACGCCGATAAATTGTCGCGAAACTCCCGTGATGACTGGTCCAGGATTTCAAGAAATGTTCATGACAGGGTACGATGAAAATTCCGTTCTGGATCGCGGCCATCTAGATCCCGATATGCAAATCATAACGAAGCCAGTCCAAATGGATGATTTCAGTCAACGTATGCGGGAATGATAGGGGAGGGGTGACCCAGTCGGGGCGGTTCGACAAGACAGTCTTTTAAACAACCCTCAAAGCCGGCCGCCGTGCCCAGCGGGTGAGAGTGACATCCACCCTCCCTTCTCCGGACGCCGTTGCCACGAGTGCATACCGAAAATGCTCTGCGATCGGCCGCAAATGCTGCGCGGCGGCTTCGGATATCTCGCGGTAAATGTTCGGGACCCCTTGGGCGAGCAAAACGCTGAGTGCGCCCACCTCGACTCCTAGGTCGAACTCGTCACCGCAACCCGGAAAACGCAACTTTACATCGTCAATTATTTCGATCTTCCGCATCCGTTTCTCCGTCGCATGCAGGCTATTTTTGCGCTGTATGGTGAAGGAATATTTAACGAGGATGTCTGCGACGAATCATATGCTTTGCTACTATCGTTTCGCGTTGGTTCCCTCGGTATCCGTCGGGACGAAAAGGTCGATGAAGCCTGGCAAGAAGCAATGACAAGCCCAGTCGAATTGCAGGCAAATTCTAAGTTTTTTTAGATTCTAACGATCATGCGCACCCCTTGAACGCGGCATTTTATGCAATGGGAATATATCGTCATGTCGCCATATCCTCGGACACGAGCACACATGAGAAGTGGTCACATCTCTCGTCAATGCGTCCACTGGTGGACAGTCACGACAGAAATCAAATTTGCCGGATTATAGAAAAGGGCGGCAACAGCCGCCCTCGTGGTCTTGCTGCGTGTCTCGTAAGACTTAGTCGCGGACAATCCCGAGCGTGCCATCCTTGCGAATGGTCTGAGCGCGCTCATCCTCGACCTCCACTTCGGTCTTACGAACCGTGTCGGAGATCGTTTCCTCACGCTGTTCGGATGTCTTGCGGAGAGAGATTTCCTCGACGACGCGGGCGTCCTTGGATACGACCGCTTCTTCGCGATGCTCTTCTGCCTCAATCGTAAGATCGACAAATGCATCTTCCGTTCCGGTGAGCGGGCGATCGACCGAACGGCGGGTGATTTTGACGTTTTCGTCAAGGAGCGAAACCTGCTCGCTGATCGGGGTTTCCGTTACATAGGACCGCACCCTGACACGACCGTTGTTGACGTCGCGCTTGCCGACCCGCAGTTCTTCTTCAACAACCGGGATAACCTCTTCGCTGTCCGCTTCCAGACGGGTCGCGGTCGCGGACCCTGCCTGCGAACGATCATAGCTTGATGTGGCGAACGCTTCGTTGGAGTTCTCGCGCGACCAGCCCTCGGATTCCCAGGCCTTGGTGCGTTCGTCGAGATCTATGCTGCCTTCGTCGTCAAGGATGTCGAGCGCGATGTCGTGCATGTCAAGCGGATAACCGGAAACCGTCACAAGGTATCCGCCGCGACGGAGCCCTTCGGCGTAAACGGTACGATCGTCATCCGGTAGGAACAAGTCGGCCAGCGACGCCCAGAAACCCTTGTGTTCCTCAGTGGTCGCGATAGAGCCGCTGTCGTCGCTTGCGATTACGCGGACGCTGTTGCGGGAAATCCCGGAGTCGACGAGACGCTCACAGCGTGGTCTGCATCCGTGCGGCTGTCAAAGAATGCGGTGATGGTATTGGTGTTGCCAATAGAGGCATTGGAATCAGCGTAGCTCATAGATTGGTCCTCCTTGTTAATCTTCAAATCTTTCAATGGTCGCTGTTTGTCTGCGAAGGGTTACCGGTATGGTGACGTCATCACACGTCGCAGTCCGCTCGATGCGGATCTCCTCGACCAGCACCAATCGTTTCTCCACCACGACGATCTCTTCCACGACCGGGATGATCGTGGTGTTGCCTTCGACACGGATTTCCGGAACACGGTCGATTTCAATTTTCATTGGGGTACGGATGACTTCAACGGTCTCGCCCGAAAGCGAGACCTGTGCATGTTCCTCCACGGTCTGACTTGATGTCTGAACACGTACGCGTCCGGTCACAACACGTTCCGTGCCGATGTGCGCGTTTTCTTCAACCAGCTGAATCTTCGTTTCTTCGGTCGTCATGCGTCACCGTTTTCAATCGGTCACTTAACGAAACAGATGGGCTTTAAGTTCCCACTTGGGAACGGACATTAAGAATGTGCAATGACCTCATAAATATCCGAACACGATCGCGGCCTTATAGATCAAGACCTGACGCGTCTCGTTGTTGACTTGGCGGGAAAAAATGGCGTGAGTTTTCACGCCATATTCCTTGGTGCGAAAAGTGTGTTCCGTTTTCACCACCGTGCCCGACGTTAAGGCGGCTGGACGCTGCACCCGAACTGAGACACGCAATGACGAGGCAGGGAACAAAGTTCGATATCAAGGAGTTTGCGGACTAACCGGCAAAGTCAATCCGGCAAGGCGGCGGTTTGCGAGGAACGATGACAATAACGGTGAATGGCGTTTCAGCGGCCCTGCCAGACGATCTGCGCGTTTCTCTTCTCGATTTCGTACGTGAACACTTGCTGCTTCCCGGCACAAAGAAAGGTTGCGATCAAGGCGCATGTGGAGCGTGCACAATCCTTGCGGATGGTGAACGCATCCTGTCTTGCCTGGCACTCGCTGTCCAATATGATGGTCGGTCAATCACCACCATCGAGGGGCTGGGTACTGTCGATGCGTTGCACCCTCTCCAGCAAGCGTTCGTCGAACATGACGGCTTTCAATGTGGATATTGCACCCCGGGTCAGATCTGTTCTGCAGTCGCAATGGTTGAGGAAGCGCGACGCGGTGTTCCAAGCCATGTCACCAGCGATTTAACCTCTGATCGCTTCGATCTCGACCATGACGAGCTGCGAGAACGCATGAGCGGTAATCTCTGTCGATGCGGAGCGTACAACGGCATCGCGGCGGCGATCCACGCGACCTACGGTGATGGCAACACAGTCAGTGATAAGCCGCAAGTCATGCCGGAGGCCGCCGAATGATACCGTTCAGCTATTCACGGGCCACGGACGCGAATGGCGCGATCGAGCAGGTTGCCGGCAACCACACCAAATATCTGGGCGGTGGGACAAACCTGGTCGATCTCATGCGCGAGAACATCGAACGGCCGACAGCGTTAGTCGATGTGACCGGGCTTTCCAACGAGATTACGGAAACTCCAGATGGCGGCCTGATCATTGGTGCGGCCGTTCGAAACACGGCTTTGGCATCACATCCGATTGTCCGCGCCCGCTACCCTGTCCTTTGCCGGGCGATTCTGGCCGGCGCGAGTGCGCAAATCCGAAACATGGCGACGGTTGGCGGCAATATCCTCCAACGGACGCGTTGCTCGTATTTTTATGACGCGGCCGGGTCGAATTGCAACAAACGCACCCTTGGCGAAGGATGCGACGCGATTGGTGGTTTCGCCCGCTATCACGCTATCCTCGGCGCTTCGCCGTCCTGCATTGCCACCCATCCTTCCGATATGTGCGTGGCGTTGGCAGCGCTCGATGCTGTCGTCCTTGTTGACGGGATTCACGGGGAGAGGCGTCTCGCGCTCAATGATCTCCATCGTCTTCCCGGGGATCGTCCGGATGTTGATACGGTTCTTGAACCTGATGAGCTCATTACGGCCGTCGAACTGCCGCAGTTCTCCTTGGCAAGCAGATCGACGTATCGCAAGGTGCGCGACCGCTCGAGCTATGCGTTCGCGCTGGTCTCAGTCGCAGCCATCCTCAACGTCAAGGACGGTTTGATTGCCGACGCGCGCATTGGTCTCGGCGGAGTAGCCCACAAACCTTGGCGCGCACGAAAAGCCGAAGCGATCTTGCGGGGCGGTCCTGCAACGATCGCTCAATTCGAGGCTGCGGCAGGTGCCGAACTTGCCGATGCTCAGCCGCTTCAAGACAACGTGTTCAAGGTTGAACTAGCGCGTCGCACGATCGTGGCAGTGCTTGAAGATCTGCGAGATACCCAATGAATATCATTGAAGACGCAAAACAGGCAGTTCAGGGTCTTGTTCAAGGTGCGATGGCCAAGGCAGTCGCACTTGCCCCCGACAGCTGGATGCCCGGCGGTGAGCCCGATCCATTGATCCGTCATCAGCACGGACATGTCGGCAAGCCGTTGTCGAGGATCGATGGTCCCCGCAAAGTTACCGGCTCCGCAACCTTTTCGGCAGAGTTTCCAGTCGACGGCATGGTCTATGCCGCGGTTGTTTTCGCAACGATTGCAAAGGGCCGACTTGTCGAGATCGACACGCGCTCCGCTGAAGCCTCGCCGGGCGTGATTTCTGTCATGACCCACCGCAACGCGCCGAAGCTCAATCCACCACCCGTGTTCATGTCGTCTTCGAAGGCGGCGGGCGGCGACAACCTTCCGATCATGCAGGACGACCGTATTCACTGGAATGGCCAACCCATTGCTGTTGTGCTCGCGGAAAGCCAGGAATTTGCCGATCATGCCGCGTCACTTATTTGTGCCACCTACGAGGCGGATGTGACGTTGACAAATTTTGCAGTAGCCATTGCGAAGGGGACGGAACCGAGCCTGTTCATGGGCCAGCCGCTGCACAATGAGATTGGCGATGCTGAAAAAGCTTTGAAGGAGGCGCCAGTCGCCGTCGATGCTACGTATCGAACGCCACGGCACAACCACAATGCGATTGAGCTGCATGCCGTGACTGTCGCCTGGACCGGCGACACATTGAGAATTCATGATGCGTCGCAGCTGGTCGCCCATACAGCCTGGTCGGTCGCACAGATGTTTGGGATGGACGAGAAGCAGGTCGTCGTCACCTCGCCGTTCGTTGGCGGTGGTTTTGGCGGAAAATGCCTGTGGCAGCACCAGGTGCTTGCTGCGGCTGCGGCCAAAATCGTCGGGCGCCCCGTACGACTCGTGCTGTCGCGCGAAGGGGTTTACCGCGTTGTCGGTGGACGTACCCTCACGGAACAGCGGGTTGCGCTCGGAGCAGATAAGCATGGTAAGTTCAAGGCACTGATCCACACCGGCGTCATCGCGAAGACACCCAGCAATATTCTGCCCGAACCGTTCATCATGCCAGCGCGTAGCGCCTATGCATCCGAAACGATGCTGCTTGACGTCCAGGCAGTGGAACTGGACATGCTTGCCAACACCTTCATGCGCGCGCCAGGCGAAGCGGTTGGAACGTTTGCACTGGAGAGTGCCATCGATGAACTTGCCGACGCCCTAGGCATCGATCCAATCGAGCTGCGCCTGCGCAATGAGCCTGAAAAGGAGCCGACGTCGGGCTTGCCGTTTTCCTCAAGGCACGTTGTCGAAGCCTGGAAGATGGGCGCCGAACGGTTCGGCTGGGACCAACGCAGTGTCAAACCAGGATTGGTCCGAGATGGAGAGTGGCTCGTTGGATTGGGCTGCGCCACTGCCACATATCCCTATTATAGAATGCCGGGCGGGGCAGCCCGGATTACACTTACAAGGTTAGGACAGGCCACCGTCGACATCGCCGCGCACGAGATGGGCATGGGCACCGCCACGGTGCAAACCCAGGTCGTGGCAGAGCGGTTGGGTCTGTCACTGGAAGCAATCACGTTCAATTACGGTGATTCCACGTTGCCCGGTGTCGTGCTTGCTGGCGGATCTCAGCAGACGGCCTCGATCGGAGCTTCTGTGATTGCGGCGCATAGAGCTCTGGTCAAAGAGCTGATCAAGATCGCCGGCAATGACTCTCCACTTGCCGGACTAAAACCGGATGAAGTCGCCAGTCGCGATGCTGGGCTGTGCAAGGCCGACGATCCCAGCCGTTTCGAAACCTACGCCTCGATTTTGGAGCGCGCGCACCGAGACGAGATCCGCGTCGAGGCGAGCCCGCCCGATCCGCTGGAGACAATGCACTGGTCGATGCACAGCCACGGCGCAATGTTTTGCGAAGTGCGCGTCAATGCCGTTACCGGCGAGCCGCGCGTCAGCCGGTTCCTCGGGTCTTTCGACTGCGGACGCATTCTCAATTCGAAGACGGCTGCCAGCCAGTTCCGGGGCGGGATCATCATGGGTCTCGGTCTGGCGCTGATGGAAGAAACACAATTCGATGAGCGTTACGGCCGTATCATGAACCCAAGCCTGTCGGAGTATCACGTCCCGGTGCATATGGACGTACCGGACATCGACGTGATCTGGACAGATATACCGGACCCACACACACCGATGGGCGCTCATGGTGTTGGCGAGATCGGCATTACCGGCACGGCCGCCGCTGTTGCGAATGCAATTTACAACGCGACCGGCAAGCGAATGCGCGATCTTCCGATTACCCTCGACAAACTTCTTTGATCCACGCGTTGGAGGCGGCGATCTTTCGCGATCATCTACCGCCTCGAGGGGAACTGACAGTAGTGCCATTAGAGCGTTGTAGTGGTTGGGCCAATATCCGAAAAGAGCAGGCCCTGTTTTAAATCTCGGGTGGCGTGGTTGGTCTGCGCGCTCATTCTTCAATTGGTGAAGTGGAGCTGACTATGCAAACTTCGACTCATCTCGAAATCTCGCGCCGCGATCTGTTGATCTCATCGGCGGCGACCGTAGCCGTCACGGGTGTCGCCGGAGGTGCGATAGCGCAATCTGCGGGGAATGACATGGTTCAGACGTCAAAGGTTTCTTTCATTGTAAACGGCGACATCCATAACATGAAACTCGATAACCGGACGACATTGCTCGATGCCCTGCGTGAGCATCTGCATCTAACTGGAACGAAAAAGGGCTGCGACCACGGTCAATGCGGCGCCTGCACCGTCATCGTTGACGGACGACGGCTGAATGCATGTCTGACCCTTGCCATCATGCAGGAAGGTCGCCGGGTCACCACCATTGAGGGTCTGGGAAAGCCAGGTGATCTCCATCCCATGCAGGCAGCTTTTATCAAGCATGACGGCTTCCAGTGCGGCTACTGCACGCCCGGGCAAATTTGTTCATCTGTGGCGGTACTGGAAGAAATAGGCGCGAATATTCCTAGCCACGTCACAGCCGACCTAACCAGCCCGGTAGCACTCACAGCTGCCGAGGTCCGAGAGCGGATGAGCGGCAACATCTGTCGGTGCGGCGCCTATTCCAACATCATCGACGCAATCTCGGACGTCGGAGGGATGAAAGCATGAGACCTTTTACCTTTGAACGCGCATCGTCGATCGAAGCAGCCGCAAAATCGGCCGCCTCCAATTCCCAGGCCAAGTTTATTGCGGGTGGCACCAACCTTCTCGACCTGATGAAACTTGAGATCGAGACGCCGACCCATCTGATCGACGTTAACGGTCTTGGTCTCGACAAGATCGACGCCACGCCAGACGGCGGGTTGCGCATCGGGGCACTCGTCCGCAACACTGATCTTGCCGCGCATCAGGCCGTTCGCCGCGATTACGGGCTGCTGTCGCGTGCGCTGGTGGCCGGCGCTTCGGGCCAGTTGCGCAATGTCGCAACGACAGCTGGGAACCTTTTGCAGCGCACCCGTTGTCCCTATTTCTATGACACCAACATGCCATGCAACAAGCGCCAGCTTGGCAGTGGATGTTCTGCCATTGACGGGTTCAGCCGCCAGCATGCCATTGTCGGTGTCAGCGATTCCTGCATCGCCACCCATCCAAGTGACATGGCGATCGCAATGCAGGCATTGGACGCGACGGTTGAGACAGTCAAGCCCGATGGCAGCAGTCGAACCATTCCCATAGCCGACTTCTACCGTCTGCCCGGAGACACGCCGCATATCGAAAGCGCTCTTGAACGTGGCGAGTTCATCACCGGCGTGCTGCTCCCGCCACCAACCGGCGGCAAGCACATCTATCGCAAGGTGCGCGATCGTGCCTCCTATGCCTTTGCGCTTGTCTCGGTCGGTGTTGTGATCCACCCCGATGGCACGGGACGTGTCGCTGTCGGCGGCGTGGCTCATAAGCCATGGCGAATAGGAGAAGCCGACGCAAAGATGCAGGAGGGTGCGCGAGCCGTCGTTGGGACCTTGCTCGCGAATGCTCGCCCGACGGAACAGAACAGATTCAAGGTCGATCTGGTCGAGCGAACGCTTGGCGCGGTGATATCCGAGGCAAGAGGTTGAGCCATGAAGTTTGAAACGCCAGCAACAACCAATCCGATCGACAATTTGAAGGTCGTCGGTCAGCCGATCCACCGCATTGACGGACAGCTCAAGACCACTGGGCGTGCAATCTATGCGTATGAGTGGAATGATCCAAAGACGAAATACGCCTATGGTTATCCCGTCGGAGCGTCCATTGCCAAAGGTCGGATCAAATCGATGGACGTTGCAGCTGCCCAGAAGTCGCCAGGCGTGCTTGCCGTTATTACGACGCTGGACGTGGGAGAGCGGAAGAAAGGAAAGTACAACACCGCAAGCCTCTTCGGCGGCGACAACGTCCAGCATTATCACCAAGCCGTCGCCGTGGTCGTGGCGGAAACGTTCGAGCAGGCCCGCGCCGGTGCTTCTCTCGTAAAAGTCGACTACAGCGAAGACAAGGGCGCATTTGATCTTAAGAAGGCGCTGGACGTAGCGGTCAAGCCAAAGACAGAAGATCCAGCAGATACGGCGGTCGGCAATTTTGACGCGGCGTTTCAATCCGCTCCTGTGACCTTCGACGAAACCTATACGACACCAGATCAGTCCCATGCGATGATGGAGCCGTTCGCGTCGATTGCAGCATGGGATGGAGAAGAGCTCAGCCTGTGGACATCCAGCCAGATGATCGACTGGTGGCGCTCCGATCTTGCGACCACTCTCGACATCGAGAAAGAAAAAATTCACCTGATGTCGCCGTTCATTGGCGGCGGCTTCGGCGGCAAGCTGTTCTTGCGGGCAGACGCAGTGCTTGCAGCCTTTGGCGCAAAAGCCGTGAAGCGTCCGGTCAAAGTTTCGCTCCCGCGTCCATTTCTGATGAACAATGCAACCCACCGGCCGGCAACCATCCAGCGTATCCGCATCGGCGCGGAGAAAGATGGAAAGATTACCGCGATCGGTCATGAAAGCTGGTCCGGCGATCTACCTGGCGGTGGCCCGGAGACGGCGGTGATGCAGACCAGACTTCTTTACGCCGGCGAGAACCGAATGACGGCGATGCGGCTTGCAACACTCGATCTTCCTGAAGGCAACGCCATGCGGGCGCCCGGCGAGGCGCCGGGCTTAATGGCGCTCGAGATCGCCATCGACGAAGTCGCCGAAAAATTAGGGATAGATCCAATTGAGTTTCGGATACTGAATGACACGCAGGTTGATCCTGAGAAGCCGGAGCGGCCATTTTCGCGTCGCGATCTCGTTGGCTGTCTGAAGCTTGGTGCTGAGCGTTTCGGCTGGAATGCGCGTCAAAGGCCAGGCTCGAAGCGCGATGGGAATTGGCTGATCGGCATGGGTGTTGCTGCCGCTTTCCGCAACAACATGGTGTTCCCCTCTGGCGCAACGGTTCGGCTGAATAGACATGGAATGGTAACGGTCGAGACCGACATGACCGACATTGGCACTGGCAGCTATACGATTATAGCCCAGACGGCTGCTGAGATGTTGGGCGTTGGTATCGATAGGGTAGCGGTTCAGCTCGGAGATTCCCGGTTTCCGGTTTCGGCAGGCTCGGGGGGACAATTCGGTGCCAACTCGTCGACGTCGGGCGTCTATGCCGCCTGCGTCAAGCTGCGCGAGGCGATCGCGCAAAGGCTTGGCTTCAATATGCAGGGCATAGTGTTTGAAGGCGGTATGGTCCACTCCGGCAGCCGCTCCGTCAAGCTTGCGGAAGCTGCAGGCCCTGCCGGTCTTCACGCCGAGGACACAATAGAATGGGGAGAAATGAGCGACACTCATCAGCAGTCGACGTTCGGCGCGCATTTCATAGAGGTGGGAGTCGATATCGCGACGGGCGAGACGCGCGTTCGACGGATGCTGGCCGTCTGTGCGGCCGGTCGCATTCTCAATCCGATCACCGCGCGCAGCCAAGTGATCGGGGCGATGACGATGGGGGCGGGA
>UCJH01000121.1 GCA_900472785.1 Hyphomicrobiales bacterium | reverse complement strand
TGCCGACGGCAGCATGCCGGCCGACATGGCGATCGATGTCATGATGATCGGACGCGCACGCTTGCGGCCAGCCTCGACCATGGCATGCGTCCGTTCCATGCCCTGATGCATCATCTCGATGGCAAAATCGACGAGCAAGATGGCGTTCTTGGTGACAATGCCCATGAGCATGAGGATACCGATGAGAACCGGCATCGACATGGCGTTCTGCGTCACGATCAGGCCGATCGCTACGCCGCCGATGGCGAGCGGCAGCGAGAACAGGATCGTGAACGGCTGGATCACATCCTTGAACAGCAGGATCAGCACGACCAGAACCAGCATGAGACCGAGCAGCATGGCATTGCCAAAGCCCTGTTCCATTTCGGCCTGCACCTCGGCGTCGCCGCTTTCGATGAACTGGACGCTGGACGGCAGGCTCGTTTCCTTGGCAATCTGCTTGAAACGATCCGAGGCGGAGTTGAGCGCCACGCCGATCGGCAGATCGGCGCCCATGGTCACGACGCGGTTGCGGTCGTAGCGCTTGATCGAGCTTGGACCTTCCGAGTAGTTGATATCGGCCACGGTGGCGAGCGGCACCAATGCCCCGGACGCGGTCTGGATCTTCAGATTGCGGATGGCGGCGAGGTCGGTGCGGAAATCCGTATTGACCTGGACGCGGATCGGAATCTGCCTGTTGTCGAGCGACATCTTTGTGAGAGCCGCATCGATATCGCCGATCGTGGCGACGCGTACGACGTCGGCGATCTGCGAGGTGGTGATGCCGAGACGCGACATCTGGTCGGCACGCGGCTTGATCTGCAACTCGGGACGCGGCAACGCCCCATCCGGGCTGACATTGGCGAGCAGGGGCTCGCTGCGCAGCTTGGCTTCCAGAAGGCCAACGGCTTTGTTCAGGTCCTCGTCGTTGTTCGATAGGAGGTTGAACGACAGGTCGCGTTCGCCACGGTCGTTGAGCTTCAGAATACGTACGTCCGGAATGGAATGAACAGCTGCGTAAACCTGCTTTTCGATCTGCGCCTGCGGGATGATACGGCCTGCAGGCGGCAGCTTCGGAATATAAGAACCGATCAGCGGTGTCTTCGGAAGCACATCGTTGACGATCTTGTTGAGCAGCGAGTGGTCGAGCTTGTCGAGCATCACGGTAACGGTGGCACGGCGCAGCTCGAGGTCACCCTTCGGCGATGCGCCGCCGAGTACGAAGATGCCTTCGACGCCGTCGAGATCCTTGATCTTGTCGTAGATCTCAGCCGTCGTGCGGTCGGTATCCTCCAGCATCGCATCCGGCGGCAGTTCGACGGAGAGCACGATACGCGAGGCGTCTTCCGGCGGCAGGAAGCTGCCGGGAACGGTGCTGAGCAGCCAGACCGACCCGATTACGAAGGCGATGGCGGCGAGAAGCGTTGCATAACGCATGTACCAGCGGCGGGTCGTCGTGGTGACCACCCAGGTATAGCCGCGCATGATCATCCCGTCCTTGTCTTCGTGATGGCCGTCGCCATCGCCGGAGCGCATAAGATAAGCGGCCATCACAGGCGTGATCAGGCGGGCAACCATCAGCGAGAAGAACACCGAAACGGCGACCGTCAGGCCGAACTGGATGAAATACTGGCCGGGAATGCCGGGCATGAACGACACCGGCACGAAGACAGCGATGATCGTGAACGTCGTCGCGATGACCGCAAGCCCGATTTCGTCGGCGGCTTCTATCGCTGCCCGATACGGCGTCTTGCCCATCTTGATGTGTCGCGCGATGTTTTCGATCTCGACGATCGCGTCATCGACGAGGATACCCGTTGCCAGCGTCAGCGCGAGGAAGCTGACGAGGTTCAGCGAGAAACCGAGCAGGTCCATGATCCAGAAGGTCGGGATGGCCGACAGCGGCAGCGCCATGGCGGAAATCAGTGTCGCACGCCAGTTGCGCAGGAAGAGAAGCACCACGGCCACGGCCAGCAGCGCGCCTTCGAGCAGCGTGTGGATGGCCGCTTCGTAGTTTCCGTAGGTAAAGTAGACGCTGTCGTTGATCAGCTTGATCGCAACGTCAGGGTTCTTGGCCTTGACATCGGAGAGCGCCTTTTCGACGGTCTCGGCAACCGAGACCTCGCTGGCGCCCTTCGAGCGGAAAACGGCGAAGGTAACGACGGGATCGCCGTCGAAGCGCGAGAAGGATTTTGGCTCCTCATAGGTATCGGTCACCGTTCCGAGTTCGGAAAGGCGCACGAAACGGCCATTCGGCATGGCGATCATCGTGTTGGCCAGGCCTTCGACGGAACGGGCGTCGCCCAGCGTGCGGATGGCCTGCTCGCTGCCGCCCACCTGGCCGCGGCCGGAGCCGAGGTCAGTGTTCATCTTGCGCAGCTGGTTGTTCACGTCGGATGCCGTGATACGATAGGAATTCAGCCGTGCTTCGTTGAGTTCGACGCGCNNCGATCCTGCCGATGCCGGTCTGGCCCTGCAGCGCACGCTTGATCGTGTCATCGACGAACCAGGAAATTTCCTCGAGCGTCATGCCCGGCGAGGAAACCGCAAAGGTCTGGATGGCCTGACCCTCGACATCCACCTTGGCGACGATCGGCTCTTCGACCGAAGCGGGCAGGTCGCCGCGAATGCGGTCGATCGCGTCCTTGGTGTCCTGGACGGCCTGATTGGTCGGCACGTCCATCATGAACTGAACG
The DNA here is from genome assembly GCA_900472785.1 of Hyphomicrobiales bacterium. GTDB lineage: Bacteria > Pseudomonadota > Alphaproteobacteria > Rhizobiales > Rhizobiaceae > Pararhizobium. The sequence goes on along the minus strand of UCJH01000121.1, from coordinate 1,979 downwards.
GCCGTCACCGACTGCCCGTCGCTGATCGTCGAGGTGACGTGATCGACGCCGGAAATGCCGGCGACCGCATCCTCGATTTCCTTGGTCACCTGCGTTTCGAGCTCCGCCGGTGCGGCGCCGCTTTGCGCGATGGTGATCGAGACGATCGGGACGTCGATATTCGGAAAGCGCGTGATCGGCAGCGTGTTGAACGCCTGGTATCCCAGGATCATCAGGAGGAAGAAAGCAAGGATCGGCGCGATCGGATTGCGAATTGCCCAGGCTGAAAAATTCATCGTCGGCGTTTCCCGTTAGTTGGTCGCTGCTTGAGCAGATTTTACCGGCTTGATCTTGTCGCCGTCGCGGACATAGGCGCCGGCCTTCGCAACGACGGTATCGCCCGGCGTCAGACCTTGCGTGATCTCGATGAACTGGCCGTCCTGAATGCCTGTTTCAACCTTCACCAGCTGGACAACGCCGTTATCGACCTTGCGCACGGTGGTTTCGTCGCGCGATACGGTCACGGCGGTCAGCGGCAGCACGATCGTCTGCTTTTGCTCAACGATCAGCTGGGCATTGGCATACATGCCGATGCGGGCCTTTTCCGGGTTCGCCAGGCTGACATAGACGGTGCCGAGGCGCGTCTGGTCATCAACCTTCGGCGAAATCAGACGGATGCTGCCTTCGAGGGCATTTTTTGCGTCGGCAAGGGTGATCTTCGCCTTTTGTCCAACGGCCAGTTTCAGCAGGTCGGATTCGGAGACGTCGGCCTTCATTTCGATGGCGCCGTCCTTGATGATGGTGAACAGCGGCTCGCCGGCGCCGCTGGCGATCGCACCGACCTTGGCGGTCTTCGCCGCGATGACGCCGCCGACCGGGGCCTTGACCGCAGTCCGGGTCAGACGCAGGTCGACGTCGGAAATCTGGGCCTCGACAACCTTGATATCGGCATTAGCAACGGCAATCAGCTGCTGCGCCGAGTTGACGCGCGCGACGGCGGCGGTTGCGGATGCTTCGTCCTGATCGGCCTGCGCCGTGGAGACCGTGCCGGACGTCGCCAGTTTGCGAGAACGCTTGGCAACCCGCACGGATTCATCTGCCGTCGCCTTCGCTTCGGCAAGCTGCGCCTGATACTGGGCAAGCGAAGCATTCGCCTTGGCGAGATTGGCCGCACTTTCGCTCTTGGTCAGAAGAAGATTGTCGTTGTTGAGCACCACCAGGGTGCTGCCTTCCTCGACGCGATCGCCGACATCTGCCTCCAGCGAACGAATGGAAAGACCGTCGACCATAGGCGATACATAGGTTTCCTCGACCGCCTGGATCGTACCGGTCGCCACGACGCGATCGGTGATCGGCTGGTTCTTGACCTCGGTCACGACGATGGACGGCAGTAGCGGCTCGGATATCTGCGCTGCAGGCTCCTCAGCCCGCGCAGGCACCGACATCATCAGCACCATCAGCGAAGCGGATACACCAGACGCAAACTTTGCAATTAAAGCCATCAGAACAGTTTCCCTGAAAAATCGAATATCATGTCGTCCGGACATCATCAGGGTTGTGCTCAAGCAAGAAACCGGCGCCCTCGTCGACCGGGTTTCCGCGCATGCCAACTGTGATGTGGACCATCTCCTCAGGCGTACTCACTCTCTACGCCGAGGCTCATGTAGCTGTGCTGCCGTCCGGTTACAAGAGACAGCCCGTAAAACAATGGTGCCTCACTATTTCTATCATCTGCTTTTCGCAATGCAACGATGTTTTTGTTTTGTTTTGTTGCGACGTTTCGTCCCTGTTCGGGTTCTGGGGCTGAAAACGCAAGAAACGCGCGGGGTTGCCCGCGCGTTTCAAACTTCATGATAAGGGACGCGAAGGGCTATTTCAGCGCTTCGTCGGTGATTTCATGTGTGAAGGCACCGGTTGGTTCCTTCGTGATGACCGGGTCGGAGCCGCCCTTCATCAGCGAGGCGACGGTGCGCTTGTAGTCGGCTTCGTCGAGCGCGCCG
>UCJH01000141.1 GCA_900472785.1 Hyphomicrobiales bacterium | reverse complement strand
TCATTCGGCTGATCCTCGACGGTCTGCGCGCTGCGAGCAACGCCAAAGGCGCCGACGGCAAGCGCCGCACCCTTGAGGCGATGTGCCGCCGCCAGGCGCTGGTCGTCGCTTTCCGACGAAAGTTCCTTCATCAGCTGGCGCGTCTGGCGCGCGAACATCTGAAGCACTTCGATTTCGAGAAGCTTGTCGCCCATCGTCTGTGTTGCAAGATGAACCAGATCGATGGGACGCGATTTGGAGGGAGATGCGCCGCCGAAATTATCGGGCGCTTCGAAAGCGATCTTGAGTGCCGCCATTTTGCCAATTTCCTTGTTTTCTTTTACTTGAACAGCGATGGGGTCCGCCCGCATCGTCATCACGCTTCCAGATCCTCAACGAACGGGCGGTGTCGATTATTCAGATCAACGACCTGCCGAAGCACTCTAGCGACCTTAGGCTGTGCAGGGATTGCGTCCTGAGCGAATACCGATCTGCCTTTTCCCATCTGCCATGCACGCCATTAAGCCGGAGCGGCGCTGCTATCAGATTAAATCGCGGCGCAATGAGGGCAACAATCGTGCGGCATGGTTAACGACAGCTAAACCACCTGAATTCCTTGGTTTTTCAGATTCTAAAGCCCTTTGGACGTTAAGAAATTGTTAGCATTTTAACGATTGGAGAAGGCCGTTAATTGTCAGAAACAGGTGAATGTGTCACTACGGTACGGTTAGGGACAGTTTGTGCCGGCTTGCCGCCACGGTCCCGGTGGAAAAGAGCATGCGCGGCTACCATCATGGCTTCGATGCAACTATCCACCGGTGTGAATGAATTGGGTGACCTGTCAGGGTATTGCGTGAAAGTAATGCGTGTATCTTGCCGTCACCGCCCGAATGCGGAGATGCTCCACAAAGGACAGAAGGTCCCCGGGGAGAGTTTCGCAAACGGGCAGTTTGGTAACGAGGCGTATCCGTATGGCGACGAATAAAAGCAACGAATCGATCGACGACAAGGCTTTCCAGGCATTGGAAAATGCGCTGAAGATCGACTTTGACGAGCTTAAGTCGGCCCTGAACGACAAGACTTCCTTGGATGATCCGGAGGAACATGTGTCTGAACCCGTGAACAAGGCTTCGGCGGCTGACCAGCAGAGAAGTGCAAAAGCATCCGGGGATGCTGCGGCAAAGTCCGCGAGACCCCAGGAAACGTCCCGAGGCCTGACGCCGGAACAGGCGCCCAAGGCACCCTCTTTCGCCCCGGCCAACGACGACGGTCGCAAGACACCCGCCGCAATCCTTCGTTCCCTTGAAATTCGCTCCAGCCGCACGACGATGCGGATCGCCGCTGTCGTCGCCCTTCTCTGGATCATCGGCGGCCTCGGCGTCGCCAATCTTCTGTATGGTCCGCAAATCTGGCAGATCCGCACCCTGGCCGATCTGGCAGCGATGCCGGGCGCCGTCGGCGTCGCGATCTTCATCATCCTGCCGGTGATGCTGTTCTTCTCCTTCGCCATCATGATTTCCCGCGCGCACGAGCTGCGCAGCGCCGCCCGATCGATGGCGGAAGTCGCCCTGCGCCTTGCCGAGCCCGAGACCGCGGCCTCCGAGCGCATCATGACCGTCGGCCAGGCTGTGCGTCGCGAAGTTTCCGCGATGAACGAAGGCATCGAGCGCACGATCGCCCGCGCGACGGAACTCGAAACCCTGGTGCATTCTGAGGTCAACGCGCTCGAACGCAGCTACAGCGACAACGAATTGCGCGTCCGCACGCTTGTCCAGGAGCTCGGTCTCGAGCGTGAAGCGATCGTCGGCCATGCGGAGCGCATCCGTTCCTCGATTTCCGGCGCCCATGCGCAGCTGAAGGACGAACTGGCGCTGGCCGGCGAGGACATCACCGCCCGCATCGGTACGTCAGGCGAAGCCTTTGCCTCGATGATCGAGACGCGGGCTGCGGCGCTGATGGAAAAGTCCAACAATGCGACGCAGACGATCAGCGCAATGCTCTCGACGCGCACCGACGCTTTGCTCTCCGGCCTGACGACGGCCGGCGTTTCCTTGAGCAACGAGTTCGACAGCCGCCTCGAAACGCTGAGCCAGACATTGGCCAAGCGCGGCCAGCAGCTTCTCGGCCAGTTCGAGACGCGCGCGTCCTCGCTCGATGCCAACACCGAAAAGCTGAATGCCGCCCTCAACGAACGCGCCCGTCAGCTCAACGAAACGCTGATCGCCCGTACCCGCGATCTCAATGAAAGCCTCAACGTCGGCCAGCAGGCGATCACCGGCGGCCTGGACGATATCCTGAATTCGCTGAACGCGACACTCGACGAGCGCGGCGCCAGCTTCCGCCAGAGCCTGAAATCGACGGCCGACGACACCATCATGGACCTCGACCTGCGCACCGGCTTCTTCGAGGAGAAGCTGCAGGCGACCGTGGGCACGTTGGCCACGGCGTTCGATTCGCGCTTCCACGAATTCGCCAACGCCTTCGACAAGCGTGCCGGCATGCTGGATTCCAAGCTGATGGAAAGCCTGGCCCGCATCAACCAGACCGTTTCGGGCGGTTCCGAAGCGATCGGCGGGATGCTCGACAGCAGCATCGAGAAATTCGAAAGCGCGCTCTCCGACCAGTCGCTGACATTGGCAACGACCCTCGGCACGACGCAGGATTTCATCGAGGAAACCATCAGCGGCAAGACCGCCGAACTCGGCGAAGCGATCGGCAACGCCCACACCCGCATCGACAGCGTTCTCTTGGAACGCTCAGGTGCGCTGATGAGCGCCCTCACTCAGGCGCAGGAACGGATCGAATCCGGTTTCGCCCAGCGCGCCGATACGCTGGAGACCAACCTGGCAGGCAGCGAGATGCGCCTTGCCGCATCCCTCGATACGCGCACCGGCAATCTGGTCGAAGGCCTTCAATCGGCACATAGCCGCATCGAAGAGACGCTGGCCAACCGCGCCGACGAAATCACCAGTGCGATCGCGGCGAGCCAGTTCAGGTTCGACAATACGCTGTCAGAACGGACCGCCGCCCTGACCGGCGTCCTGACGACGAGCACGGCTGCAATCGAGACCGCGCTCGGCGGCACCACAGAGCAGATCGGTTCAATCCTGTCCGAGCGCACGGCGGGTCTGTCTGCGGCACTCGCGTCTGGAACGGAAGAACTTGCCGAAGCTTTGGCCATGGGCACTGCGGCGGCCGAAATCTCCCTTGGTGGCACGGCCGAACAACTCGACACCATTCTCTCCGAGCGAACCGCGGCTCTGACTGGCATCCTGACGTCGAACACGATGGCGATCGAGGCCGCGCTTGGCGGCACGACCGAACAGCTCGGTAGCGTCCTGTCAGACCGGACTGCGGCACTCACGGACGTTCTGGCATCGAGCACGGCGGCAATCGAAACGGCATTTGGCGGCACGACGGACCGCCTCGACAACATCCTCTCCGATCGGACGGCAGCCCTGACGGGCGTGCTTTCGTCGAGCACGGCGGCAATCGNNGGCGGCACGGCCGAGCAGCTGGGCTCGATCATGTCGGAGCGCACGGCCAGCCTGTCCGCGGCACTGGCGTCCGGAACCGAGGGGCTTGCCGAAACCCTGGCCATGGGAACGGCGGCAGTCGATATTTCCCTCAGCGGAACCGCCGAGCAGCTTGATACGATTCTATCCGAACGGACCTCGACTTTGTCCGAGGTGCTTGCATCGAACACGAGGGCGATCGAAACAGCCATCGGCGGCACGGTCGAGCGTATCGGCGGTGTGCTTTCGGAACGCACCCAAGCGCTCACCGACGATCTTTCTGCACGCACGGCAATGCTTGACGGCATGCTGTCGCAACGCAATGCCGACATTGCTGGCACGATGTCTGCAAGTGCCGCAGACATGGCCGAAACGCTCGCCAGCCGCACTGAGGAAATCGCCGACAACCTCTCGTTCCGCGCCACCGCGATTGCCGAAACCATGTCGGATCGCGTCAGCGACATCGAAAAGGAACTGTCGGGCCGCGTCGCCGACATCGCCGACAATCTCAGCGGCCGTGTCAGTGAGATTGCGGGCACGATGACCCGTACCTCCGCGGATATCGCCGGCACCCTCTCCGGCCACGCCTCGGATATCGCCGCGTCCATGGCCGGCAAGGCATCCGAAATCGAGCAGACCCTTTCGGGTCGCGCCGCGGAGCTGACGGGATCGCTGGCCACCACCCACGACCGCATCCGCGCAACGCTGGATGACAGGATCAACGCCATCAAAGTTGCCGTCAGCGAAGGC
>UCJH01000058.1 GCA_900472785.1 Hyphomicrobiales bacterium | reverse complement strand
TTTGTCGGGGCGGCCGCGTCGAGCGACGCGACTTCCTGCCCGGCCGGCGTCGCCGTGTCGGCAGCGGGTGTCGTTTCAGCCGTGCCGGTGCCCTTGGCATCGACGGTCTTTTCCACCGGCGCCGGCGCGGTCAAGGATGCAATCGTGCCCGATACCCAGTTGTTGACGCTGTCCTGGTTCTGCCAATAGGCGAACCCGCCACCGCCAAGCAACAGCAGCAGCACCGCCGTCAGGCCGATGGTTTTCACATTCAGTGCGGAGCGCTTCGGCTCGACGCGATACGAGACCGGACGGGACGGAACTGCCATTTCCTCGACCGGTTGCGGATCGGCCACCCGGGCCGGCGCAAGATCCGCCGTCGCGGCGGCGACGGACACACTGCCATCGCCGTTCAGGAGATCGTCGATATCATCCCAGGCACCCGGCGCGCGCGCAGACGCCACAGGTCGTTCATCGACCGCTTCGACAGGCGTGGTTTTTTCGACCGGCCAGGACCAGTCCGAAACCGTCGGTTCAACGGAGACATTTGCAGCGGCCGCAGCAGGAGCAGCATTCTGCGCGAATGGATCGCCGTCTTCCCATGTCCATGAATGGGTCGGCTCGACAGCGGCAACAGCCGGATCACCATCCGTTTCGCGGGCAAGCTCGGCAACCCGCTCGACTGCAAGATGCACATCCTCTTCCGCATTTGCGACGGTCTGCGCACGCTCCGGCCAGGAAGCCCCTGCATCAGCAACGGCCGGATCAGCGGCAGTCGGCGCTGGGTCGCTCCATTCCGGCAGCTCCCATTCGGATGCAACCGCCGCCGGTGCCGGCTGTGGCTCGATCTCAACCTCGGCATGCCCCCAGGCGGGCGCCACGGCAACGGGCAGGTCTTCACGCGGATGATCCGCTTCGGGCTCCGCTTGTTCTGCTACGCCTTCTTGCGTTTGCGGGCGATCATTCTCCGCAGGGTCGGAAGGCTCATCCGCGACGACGCGCTCCTCCGCGGCAAACTGTTCCGGGTTGTCCTTTGTCGGAGGCTCCGCCGCTTCCCAGATCGGATCGGCGTGCAGGTCGTCGGCACGCTCCTGCGCAACTGGCAAGTCCGCTTCGGCAACCACCTCTGCGGCAGCCGGGTCGGACGGCCAGGTTTCTGGTTTCGTCGTCGGATCGCTATCAGCAGCAGCCGGCTCTTCAACGGCTTCTTGAACCGGATCCGCCTCGGAGGCTGCATCGGCCTGTGCGGAAACATCTTCCGGCTGCCCGACAGCCTGCGGTTCATCGGCAACATTCTGTTCTTCAACGGCAGCCGGCTGTTCGTAGACAGGTTTTTCAACCGCGACCTGCGGCTCGTCAACCGGCAGGAGGGCTTCGGCGTTGTCGCTCTCAACCTCGGCGATGGCCAATTCCAGCTTGGCCATCTGCCGGTTGATCATATCCTCCGACGGCTGCGGCTTCATGCTTTCAAGCTGACGGCGAACGGCGCCCCGGGCCTTGTCGTAGACCTTGGCCCGCATCTCGGGAACATTGTCCGACAGGCCGTCAACGGTCCTTCGAATAACTGCTACAAAATCCGCCATCAGAACTTTCTCTAAACAATTCGACGCTCTTTCACGTCAAACTCATATATGTGTGTCAGATCTATGAAGACTAGTCCTCAAAGGGGTCCGTCACAAGTATCGTGTCGTCACGCTCGGGGCTCGTCGAAAGAAGCGCCACCGGCGCCCCGATAAGTTCTTCCACCTGACGGACGTATTTGATCGCCTGCGCCGGCAGATCGGCCCAGCTGCGCGCGCCGACGGTCGATTCCTTCCAGCCTTCAAGCGTGATATAGATGGGCTCGACACGAGCCTGCGCGCCCTGGCTTGCCGGAAGATAGTCGATTTCCTTGCCGTCTAGGCAGTAACCGACGCAGATCTTCAGCTCTTCAAGGCCATCGAGCACGTCGAGCTTGGTGAGCGCAATGCCGGTGATGCCCGAGGTCTTGACCGTCTGGCGCACAAGCACGGAATCGAACCAGCCGCAGCGGCGTGGCCGGCCGGTGTTGACCCCGACCTCGCGCCCGACCGTCGACAGATGCGCGCCGATCTCATCGTTGAGTTCGCAAGGGAATGGTCCTTCGCCGACACGCGTCGTATAGGCCTTAGTGATGCCGAGCACATAGCCGATCGCCGTTGGCCCGAGGCCGGAGCCGGCGGCCGCCTGCCCTGCAACGGTGTTGGAAGACGTCACGAAGGGGTAGGTACCATGATCGTTGTCGAGCAGCGCGCCCTGCGCGCCTTCGAACAGGATACGGGCACCGGCCTTGCGCTGCTCGTCGAGCAACCGCCAGACCTGATCGATATAGGGAAGGATCTGGCCGGCGACGGCCGTCAGTTCCTCGTAGATCGACTCGACCGAAATCTCCGGCAGGCTCATGCCGCGACGCAGGGCGTTGTGATGCGTCAGCAGGCGTTCGATCTTCGGCACCAGCGTTTCCGGTTCGGCAAGATCCATGACGCGGATGGCGCGACGGCCGACCTTGTCCTCGTAGGCCGGGCCGATGCCGCGACGCGTCGTGCCGATCTTCGTGCCGGCGGCCGAGGCCGCGTCTTCGCGAAGGCCATCCAGATCGCGGTGCAGCGATAGAATCAAAGGGGCGTTTTCGGCGATGCGCAAGACTTCAGGCGTTACTGCAACGCCTTGGCCGCGCAATTTCTCAACTTCGGCGACGAAGTGATGCGGATCGACGACGACGCCGTTGCCGATGACGCTAAGCTTGCCGCGCACGAGGCCCGATGGAAGAAGAGCCAGCTTGTAGCTGACACCGTCGATGACGAGCGTATGGCCGGCATTGTGGCCGCCCTGATAGCGTACGATGACGTCGGCGCGCTCGGAGAGCCAATCGACGATCTTGCCCTTGCCTTCATCACCCCATTGCGAACCGACCACTACGACATTCGTCATTTCAGATTTCCTGTTTTCCTGTTTCGCGTTCCAGGGCGCCCGTCCGTGCGCTGCCTTCAAACCCGCGCATCTATACTGTTTTGTTTTTTGGAAAGCGACCCTGTTGTGCCCGGCCAATTGGCTTTTTGCATGACATTTGACGGGTTTGGCCTATATCAGAGTGCGTCTCGCGCGCTTCCCGATCCGCTGGAAGCCAAACCGGCCTTCGGAAACACTCCACGTGAACCTTCAAGCCTACGTCATTCTCTGTATCACGACCCTCATCTGGGGCGGCAATTCGGTGGCCGGCAAGCTTGCCGTCGGCCATGTCAGCCCGATGATGCTGACCGGCATGCGCTGGGTGATCGCCTGTTCCGTGCTGCTCATCTTCGCGGCGCCACAGGTCCGCCGCGACTGGCCGGCCATCCGCAAAAACTGGGCGCTGCTTCTGGGATATGGCCTTGTCGGCTTCACCGGCTTCAACGCATTCCTCTATAGCGCCTTGCAGTACACAAGCGCGATCAATTGCGTCATCGAACAGGCCGGTATTCCCATGGTCATCTTCGTCGTGAATTTCCTGCTGTTTCGCACGCGGGTTTCCCCAGCGCAGATTGCTGGCTTTACCCTGACATTGCTGGGCGTCGGGCTGACCGCATCGCATGGCGACCTGACCAACCTGCTCATGCTCGATCTCAACCGCGGCGATGCGCTGATGATGGCAGCCGTCCTCGTCTATGCCGCCTACACCGTGGCGCTGCGCTTCAAGCCGGACATCCACTGGAAAAGCCTGATTGCCGTGTCCGCTTTCGGTGCGCTCCTCAGCAGCATCCCGCTCGTCGGCTGGGAGATCGCGACGAAGCGGATGATCTGGCCGGACATGACCGGTTGGGTCATCGTCGCCTATGCCGGCCTGCTGCCCTCGCTGGTGTCGCAGATTCTATATGTCCGGGGTGTGGAACTCATCGGCCCGAATCGCGCCGGCCTGTTCATCAACACCATCCCGATCTTCGGCATGCTGCTCTCGATCCTTTTGATCGGAGAGGTCTTGCAGACATTTCACATGATCGCGATGGGACTGGTTCTGGGTGGGATCGCAGTGGCCGAGCGGGGACGACCTAAAGATCCGGCCTAGTCAGTCGCGCTTTGTCAATCGTGCTTTTCCGGCGGCTTGGCCTCGGTGCTATCCTTGGCCTTCCATTTCATCACGACTTCAAACCGACCGACAGCAAACAACACGGTCAGGCCGGCGATCAGCGCGAACGCCGCAATCATCCAGTGACCGAACCCCAGTGCCAGACCGATCGCGCCGGCAAGCCAGAGACCGGCACCGGTCGTCAGGCCATGCACCTCGCCTTTGGACAGGAAGATCGTGCCAGCCGCCAGAAACGCCACACCGGCGGTCACTGCCTCGACCACGCGCAACGGGTCGATCTGCACCTGTTCGTCGGACAGGCCCGGCATGTGAACGCTTTCAATGGAAATGATGGCAAAAACCGCGGCGGCCAGGCTGACCAGAATATGCGTCCGCAAGCCCGCTGGGCGATCGCGCATCTCCCGCTCGATACCGATCAGTCCACCGAAAAAGATCGCGCCGCAGAAGCGGGCAAAGATGATCCCATAGGGCAGCTGCGTATCAGGGAAGATTTCGGCGATGATCTGATCCATGGCGGATGCAACGCCGGAGAGGATGGATTGGTTCCGCTTTTATGACGGTTTGGTGACTAAACAAAAGGCACGCCGTGCGTCTGCACGGCGCGCCCTTCACGATTGTATCTGGAGATTGTCAATCGACGTTGAAAACCAGCGGCTTGGCAGCCCGGATCGCAGGATTGGCACGTAGCTTGTCGAGCACGGTTTCCGACACTGCGCCATCGACGTAAAGAAGAGCGATGGCATCCGCGCCGGCATTGTGACGACCGAGCTGGAAGTTGGCGATGTTGACGCCGGCGTCCCCCAGGGTCGTGCCGATGAAGCCGATCATGCCGGGGACGTCGGTGTTGGTGATATAGACCATGTGATTGCCGACATCGGCATCGAGGTTGATGTCCTTGATCTGGATGAAGCGCGGCTTCCCGTCCGAGAATACCGTGCCGGCGACCGAGCGCGTCTGGTTTTCGGTCTTCACCGTCAGCTTGATGTAACCGTCGAAGACACCCGACTTGTCGCGCTTGACCTCGGACAGGATGATGCCTTTTTCCTTGATCATCACCGGCGCCGAAACCATATTGACATCGGCCACCTGCGCACGGATCAGACCGGCAAGCGCGGCACTGGTCAGAGCTTTGGTGTTCATAGTCGCAGTGGCGCCATCATAGAGGATTTCGATTTCCTTGATTGCGCTTTCCGTGACCTGGCCGACGAAAGCGCCGAGAACATCGGCCAGACGGATGAACGGCTTCAGGATCGGCGCTTCTTCCGCCGTGATCGAGGGCATATTGATGGCGTTGGAAACCGCGCCCTTGACGAGGTAATCCGACATCTGCTCGGCGACCTGAAGGGCAACATTCTCCTGCGCTTCAGTCGTCGAGGCGCCGAGATGCGGCGTGCAGACAACGTTCGGCAGGCCGAACAGCGGGCTTTCCGTCGCAGGCTCGACCTCGAAGACGTCGAAACCCGCGCCGGCGACATGGCCGGACTTGATGGCATCGGCCAGCGCCTGTTCGTCGACCAGACCGCCGCGGGCGCAGTTGATGATGCGCACGCCCGGCTTGGTCTTCGCCAGCGCCTCGCGGCTCAGGATGCCGCGCGTCTTGTCGGTCATCGGCACGTGCAGGGTGATGAAGTCCGCCTGGGCCAGCAGTTCGTCGAGTTCGACCTTGACGACGCCCATTTCCTCGGCACGCTCCTTGGACAGGAAGGGGTCATAGGCGACCACATGCATCTTGAGGCCAATGGCGCGGGCGCAGACGATACCGCCGATATTGCCGGCGCCGATGACGCCGAGCGTCTTGCCGGTGATCTCGACGCCCATGAACTTGGATTTTTCCCACTTGCCTGCCTGCGTCGAGGCGTCGGCCTGCGGCAGCTGCCGGGCAACGGCGAAGATCAGCGCAATCGCATGTTCGGCCGTGGTGATCGAATTGCCGAACGGCGTATTCATGACGATGATGCCGCGACGTGAGGCAGCCGGAATATCGACATTGTCGACGCCGATGCCAGCGCGGCCGATGACCTTGAGGTTGGTCGCAGCCGCGATCAGCTTTTCGGTCGCCTTGGTGGCCGAACGGATGGCAAGGCCATCGTAATTGCCGATGATTTCGGCGAGCTTGTCCTTGTCCTTGCCGAGCTTCGGCTGGAAATCGACCTCTACACCACGATCCCGGAAGATCTGGACAGCGGTTTCAGAAAGTTCGTCGGATACGAGTACGCGAGGTGCCATGAGAGGCCTCCATGAGTTTCGTCAAAATTGAAATTGTAAGGAAGAACCGCGCCATGCCGGCACGGTCAGAAACCGATCAGGCTGCAGCCTGAGACAGCGTTGCCTTCTGCGTTGAAAACGCCCAGTCGAACCAAGGCATCAGCGCCTCGATGTCGGACGTTTCGATCGTCGCGCCAGCCCAGATACGGAAACCGGACGGAGCATCCCGATAGGCGCCGATGTCATGGGCGACAACCTGCTTTTCCAGAAGCGCGACCATACCCTTCGCGAAGGCATCCTGCCCGGCGACGTCGAGTGCCGAAACCTCGGGATCGATGATCTTCAGGCAGACCGAGGTGTTGGATTGCGTTGCCGGCTCGATGGCCAGATTGGCGATCCAGTCGGTCTTTTCGACGAAATCGTGGATGGCCTGCGCATTGGCGTCAGCCCGTGCGATCAGGGCCTTGAGACCACCCAGCGACTTTGCCCAGTTGAGCGCATCGATATAGTCTTCGACGCAGAGCATCGACGGCGTATTGATCGTCTCGCCCTGGAAGATGCCTTCGATGATTTTGCCGCCCTTGGTCATGCGGAAAATCTTCGGCAGCGGCCAGGACGGCTCGTAGCTTTCGAGACGCTCGACGGCGCGTGGGCTGAGGATCAGGATGCCATGCGCGCCCTCGCCGCCCAGAACCTTCTGCCAGGAGAAGGTAACCACATCGAGCTTTGTAAAATCGAGATCCTGCGCAAATGCGGCGGAGGTCGCGTCGCAGATCGTCAGGCCCTCGCGGTCGGCGGGGATAAAGTCTGCATTCGGGACGCGGACGCCCGAGGTGGTGCCGTTCCAGGTGAAGACGACGTCACGGTCGAAATCGACCTTCGAAAAATCGACGAGCTTGCCGTAGTCGGCCACGAACTTGCGGGTGTCGGGAAGCTTGAGTTCCTTGACGACATCCGAAACCCAGCCGGAACCGAAGCTTTCCCATGCGACCATATCGACGCCGCGGGACCCAAGCAGCGACCAGAGCGCCATTTCGACGGCGCCGGTGTCGGAAGCGGGCACGATGCCGATGCGGTAATCCGCCGGTACTTCCAAAACTTCGCGGGTGAGATCAATGGCCTGCTTGAGCTTGCTCTTGCCAACCTTGGCACGGTGCGAGCGACCGAGCGCTGCATCGGAGAGCGCTTCGAGCGACCAACCGGGGCGCTTCGAGCAAGGACCAGAAGAAAAATGGGTGTTTGCCGGGCGCAATTCCGGCGTCGCAGGGTTCGTCATCAAAGCTATCCTTCCAGATAGAAAGCCTCTCGTTAGGGAGAGGTGGCCTGCCGCCGTGAATATGGCGGGACCGGAAGGAAGTCAAGAATGTTGTGTCGTGAATGACAAGATTTTTGGCGTTGCAGACAAAGAGCGCAAGAGAGTGGAAACGCCTCACCAGATCGAAAGCCGCAACCCCGCCCGAAGTTCATGGCGTCCAAGACCGTCGTCAAGCCCCTTGGCGCCGCTGGCGCCGGCGATTGATTCGGCCCCGAATCCGAACATCTCGCCGCTGCCGATATGGGAATAGCGATAACCCAGATCGAGTTTCAGCCGGTCCGTGACGTCGTAGGAAACGCCCGCCATCAGAGCATAGGTGAAACGCCAGCTGTCGTAGCCCTCATACGAAGCAGCGCCCGCCGCAGCGCCGGAGCATACGCCAAGCGCATCGATACAGCTGGATGTCTGCGAGACGCTTGAAAAACGCAGATTGGTCGCGCCGAGGCCCGCGCCGACATAGGGCGTGAAGCCGGCCAAGGTGCCGAGATCGGCATAGGCGTTGGCCATAAGGCCGTAAGCCGTCACATCGGCATTGGTGCCGACACCGCAGTTCGTACCTGCGCCCTCGCCTGCACACGGCGAGGCCAGTGCTGATTCACCTTCGAAGCGGCCGTTGAAATAATCGCCGGTCACATCGGCACGGAACATATCGTTGATCTGATAGCCAACACCGAGCGAGGCAGAAAGGGGCTCGCCGAATCGGTCGCCATTGAAAGGCACGTTGCCGTAGGTGCCGGTGCCTGCATCGTACGTACGGTAGGACGGATCGCCCTCGCCGCTCCAGGGTGCATAACCGATATCGCCACGCAGATAGAAACCCTGCTGCTCGGCGGCCGTCGCGATCGTCACTTCCGGCGCATCGATGATATCGTCAGCCGCAGCCGTCACGGGTGCCGCCAGCGACATCGAAACGGAGATTCCGACAAATGTGTTGCGCCAGTTCATGGTCATGACCCTTTTCCGCCGCGCAGTCCGTGCGCCTATACAGTTGGAAAGACGTTTCCGCCCGAAACGCACCTGGCCTGTTGATATCCAAGGTCGTGCGTTTCAGAGTTCGTTAACCATAAATCGCTGCCGGTTAAGAAAGGTTTAAGTCGCGATTGCCCAATCCTGTGTGCGTTAACTTTCTTTCTGGCCAGCGCGGAAATGCAAAAAGCCGCCCGATGCGAACCGGGCGGCCTTTGGAATGACGGAAAAGGATATTTACTTGTAGACCGGCTGTTCGACCGGGTAATCAACCGGCTGATAAGGCTGCTCGCAGCCGCCGAAGGAGTAGCGCATGCCGGCGCGAGCTTCGTGAAGGAACATGCCCTCGTCGGAACCCGGACCACCGTTCTGCTCGTAGCCGAACATGTTGCCGCCGACGACGTGACGGAAGCGGTAGCCGACATCGGCTTTGACATTGCAGGTCACGTCGATCGATGCGCCGGCCATCAGGGCGTAGGTGAAGCGCCACTTGCCCTTGCCGTCGTGGTCAACAGTCGGGTCGCAGTTCGTCGGATCGCCGGTTTCGCAGCTCGTGTTCTTCAAGTTGTCCCACTTGACGTGCGTGCCACCGATACCGGCGCCGACGTAAGGCGTGATCGAACCGTAAGTGCCGATATCGACATAGGCGTTTGCAAGCAGGCTCCAGGCGGTCATCGACGAAATATCGCGCGAGGTGCAGGCTGCGGCGACGCCGCAGGCGCCCGACGTCGATCCTTCGAAATCGGCATTGCCGAGATAGTCGAGCGTCACGTCCGTACGCAGGTAGTTGTTGATCTGGTAACCGGCACCGACACCGAGCGAATAGGAATTGTCGATTTCAGCCTCATCGAAATCGCGCAGGTTGCCGTTCGACCCCTGATAGAAATGGGCGCCGCGCAGCTTGTTGAACGAGAAGCCGGCGTCACCGCGCAGGTACCAGCCGCTGGCCGACTCGACCGCGACCGGCTGCTCGATGACGGGCTGCTCGACCGGCGGCTCATACAGATCCGCCGCATAAACCGATGTGCCGCAGAGCAGTGCTGCAACAACGCCACTCAAAACCTTCTTCATGGCCTCACTCCAATACAATTGTTGCTTGGCCACCTCTCTTGCGGTGTCCAAAATCCGTTTCTCGAAATGGATCATGGATTGGAAAGGTTAAGGCTCGATTAACTACATAAATTTACCGTGCTTCTTAACGGACTTTAGTATTTCTTTCAAAAATCCTAATAACATCAGGAAACACGACATAGAAAAAGGACCGGCTTGACGACCGGTCCTTTGCTGTTTTTAAATCTGTCGCGTATCGTATTGATCAGGCCGCGCTGCGCGCGCTGCCGATGATGCCGACCAGTTCGTTGACGATCCGCTCGACCTGGGCGCGATCGTCGCCTTCCGCCATGACACGGATCAATGGCTCGGTGCCGGACGGCCGGATGAGCAGGCGGCCGGATTTTGCAAGCTCGGCCTCCGCATCGGCGATCGCCGCGCGAACGGCGCTGTCTTCCAGCGGCTTTCCGGTGGAAACGCGGACGTTCTTCAGGATCTGCGGCACGGGCTCGAAACGATTGCAGACCTCGCTGACCGTGCGGCCCTGCCGCTTGACGCAGGCAAGGATCTGCAGGGCAGCCACGAGGCCGTCGCCGGTCGTGCCGAAATCGGACAGCACGATATGGCCGGATTGTTCGCCGCCAACGTTGAGCTCGTGCTGGCGCATATGCTCGACAACATAACGGTCGCCGACCTTGGTCCGGTGCAGATCGAGACCACGGCCGTTCAGGTAGCGCTCAAGCCCCAGATTGGACATCACGGTGGCAGCGATTCCGCCGCCCTTCAGCGTGCCATCCGACGCCCAGCTGTCGGCAATCACCGCCATCAACTGGTCGCCGTCGATCACGGTTCCGTTCTCGTCGACGATCAGCACGCGGTCGGCATCGCCATCAAGCGCGATGCCGATATCGGCACGCACTTCATGGACTTTCCGAGCCAACGTTTCAGGATGCGTCGAGCCGCAATCGAGGTTGATGTTGAGGCCGTTCGGCTCGTCGCCGATCGTCACCACATCGGCGCCTAGCTCCCAGAGCGCCAAAGGGGCGACCTTGTATGCTGCGCCATTGGCGCAATCGATTGCCACCCGCAGGCCTTGCAGCGTCACATCGCGCGGCAGTGTGCGCTTGGCATGTTCGATATAGCGGTAGATATCGCCCTCAACGCGCTTGGCACGGCCGATTTCGTGCGACTTGGCGAGCTGCGCCGTCATGTCCTTGTCGAGCAGGTCCTCGATCTGGCTTTCCATTTCGTCGGAGAGCTTGTAACCGTCCGGGCCAAAGAGCTTGATGCCGTTATCGGCAAAGGGATTGTGCGAGGCGGAAATCATGACGCCGATATCGGCGCGCAGCGACCGGGTCAGCATGGCAACGCCAGGTGTCGGGATCGGGCCGAGCAGGAAGACATCGAGGCCGGCAGCGGTGAAACCAGCGACCATGGCATTTTCCAGCATATAGCCCGAAAGCCGTGTGTCCTTGCCGATCACTACCCGATGGCGATGAGCACCGTTGCGAAAGATCGTCCCGACGGCGATGCCGACGCGCATCGCCAGATCCGGCGTCATCGGGAACATGTTCGACTGGCCGCGGATGCCGTCCGTACCGAAATATTTCCGCTTCATGAAAACTCCGTTCCTGTTCTGCACACCTGCGCAGGCCATTTCGCGCCGCGCTGTCATCATGCCTATCGGCATGGAAATCCGTTGTATTTGCGCTCTCTGTGCCACAAAAATGCAATAAATGGCACCAGTTCTATCATCAGAAATCATTACATCCGGTTACCAAACGCGGATCGACTTCCAGGCATCAGCCAAAGTCAAAGAAAAAGCCGCCCGATCTTTCGTCCGGCGGCTTTTTGCTTTGGCAGGTCGAGCCGTTATTGCGGCTGGGGTTCGAAGCCGCCCTCGGCCTCATCGCCCTTGGTACCGACGGAACCATCCTTCTTCGAACCGGCCGAAGGGACGGCCGAACCGCGATGCGGAGGCGAGTCGTCGCCCAGATCCCGTGCAGGCTTTTCGCCGCGGATCAGGGACTTGATCTCGTCACCGGTCAGCGTCTCGTATTCGAGCAGGCCTTCTGCGATGGCGACGAATTCGCCATGCATTTCGGTGATGATGCGCTTGGCTTCCAGATAGGCTTCATCGATCAGACGGCGAATCTCGTTGTCGATTTTCTGCGAGGTGGCCTCTGAGACGTTCTTCGACTGCGATACGGAGTGTCCGAGGAAAACCTCCTGCTGGTTTTCTCCATAGGCAACCTGACCAAGCTGGTCGGAGAAACCCCACTGCGTCACCATCGCCCGGGCAAGCTTCGTCGCCTGCTCGATATCGGAGGAAGCACCAGATGTGATGTTTTCCTTGCCGAAGGTGATCTCTTCCGCGACGCGGCCACCCATCATGATGGCAAGGCGCGAGACCATCCACTTGTAGCTCATCGAATAGCGGTCGCCTTCGGGAAGCTGCATGACCATGCCGAGCGCCCGACCGCGCGGAATGATCGTCGCCTTGTGCAGCGGATCGGCTACCGGAACCTTCAGCGCCAGAATGGCGTGGCCGGCTTCATGATAGGCGGTCAGCTTTTTCTCGGCCTCGGTCATGGCGGAGGAGCGGCGTTCCGCACCCATCATGATCTTATCCTTGGCGTCCTCGAATTCCTGCATGGTGACGACGCGCTTGTTGCGGCGCGCAGCCATCAGGGCCGCCTCGTTGACGAGGTTCATCAGATCGGCGCCGGAGAAACCGGGCGTACCACGAGCCAGAACCTTGAGATCGACATTCGGCGCCAGCGGCACATTGCGGATATGAACCTTGAGGATACGCTCGCGGCCATTGATGTCCGGGTTCGGAACGACGACCTGTCGGTCGAAACGGCCTGGACGCAGAAGGGCGGGATCGAGAACGTCGGGACGGTTGGTCGCGGCAATCAGGATGATGCCTTCATTGGCCTCGAAGCCGTCCATTTCGACCAGCAACTGGTTGAGCGTCTGTTCGCGCTCGTCGTTGCCGCCGCCGAGACCGGCGCCACGATGGCGGCCGACGGCGTCGATTTCGTCGATGAAGATGATGCAGGGCGCATTCTTCTTGGCCTGCTCGAACATGTCGCGCACACGCGAAGCGCCGACACCGACGAACATTTCGACGAAGTCGGAACCGGAAATGGTGAAGAACGGCACATTGGCTTCACCGGCGACGGAGCGCGCGAGAAGCGTCTTACCGGTACCGGGAGGGCCAACGAGCAGAACACCGCGCGGAATGCGGCCGCCAAGGCGCTGGAACTTCTGCGGATCGCGCAGAAACTCGACGATTTCTTCCAGATCCTGCTTGGCCTCATCGACGCCGGCGACGTCGTCGAAGGTGACGCGGCCATGGGCCTCCGTGAGCAGCTTGGCCTTCGACTTGCCGAAGCCCATGGCGCCGCGCGAGCCGCCCTGCATCTGGCGCATGAAGAACAGCCAGACACCGAGGATCAACAGCATGGGCAACAATGTGCCGACATAGCTCAGGAACCCCGACGAACCGTCGGTCTCGGGGCGAACCGTGACGGTCACGTTCTTGGCTTCCATGCGTTCGGTGAGAGCTGTATCCACGGCCGGCGCGTAGCTTTGGAAGGTCGCGCCGCTTTCGGCATAGGAGCCGATCACCTTGTTGCCGGTGATCACGACTTCCTTTACCCGACCGCCGTCCACGTCCTTCATGAACTGCGAAAACGGAATCTCGCGCGAACCGGCACGCTCTGCCGGCTGCTGGAACATGCTGAACAGCGCGATCAACAACAGGGCTATGATTGCCCAGAGGGCAAAATTACGAAAATTAGGGTTCATCGAACTCCCCGGAACCTCTCGCAACCTGCAATGATTTGAGGCTGCTTTCTTGCGCCTAACATAGGGTTGCGGGATCGCCTTGCCAAGGCAAACTGCCACTCAACCCGTCTTTTCCGTCAAAACCCGATCAATTCAAAGGAAACATGGTGAACCGGCAGGGATTTGTAAGGCTCCCGACCGAAAAGCGCGGCGCACTGATTGGCGAGTATCAGATCAAAACGCGGCAAAAAGGTGTCCCAGGGGGATAGGCAAATGCCTCTATCCTCGGGGATTGCACCCTCAAAGGCCGGATCAGAGAAGGAAAACGGGAGACCGGCCTTCGCCGCGCGTCGTGCCACGCCTTCCGGCACGCCTGCGGCAATGAGTCCCGCCGCGATCTGCGCACCGTCAGCCGCCGCCGAGACGGTGATGGCCTGCCCGCCCCTGTTCGCGACCCGAAAGCGCCCGTCCCACACGCCCTCCGCCCCCGAAGACAGCGACAGGATCGGCAGACCGCGTGCCTCGCGATAGAGATAAAGCCCGGAGCGGCGGCGATCGAATACGACCCGCCCCGCCGTCAGGCGCCCGTCGATACCGCTGTCGATAAAATGGCGCAGCCGCTCCGTCGTCTCGCGGCCCGGCAGATAGGCCCGCCCACCCAAGCAAGCCGCCAGCGACAGAATACCCCTGAACGCATCCTCCCCGGTCAATGCCGCAACCGGCTCGATTCGCGCCATCAATCCGCCGAAAATCATGGCATGCCCGGCGAGAAACGCTGCGGCACGCTGCGAAGAGGCATGGCGTGCATCAAAGCCCGCTTCCGTATCATGCCGCCGGGCGTCCGGACGATCCGCCAGACTCCGACGCACCCGCACCCGCTCGAAGCGAGCATTGTCGTTGCTGGGATCGTCGAACCAGTCCTGCCCCTGCGCCGCAAGGTCCCTGCGAATCACCGCGCGATCCAGATCGAGGAAAGGCCGCAGGATCCAGGTGTCGCGATCGAACAGAACGGCATCCGCCATGCCGGAGAGACCATGCCCCGCCGTGTCGGACCGGGTTTTGCGCATGGCGATGGTCTCAAGCTGGTCGTTGCGCGAATGGCCGGTGACGACGCAGAGCGCTTGGGTTTCCCACGCGACAGCAGCCAGAAGCGCGTAGCGCGCGCTGCGCGCCGCCGCCTGAAGCCCTGTAGCTGGCTTTTCGCCCTCCCAACGGCGCGTTACATGGAATATCCCGAGGCTGACACAAAGCTGCGCGACCGCGCGCGCCTCATCGGCCGATTCGGGTCGCAGGCCGTGATCCACTGTGCAGGCTGCAAGGGAAAATCCCGTGGTGGCGGCGATCGCCTTGTTCAAGGCGAGAAGAAGCCCCTTGGAATCGCTGCCGCCTGAAACGGCGACGAGAATCAGTCCGGGCGTCTTGAAAGTTCGGAGAAATTGACTGGCCGTATCAAGGACGGCGGCCGTGCCGGTCGACTTGACCTCAGCAGGCAAGACGGCCCTGCTCGCTGGTCACCTTGGCCTTCACGGCGTTCGATGCCTTGGGATAGCGCTTGTTCACCTCGCGCAGCGTGGCGCAGGCGGTGTCCTTGTTGTCGAGGGCTGCGAGCGACATGCCGAGCTTCAGCAGCATTTCGGGTGCCTTCGGCGACTTGCTGTAAGCCTGGTGGGCATTCAGGAAGGTCTTTGCCGATTCGTTGAACTTGCCCTGCGAATACTGGGCCTCGCCCATCCAGAAGCTGGCATCGGCGGCTTTTTCACCATTCGGGAAAACATCGAGATAGTCGCGAAATTCCTGTTCGGCCTGGCTGTAGTCGCCGGATAGAACATGGCCATAAGCCGATTGGTAGAGATCGCCGGGATTGTCGAGCGCGGCCGTCTGTTGCTGCGTCTCCGGCGTCGCATTGATGCCGTTGTTGACACCCGGAAGCGTGGTGTCGAGAGCAGGCTGCGTGTCGGCGTTGGCCGCAACCGGATTGCCGTTTTCGTCGAAGACGATCTGGCCGAGCGTCGATGGCGGCGTGCCCGCGGTACCGGCTCCTCCGGTCGTCCCCGATCCCAAACCTGCGTTGGGATCGGTTGCTGCCGTCTGATCGTCTGCGGCCGGTGCGGTCGTGGATGCCGTGTCGTCCGTCTTGGGTGTTTCCACCTGGCTTTTCTTGGTGGTGCCGGACTTGCCGCTTTCCAGATCCTGGAACCGGAACTCGTTGTCCTCCTGGAATTTTCGAATCTGCTCCTGCATCTGCAGAAGCTGGAAACTCATTTCCTCGATACGCCCGTTGAGTGAGCGGATCTGTTCCTCGAGCTGCCCGATCCGTCCGGCTTCGGCAGCCTGGACTTTCAGGACAGGCGGCGTCTGGGCCGACTGGGCCTCGCCGTGAAGGGCGCGGTTGAAAAGCGCGGAAAGCGGCATGGCCATCGCCGGCTGACCCGGACCCGCGAAAGCGGAAAGGCCAATCATCGCTGCCACGACAAGATGTTTCATATCGTCATATCCTGTTCGAAAACCAATGGTCTCACCGCATGCCGGCTGGATTGCGGGCAGCGATGATTGCCGCACACTTTTCCAATTGCCGTCAAAAAGCAACGGAGTTCGGCTAAAGTATGGATAAAAAAGAAAAGGCGGCAAAACTGCCGCCTTTTCCGATCTGTCTTGCCTCTCCGGCATTACATGCCGGCGCCACCGAGCACCGTGACGGCACGGCGGTTCTGCGACCAGCAGGAGATGTCGTCGCAGACTGCGACCGGCTTTTCCTTGCCGAAGGAGATCGTCCGCATGCGGCCGGCCGGAACACCCTGCGAAGCGAGGAAGTCCTTGGTGGCCGCAGCGCGGCGGGCGCCGAGCGCGAGGTTGTATTCGCGGGTGCCGCGTTCGTCGGCATGGCCTTCGACCGTGATCTGGTAGTTCGGGTACTTTGCCAGCCACTGGGCCTGACGGGCCAGCGTCGACTGGGCGTCGGCGCGGATCGACGACGAGTCCGTGTCGAAGAAGATGCGGTCGCCGACATTGACCGTGAAGTCCTGGGTCGAGCCCGGCGTTGCGGCGTTGGCACCGAGGCCGAGTTCGCCGGCATTGTTCGGCAGGTTCTTCTTCGATGCGCAGCCGGCAATGGCGAGCGTCATGAACAAGGCAATCATCACCGGATTGCGAGCGATGGTATTCATGCGGCTTGCGGCCGGGGTGTGAATGCGGCTCATGGGCCGGTCTCCTTGGCTGTCTGTAATCTGGACTGTTTGTATTCAGGGTTGCCAGACTGTAACCGGAAGCGGTTAATCCACTTTCAACAGGTATGGTTAACAGATTGACAATTCTATACTTGAAGGCTTGCTAATCAGCACTTTGCGGCGAGAACGCGGCAACATCGCCACAATTCCCGCCGCAATGTGCAAGCGCTATTCGAGCAGTGGAGACCAGGCCGGGTCGGATGCGAAACCCTGCGTCGAAATGAGCTGTTCGTTGTAACCTGTCAGGTCGATGGAATAGAGCTGCGGGCCGCCTGCGCCGGCATTCTGGCGGAAGAACATCAGAACGCGGCCGTTCGGCGCCCAAGTCGGGCCTTCGTTGTGGAAGCCCGTGGTCAGGATGCGCTCGCCCGAGCCGTCCGGCTTCATCACGCCGATCGAGAACTTGCCGCCCGACTGCTTGGTGAAGGCGATCAGATCGCCGCGCGGCGACCAGACCGGCGTCGAATAGGAACCGTCGCCGAAGGAAATGCGGTTCTGGCCACCACCGCTGGCGCTCATCACGTAAAGCTGCTGCTTGCCGCCGCGGTCGCTTTCGAAGACGACCTGGCTACCATCCGGAGAATAGGACGGCGAGGTGTCGATGGCAGCGGTGTTGGTCAGGCGTGTCGTGGTGCGCGAACGCAGGTCCATCGTATAGATATTGGCATTGCCTTCCTGCTGCAGGCTCATGATAACCCGCTGGCCATCCGGCGAGAAGCGCGGCGCAAAGGTCATGCCGGGAAAATTGCCGACCACTTCCCGCTGTCCGGTTTCCAGCTGCAGCAGGTAGACGCGAGGCTGGTTGCCCTCGAACGACATGTAGGTGATTTCCTGCTTGTTCGGCGAGAAACGCGGCGTCAGCACGAGATCGGCGTTGTTGGTGACGGCGCGGGCATTGGCGCCGTCCTGGTCCATGATGGCCAGCTGGCGCTTGCGGGCGGTCTTCGGGCCGCTTTCGGCGACATAGACGATGCGGGTATCGAAATAGCCCTCTTCACCGGTAATCTGCTTGTAGATCGCATCCGCAATGATATGCGCGACGCGACGCCAGTTTTCCGGCTGGGTGAAGAACTGCTGGCCGGTCATCTGCTGGCCGGCGAACGAGTCCCACAGGCGGAACTCGGCCTTGAGGCGGCCATCGCCCTCCTGCGTCACGCGACCGGTGACCAGCGCCTGCGCGTTGATGACCTTCCAGTCCTCGAAGCGGGGAGCCGCATCGGGATTGCTGATCTTTTCGATGAAGGCACCCTTGTCGATCGGCGCAAACAGACCCGAGCGCTTGAGGTCGGCGGCGACGACGTCGGAAATTTTCTGGCCGAGTTCGCCCTGTAGGAAGTCGGTGATGGCGATTGGCAAGGGCTCGACATTGCCCTTGTTTATGTTGATTTCGACCAGCGCATGCGCCGGTGCCGCCATCAGGGAAAGCATACCCGTCAGCACGATCAGGAAACGGAAGAGGTTACGTTTCAACATTATTGCAAAGCCTTTCAGCCAATTCATTTTCTTGTGTTCAAAGCATGGAGCTAGGATCAAAGTTGACGACCACTTGGCTCCAGGAATCGTATTTGTCTGGCGGCAACCCCTTGAAGGGCACAGACTTGCGGATGGCGCGAGCCGCACCACTGGCAAGTGCCCGCCGCGCAGTTTCCGAACCGCCGACGGCCTCCACGGTCGGTTCACCGACCAGATTACCGCTCTCATCGAGCTGCATCGTTACCTTGATGCGAACATCGGCAGCATCGGCCATGCCGGGAATAATCGACCAGTTGTTCTGAATCTGACCCCGCAGCGCATCCATCTCGCTCTGCGAAAGCGTGTTGCCGATGGTCGTCTTTTTTGTACCGAGCGATTCCGTTTCCGTCGAACGCTTGGCGCCGCCACCGGAAGGATCGGTTTTGTTCAGAAGAGCGGCCACTTCGTCGGCGTTGAAATCGCTTTCCTTGGAGGACGCCGCTTTCTTCGTTTCCTTCTTGGCTTCCTCCTTCTTGCGGTCGGGGGTCTTTGCCGTCTGCGCCTGCGCCTCTACCTTGGGCTTGGCCATCGGCGTCGGGATTTTGTCCGGCAGCGCTTCGGCATCCGGGTTTTCGGCCGGCTGCTCCTCGGCCGGGGTCGGCTCGGGCTTCGGGTCCGGCTTCACCTCTTCCTTCGGCGTCGGCAGGGCGGCGACTTCCGTTGCAGGCTCCGAGGCCGGTTTCTCCTCGGTCAGTTCCTTGATCTCTTCCTTGACCGGATCCGGGGTCGGCAGCGCCTTCTCGGTCTTCTCCGGGGCGGCAGCCGACTCGGTGTTCGCCGGTTTCGCGTCGGGCGTCGGCGGCGTCTTGAGGTCAACGTCGTTGTCGCCGGCGTTCTCGGCATTCTCGACCTTGTCGGGACGCTTGGTCGGCGTCGGCGACGACTTTTCAGCCTTCGGTGCTTCCTTGACGCCCTGCTGCGTCTGCGTCAGTTCCTCGACCGGCACCATTTCCACCGGCAAGGCTTCGGCGTCCGATACCTCGAAGGCTTCGGGGCTGCCGAGCGATACCAGCGCCCAGGTGAGAACCAGCGCATGCAGGACCGCAGATGTGACGAGACTGGTCTTCATCGCGCGCGCTCTACTGGTCCTTCTTCGGCTGCGTAACGAGACCGATATTCTTGAAGCCGGCGTTCTGGATACGCGTCATCACGTCGGCTATGACGCCATAGGGAGCCGTCGCATCGCCGCGCACGAAGATTCGCTCGCTGTAGCCGGTGGTGGCGATCGCCTCAAGCTTGGCGACGATTTCGTCGAGCGGGATCGGGGTTTCCTGCAGGAAGACCTCGCCATTGGTCTTGACGGAAATGGTGATCGGCTGGGTCTCGGAATTCAGCGCCTTGGCCTGGGTTTCCGGCAGGTCGATCGGCACGCCGACGGTCATCATCGGTGCCGCGACCATGAAGATGATCAGGAGGACGAGCATGACGTCAACGAACGGCGTCACGTTGATCTCGCTCATCACAGCCTTGCCGCCGCGTCCACCACGACCGCCACGGCGTCGACCGCCCGATGCCTTCGATCCACCTGCTGACATACCCATAATGTCTACTCCGTCTTCGCTGGCGGTTACTGTGCAGCCTGGCGCGGCTGCAGCTTCTCATCGATCTGGCGCGAAAGGATGGCCGAAAATTCGTCGGCGAAACCTTCCATGCGGGCCGTCAGCTTGCCGGCATCGGCGGAGAACTTGTTGTAGGCGATAACGGCCGGGATAGCGGCCAAGAGGCCGATGGCGGTGGCCAGAAGCGCCTCGGCGATACCGGGGGCGACGACGGCAAGATTGGTCGATTTCGAACCTGCGATGGCCTGGAACGAGGTCATGATACCGACGACCGTTCCGAACAGACCGACGAAAGGACCGGCCGAACCGATCGTGGCGAGCGAGCCGAGGCGCGCTTCCAGAGTTTCGGCTTCACGGGCCAGCGTCACGTCCATGGCGCGATCGATGCGCATCTGCAGACCGATCGGCGAACGGGCGCCGCGCTCGAAACTTTTTTTCCATTCGCGCATCGCCGAGACGAAGATCGCGCCCATGCCGGACGTCGCGCGGTCGGACAGCGTCCGATAGAGCTCCTCCAGCGACTGGCCGGACCAGAAAACCTGCTCGAAAGCATCGAGCTGGCGGCGCGCCTTGCCGAACTTCAGCGTCTTGTCGACGACGATCGCCCAGGTCCACACCGAAGCACCAATCAGTCCGAGCATGACCAGCTTCACCACGAAGCCCGCCTGCATGAAAAGCGACCAGAGCGAAACATCGCTCGTTGCAGCCAATCCAACCTGTTCCATCGTTTTTTAAGTCCCCGAATCCAAACGCCCGGCAAGAGCGGTGTCATGCTCTGCGCCGGGTGGCTCATACGTCACTGTTGCAAGATTTGACCCGGCAGCTGCCGCTGATCGCCCCATAGGCTGATCGTAAAGCTTCCTGCCTGCCTTCTTGCGGCCAATCTTGGTCAAAGGATGACGTGCGCTGCACAAAACCCTAATATGGCTATTAAGACATCATTATGGTTAAGAGAGTGTTAGCAAACGCAGCATTCGAAATATCCTGAGGCCCTGTTCCCTCCGAAACAGCGCGCTCCTCAAGCGCATGGCATTGTCGGGTCACTGGATGAGACGAACTCATCTACAACCCGGATCAAAGGATTTCCATCATGCGCAAGTTCATCATCTCCGCCATCGTCGCAGCCGTCGCCGCTGTTTCCTTCGCCGCTCCCTCGCAGGCCGGCGGTT
>UCJH01000149.1 GCA_900472785.1 Hyphomicrobiales bacterium | reverse complement strand
GCTCCATCGAGATCGGCGGCACGCCGAAGGAGATGACCCGCCCCGTCGGCAGGCCGAGTTCCTCCAGCGCGCGCACGAACCCCGCGCGGCGCTGGCTGCCGCGCGTGTCCCGCGACGTCGTCCCGCCGATATAGCCGAAGCGCGTATAGCCTTTTGCGGCAAGCGTCCGAACCAGCAGCGCCATGGCTTCGCCGTTGGAAAAGCCGACGACCTGATCGACGGGATTGGCCGGAATATCCCAGGTCTCGACCACGGGAATGCCGGCTTTTTCCAGCATGCGGCGGGCGCGCGCCGTATGGGCTCCGCCGGTGAGGATGATCCCTTCCGGACGGCGGCGCAGCATAGACTCGATCAGCTTCTCCTCACGCTCGACGGAATAATCCGTATAGCCGAGCAGCAGCTGCAGCCCGGTGTTTTCCAGCGCATCGGTGATGCCCCGCGCCGTATCGGAGAAATTCGAATTGTTGATCGAGGGGATGATCGCAGCGACAAACCCGGTCTTGCGCGAGGAAAGGCTGCCGGCCGCCTGGTCGAGAACGTAACCAAGCTCGTTGACGGCGGACAGGATGCGTTCGCGCGCCTCCTCCGAGACATAGCTGTTCTGCCTGAGCGCCCGAGAGACGGTCATGGCCGAGACTCCGGCCTTGCGCGCCACATCCGCCATGGTCGGCGCGGGCATCTCGCCCGTTTTTGTGTTCACAGACTTGATCACTGCCCGTCGTCCCCCATCTCCCTTCCCGACGCATCCGGCGAAAGCCCGATCGGCAGGCAGGAGCCCTTTCGATGGCAATATTTTCTTGGAAAAGCAATTTGCCAGACTTCATGTTATCGCTATCATAAAGGCAAGACAACATGGCTTGTCGTTTGGAAAGCATTGAAAATACGGGAAATGCGCAAGGAGGCGCTGGGCGATGTTCGGAGAATTGGAAGGCGCCGGTTTCGAGGTCCTGGATCCGCGGTTCGCAGCCTGTTTTGTCGGCCATGCACGGGTCGAGCGCCTGTGGACCGGCGGGCGCTGGCTCGAAGGCCCGGCCTGGTTCGGGCCGGGACGCTACCTTGTCTGGTCGGATATTCCCAACAACCGCATGATGCGCTTCGACGAGACGGACGGCTCGGTCTCGGTCTTCCGCGCCCCATCCAACAATTCCAACGGCAACACCGTCGATACGCAGGGGCGGCTTGTGACCTGCGAACACCTGATGCGCCGGGTGACGCGGACAGAGCATGACGGCTCCGTCACGGTGATTGCCGATCGGTTCGAGGGCAAACGCTTCAATTCGCCCAACGACGTCGTCGTCACGGCCGACGGCGCCATCTGGTTCACCGATCCATCCTACGGCATCATGCACGACTATGAAGGCGACTATGGGGATGAGGAAATCGGCGGCTGCCATGTCTATCGCATCGACCCGCTGTCTGGTGCCATCGCTAGGATGGCGGACGATTTCGTCAAACCGAACGGTCTTGCTTTTTCGCCGGACGAATCCGCGCTCTACATCGCCGATACCGGTGGCAGCCATCGCGACGGTGGCCCGCGCCACATCCGGCGGTTTTCGGTCGGCAA
>UCJH01000037.1 GCA_900472785.1 Hyphomicrobiales bacterium | reverse complement strand
TCCTTGAGGAAACGAGCGAAAATCTTGGTCATGTGAATTCTCCTACTACGATTGTTGTTCAGCACTTCCGCCAACTGTTTCCGTTGATCGGATGACTGCAACCTACACAGCGTGAATTTCAATCAGCTTAAAGAAACCGGTTACCGGGATGTTAATGCCGAACTCCCTTTTCTGTGGTGAACGGAATGCTAATATGGCCAAAGCCCGTCGGAGCGGATGATCGCAAGCGCAATCGGCTTCCCGCACATGTAACATTCCGGGGCTTAACGCTTCATTCACCAAACCAGTGGATGGTAGGCGGACTCGAGCATCTTCAGGGAAAGCGCCATGATTCCGCACCTTACAGCCCCCGGCATCCGTTTGCTGGCTCTCGCCATGGCAGCTGTGGTGCAGCTCGCACCGGCCACAGCCCACGCTGGGGATGAAATGATGCGCGTCTATATGGACCATGCCCGCGTATTGAAGCTCGACCGACCGGTCAGCAAGGTGATCATCGGTAATTCGGAAGTTGCCGACGCGACTGTTGCCGATGCCAAGACCATCGTTCTGACAGGCCGCAGCTTCGGCACGACCAATCTCGTCATTCTCGATGCCGATGGCAACGCCATCGTCGATGAGCGCCTTCTCGTTTCCATCGACGAAGGCAACACGGTGCGCGTCTTCAAGCAGACCATCCGTTCCGTCCTTTCCTGCACGCCGAATTGCGAAGTGCATACGGAACACAAGGCCGCCACGAACTGATCGCGACCGGCGGCCGTCCGATCCTTACCAAGTGGTGATCGGTTCGCTTAAAATTTCATGCTCCCCTGCATACGAAATATAAACAGACATTTCTTACACTGCCTTCTCATGTGCTGACGAGTGGCGGAATGAAGAGATGATCGACAAGGGAAACGTAGAGACATTGACAGGTCCGCAGACGCCGGCATCCGGGCGTCGCCGCAAGGGGCTGTTCCGTCGGTTGTTTTCGGAAAGAACCGGGAGCTCCGCGATCGAGTTCTCTCTTCTGGCCCTGCCATTTTTCATCATTATCTTTGCATCGCTTGAAACCTTCGCGGCCTTTACCGGCGAACAGCTGCTTGCCAACGCAACCGATACCCTGGCGCGAAAGGTCCGCACGGGAGAGATTACCTTCGGTCTCGGCAAGTCGACGGACATGACGGAAGCGCAGTTCCGCCAGGCCTTCTGCGATGAAATCTCCATCATGATGACCTGCGGCGTCGACGAGGTGAAAGTCCCCGGCAAGCTTTACCTGGACGTTCGCAGCTTCTCGGATTTTTCCAAGATCCCATCAGCCGTTCCGAGACAAGGTTCGGCCACCAACGGCGATCTCGATACCAGCGGTTTCAAGTTTGCTCCGGGTGGCCCGACGACCGTCAACATTGTGCGTGCCTATTATCGCTGGTCCGTCATCACCGATCTGGTGCGTCCCTATGTGACGAACCTTCGGCCGGCCGGAAGCAGCATGCCCAACGACTATCTGATGGTCGCGACGGCGGCGTTCCGCAACGAGAACTATTGAGCCTTCAAGGATTGAGACGATGAAGACCGGAATGCGCAACAGGTTGGCCAAGTTTTCGACGATATCGAAGGCGTTTTCAGCGTTTTTCCATGACCGCAAGGGCACGGGCGCCATCGAATTTGCAATCATCGCGCCAATTTTGATCATGGCCTATATTTGTTCGTTCGAACTGTCCGTCGGCTTCAATGTCGCGCGCAAGGTTGCCCGCGCATCCAGCACCGTCGCCGACATCGTCACGCAGCAGACGGAGGTCAACAAGGCTTTCCTCGACAGCATGAAGGATGTCGCCGGCGGCGTCATGACGCCGTATGCGTCGAAATATTCATTGAAGATCACCGGCATCAGGGTGACCGCCGCCGGTGTCGGCGTTGTCATGTGGTCGCGGGACGAAAAAGGTGGCACGCCCTACAACGTCGCTTCCGTCGTCACGGTGCCCACGGATCTGTCGACGCTCAATGCTTTTTTGGTTCGTACCGAACTGGTTGTTCCCCATGAATTGCTGTTGTTCGCACCGGATCTGTCCAAATCCGTGCAGACAATCAACCTTTCGAAGACCTATTACTATCGCCAGCGCATCGGTGAGCAGATCATCTGCACCGATTGCGGCGTCTGATCGGCCGAGTTCCCGCGGCGGTTTGCAATATGCAGGTTGCCGCGTTATGGATTCGCTCGATTCCGCGCCTGCCTCACGGCCTATGAAGACACGGAAAATCGGCTTTCCGGGTGACCCATGGCACGTGCATTCCTTTTCGTTCTCGATTCTTTCGGTATTGGCGGCGCACCGGATGCGCGGGCCTTTGGTGACGAAGGTGCCGATACGCTCGGTCATATCGCCGAGTTCTGCGCGGCTGGGGCTGCTGATCGCGCAGGATTGCGCGAAGGGCCCTTGAGCCTGCCCAACATGTCCGTGCTTGGTCTCCTGCAAGCCGCCCGCCTGGCGACGGGCCGACTGCCGGACGGGATGCCCCTGCCGGAACGGGTCTTCGGGCTCTATGGCGCGGCCAGCGAAATTTCGCGTGGCAAGGACACGCCGTCCGGTCACTGGGAGATCGCCGGTACGCCGGTCATGTTCGACTGGGGCTATTTTTCCGCCGATGGCGATGCCTTTCCGCCCGCGCTTGTCGAGGCCATCTGCCGGGAGGGCAATGTGCCGGGTATCCTCGGCAATTGCCACGCCTCCGGCACCGATATCATTGCCCGCCATGGCGAGGAGCATATGTGGAGCGGCAAGCCGATTTGCTACACCTCCTCGGATTCCGTCTTCCAGATCGCCGCCCACGAGCATACGTTCGGGCTCGAGCGGCTGCTCGAATTCTGTCTCGTCGTGCGTCGACTGCTCGACGACTACAATATCGGCCGGGTGATCGCGCGCCCCTTCGTCGGCAGCAGCCCGCAGAGTTTCGTGCGCACCGGCAACAGGCGCGATTATTCGGTTCTGCCGCCGGAGCCGACCCTGCTCGACCGGCTGACGAACGCGAACAGGACGGTGCATGCCATCGGCAAGATCGGCGATATTTTCGCCCATCAGGGTGTCGGCAAGGTCATCAAGGCGAACGGCAACGAAGCGCTGTTCGATGCGAGCCTGGTCGCGATGGACGAGGCGGCGGACGGTGATCTGGTCTTCACCAATTTCGTCGATTTCGACATGCTGTACGGCCATCGCCGCGACGTGGCCGGCTATGCGGCGGCGCTAGAGGCCTTCGACCGGCGCCTTCCGGATCTCGATCGCAAATTGAAGAGCAGGGATATCGTCATCCTGACGGCGGATCATGGCTGCGACCCAACCTGGCGCGGCACCGATCATACGCGCGAGCGGGTCCCGGTGCTGGTGTTCGGGCCTGATATCCGCACCCGCTCCATCGGAATCCTGCCGGGTTTTGCCGGGATCGGCGAGACCATAGCCAAACATCTGGGGCTCGACCCCGGCCTGCATGGGAGAAGTTTTCTGTGACTGCACATCTGAAGAAGGCTGAGCTGCACTGCCATATCGAAGGCGCCACGCCGCCCGCGCTGGCATTGGCCCAGGCCCGCAAATACGGCCTCGACGTCACCGATATCATCCGGGATGGCGCTTACGTCTGGACCGATTTCACCAGCTTCGTCAAATGCTACGATGCCGTGGCCTCGCTGTTCCGCACGGAAGAGGATTATGCGCTGCTGGCCGAGGCCTATCTCACCGAGCTTGCCGAAGCCGGCACGATCTACAGCGAGATCATCGTCTCGCCTGATCACGGCAACACGATCGGGCTGGGCGCAAATGCCTATCTGCGCGGCCTTGCCGCCGGTATCGAGGCGGCCAAGACGAAGACCGGCATCGAAGGCCGCATGCTGATCACCATTATCCGCCACATGGGCGCCGAAGCCGCCGAACGCACCGCGCTCTATGCGGCAAAACGCGAGCATCCGCTGGTCACCGGCTTCAATCTCGCCGGCGAGGAACGTATGCACCGCGTTGCCGATTTCACGCGCTCCTTCGACATTGCGCGCGATGCCGGTCTCGGCCTCACCATCCATGCGGGCGAATTGTCGGGTGCCTTCAGCGTCCGCGATGCGCTCGATCATGTGCGGCCGTCGCGCATCAGCCACGGCGTGCGCGCCATCGAGGATGCCGATCTGGTCCGGCGTATCGCCGATGAAGGCGTCGTGCTCGAAACCTGCCCCGGTTCCAATATCTCGCTGCAGGTGTTTCCGAATTTCGCCTCGCATCCGCTCAGGGCATTGCGCGACGCCGGCTGCCGGGTAACGCTGAATTCCGATGACCCGCCGTTCTTTCATACCTCGCTTTTGCAGGAATACGAGATTGCCTCGCAGGTCATGGGTTTCTCGGACGATGAGATCAACAGCATGACGCGTACCGCCATCGAAGCGGCTTTCGTCGACGAGCCGACGCGACGGCGGCTGCTGGCCGTCCTGTAAGGCCTGCCGGCTGGGGATGACGCCGCAAAGCGCGGCGCGCCCCTTGCGGCGGGCCGCTTTTCCGTGAAAAAAGGGTATCAAATCCCCGATTCCGCAGGAGGCTCTTGCCATGGACGGCGTTACAGTCATCAACCACCCGCTCGTTCAGCACAAGCTGACCATCATGCGCAAGAAGGAAACCTCGACCGCCGGCTTTCGCCGGTTGCTGCGCGAGATTTCGACACTGCTCTGCTACGAGGTCACCCGTGATCTCGAACTGACGATGGAGACCATCGAGACGCCGATGCAGACCATCGATGCGCCGGTGCTCGAAGGCAAGAAGCTGGTTTTCGCGTCCATCCTGCGCGCCGGCAACGGTCTGCTCGAAGGCATGCTGGAGCTGGTTCCTTCGGCGCGCGTATCCCATGTCGGCGTTTACCGCGACCATGAAACGCTGGAGGCCGTCGAATATTACTTCAAGGCGCCCGAAAGCCTTTCCGAGCGTCTGGTCATCGTCGTCGATCCGATGCTTGCCACCGGCAATTCCTCGATCGCGGCCATCGACAAGCTGAAGGAGCGGGGCGCCATCAACCTGCGTTTCCTCTGCCTGCTGGCGGCTCCCGAGGGCATCCGCAACTTCCAGGCGGTGCATCCCGACGTGCCGATCTTCACCGCCTCGATCGACAGCCATCTCAACGAGAACGGCTATATCGTGCCCGGCCTCGGCGATGCCGGCGACCGGATGTACGGCACCAAGTAGTTCCGCTTCCTTAACCAGTTTTGCGATTGCCTTTGAAGCCGCCGGAAAATCCGGTGGCTTTTTGCATCCCGTTAGGCAGGTTCGTGCTTAGCTTTGCCTGATGATCTGTCCGTTTCTCGGGAGTGTTCCGAATGTTTGCCCGCCTGCTCACCTTCGCCGGGTTCATTGCCGTCGCTGCGTTGACGCTGCCGGGCCTTGCGACGACCTATCTAGACCGGCCAGCAGCGGACAATGCAGCGACTGCCGACAAGGCGGTACCGGTCAGCACGGCGAAATACGCGGCCGGCAAGGGCGTCACGCTTCCCGCAGACGCCAAGGGCCATTTCTTCGGCACGTTCTCGATCAACGGTCGCCGCGAAACCGGGCTGGTGGATACGGGCGCCAGCATGATCGCCATCAACATGTCGGCCGCGCGCAGGCTCGGCATTTCTCCGAACAGCCTGACGTTCAATGCCGCCGTCAGCACCGCAAACGGCGTCGTCAAGGGCGCTTATGTCAAGCTTGACCGGGTCGAGATCGGCACGATCGGCGTTCGGGGCGTCGATGCCCTGGTGCTTCCGGATACGGCTCTTTCCGGAACGCTGATCGGCATGAGCTTCATGAACAAGCTTTCGTCCTACCGTGTCGAGGGTGGCGCCCTGCACCTTTTCAGGTGATCTTCGACAGGATCACCGGACGCAGCGGCGGTGCTTCCGTCTCGATGCTGTAGAGTGCGGTGAGGCGCGCCTGGGCGACATCTGCCTGCGCCTGCGTCGCCGCATGCACGACTGCGATCGGCTCGCCCTTCGACAGCTTCGTTCCAAGCGGCTTGAGCTGCGAAAAGCCCACCCGGTGGTCGATCGGATCGTCGGGATGGGTGCGTCCACCGCCGAGCGCAATCACCGCCATGCCGATCTCGCGCGTGTCGCAGGCGCTGAGATAGCCGTCCCGTTTTGCCTCGACGGGTAGAATCACGGGCGCTTTCGCAAGATAGGCATCCGGCCGGTCGATGAAGTCATGCGGTCCGCCAAGCTGGTGGATCATCCGGGCGAAACATTCCATCGCACTGCCGTTCGACAGCGCGCGCGCTGCCAAATCCTGTCCCTCGGTCGGGCTCGCGGCGACGCCGCCGGTCATCAGCATTTCCACGGCAAAGGAAAGCACCACCGCCTCCAGCCGGCTGCCGGCCTTTTCGCCGCGTAGGAATGCAAGGCAGTTCTCGATCTCCAGCGCATTGCCGGCGGCATCGGCAAGCGGCTCGTTCATGTCGGTAATCAGCGCCGTCGTCCGCACCCCTGCACCGTTGGCGACATCGACCAGCGAACGGGCGAGCCCTTCTGCCTCGTCGAGACCGGCCATGAAGGCGCCGTTGCCGATCTTGACGTCGAGCACCAGCGACTGCAGCCCTGCGGCCAGTTTCTTCGAGAGAATCGAGGCTGTGATCAGCGCCTGCGAATCCACCGTCGCAGTCACGTCACGGATGGCATAAAGGCGCCGGTCGGCGGGTGCGAGGTTCGCCGTCTGGCCGATGATGGCGCAGCCTGCATCGCGCACCGTTTCGCGGAAAAGCGCAGCCGAGGGCGTGATGTCGTATCCCGGGATCGACTGCAGCTTGTCCAGCGTGCCGCCTGTATGGCCGAGACCACGCCCGGAAATCATCGGCACGGCCAGCCCGCAGGCCGCCGCGATCGGCGCCAGCATCAACGAAACATTGTCGCCGACCCCGCCGGTCGAATGTTTGTCGGCGATGGGACGCCCGATATCGCTCCAGTCGAGCACATCGCCCGAATCGCGCATCGCCAGCGTCAGCGCTACGGTCTCATCGCGGTTCATGCCCGAAAACCAGACGGCCATGGCGAAGGCCGCGACCTGTTCCTCCGAGATGGAGCCGTCCGAGAGGCCCCGGATGAAGTCGGCGATCGATGCGCCGTCGAGTGTCTGGCCGTCACGCTTGCGCCTGATGATCTCCTGCGGAATCATGGTCAGTAAGCCCCTGCGGCAATGGCAGCCGATTCGCGGCCGTCGATTACGGCGAGGATGTCTTTGAGAAGGGTCGATGCGCCGAAACGGAAGGTCGAAGGCATCACCCAGTCCGATCCCTGGATGGTGTTGGCGAGATTGATATAGAGGCGCGCCTCCGCAATGCTGCGCACGCCGCCGGAAGGCTTGAAGCCGACCTT
The DNA here is from genome assembly GCA_900472785.1 of Hyphomicrobiales bacterium. GTDB lineage: Bacteria > Pseudomonadota > Alphaproteobacteria > Rhizobiales > Rhizobiaceae > Pararhizobium. The sequence continues at coordinate 55,803 of UCJH01000037.1, read as the reverse complement.
GCGGCCGCTTTCCCGGATGCATGTCAGCATGATGTCGGCGGCTTCCAGTGTCGCATTCACCTGTGCCTTGCCCGTCGAGGTTTTGAGGAAATCGACGCCCTCGCGGATGGCGATATGCGATGCGTTGCGGATGAGACCACGTTCCCTGAGTTCTCCGGTTTCAAGGATCGCCTTCAGCACGATCGGCGGCGGGCAGGCCGTGCGCACGGCGGCAATCATCTCCCGCACCGACTGCTCGTCCCCGTCGATCAGGGCGCGATAGGGGATGACAAGGTCGATCTCGTCGGCACCATTGGAAATCGCCGCTTGCGTTTCGCCGACGACGTCGTCGATCGCGAGATCGCCCAGCGGAAAATTGACGACGGTTGCGATCCTGACCGGGCTTGCTGGTCCAAGGATACCGCGCGCCTGCTGCACGAAGTGCGGCCATATGCAGATTGCGGCGGTATTCCCGTGCGGCGTGCGGGCGTCGGCGCACAGGGCCTCGATGTCCGCCGGAGTGCAGGTGTCCGACAGATCGGTGAGGTCCAAGAGGGTCAGCGCCAACGAGGCGATCTGTCGGTTGGAGGCTTCGGTCATCATCGGTATCCATCTCTGGCGACCGGGATTTCTCCCCTGCCGCGGGCTGTCCTGAGGGCACATGGCCACGCGTCGCGGGTCGGGCCCGCGCCTCTCCATAGCGGATTTTCTGATTTTACCCCAGTATTTCCGTTTCGAAGCTGTGCGGCAGCAGATCGGAAAGCGCGAGTGTCTTCTTCACGCCGGTTTCGTCGCAGAGGAAAATTCGCGTGCTGGCGCCGGAAAATTCAGCCAGTCGCTGGCGGCAGCCGCCGCAGGGCGGGCAGAGCGCGAGCTTTTCGGCGATGACCGCCACTTCGAGGATTTTCCGCTGGCCGGCCATGACCATGTGGCTGATCGCCGTGGTCTCGGCGCACCAGCCCTCCGGAAAAGACAGGTTCTCGATATTGGCGCCTGTATAGATATTGCCGTCTTCCGCCCGGATGGCGGCCCCGACCGGAAATTTGGAATAGGGCGCATGGGCTTTTGCCATGGCATCGCGTGCCGCTTCGAAAAGATCGTTTCCCATGGTTCAGCGTTCCTTCACATAGGGTATGCCGCCGGCCTTGGGCGGGATGGCCTTGCCGATAAAGCCGGCAAGCAGGATGACGGTGAGGATATAGGGCAGGGCCTGCATCAGCTGAACCGGGACCTGGCCGATGATCGGCAGGGGATTGCCCTGCAGGCGAATGGCGAGCGCGTCGAGGAAGCCGAACAGCAGGCAGGCGAGCATGATGTTGAACGGCCGCCATTTGGCGAAGATCAGGGCGGCGAGCGCGATATAGCCCTTGCCGGCCGTCATGCCCTTGACGAAGCCGGCGCTCATGGCAAGCGACAGGTAGGCGCCGGCAAAGCCGCAGAGAATGCCGCAGCAGATTACCGCCCGGTAGCGCATCCAGATGACCGAGATGCCGGCCGTATCGACGGCGCCCGGGTTCTCGCCGACGGCGCGCAGCCTGAGACCGAAGCGGGTGCGGTAGAGAATCCACCAGCTGATCGGCACCATGGCGAAGGCCACGTAGGTCAGAAGAAAGTGGCCGGAAAGAAGGTTGGAATAGATCGGCCCGAGGATCGGCACGCCGCGCATCTCCTCGGCGAACGGAAACTCGATCGTCTGGAAGCGCGCGTCGCCGGAAAGCGCCGGGGTGCGGCCGCCCTGCCTGAACCAGGCCTCGCCGAGAATGACGGTCGATCCGGCGACGATGAAGTTGATGGCGACGCCGGAAACAATCTGGCTGCCGCGCTGGGTGATCGAGGCATAGCCGTGAACCAGCGACAGAAGCACCGAGATCAGCACGGCGGCAAGGAGCCCCATGGTGACGGAGCCGGTCACGGCGGCAACGGCGCCGGCTGCAAAGGCCGCACCGAGCATTTTGCCTTCGAGCCCGATGTCGAAAACGCCTGCGCGTTCGGTAAAGAGACCGGCAAGCGCCGCAAAGATCAGCGGCACCGAGACGCGGATGGTCGATTCCAGAAGAGCGATGATGGTGTGGAAGAAATCCATGGCTCAGGCTCCCCTCTGCGCCGCAACGGGGAAACGCTGCCCGAAGCTTGCAAATCCGCGGCCGATCGCCGGCCGGAACATGTTTTCGAGTGCGCCGGCAAACAGGATGACGAGGCCTTGGATGATGACGATCATGTCGCGCGAGATCGCCGGCATTTCGAAGGCGATTTCCGCCCCGCCCTGGTAGAGCATGCCGAACAGGATGGCGGCGGGAATGATGCCGGCCGGATGCGACCGGCCCATCAGCGCCACCGCGATGCCGACGAAGCCCGCGCCCTGGACGAAATCGAGCTGCATGCGGAACTGCTCGCCCATGATCGGATTGAGCGCCATCATGCCGGCGAGACCGCCCGAGATCATCATGACGACGATGGTGATGCGTGGCTCGCTGATGCCGGCATACCGGGCCGCCGAGGGGCTGTGACCCATGGTGCGCATCTCGTAGCCGAGCTTGGTGCGCCAGATCAAAACCCAGACGCCGAAGGCCGCGAGGATCGCCAGGAGGAAGGAGATGTTGAACGGCGCGTTGCCGATATCGAGCCCGAAGATCGACAGCAGCCAGTCGAGCTTCGGCAGCTGGCCGCCCTCGGCGAAGGTGCGTGTCTGCGGCGCCATCGAACCCAGCGGCTTCAGGACGCGGGTCAGGAGATAGACCATCAGGCTGGAGGCGATGAAGTTGAACATGATGGTGGTGATGACGATGTGGCTGCCACGCTTGGCCTGCAGCCAGCCGGGCAGGAAAGCCCAGAGCGCACCGAAGAGGATGGAGCCGAACATGGCAACCGGAAAAACGATGAACCATGGCATCGTCTTGTCCAGCCAAAGACAGGCGAGCGCCACGCCGATGCCGCCGATATAGGCCTGGCCTTCGCTGCCGATGTTGAACAGCCCGGCATGGAAGGCGACGGCGACCGAAAGGCCGGTGAAGATGAAGGTCGTGGCGTAGTAGAGCGTGAAGCCGATATATTCGCCGCGCCCGAAAGCGCCGTTGATCATGTGATAGGCGGCCTTCAGCGGGTTTTCCCCGACCAGAAGCACGACGAGACCGGCAACCAGGAAGGCGACGACGAGATTGATCAGCGGGATCAGACCGTATTCGGCCCAGGCCGGCAGTTTTGCGTATGGATTGCTCATTCTGCGGCCTCCTTGCGGCCTTCGACGCCGGCCATCAAGAGGCCGAGTTCCCCTTCGGTCGCATCCGGCTCGCGCTCGCCGACGATGCGGCCGGCGAACATCACGAGGATGCGGTCGGACAGGGCGCGGATTTCGTCCAGTTCGACCGAGACGAGCAGGACGGCCTTGCCCTGGTCGCGCATCTCGATGATCCGCTTGTGGATGAATTCGATGGCGCCGACATCGACGCCGCGCGTCGGCTGGCCGATGATCAGCACATCCGGACCGCGCTCCATCTCGCGCGCCAGCACGATCTTCTGCTGGTTTCCGCCGGAGAAATTGGCGGTCCTGAGCCGCGCATTTGGCGGCCGGATGTCGTATTTCTGGATTTTCTCTTCCGCATCCGCGCGAATGGCGTCGATGTTGAGGAAGACGCCGTTCAGATAGCGCTTGTCGTGATGATAGCCGAGAATGGCGTTTTCGCTCTCCTCGAATTTGAGTACGAGGCCGACATGGTGCCGGTCCTCCGGCACATGCGCGAGGCCGCGGTTGCGCAGATCGCGAGGATCGGCATTGCCGGTCATGTCGATCGGCGTGCCGTTGAGGTCGACGCTGCCGGACACCGCCTTGCGGATGCCGGAGATCGCCTCCAAGAGTTCCGACTGGCCGTTGCCCGCCACGCCGGCGATGCCGACGATCTCGCCGGCACGGATGTCGAAGGAGACGTTATCGACCATCGTCACGCCACGGGCATCGCGCACCGTCAGGTTCTTCACCGAGAATTTCACCGGTCCCGGATTGGCCTCGCCCTTGTCGACGCGCAGAAGCACGCGACGTCCGACCATGAGCTCGGCCAGTTCCTCGACCGAGGTTTCCGCCGTCGGCCGCGTCGCCACCATCTCGCCGCGGCGCATGACGGAGACTTCGTCGGTGATCGCCATGATCTCGCGCAGCTTGTGGGTGATGAGGATGATCGTCTTGCCCTGGTCCTTCAGCTGTCCGAGGATGCGGAACAGATGGTCGGCTTCGGCCGGCGTCAGAACGCCGGTCGGCTCGTCCAGGATCAGGATATCGGCCCGGCGATACAGCGCCTTCAAAATCTCGACGCGCTGCTGCAGGCCGACCGGAAGCTCCTCGATCAGCGCATCGGGATCGACCTCGAGCGCGTACTCCTTCTCCAGCCGCTTCAACTCGACCCGAGCCTTGGCGATGCTGGTGTTGAGGATCTGGCTGTCTTCCGCGCCGAGCATGACGTTTTCCAGCACGGTGAAATTTTCCACCAGCATGAAATGCTGGTGGACCATGCCGATGCCGCTGGCGATCGCCGCATTGGGATCCTTGATCGTCACCACCTTGCCATCGACGACGATCTCGCCCTTGTCGGCTTGGTAGAAGCCGTAGAGGATCGACATCAGCGTGGACTTGCCGGCGCCGTTTTCGCCGATGATGCCGTGGATAGTGCCCTTGCGGACGGTCAGGTTGATGTTCCGGTTGGCATGAACAAGGCCGAAGCTCTTGTCTATGCCCCGAAGTTCGATGGCAATATCGTTCATATTGGCCCTGTGATCCCCTGTTGGGCCTGGTTCCGCGGTCGTGTCCCACCGCAGTCCGGGCGTCCATTTTTTTACCAATTGGTATAAGTTTATCATCGAATTCTGAGTGCGTAAGCTCAAAAATCGTCATGCCCACACTCTTCCCGGATCATTGCGGAGAGTCCAGAGCCATTTACGAAACAGAATTGCCCATGCTTCCCGTGTTCCGCAAACCATAGGTGACATCGGCGGGTTTCGGCTTTGAAACAGGGTCTTCCTTTGTCCTTGGCGGCCGGTTTAAAGTCGGAACGACCGATTTGAGGAGCGAGACATGGCCGACGAAGCGCTTCTGCGCCGCACAGAACTGCCAAGGCCGGATGTTACGGCAGAGGATGCAGCCTATATTCTTGAGGGATGGTATGGCCTTACCGGCCCCATCGTCGAACTGGGCAGCCAGCAGGACCGCAACTATCGCATCGAAACGGCGCAAGGGCGCTTCGTGCTCAAGGTTTGCCGGACCGACTACGCCACCGTCGAATTGCAGGCGCAGAATGCAGCCATGCGCCATATCGCCCGCAAGCCGGATACACCACGCGTTCCGTCCGTCATTCCGTCCCAGGGCGGCGAGGACATTCTGTTTCTCGATATTGGCGGCGATCCCTATCAGCTCCGCCTGCTCGACTATCTCGACGGCGAACCCCTGACCCGCCGCAAGCATCTGAGCGTGGAGACCGTTGCCGGACTTGGCCGCACAGCCGGCGCGCTGGCGCGCGCGCTTGAGGATTTCGAGCATCCGGGGCTTGAACGTGACCTGCAATGGGATCTGCGCCGTGCAGCGCCCGTCGGATTGCACCTCCTGCAGTCGATGACCGACCGCGTCCTGCAGAGGCGTCTGGCGGATGCGCTGTCCGGCGCTGTCCGTCGCATCAACGCGCTGGCTTCGGAGCTGCGGTTGCAGGCGATCCATCACGACGTCACCGACGACAATGTCGTGGCGCGGCCGGATGAGAACGGAGACGTCATCCCCGATGGTGTCATCGATTTCGGCGATATCCTCACCGGTTGGCTTGCCGCCGATCTCGCCGTCACCTGCGCTTCATTGCTGCACCATGCCGACGGCGATCCCTTCTTCATCCTGCCGGCCGTCCGCGCCTTTCATGCCGTGCATCCCCTGAACGATGCCGAACTTCAGGCGCTCTGGCCGCTGATCGTCGCCCGTGCCGCGATCCTCGTTGCCAGCAGCGAGCAGCAGCTCGCCATCGATCCCGACAATGCCTATGTCATCGGCAATATCGAACACGAGCGGGCGATCTTCGACCTTGCCGTCTCGGTGCCTTTCGCATTGATGCAGGCGGCGATCGTCCAAGTGGTGGGAACGTCGGCGGGCATCACCGGGGCCATCGACATGGGCCGGCTTCTGCCGGAGATCGATCCGCAAGATATCGGCATACTGGATTTGGGAACGCTGAGCCCGTCGCTGAGCGAGGACAGCTGGTCCGCCCCTGAAGCTGAGCCGTTGCTGTTGAGCGTCGCTGCCGGTCGAACAGGCGTGGCCGCCACACGCTACGGTGAATACCGGCTCACCCGCACGAAAACACGGTCCGCCCGGGTGCCGGAAACCTTCGCCCTGCATGTGACGCTCGATCTGCCGGTGGGCACGATCGTCACGGCGCCGTTTGCCGGAGCCGCCGCGACCTTGGAGGCCCGCACGAGGCTTCGCGGTAGCGACATCACGCTGCATCTTCTCGGCCTTGAACCCGTTTCCGACAGCCCCGCGGATGTTGCCGCGGGAGATGTGCTCGGAAAGGTTCGGGAGGTGGCCGATGGTCGCGGCACGCTGATCGTCCAGCTCTGCCACGAGCCCGGCCTCGTTCCACCGCTGTTTGCCACTCCGGCACAGGCTGCGGCTTGGGCCGCACTCTGCCCGTCGCCATCGACCATGCTCGGCTTCGACTGCGACGCTCCGAAACTGGAAAGCGCCAAACTGCTTTCGCGCCGGCAGAGCCATTTTGCCCGGCCGCAGAAAAACTATTATGCGATGCCGCCGCAGATCGAGCGCGGGTGGAAGGAGCATCTGTTCGATGTCGAGGGGCGCGCCTATCTCGACATGGTCAACAATGTCACCATCCTCGGACATGGCCATCCGCGCCTGAGCGAAAACGTTGCGCGGCAATGGTCGCTGCTGAATACCAATTCCCGCTTTCACTATGCGTCGGTCGCCGAGTTCTCCGAGCGGTTGGCAGGTCTGGCGCCGGAGGGGCTCGATACGGTGTTTCTCGTCAACAGCGGTTCGGAGGCCAATGATCTCGCGCTCCGGCTCGCCTGGGCGGCAAGCGGAGCGAAGAACATGCTCTGCCTGCTGGAGGCCTATCATGGGTGGTCGGTGGCAAGTGATGCCGTCTCGACCTCGATCGCGGACAATCCGCAGGCGCTGACGACGCGTCCGCCCTGGGTTCATCCGGTCGTCTCGCCCAACACCTATCGCGGCCTGTTTCGCGGCCCGGAATCGACCGGGGACTATGTCGCAACCGTTATTCCAGCGCTCGAAAAGCTCTACGCCGCAGGAGAAGGACTTGCCGGTTTCATCTGCGAATGCGTCTACGGCAATGCCGGCGGCATTCCGCTGCCGCCCGGTTATCTCAAGGCCGTTTATGACATGGTGCGGGCGCGCGGCGGTATCTGCATCGCCGACGAGGTGCAGGTCGGCTATGGCCGGCTCGGCCATCATTTCTGGGGCTTCGAGGAACAGGGTGTCGTGCCCGACATCATCACCGTCGCCAAGGGCATGGGCAACGGCCACCCGCTTGGTGCCGTGATCACCACCCGCGCGATTGCCGATGCGCTGGAGAAGGAAGGCTATTTCTTCTCCTCGGCCGGCGGCAGCCCGGTTTCCTCCGTGGTCGGCATGACCGTGCTCGACGTGCTGCGGGACGAAGCGTTGCAGGAAAACGCCCGGATCGTCGGCGATCACCTTAAGGGCCGACTGGAAGCCCTGTGCCAGCGCTTTCCGCTGGCCGGTGCCGTGCATGGCATGGGCCTCTACCTCGGCCTCGAATTCATCCTCGACCGCGAGACGCTGGCACCGGCAACGCAGGAGACGGCGGCGATCTGCAACCGCCTGCTCGAGCTCGGCGTCATCATGCAGCCGACGGGCGATCATCTCAACGTGCTCAAGATCAAGCCGCCGCTCTGCCTGTCGATCGAAAGCGCGGATTTCTTTGCGGACATGCTGGCAAGGGTACTGGAAGAGGGATGGTAGTCCCGGCTGGGCCAGATGTCCGGGCTTGCGCCAGGCAGGGGAGCAATGGTTAAGTCCGGACCAACGCATACCCCAATCGTGAGTCCGCCATGCCCCATTCTGCCGAGCTGATCATCGTCAATGCCCGCGTCCTGACGCTGGATGCCGACAACCCGCGGGCCGAGGCCGTCGCCATCGCGGATGGCCGGATTGTCGCGGTCGGGATGCGCGGAGAAATCGAGGCGCTGGCGGATGCCGGGACCAGGGTGATAGACGCGGATGGCGGCTCCGTCCTTCCGGGCTTTTCGGAAAACCACATGCACCTGTTTTCCGGCTCGGCCGAGCTCGATCATCTCCAGCTTGCGGGCGTGCATGGCCTGGATGCGCTGACGGCAGCGGTGAAAGCATATGCCGAAGGCCGCGGCGACCAGAGGGTCCTGTTTGCGCAAGGGGCGGACTACACGATCTTGGGCGATACCGAGCGTCTCACCCGCCATCATCTCGACGGCATCTGGCCCCACCAGCCGCTGGTCCTGTTCGCGCCGGACCATCACACGGCCTGGGCCAATACCAAGGCGCTGGAACTGGTCGGCATGCTCCATGGTGCCGAGATGGGGCCGGGCAACGAAGTCGTGATGGGCGAGGACGGGCTCGCCACTGGCGAATTGCGGGAGATGGAGGCGTTCAGCCCGCTGCAGGCCGCTGGCGGTTTCGAGCGCTACCGGCTGGGACTGGCCACCGGCGGCGAGCCCGATCCCTATCCCAATGCGGCGGAATGGGCGCAGGATATTGGGGTGATGCGCCGCGGGCTTGACTATTGCGCCCGCCACGGGATCACCACGATCCAGAACATGGACGGCAATCTCTACCAGCTGGAACTGCTCGCAGCGATCGAGAAGGAGGATGGCGGACTGCCCTGCCGGGTGATGATACCCTTTCATTTCAAGAACTTCATGGGCCTCGACATGCTGGAAAAAGCGTCGGGAATGGCGGCGCGCTTCGACAGCGACTGGCTGTCCTGCTCGACCGTCAAGGTCTTCTATGACGGCGTTCTCGACAGCTGGACGGCCGTGATGGTCGAGCCCTATGCCGACCGGCCGGACTATTGCGGCGAGGGCCTGTTCACGCCGGAAAGCTTCCGGGATATCGCCATTGAAGCGGATCGGCGGGGCCTGCAGATCGCCGTGCACGCCATCGGCGACGGCGCGGTGCGGGCCGTGCTCGATGGCTATGAGGCGGCGCAGAAGGCCAACGGCGTGCGCGACAGCCGCCATCGCATCGAGCATATCGAGGTCGTGCATCCCGAGGATATTGCCCGCTTTGCCGAACTCGGCGTCATCGCCTCGATGCAGCCGCCGCATCCGCCGGGCTGCATGGGCGTGCCGCTGGAGCCGACCGTCTCGCGCATCGGCACGGATCGCTGGCCCGTGAGCTATGCCTGGCGGACGCTGAAGGATGCCGGCGCACACATCTGCTTTGCTTCCGACTGGCCCGTTTCTCCGATCGATCCGATCGCCGGCATGCAGGCGGCGGTGATCCGCAAGCCCTGGGCGCCTGAGGATCCCGACCAGAGCTTTTCCCTGATGGAGGCGCTTGCCGCCTACGCGCTCAAGGGGGCCTATGCGGAGTTCCGCGAGGATCGCAAAGGCATGCTCAAGCCGGGCTTCCTCGGTGACGTCGTCGTGCTGAGCGCCGATATCGAGGCGGTGCCGATCGAGGACCTGCATACCGTCCGGCCGGTCGAAACGATCTGCGGCGGATGCATAAGTTTTTCCTCCCGATAAATATTTTTGCTTCACAAAGCGTAAAGGGTTGTCAACGACAGGGCGCTGTGGTCACCTAGCGCAAAGCCGAAAAGGCGGGAACAGCAGCTGAAATCAGGATGAGTGTACCGCATATGGCGGATTTGAACGCTGTCGAAATACGCAACGTTTCCAAGATATTCGGGTTCGGCGAGTTTGCTTTCGCCGCCGTGAACGATACGTCCGTCGCCATTCGCCAGAACGAGTTCTTCACTTTGCTCGGCCCATCCGGCTGCGGCAAGACCACGCTGCTCAGACTGATTGCCGGCTTCGAATTCCCGACCGCCGGCGAGATCCTTTTGAACGGCGCGAATATCGCCGCCATGCCGCCCTTCAAGCGCCCGGTCAACACCGTCTTCCAGAGCTATGCGCTGTTTCCGCATATGACGGTGGCGGAAAACATCGGCTTCGGCCTGCAGATGCTGGGGCGCCCGAAAGCCGAGATCGAGGCACGCGTCGCCGAGATGCTGAAGCTGGTGCGGATGGAGGAACTGCGCGGCCGACGCACGAGCCAGATTTCCGGCGGTCAGCAGCAGCGCGTGGCGCTGGCGCGCGCGCTTGCGCCGCAGCCGAAGGTGCTTCTGCTCGACGAGCCGCTCTCCGCGCTGGACTACAAGCTGCGCAAGGACATGCAGATCGAGCTGAAACGGCTGCAATCGGAGACCGGCATCACCTTCATCTTCGTGACGCATGACCAGGAAGAAGCCCTGACCATGTCGGATCGCGTTGCGGTCATGTCGGCCGGCCGTATCCTGCAGGTCGGCAGTCCGCGCGAGATTTACGATGCGCCGACCGATCGTTTCGTGGCCGATTTCATCGGCGAAACCAATTTCCTGAAGGGCCGCGTGGTCTCGATCACCGATGGCATCGCGCAGGTCGATACCGGCGTCGGCGGTCGCATCGCCGCCGCGCTGCCGCAGGGGTTCGTGCCGGAGGGCGAGGTTACCGTCGTTCTGCGTCCCGAACATGCGATGCTCTGCGCGCCGGATCATTCGGGCGCCTGCCAGATGACAGGCACGCTCGAAAACGTCGTCTATTTCGGCACCGACACGCATTACCACGTCCGTCTGGCCGACGGGGTGACCTCCTTTACCTTGCGCGAACAGAACAAGCCGCTGCAGGCGGCGCGGTTTGCAAGCGGCGATCGGGTGGGCATCGCCATCGAATCCAATGCTGCCCGCGTGCTGAGGAATTGAGATGAGCGGTGCGGCAGAAGTCATGGAGACGCAAGCCAGGCGGGACGTTCGCAATCGCTGGCTGCTCTCGCTTCCCGCTCTCCTGATCATCCTGCTCGCCGCCTCCGGGCCTCTGCTCATCGTCCTCGTCTATTCCTTCCTGACGCCCGGTCCTTACGGTGACGTGCAATGGCAGCCGACGGTCTCGGGTTGGATCAATGTCTTTCTGGAACGCGACATCTTCGACGAAACCCTGTCGCTCGCCGATGCGCATGTCTCGATCTTCATCCGTTCGGTCTGGCTTTCGCTGGTGACGACGGTGCTGACGCTGCTTGTCGGCTTCCCGACGGCCTATTTCATCGCGACCCGGCCCGACAATTCGCGCGAACTGTGGCTGTTCCTGATCACCATCCCCTTCTGGACCAACCTCCTGATCCGCACCTTCGCCATTCTGCAGATCATCCGCAACGAGGGGCTGATCAACAACCTGATGATCGATCTCGGCCTTTTTGCGCGGCCCGTGCAGATGCTGTTCACCGATGGCGCGATCCTGACCGGCATGGTCTATGTCTACCTGCCGCTGATGGTGCTGCCGCTTTATGCCAGCATGGAGAAGCTCGATTTCCGGCTGGTCGAGGCGGGCTATGATCTCTACGCGACGCCGTTTCGGGTGCTTCGCCGGATCATCGTGCCGCTGGTCAAGCCCGGCATTATCGCAGGCTCTATCCTCGTCTTCATTCCGGCGCTCGGTGCCTATGTCACGCCCAGCATTCTCGGCGGCGGCAAGAACCTGATGCTTGGCAATCTGATCGAGCTGCAGTTCGGGCAGGGGCGCAACTGGCCGCTCGGGGCCGCGCTGTCGATCACCCTGATGCTGATCGTTATGGTGGCGCTGCTCTTCTATGTCCGCAATGCCAGGGGTTCGGGGGTGCGGCATGGCTAGGCAGTTCTCCGTCCGCCGCCAGACCGGGTTCACCACCATCGCGATGATCTGCTTCTTCGCGCTCTACCTGCCGATCGCCGTGCTGGTGATCTATGCCTTCAATGCGGGCCAGTCGCTCAGTATCTGGGAAGGATTTTCGCTGCGTTGGTTCGTCAAGGCGTTCGAGAACCAGCATGTGATCGAAGCCTCGATCCGTTCGCTGCAGATCGCCGTGGTCGCCGCACTCGTCGCGACGGCTGCGGCGACGATGGCTGCACTTGCCACCACGCGCACGGAGCCCTATCGCGGCCTGACGCTGAAATATGCGTTCATCAACCAGCCTCTGATGATCCCGGAGATCGTCACGGCGGTGGCGCTGCTCATCTTCTTTTCGCGCATCAAGGTCTGGACCGGCTATTCCGGCCTTGGCTACCTGATTGCGGCCCACACCGCATTCTGCATTCCATTCGCCTATCTGCCGATCCGCGCACGCCTGGAAAACATGGACCTGACGCTGGAACGCGCCGCTGCCGATCTTTACGCCACGCCGTGGAAAACGTTCCGATATGTCACATTGCCGCTGCTCTGGCCGGGCATTCTTGCCGGGTTGATGCTTGCCTTCGTGATTTCGCTCGACGACGTGGTGATCACCGAATTCGTCAAATCGGCGGGCCAGGATACCTTGCCCACCTATATGCTCGGCCAGCTGCGCCGGGCGATTACACCCGAAATGAATGCCATTTCGACCCTGTTTCTGCTCCTGTCGATCTGCATCGTTACGGTCTTCTTCTTCGTCAACAAGAAACGCATCTGAGAACGTCAAAAAGGGAACAGCTTCATGAAACGGATCAGGATCACGCTGGCCATCACGGCCGCCTTGCTTGCCTCGACGGGCCTTGCCCATGCCGAAGGCGTGCTGAACATCTACAACTGGGGCAACTACACCAGCCCCGAAATGATCAAGAAGTTCGAAGACCAGTACAAGGTCAAGGTGACGATCACCGACTATGATTCCAACGACACGGCGCTCGCCAAGGTCCGCCAGGGCGGCTCGGGCTTCGATATGGTGGTGCCGTCTCAGAACTATGTGCCGATCTGGATTTCCGAAGGCCTGCTGCTTGAGACCGACCCGGGCAAGATGGAGAACTTCAAAAACGTTGCCGAGCAGTGGAAGAACCCGGTGTTCGATCCGGACCGCAAGTACACCGTCCCGTGGGCAATGGGGATTGTCGGCACCGTCGTCAACACCGATGTCTACAAGGGTGACATCAATACCTGGGGCATCATCTTCGATACGCCGGAGGAGCTGAAGGGCAAGGTCAACGTCGTTCCCGAAATGACCGACGTCATCGACGCAGCCGTCCTCTACAATGGCGGCACCAAATGCACCGGCGACCTGACGATCCTGAAGAAGGTTCGCGATACGCTGGTCAAGGCCAAGCCCAACTGGGTGGCGATGGAATACGGCACGATCGAAAAGATGGGTTCCGGTGACTTTGCCGCCTCCAGCGACTGGAATGGATCGGCTTTCCGTCAGCGTCTTGCCAATCCCAAGATCAAGTTCGGTTATCCGAAGGAAGGTTTCGTCAACTGGAGCGACAATCTCGCCGTCCTCAAGGATGCGGCCAATGTCGAGAATGCCAAGCTCTTCCAGAACTTCATGATGGATCCGGAAAATGCCGGCATGAACTCGGCCTTCCATCGCTATGCGAACGGCGTCGCCGGCTCCGAGGCCTTCATGCCGGCCGACATGAAGGATGCGCCGGAGATAAAGATCCCGGATGAATTCGCCTCGAAGGGCGTTCCGTCCCAGACCTGCCCGCCGGAAGTCCAGGAGCTTTACACCAAGATTTGGACCGAACTTCAGAAATAGGATCGCTCAGCTCCGCACGCCCCGCGACATCCGCGGGGCGTCTTCATTTTCCATGCCCGTTTCCGGATAGCGCTATGAAAACCGTCTTTTCTTCCCGTCATCTCGGCCATGCCAATCAGTTCGAGCTGGTTGCCGGCGCCATCGTTCCTGGCTTCGAGTTGCCGTCGCGCGCCGAATATGTCGTCGAGCGCATCAAAACGGTTGGGCTCGGGCCTGTGCTGTCGCCGGACGCGCATGATCTTGAGACGGCGTACAAGGTTCACCGCAGGGACTATCTCGACTTCCTGCCGACCATCTGGAGCCGCTGGACGGCGGAGGGGCGCAGCGGGACGGCACTGCCCTTTACCTGGCCGACGCGCGGGCTGCGCGGCGATGCGCCACCCGAATTCATCGACGGGCTGCTCGGCTACTATTCCTTTGATGCCGGTTGCGGCGTGGTCGAAGGCACTTGGGATGCGATAAAATCCTCCCACGATGTCGCGCTGACGGCTGCCAGCCTCGTCCATGCCGGCGAGCGATCCGCCTTTGCGCTGTGCCGTCCGCCCGGCCATCATGCCGGCGCCGGCTTCATGGGCGGCTATTGCTATATCAACAATGCCGCAGTTGCTGCGCAATGGTTTCGCGACAAGGGCGCCAAACGTGTCTCCATCCTCGACGTCGACTATCACCATGGCAACGGCACGCAGGAAATCTTCTATAACCGCGCGGACGTTCAGGTCATCAACCTGCATGCCGATCCGATGCAGGAATATCCTTACTTTCTGGGCCATGCCGACGAACGTGGTGCGGGCGAAGGCGAGGGATACAATCTCAACTATCCCATGCGGTTCGGCACCAGCTGGGAGACGTGGAGTGCGTCGCTGGAGGACGCCTGCGACAAGCTTTTGGCCTACCGGCCGGATGTCGTCGTCGTCTCCCTCGGCGTCGATACCTTCGAGAAGGATCCGATCAGCAAGTTCAAGCTGAAGACCGAGGATTTTCCGAAGATCGGTGCGCGCATCGCCAAACTCGACCTGCCGACCCTCTTCGTGATGGAGGGCGGTTACGCCGTGGCTGAAATCGGCGTCAACGCCGCCGGTGTTCTCACGGGTTTCGAAGGACTCTGATGATGTCTGGATTTCCGTCCTTCACGCTCGGTGTCGTGCAGTTCGCCTGTACCGATGATCTTGCCGGGAACATCGCCACCGCGTCGCGGCTGGTGCGGCAGGCGGCAGGGCAAGGCGCCAATATCGTTCTGGTGCAGGAACTGTTCGAGGGCCTGTATTTCTGCCAGGAACAGAACCCGGCGCATTTTGCCCGGGCGCAGACGCTCGCCGATCATCCCGCGGTGGCCGCCATGCGCGGTCTCGCCCGTGAACTTGGCGTCGTTCTGCCGGTGTCGTTCTTCGAAAAGCGCAATCAAGCCTTCTACAACAGCCTCGCCATGGTCGATGCAACCGGCGAGGTGCTGGGCGTCTATCGCAAATCCCATATCCCGGACGGGCCGGGCTACAGCGAGAAATTCTATTTCCGCCCCGGTGATACAGGCTTCAAGGTCTGGAACACCCGTTTTGGGACGATCGGCGTCGGCATCTGCTGGGACCAGTGGTTTCCGGAGGCCGCCCGGGCCATGGCACTGATGGGAGCCGAGCTTCTCCTCTATCCGACGGCGATCGGCGAGGAACCCGGCCGCCCGGATTTCGATACGATGGAACACTGGCGCATGGTCATGCGCGGCCATGCCGCCGCCAATATGATGCCGGTTGCTGCCGCCAATCGCATCGGCAGGGAGATTATCGGCGAAAAGACGCAAGGCTATTACGGCTCCTCCTTCATTGCCGGACCGGATGGCCAGCTTCTGGCCGACGCACCGCGCGACGGCGAAACGGTGCTGCTGGCGAGCTTCGACCGTCGCGACCTCGCCGACAACCGTGCCGCCTGGGGCATGTTCCGCGATCGTCGGCCGGAGCTCTATGGCGTCTTGACCACAGCCGACGGCGGAGATCATTGATATGGCTCAGGATGTTTCCCGTTGCGACGTGACCCTCGGCAATTGGCGCACGACGCCCTTTTCCCGCTGGTCCTTCCAGAATGTCGGCGAAATCGTACCCTCTGCCGTCATCCGCAGCGGCCGCCTGTTCGAGGAAGCGCTGCTAGGCCTCGGCGCCCTCTCCGGCCTCCCTGTCACCGGCCTCGACGGCGCAGACCAGCCGCTCGAGTCGTTTCTCGAAGCCAGCGATACCGACAGTTTCGTGGTCCTGCGGCAAGGACGTCTTGTCGCCGAATGGTATGCGGGCCATTGCGATCCGCTCTGCCCGCACATCATCTTCTCCATCTCGAAATCGCTGACAGCGCTTCTGGCCGGCATCCTTGTCGGGCAGGGCAAGCTTTCGCTCGCCGATCCCGTCGTCAGGCATATCCCGGAAGCGGAGGGTTCGGCCTATGCCGATGCCACCGTGCAGCAACTGCTCGACATGGAGATCAGCCTCGATTTCGACGAAAACTATCTGGACCAGAACGGCGCCTTCAACCGGTACCGCCGGGCCACGGGCTGGACGCCGGACAATCCGGCCGATCCCGCGCCGGACCTGAAGACATTTTTGTGCTCGCTGCCGAAAGGCAAGGGCGAACACGGCGTTCTGCATGCCTATCGTTCGCCCAACACCGATATGGCCGGCATCGTGCTGGAGCGCGCATCGGGTGTTCGCCTGCCGACGCTCTTCAGCGGGCTTCTCTGGCAGACACTGAGTTCGGATGCGATGATCACCGTCGATCGCTGCGGCACCGCGCGGGCCGCCGGCGGCATGTCGGTCACGGCGCGCGATCTTGCCCGGTTGGGTGATCTTGTGCGCAGAAACGGCGGCGGCATCGTGCCGGCTGCGTTCATCGCAGATCTTTGGACTGGCGGCAGCCGCGACGCCTGGAAAAACGGCGATCAGGCGACGCTGTTTGCCGAGGGTCGCTATCGCAATTACTGGTATGCAAGCGGCGAGGGCGAGCTTGCGGCCATCGGCATCCACGGCCAGTGGATCTGGATCGATCCGGCCAACGATACGGTCATCGTCAAGCTTTCCTCGCAGCCGTTACCCGTCGACGCGCCGCTCGATCAGGCGATCGTCAGCATGCTGCGGCGCGTTTCGGCGAAGGCGTAGGCCTTCGGCAGGGAACTCAGTTCGTGCCCTTGTCTTCTTCTTTGGCCAGCTTCTGCCAGGCGTTCTGCTGCGACAGGATCGATCGCAGGTATTTGACATTGGCTTCCGCCTGCGCCGGCGAAAGTTCCTGCATGGCGATCTGTTCGGCTTCCGGGAAGCGACCCTGCAAACCGACGGCCAGCGCCAGGTTCTGCCGCACGCTGCTGTCGGCGGTGGGTTGGGTCGAGGCGGAGCGCAGATAGGTTTCCGCCGTCTTCAGGTCCTTGGCGAGAAGATAGGACATGCCGAGATTGGAGAGGACGGACGGCTCGTTCGGCTGCATGTCAAGCGCTTCGCGATAGCGCTGGCGGGCTTCCGGTGCGCGGCCGAGCTGGTCGAGGATCGCGCCTTCGGCCGATTTCAGCTTCCAGTCCGGCCGGTCCGGCGTCTGGGCGCGGCCGATCGTGGCAAGGGCCTGTTCCAGCTGTCCGGCAGCGGCTTGCGCCTTGCCGTAGGCGGCAAGCACTTCGCGATCGGATGGATGGCTGATGGCCACCTGCTGCATGACGGCGAGCGCTTGGCTGTTGCGGCCTGTCATGCGCAGCATGTTGGCGTAGTTCAGACCGGCATTGCGGTCCTTGGGGTTCTTTTCATAGGCATTGCCGATACTGTCGGCGGCGCGGGCAAGCTCGGACGCCGTCATCGATTGCACCGGCTTGTCGAATTTCGGAATGGAGCCGGTGGTCAGCTCTTTCTTCTGCGTCGCGCAGCCTGCGAGCGACACGGCAAGGAGCGCGGCGACGGCGACGGCCCCCAGGATATGGCGGATGCGGGAAGACGGAATATTGTGTGCGGCCATGGCCTGCGCCCCTTGAGCAATGGTTCATGCACCGGAATCGACCCCAATGTTCGGCGCAACCTTTACACCAGCAATAATCTGTTAACCCTAACAGAGCGTTAATTGCCTGATTCTACACCCTTGCGCCTGAGGATCCCCATGGCCCCCTACCAGTACATCGACCGTCCGTCGCCGTTCAACGCCGTTGCCGGCACGACCCTGCCGATCTTCGCGGTCACACCGGCCCATATCGAGTTGAAGGCGATCGATCCGGTCGCGCTCGACTGGGCGCGCAAGGCGGGTTTCAAGGCCGAACCGGGTGCGGTGCTGCTGATTCCGTCCAAGGACGGCCAGTTGGGCGGCGCGCTGTTCGGCTTGGGCTCCAATCCATCGGAGGCGCCGTTCATCACCGGCAAGCTCGCCCGCTCCCTGCCAACTGGAAACTGGCATGTCGAGACGGCGCCGCTGACGGCCAATCGCCTGGCGCTCGGATACGGTCTCGGCTCCTATCGCTTCGATCGATACAAGCAGTCGAAGGTGGAGACCCCGACATTGCTGGTCCCGGCGGATGCCGATGCCGCCGATATCCACCGGCAGGTTGCCGGTGTGTTTCTGGCCCGCGATCTCATCAACATGCCGACCAACGACATGGGGCCGAATGCCCTGGAGGCCGCTTTTCGGGCGCTCGCCGGCCACTACAAGGCAAAGGTCTCGGTTATCGCCGGCGACGACCTGCTGAAGCAGAATTTCCCGCTGATCCATACGGTCGGCCGCGCCAGCGCCGAGGCGCCGCGTCTTCTGGAGATGCGCTGGGGCAAGAAGGGCCACCGCAAGGTGACGCTGGTCGGGAAGGGCGTCTGCTTCGATACCGGCGGCCTCGACATCAAGCCGGCGGCCTCGATGCTGTTGATGAAGAAGGATATGGGCGGCGCTGCCAACGTCATGGGCCTTGCCCTGATGATCATGGATGCGAAACTGAAGATCGACCTGCGGGTGCTGGTTCCGGTGGTCGAGAATTCGATCTCCGCCAATGCCTTCCGTCCCGGCGATATCTACCGCAGCCGCAAGGGCCTGACGGTGCAGATCGACAACACCGATGCGGAAGGACGGCTGATCCTTGCCGACGCGCTCGCCTATGCCGACGAGGAAGAAACCGGGTTGATCGTCGATATGGCTACGCTGACGGGGGCTGCCCGCGTGGCGCTCGGCCCCGACCTGCCGCCCTTCTTCACCGATGACGGTGATCTGGCGCATGAATTGATGGAATCGAGCCTGACTGTGGACGATCCCTTGTGGCGCATGCCGCTTTACATGGGTTACGACAAGGACATCTCGACCCGCATCGCGGATCTCACCAATGCGCCTTCCGGCGGCATGGCCGGCTCGATCACGGCCGCCCTTTTTCTCAAGCGCTTCGTGACCAATGCGAAAAGCTGGGTGCATTTCGATATCTTCGGCTGGGCGCAGTCGGAGCGTCCGCACTCGCCGATCGGCGGCGAGGCACAGGCGATCCGGGCGCTGTACCACATGCTGGCGAAGGGGAAGTAGAACTCGAAAGAAACACGGCCCGCCTTCGTGTCAGCGGTGCTGAGACAAAGGCGGGCCGGGCATATTCGCAACTGTTCAGCCGTCTATTCGTTTATCAACCGCTTCAGCAGTTCGATCTCGTGGCTGAGCTTGGTGTCGCCGGTGATCAGGTCCTCGATCTTGCGCACCGCATGCAGCACGGTCGTGTGATCGCGTCCACCAAAGCGGCGGCCGATTTCCGGGAACGAGCGCGGCGTCAGGGTCTTGGCCAGGTACATGGCGATCTGGCGCGGCTTGACGATGACGCGCGTGCGGCGGTTCGAGACCAGTTCCTGGCGCGAGACGTTGTAGTGCTTGGCCACGACCCGCTGAATGTCCTCGATGCGCACCCGGCGCGGTTCGCCGGCATTGACGAGGTGCCCCAACAGTTCGTCGACACGTTCGATCGACAGCTGCGGCTCGAACGAGCGACGGAACAGGAGCTGGTTGAAGGCACCTTCAAGCTCTCGGCCGCTGGCCGTGATGTTGCGGGCGACATGGCTGAGGATGTCGGCGGGAATGTCGAGCGAGGCATCGTCCTGGCGCGCGGTTTCGAGGCGACGCTTGAGGATTTCCAGGCGCATCTCGTAGTCCGGGCCGTCCATTTCGATGGCAACGCCGCCCTGCAGACGCGACCGCACCCGCGGATCGAGCGATTCCAGTTCCCAAGGCGCACGGTCGGCGGCAACGACGACCTGCTTTGCGCTGTCGAGCAGCATGTTGAGCAGATGACAGAATTCGTGCTGGATCGACTTGCCCTGCAGGAACTGCATGTCGTCGATGACGAGCAGGTCGATGTTGCGCAGCGTCTCCTTGAGCGACAGCGCGTCGTTGTCGCGGATCGCGGTGGCAAAGCGCCACATGAAATATTCGGCCGTCAGGTAGACGACCCGGGGCGCGCGGGCGCTCTGGATGGCGGCGGTCGCGATCGCCTGCAGAAGATGCGTCTTGCCGAGGCCGACGCTCGAATGAATGAACAGCGGATTGAAGCGCACGGCGCCGGCGCCGGCTTCGGCGATGGTCTTCGCGGCGGCCAGCGCCACCCGGTTGGACGACCCCTCGACGAAACTCTCGAAGGTGTAGCGCGCATCGAGCGGCGAGCCGAACAGCGGACCGGCGACGGTCGTCGCCTTCTGGAAGCTGTTGATCGCAGCCGTCGCATGATGGGCAACCGGCTGGGCCGAGCTGCGACGCGAAGGAGCAGGGGATGCGGCATCGGCGATCATCGACTGCGCCGCTTCATCCGGCAAACCCGGACGGGCGCCGCGCGTCGCGGTCCGCACCAGGATTTCCACCTTCAGCACGTCGGCATCTTCCTGTTGCACCAGGCTGGTGATCAGGTCGAGATAGCGGTTGTTGATCCAGGACTTGAGAAAGGTGGTCGGCACAGAAAGACGCACGACGCTCTTGGAGACCGAATGCAGCTTGAGGCGGCCAAACCAGCTCGCATAGACATCGGGGCCGACCTGGGCTTTCAGACGCGCGCTCACTCGTTCGAACAGTGCGTCCTGCCTCATCACTATCTTTTCCCCTCCCGTTTCAGACTGCTTGGCGGCGGTCTGAAAACCAGTCTCTCCGTTGCCAAAGCCATTCGCCGTCATCGAATTCACAAGCATGCTGCCGCCTTCCAAAGTCATTCCTTGACGCCGGCATGACTGCCGCCATCGTTGCTCTTATATCTGCCTTCCACGGCCTTTTTCCAAAGGTCATGCCGCAAAGGCCGACGCTCACCGCGATGAAGAAGGTTCCTCATAAACCTCATCCGCCGCGTGTCCGCACAACTTGCATCCGTTCGGCCATCAAGGGCGTCGCCGATGCAATGTCCCCGTTGTGCGGGTCAGGGGCGGACATGTCGCGACACCGAAGCGCCAGGCAGGTCCGTCCCGCTATTCTCCAGATCGCCCGAACCCTCGTTAAGAACGGTCGACCCGGCCTCCGTCAGAATGCGCATCGCAGCCTGACCTACATATAGAAACGGCTTCACGCAGAGGAAGCCGCAATACGCCACACATTCTTGCGGGATGGGTTTCCATTGCAACTGGAAGGCACAAGGACACAATCCGGGGCGATCGAGCCGCCCGGTTGAAACTTGCTATTCCTATTGATGGAACGTTGTGGAACCACCCCGTCACAGACGGCAAGTGAAAACGTACGGCCCTCGTCGGGCTGCCCTTTTCATCTTTTTCGCAGGTCTTGCCCGCGCCCTCTGTGGAAATCATTTAGGCAGGATCGTGACACAAGATCAATCACGAATTTTACGGCTTTTTAAGAGCCGGGCGTTGACTCTCAAGGCCTGTCCTGCATGGCCTTGAGGCTCCCCGATAAGAATCGCTTTTGAATCAAGGGCTTTGATTTTTGGTCGGAAGCTTAGCTGGCAAAAAATGAAAAAAATAAAAAATCGCTTGACTCGCAATGGGTCAACTTGGGCTCCGGGAAGAGTCCCGCCTAAGCCGGCAACCTCCTGTAAGTAATTGTTTTAATTGAAAATAATATGTCACTCCTTCGACATATTATAGACAATTCCGTTAACCATCACAGCGTCGAAGTGCCGGAATCCAAAAAGCCCGATCAAGAGACCGGGCTGCTTGTTTTCTGAAATTTCGTGAGCCGGATTAAGCCGACAGTGCCTTCACGCGGCTGGCAAGACGCGACACCTTGCGCGATGCCGTGTTGGCATGCACGACGCCCTTGGTGGCAGCGCGCATCAGCTCCGGCTGGGCTGCCTTCAGGGCTGCCTGGGCCAGGGCCTGGTCGCCGGAAGCGATGGCTTCTTCGACCTTGCGGATGAAGCCGCGAACGCGCGAACGGCGGGACTTGTTCACTTCAGTGCGGCGTGCGATCTTGCGGGTCGCTTTTTTCGCCGAAGTTGTATTGGCCATTTGGTGTCTCTCTTCGAAATCTGACAAAAACTTCCAACCGCCGTGCCGGGTCACTGCGACCTGTCGTCCAAGCAAGTAGGGAGCAATATCGGAAAACCTTGGAGCGGCTTTCCAAACTGTGGGCGGCATATAGCCGGAAACATCCCTTGCGTCAACGCGCTATTTTCTAAAACCGGCAAGCGGCATCCGGATCATTTCTGGCATCTCGGGCAGTAGAAGGTCGAGCGGCCGGCCTGGACGATGCGCTCCACCGTGCCGCCGCAGCCGGGCTTGCGGCAGGGCTCGCCTTCGCGGTCGTAGACGGAGAAGGAATGCTGGAAGTAGCCGAGCGTGCCGTCGGTCTGGATATGATCGCGCAGGGACGACCCGCCGGCCGCGATCGCATCGGCAATCACCGCGCGGATGGCCTCCATCAGCAGCACCAGCGTCTTCCTTGGCCTTCCCTTCGCATCCACCACGGCGCCGGCGGGCTTCAGCGGCGAAAGCCCGGCGCGCCACAGCGCCTCGCAGACATAGATGTTTCCGAGCCCGGCAATGTTGCGCTGATCGAGCAGCGCCGCCTTTAGCGGCTGCGCCTTGCCGGCAAACCGCGCGGCGAGCAGATCGGCGTCGAGCACGTTGCCGGTCGGCTCCTCGCCCATGCCGCGAAAGAAGGCGTGTTCGGCGATCGTTTCGCGCCGCGCAAGATCCATGAAGCCGAACCGGCGCGGGTCGTTGTNNATTTGTAGATCACCCGCGCCGGGCCGGCCGCCCCTTCCAGATGAAAGATCACGTGGTCGTGCTTCTCGTCCTTGCCGCGCGGGTGATGAAAGTCGCCTGGAATGCTTTCCGCCGCGCCGGCCTCGATACGGAACGAACCGGACATGCCGAGATGGGCGATGATCACGTCGCCGCCCTCGAGATCGATCAGCAGGTATTTCGCCCGTCGCGACAGCGACAGAATGCGCCGGCCGGACACGATGTCGGTGAAGTTTTCCGGAAACGGGAAGCGCAGGTCCGGGCGCCTGAGTTCGATGCGCAGGATAACCGCGCCCTCCATCGCCGGCGAAAGTCCGCGTCTGACCGTTTCCACTTCCGGCAGTTCCGGCATGTCGTCTCCTTCTGGGCCGGCGCGATACCGCCTCGGGCCGATTTGGCAATTCCCTTCGCGGCATGCATATCCTATAGGGAGGCGGAATGCCGCAGCCCGGTCGCAGGTTGTTGCGGAGATGGGGCCGTTGCAGAGATAGCGTGGCCAAGATGAATTCGCTATGGTTTGCGTTATGGCGATCGATCCGGAGTTTTCGTGATGACAGGTGAGCGTATATCGGCCGACGGCGGCATGGAAACCTCCTACGGTTTCCGTCAGGTCGGGCAGGGCGAGAAGCAGGCGCTGGTCAACGACGTCTTCCACAAGGTCGCCAAGCGCTACGACATCATGAACGACGTCATGTCGATGGGCCTGCACCGTGCCTGGAAGGATGCGATGATTGCCGCGCTCAATCCGAGAAAGAGCGCCGAGTACCGCACGCTCGACGTGGCCGGCGGGACCGGCGACATCGCCTTTCGCATCATCGAGGCATCGGACCGCAAGGCGCATTCGACCGTGCTCGACATCAACGGGTCGATGCTGGCCGTCGGTGCCGAGCGCGCCGAAAAGAAGGGCCTTTCTGCGAACCTCACCTTCGTCGAGGCCAATGCCGAGGATTTGCCGTTCGAAGCAAACTCGTTCGATGCCTATACGATCGCTTTCGGCATTCGCAACGTACCGCGCATCGATGTCGCGCTGTCGGAAGCCTATCGTGTGCTGAAGCGCGGCGGCCGGCTGCTGGTGCTGGAGTTCTCCGAGGTCGACATGCCGCTGCTCGACAGGGTCTATGACGCATGGTCGTTCAACGCCATCCCGCAATTCGGCAAAATGATCACCGGAGATGCCGAGCCCTATCAGTATCTGGTGGAATCGATCCGCAAGTTTCCCAACCAGCGCGATTTCGCAACGATGATCTCCGCCGCCGGCTTTTCGCGCGTCACCTATACCAGCTACACCGGCGGTATTGCCGCGCTTCATTCCGGCTGGAAGATCTGACGCATGATGCCTGCTTTCAGACACGGCCGTTCCCGTAGCGTTTCGCGTATCGCTGCCAAGCGCGGTCAGCGCGCATGACCACCATCGGAGCCTATGCCCGCCTCGTGCGGATCGGTTGGGTGCTGGTGCGCGAAGGCGTCGTTTCGGCGCTGCCGTCCGAAAACCTGCCGCCGCTTGCCCGCGCCGCCCAGTCGCTTGCCGGTCTTTTTGCCCGCAGCCGCGCCGGGGACCGCAGCGACAGACTGGCCCGTGCGATCGAGCGGCTTGGCCCTTCCTATGTCAAGATCGGCCAGTTCCTGGCGACGCGGCCGGACGTCGTGGGCGCGGATTTTGCGGCCGACCTTGCCTTTCTGCAGGACCGCATGGCGACGTTTCCGTCGGAAGCGGCGCGAGCGACGATCGAGGGCGCGCTTGGCCGTCCCGTCGCCGATCTGTTCCTGCGCTTCGAGGAGCCGATCGCGGCGGCCTCCATCGCCCAGGTCCATCCCGGCATCGTCCTTCGCAACGGCATCGAGGAGAAGGTCGCGGTCAAGGTCATCCGTCCCGGCGTGCGCCAGCGTTTCGCCCATGATCTCGAGGCCATGTATCTCGTCTCGCATCTTCAGGAACGTTTCCTGCCGCACACGCGGCGCCTGCGCCCGGTCGAGGTGACGAAGACGCTGGAACAGACCACCAAGGTCGAGATGGACCTGCGGCTGGAGGCGGCGGCGCTGTCGGAACTCGGCGAGAACACAAGGAAAGATCCGGGCTTCCGTGTTCCCACCGTCGACTGGGAACGGACGGGACGCGATGTCGTCACCATGGAATGGATCGAAGGCACCAAGATGTCCGACGTGGCGGGCCTGCGGGCCGCCGGCCACGATCTGAACGCGCTGGCCGATACGCTGATCCAGTCCTTCCTGCGCCACACGCTGCGCGACGGCTTCTTTCACGCCGATATGCACCAGGGCAATCTGTTCGTGGATCCGCAAGGTACGATCGTCGCCGTCGATATGGGCATCGTCGGTCGTCTGGGAAAGAAGGAACGGCGGTTCCTCGCCGAAATCCTCTACGGGTTCATCACCCGCGACTACAAGCGCGTCGCCGACGTGCATTTCGAGGCGGGGTATGTGCCCGGGCACCACGATGCAGCAAGCTTTGCCCAGGCGATCCGGGCCATCGGCGAGCCGATCCATGGCCAGCCGGCCGAGACGATTTCCATGGCCAAGCTTCTGACCCTTCTGTTCGAAGTGACGCAGCTTTTCGAAATGGAAACGCGGCCGGAACTGGTCATGCTGCAGAAGACGATGGTCGTCGTCGAGGGCGTATCGCGCACGCTCAATCCGCGCTTCAATATGTGGAAGGCCTCGGAGCCGGTGGTCGGCGACTGGATTCGCGACAATCTGGGTCCGAAGCGGATCGTCACGGACCTGCGCGACGGCCTTCATGCAGCGCTCCGGCTGGCCGAAGCCGCCCCCGAAATCGCCGCCAAGACGGAGCGGTTTTCCCGCGAAGTCACTGCCATGGCCGAGAACGGCCTGCGCTTCGATACCGCCACGTCGGAAGCCATCGGCCGGTCCGAGGCGCGTCACAGCCGATCAGGGCGGGTCGTGCTCTGGGTGATTGCGGCAACCTTGATCTACATCGCCTGGAAGATTTTCTGAAAGCATCTTTCGGCTTTTTATTTTCATGTTACGTTTGGAACTGCGGTTAAGGGGAACCTGTGGGAATGTCTCTGTAGGATGAGGCAGTCTCATCTGGCCGTTTTAAAAGGAGAGACCCATGCGTAAACTGATTATTGCTTCGGTTGTCGCCGTTGGCGCAGCGATTTCGTTCGCGGCACCGTCGAACGCTGGCAGCCTGACGCTCAGCTTTGGCGGCTATAGCGGTGGCGACGTCCAGTACGTCGATCACTACTATGGACACAAGAAGAAGCACTACAAGAAAAAGCATTATTACAAGAAAGATTACTACAAGCCACACTGCATCTTCAAGAAGATCAAGAAATACGATTCCTACGGCAACGTCTTTTACAAGACCATCAAGGTCTGCAAGTAAGATCACGCGACCGTCGTCACGTTTGCGACCCGGCTGGCTCTGCCTGCCGGGTTTTCTGTTTCTGCTCCAGAAACATAAAAACAAAAGATTACAAAGATTTCATCGGCCGGAACTTCAATAAGGCACAGTTGAGAACTACTTGAAGAAGGAAATCCGGGCAGGTGCCCGCTATTGCCCGATACCGAGTGGATGAAGTGCCCATGGCCGATGCCTCCCGCAAGATAGCCGCCGATGTTCCCGCGCCTGCCGCCGCCGTGCCCTTGGCGACGACGATGCGGCCGAAGCGTCGGCGCCGCTCGCGTGGCTGGATGCTTCTGCCCTTGCTTGTGGTCCTTGCCGCCGGCGGCTGGTACGGCTGGGAAAAATGGTATGCGCCTGCGCCGGCCGAAGCGGTGATCACCGAGGCGGCGGTTCGCGGCGATCTCGAAAACAGCGTCACGGCGGCCGGGCTTTTGAGCCCGATCAAGGATGTCGATGTCGGCGCGCAGGTGTCAGGCCAGTTGAAGAGCGTCAAGGTCGAGATCGGCGACGTCGTCAAGCAAGGCGATCTGATCGCCGAGATAGACAGCGCCTCGATCGAGACCCAGATCGAGATCAACGAGGCGGAACTGGCCAATCTCAAGGCACAGATGATCGACAAGTCGGCACAGGTGGTCCTGCGGCAGGCAAACCTCACCCGCCAGCGCGCGCTGGTCGCCGGCAACAGTGCCGCGCAGTCGGCGCTCGATGAGGCCGTTGCAGAGCTGGCGACGGCGCAGGCTTCAGTCGAATCCTTCGAGGCGCAAATCCGCAAGCAGCAGGCGCAGTTGAAGGACAGCCGCATCAATCTCGGCTACACGAAAATCTATGCGCCGATGAGCGGCACCATCGTCAATGTTTCGGCGAAGGAAGGCCAGACGCTGAATGCCAATCAGTCGGCCCCGACCATCGTGACGATGGCCGATCTCTCGACCATGACCGTCGAGGCGGAGGTGTCCGAGGCCGACGTCGGCAAGCTCAGCGTCGGCATGGAGGCCTATTTCACGCTGCTCGGTCAGCCCGGCAAGCGCTATGCCGGCACGCTGCGGCAAATTCAGCCGACGCCGCAGACGGAGAACAACGTCGTCCTCTATTACGCGCTGTTCGATGTGCCCAATCCGCAGGGCATTCTGATGATGAACATGACCGCGCAGGTCTTTTTCGTCGAGGCCGCGGCTCGCGACGTCCTGACTGTTCCTGTCGCGGCGCTGACGAACGATGACGGGAAGGGCGGGGCTGAGGTTACCTTTGTCGCGCCTGGCGGCAAGCGCGAGACCCGCGCGGTCGAGAGCGGCATTCGAAATCGCGTGCGCGTCGAGGTGAAGTCCGGTCTCTCCGAGGGCGACGCCGTCGTGGTCGGCAGTGGCTCGTCTACCTCGTCATCGTCCAGCACCCGATCCAGCAAACGGCGCGGCATGCCGCCGCCGATGTTCTGAGCAAGCGCCATGGCACCGCTCATTTCCCTGAAAGACCTGCGCAAGACCTTCGTCAACGGCGACGTGGCGGTCGAGGTCCTGCGTGGCGTCTCGCTGGACATCGAACCCGGCGAATTCGTTGCCATCGTCGGCGCGTCCGGGTCCGGAAAATCGACGCTGATGAACATTCTCGGCTGCCTCGATCGGCCGACCGGCGGGCAATATCTGCTCGAAGGCGAGGACGTCTCGGAGTTCGATGCCGACCAGCTGGCCAAGCGCCGCCGCCAGATGTTCGGCTTTGTCTTCCAGAGCTACAATCTGGTCTCGACCGCAACGGCGCAGGAGAATGTCGAAATCCCCGCCGTCTATGCCGGCGTGCCGGCGCGCGAACGGCGGGCGCGGGCCGAAAGCCTGTTGCGCTCGCTCAATCTCGGCGAGCGGCTGGATCATCTTCCGAACCAGCTGTCGGGCGGCCAGCAGCAGCGCGTCTCGATCGCGCGGGCGCTGATGAACGGTGGCCAGATCATCCTTGCCGACGAGCCGACCGGCGCGCTCGACACGCAGAGCGGCAAGGACGTGATGGCGACGCTGCGGCAGATGAACGAGGCCGGCCATACGGTGATCATCATCACCCATGCGCCGGAACTCGCCGAAAGTGCGGATCGCGTCATCGAAATCAGCGACGGGGTGATCACCGCCGACCGGCTGCCGCGCCGGCGCAGTCGCATCGGACGGCCGACGCCACCGGCCTTTGTCCGGACCGAAGGCAAGGCCGCCCTTGTTGCCGATGTCTCGGAGGCGGTGCGCATGTCCTTCCGGGCCCTGCGCGCCAATCTGTTCCGCACCATTCTGACGCTTCTCGGCATTGTCATCGGAGTCTCCTCCGTCGTCGCCATGCTGGCGATCGGCACCGGCGCGCAGGATTCGGTGCTCAGCCGTATCGCCGCCATGGGTTCCGACCTTCTGATCGTGCGGCCCAACATGGCCAATTTCCGTGGCGGCGAGGGTGGCAGCATCGTCTCGCTGGTCCCGTCGGACGCCGATGCCATCCTCGAATTGCCGAACATCAGCTTCGCCGTGCCGGAAATGTCGAGCACGCTGACTGTGCGGGCCGGCAATCGCGACTACCAGACCTCGGTCAACGGCACGGTGCCGCAGTTTCCGGCGGCCAAGACCTGGGATGTCGCCAGCGGCGCCTTCATCAGCCCTGCCGACATGGACAGCTATGCGAGTGTCGCCGTGCTCGGCAAGACCGTGGTCAAGACGCTGTTCCCGGATGGCGGCGATCCACTCGGCCAATATATTCTGATCAAGAACATCCCGTTCCAGGTGATCGGCATCATGGCCGAAAAGGGCGCGACCGCCGGCGGGAACGATCAGGACGATACGGTTCTCGTTCCTTTGTCGACCGGCAATCTGCGGCTGTTCGGCGCCCGCAACGTCCGCTCCATCACGGTGCAGGTAAAGGATGACAGCGCAATCAACGTCACGCAGGACCAGATCCAGGCCCTGCTCGACACCCGCCACAAGCGGGAGGACACGCAGATCACCAATCTTGCCGCCATCCGCGAGACCTTTACCGAGACCTCCAATATCCTGAAGGTGTTTCTGGGTTCGATCGCGGCGATCTCGCTGCTCGTCGGCGGCATCGGGGTGATGAACATCATGCTGGTTTCGGTGACGGAGCGCACCCGCGAGATCGGTATCCGCATGGCGACGGGCGCCCGCTCGCGCGACATCCTCACCCAGTTCATCGTCGAGGCGCTGGTCGTTTCCGCGCTCGGCGGGCTTATTGGCGTGGCGCTGGGGCTTGGCATCGGCGCCGTCGCGCAGGCGTTTTCGGTTCCGGTCAGCTTCGCCCCCGGGCCTGTCATCCTTGCCTTCGCCAGCGCCTTCCTGACCGGCCTGATCTTCGGCTATCTGCCGGCCTACAACGCCTCCCGCCTGCAGCCGGCTGTGGCGCTCGCCTCGACTTGAGCCGCTACATCGCGTGAAGCGCGGTGGCGCCGGTCAGTTCCAAGGCCATCATCCAGATTGCCATGGCCACCATCATCAGGTTTTCCGTCAGCGACACGAAGCCGAGCGGCACATTGCTGTCGCCGCCGACGCAGGCGCATTTCAGTTCGCGCCTGTCGATATAGACGGCCTTGAACACCGAGACCGCGCCGATCGTGCCGATGAACAGCGCGACGGGAATGGAAATCCACGTCAAGGCACCCGCGATCATCAGGATAGCCGCGCCGGCTTCCGCAAACGGGTAGATGTAGCCATAGCGGACCCAGCGTTTTGCCAGGAGGTCATAATTGAGGAACATGGTCGAGAAGCTCTCGATGTTCTGCAGCTTCAGGATGGCGAGCACCGCCATGCTGAAGGCGATGAACCATTCGGCAGCCCGGACGGTGAAGGCATTGCCGAACGCCGCATGGCTGGCGGCCAGCGCCATCAGCGCGGTCATCGCAAAAACGGCGACGACCGGGCGATAGGTCACTGCCTTTGGATCGCGCACCGTCTTGCCGAGATGCCGGCGCAGGTCGTCATAGCCGCCGATGCGTTCGCCGTTGATGAAGGTCTGCGGTGTGGTCTTGACGCCGTGTTCCGCCTTGAAGGCGTCCGTCTCCGCGCGCGTGGTCAACCAGTGGTCATCGATCGTATAGCCTTCGCGCTGCAGAAGGTCTTTGGCTTTCAGGCCGTAGGGGCAGGTGTGCTTTTCCATGACCATCCGGTAGAGGGTGGCTTTTCTGGATGTGGTGTCGAGCATGCCGCAGTCTTTCATGTCGCTTGGTTTCGATTTATGGATAAAGTATAACCCCCGTACCATGGTACGGAGTCAAGCACGGAGTGGGGTGATGAAAGAGGTGACGATTGCCGGCCTCGCCCGCTCGGGCGGCGTCGGGGTGGAGACCATCCGCTATTACCAGCGGCGCGGGCTGCTCGGCACGCCGGCACGCAGCGGCGGGGTCGGCCTTGGCGGCGGTATCCGGCGTTATGGCGAAGACGATATGCGCCGGTTGCGCTTCATCCGCTCGGCCCAGACCGCAGGCTTCAGCCTCGAGCAGATCGGCGAGCTGATCGAGCTTGATGCCGGCGAAGACCGCGCCCGTGCCCGCGAACTGGCGGGCGAACGCATCGCTGCACTGGATGCAAAGATCGCGGAACTGGAAGCCGTGCGCAAATCGCTGCGACGCCTGGCGCATGATTGCGCCTCGTCCGAAAGCGGCCCCTGTCCGATCCTGACGGCCTTCGATCATTCGTGATTGCAGATCTGTCCGTAAGGGTCGATATTTTTGACTCTTGAAGGAACCTTGTCACTCCTTCTGCATTTCCTTTGTTGTTTTTAGCAGTTCCTCCATTTTGCCTGAGATCGGCAGGTGCCGTCGAAGGGCCAGAAAGTGTACATGCAAGACCAGTCCCGCCGTGCCACCTTAAGGGCACGTACATCCCCGGCGCATGAAGCGCTGGACAAGATGATTGGCCCCTTCGATTCCCCTGCTTCCTACCGGCGCTATCTGCAAGGCATGGCCGCGTTCCGCGCGGCAGTCGAAGCGACGTTGTTTATGGCCGACTGGCCTGCGGCTTTGTCGGATTGGCAAAACGAACGATTGTCACCCTTGATCGCACAGGATCTCGATGACCTTGATCTTGCGGTGCCGACTTTCAGTGCTCCGTCGTTTGGCGGCCTGAATACCGAGGACCTGCTCGGCATGCTCTATGTGCTCGAGGGGTCGGCGCTGGGGGCGCGGCTGCTCTACAAGCGCGCACAGGCTCTGGGATATGGCGAGACGTTCGGCGCGCGGCACCTTGCCGTCCAGTCTAGGCAGAGCGGACGCTGGGGCGTGTTCCTCAAGCTGCTTGAGGATGCACCCTTGATCGACATCGAAAAGGTGGCGAAAGCGTCGACCCAGACCTTCGGAATCGCCGAAAAGGCGTTTGAAAGAGCATTGCATGAACACGCCTGAGCCGGTCGATCTGACCAATTGCGATCGGGAGCCCATCCACATTCCCGGCAGCATCCAGCCACATGGCTGCCTGCTTGTCTGCGATGCGCGGGCCGGCCGCATCCTGCGCCATTCCGCCAATGTCTTTGATCTGCTGGCGATTTCCGGCGAGATCAACGGCATGCCGCTGGAAGCGGTGATCGGCGCCGAGGTCGCTCATACCCTGCGCAACGCTCTCTCTTCCAGCGGCGAAGGCATGCGGCCGTCGCTTCTTCCCGGCCTTCGCCTCGAACATGGCGTGTTCGACGTTTCCATCCATTTGTTCCGGTCGGTGGTCATCATCGAATTCGAGCCGACGGCTGGTGACCAGCCGCTGCAGCTTGCGCGCACGCTGATGCAGCGCATCCGTGACATAACCGATGTCGACCGGTTGATCGCAACGTCCGCCAGGCTGATAAGGGGCGCGCTCGAATATGATCGCGTGATGATCTACCGGTTCGAGCACGACGGTGCTGGCAAGGTCGTGGCGGAAGCCAAGCGGGGCGATCTGGAAAGCTTTCTCGGCCAGTATTTCCCGGCCACCGACATTCCCCAGCAGGCGCGCGCGCTTTACGTTAAGAACACCATCCGCATCATCGGCGATGCATCCGGCGAGAGGGTTCCGATCGTGCCGGCGCTCGATGTCTCGGGCGAGCCGGTGGACCTCTCGCTGGCGCATCTGCGCTCGGTCTCGCCGATCCATTGCGAATATCTGCGCAACATGGGGGTTGGTGCGTCGATGTCGATCTCTGTTATCATCGACGGAAAACTCTGGGGCCTGATCGCCTGCCACCACTATTCGCCGAAGACGCTGCCGATGCCGCAGCGGGTGGCCGCGGAAATGTTCGGTGATTTCTTCTCGCTGCATCTGCATGCATTGCGGCAGCGCCGCACCCTCGACACCGCAAACCAGGCCCGTGCGTCACTCGACCGATTTCTTCGGCTGGCCTCGCATCACGAGAATATCGGCCTGCTGCTGCAGGAGCATCTTCCGGATTTCATCAGTCTGATGCCCTGCGACGGCATCGGCCTGTGGATGAACGGAACCTGGAATGCCTTTGGCTCGGCCCCGCCAGCCTCGGCCATTCCTGCCATTGCCCGGCTCGTATCCTCGGTGGCGGAAGGGCGCGTCTGGGCAAGCCATGCCCTGCCGGAGCGCCTGCCGGAGGCTGAATCCTTCTGCGCTCAGGCTGCCGGCGTGCTGGCGGTGCCCTTGACGCAGATGCCGCGCGACTACCTATTCTTTTTCCGCAAGGAATTGGTCCAGACCCTGAACTGGGCAGGAAACCCGGACAAATCCTATGAAACGGGGCCGCTTGGCGACCGGCTGACGCCGCGCAAGAGCTTTGCGATCTGGAAGGAAACGGTCCGCATGCAGGCGCAGCCGTGGACCGACGCAGATCGGGAAATCGCGGATGTGACGCGCGTCGCGCTGGTCGAGATCGGCCTGCGCCACAGCGAAATCATGGCCGAGGAACGCAGTCGCGCCGACGTGCGGCAGCGCATGCTCAATGAGGAACTCAACCACCGGGTCAAGAACATCCTGTCGCTGATCAAGTCGCTGGTCGGCCAGCCCTTGAAGGAGGGCAAGGGGCTGAGCGACTATGTGGTTTCCCTGAAAGGCCGCATCCAGGCTCTGTCCTTCGCCCATGATCAGGTCGTACGCGGCGGCGGCGGCGGCATGCTTGCCGATCTGCTGGAGGCGGAATTGACGCCCTACCGACATGCTTCGATCCATCTCGACGGCCCGCCGGTACTTTTGAATGCCCGTGCCTTCTCGGTCATGGCGCTCGTTCTGCATGAGCTTTCCACCAATGCGGCCAAATACGGCGCCCTGTCGCGGTCCAGCGGCCGGCTGGCGGTCTCGTGGCACATGACCCGCGATGGCGATTGCGAAGTGCTCTGGCAGGAGGCCGGCGGCCCTGCCGTGCAGGCACCCAGACAAACCGGTTTCGGAAGCGCCCTGATCAGCCGAAGCCTGCCCTACGATCTCGATGGGACGAGCGACGTCAATTACGACGCCGCCGGCCTTTCCGCGCGTTTCGTCCTGCCCGCCAAGCATGTCTCCCTCTCGCAGTCTTCGCCGGAGCCGAATGCGCAACTGTCGGGTGAAAGCAGCGCGAGACCGCAGGAGACGCTGCGCAGCGACACCAAGGTTTTGCTCGTTGAGGACCAGTTGCTGATTGCCATGGATGTCGAGAGCATGCTGGGCGACAACGGCATCGATGATGTCGTCGTCGCCGCGTCCTCCGCCGATGCCCTCAGCCGGTTGTCGAGCCAGGTTCCCGATATCGCCGTGCTGGATGTCAATCTTGGGGTCGGGACATCGCTGCCGGTCGCTGTAGAATTGACGCGCTTGAAGGTGCCTTTCCTGTTTGCCACCGGTTATGGTGACGGCGCGATGATCCCGGCCGATTTTGCCGACGTTCCCGTGATCCGGAAGCCCTATGAAGGCACGACGCTGATTGCCGCCATCACGCAATTGCTGAAGGACAGCGGCGCCGAGGACAGCCGGGCGGGGTGATCGGAGCCGAAAGGCCGCCGCCGATTGCATCGGGCAGGGGGCTCGCGTAGGGTCGCCTGCAGACAATGGGCGGCCGATGCCGCCGGCACTGGACATCGACATGACACTCGGTATGACACTGGCAGGCAAGCGTATCCTTCTGATCATTTCCGGCGGAATCGCAGCCTATAAGAGCCTCGACCTGATCCGCCGCCTGCGCGAGCGCGGCGCATCCGTCCGCCCGGTGATGACAGCGGGAGCGCAGGCCTTTGTCACGCCGCTTGCCGTCGGCGCACTTGCTGCTGATCGGGTGTTCACCGACCTTTTTTCTAGGGAAGACGAGCAGGATGTCGGCCATATCCGCCTTGCCCGCGGCTGCGACCTCGTCCTCATCGCTCCGGCGACTGCGGACGTGATGGCGAAGATGGCGAACGGCCTGGCCGACGACCTCGCCTCGACCATTTTGCTCGCGACCGACCGGCCAGTCCTGGCCGCTCCGGCAATGAACCCGAAAATGTGGTCCCATCCGGCGACCCGGCGCAACCATGCGACGCTTGTTGGGGACGACATCCATTTCATCGGCCCGGCTTCCGGCGAGATGGCCGAAAGCGGCGAGAAAGGCGAGGGTCGCATGGCCGAACCGCTGGATATCGTGGCAGCGGTCGAGGCGCTGCTCGACGGCGGACCGAAGCCGCTTGCCGGAAGGACGGCGATCGTCACCTCGGGTCCGACGCACGAGCCGATCGACCCGGTGCGCTACATCGCCAATCGTTCCTCGGGCAAGCAGGGCCATGCCATTGCCGCCGCGCTTGCGCAGCTGGGGGCAGACGTGACGCTGGTTTCCGGGCCGGTGACGCTGTCGGATCCGCCGGGCGTCCGCACGGTTCATGTCGAACGGGCGGTGGATATGCTGGACGCAGTGGTCGGCGCGCTGCCGGCCGATATCGCGGTGATGGTCGCCGCCGTTGCCGACTGGCGAGTGGCGAGTGCCGCCGGAAACAAGATCAAGAAACAGCCTGGCGAAGCCCCGCCGCCGCTGATGCTGACGGAAAACCCGGATATCCTCAAAACGGTTGGCCATCACGAGAAGCGGCCGGCGCTGGTGATCGGCTTTGCCGCGGAAACCCAGGATATTCTTGAGAACGGTCGCGCCAAGCTGCAGCGCAAGGGTGCGGACTATATCGTCGCCAACGATGTCTCCGCGGAGACCGGCATCATGGGCGGCGACCACAACACCGTCAAGGTGATCGGCAAATCCGGCGTCGAGGATTGGCCGGAAGCGAGCAAGCAGGATGTGGCGACGCGCCTTGCGGCTCTCGTCGCCTCACATTTTGCCTGAGCGGCCCGCAATGTCCGGGCGTCTCCATGTGTCGCTGCGCCATTGTGCGGCCTGGGTCACCTTGGGCGCCTGTCCCTGGGTGCTGAACAGGTGAACGTCGACGCCGTTCTCGCCGATGATCACGGCGGTGCCGTCGGGAATTTCCACCCAGGCGCTGTCGTCGTCGTTCAGTGGTTCGGACACCAGGCAGTAACCGCCGCTCGGCCCCATCGGCGCCGCATAGAGTGTCGGCGCTTTCCAGTCGGAGGCGTAGCGTACCGCATAGAGATCGTGACCGTCGGAAAAGGCGGCCGTGAACCGCACAAGGACCTTGCGCTCCAGATGTTCGGCGAGCCGCTCGACGAAGGCCAGCGTCTCGCTGATCGCGCCGAGCGGATCGTGTTCGAGGCCGAATTGCAGCGCCAGCAGGAAGAGCAGTTCGCTGTCGGTCGATCCGGTGCGGGCGGCGTAGAGATCGTTGTCGAGCATGCTTTCCATGGGCCGGCGCAAATGGTCGAAATCGCCGATCTGGCCGTTGTGCATGAACGACCAGCGCCCGTGCACGA
Organism: Hyphomicrobiales bacterium; assembly: GCA_900472785.1. Taxonomy (GTDB): domain Bacteria; phylum Pseudomonadota; class Alphaproteobacteria; order Rhizobiales; family Rhizobiaceae; genus Pararhizobium. The sequence goes on along the minus strand of UCJH01000037.1, from coordinate 19,797 downwards.
AGGGATGACAGTTGTCGCGGCGGGTGCCGCCGCCGGTCGCCGCCCGCACATGCGCCAGGAACAACGGCGAACGGATTTGCCGGGCAATGCTTTTCAGGTTGCAGTCCGACCAGGCCGGCAGGATGTCGCGGTAGCGGCCGGGCTCCGGATGATCGCCATACCACGCGATGCCGAAGCCGTCGCCATTGGTCGCGGTCTTGGCGCGGGTGGCGCAGTGCGATTGCTCGATCAGCGAATGGGCCGGTGACGACACCAGGTCTTCCAGATAGAGCGGTTCTCCGCGATAGGCTGCCCAGCGGCACATGGCAATCTTGCTCCAACGGCGCATCGGCCGCGTTGATCATCGACTGTTAACCATAACGTCCGCTGATCTTTCAACGGAAAAGGGTAAAAATGCGTTAACGATCCGCATCATCGCGATATGATCGCGTGATCTTCATAGCCTTGCCGGCTGGTATCTCGCAGTTCCCGCGGGCACGCCTCGATCTGCTCGCGGCAATATCGAATAAATATTCCATATTGACAAACATTGAACTTTTCATTTCATCTGCTCGAAGGCGCCCGGTTCGGGCCATCCGGAGGAATGACGAATGAGTGGCAAGAAGAGAATCGGCGTCGGGCTGATCGGCACCGGTTTCATGGGCAAGGCCCATGCTCTGGGCTTCACCATTGCGGCGCGAGTCTTCGATCTCCCCTTTGAGCTCGACATGGTCTCGGTGGCGGATGTCACGGTGGACGGCGCGGAAAATGCCCGCCGCCAGCTCGGTTTCCGCAAGGCGACGACCGATTGGCGGACGCTGCTGACCGACCCCGATATCGACATCATCGACATCACCACGCCCAACCTGCTGCACAAGGACATGGCGCTGGCGGCGATTGCCCATGGCAAGCATGTTTATTGTGAAAAGCCGCTGGCGCCCACTGTTGCGGAATGCGCCGAGATGGTTGCCGCCGCCGAAAAGGCCGGCGTCGTCACGCAGGTCGGTTTCAACTATCTGAAGAACCCGATGATCTTTCTGGCGAAGGACCTCATCGAAAGCGGCGAGATCGGCGAGATCCGCTCCGTGCGCGGCATTCACGCGGAAGATTTCATGATGGATGCGACGGCGCCCTGGGGCTGGCGGCTCGATCCGAAGAGCGGCGGCGGCGCGCTCGCCGATATCGGCAGCCACATCATCGCCTCGCTGCGCCATCTCGTCGGGCCGATCAACAGGGTTCTCGCCGAAACCATCATCCAGGTGCCGCAGCGTCCGGTCGCGCGCGGATCGAGCGAGATGCGGGCCGTCGAGGTGGATGACATCACCCGTGCCTTCGTGCGGTTCGAGGGCGGCGCCACCGGCAGCTTCGAGGCCAACTGGAGTGCCACCGGCCGCAAGATGCAGCATGATTTCGAGATCTACGGTTCCAAAGGCAGCATCGTCTTCACCCAGGAGCGGATGAACGAAATCAAACTGTGGTTCGCCGGCGACGACATCCGCACGCGTGGTTATCGCACCATCTGGGCCGGCCCGGAGCATCCGCCCTATGGCGCCTTCTGCGTCGCCCCCGGCCACCAGATCGGCTTCAACGACCTCAAGGCGATCGAGGCGCATGAATTTCTCCAGGCCATCGCCGGCGGAACCCGTCCCTCGACGGACTTCCGCGAGGGATATGAAGTGCAGAAGGTCGTTTCCGCCACCTACGAATCGGCAACGACCAACGAATGGGTATCGATCGGCTGACGGCACCTGTGGACGGTTGCATCGCATTTGGAAAAATGGAATGAACGTTCTACCCGTCGTTCCGTAAATCGATTAGAACGGAGCTTTAGACAAGGCGATTGTCCAGGAGAACCCTCTGCCTATGGCCACCGTGGAGACCACAGCCGACATCCCCCAGGATTTCGACGCCCTGAAAGCAGCCATTCTGGAGCGCAAGGCGCAATTGCCCAAGCGTCTTCGCCAGGTCGCCGCCTATGCGCTCGACAACCCGGACGAGATCGCCTTCGGCACGGCGGCCAGCATTGCCACCTCCGCGGACGTGCAGCCCTCGACGCTGGTGCGCTTTGCCCAGCATTTCGGCTTCGAGGGATTCTCCAGCCTTCAGCTGATCTTCCGGGCGCGCCTGCGCGAGCGGACGCCGGGCTATGAGGACCGGCTGCGGGCGCTGAGTGCCAATGATCACAGCAAGCTCGAAAGCGGCTCGATCTTCAACGGTTTCGTTGCCGCCGCGCACCGTTCCCTCGACAATATCGCCACTTCCGTCGACCCGGATGCCTTCGAGCGCGCCGTCAACATCCTCGCCGGCGCTGAGACGATTTACCTGATCGCGAAGCGCCGCTCCTATCCGATTTCCAGCTACATGGCCTATGCCTTCGGCAAGCTGAAAGTCCGCCACCAGCTTGTCGGAACATCGGCGGGTATCGACGACGATATGCTCGCCATGGCCGGCAAGAACGATGCCGCCTTTGCCGTCAGCTTCTCGCCCTATGCGTCGGAAAGCGCCAATCAGGCGCGGCTTCTTGCCAGCCGCAAGATACCGGTCGTATCGCTGACCGATTCGGCATTTTCACCCTTGGCCGAGTCATCCAAAGTCTGGTTCGAACTGGTCGAGGCCGATCATGCAGGCTTCCGCTCGCTTTCCGCCAGCATGGCTTTTGCCATGGCCCTGACGGTGGCAATCGCTGAAAAGCGCAGGCGGCTCGGGGACGGCGGCTAATTCTATTTGGAATGAAAATTCCATATTGACTATGCATCGGAATTTATGTTTCATAAGCCGATCGCCAAAAAAGCAGAGAAAACGCCAGGGCATTCGACGCGCCCGCCGGGAGGAAGCATTGAGCCAGACGACGACAGCAGACAAGCCGCTGGATCTGATCACCATCGGCCGCGCCTCGGTGGATCTCTACGGTCAGCAGATCGGCACGCGCCTCGAGGATGTGGCGAGCTTTGCCAAGTCCGTCGGCGGCTGCCCCACCAATATTTCCGTCGGCACCGCCCGGCTCGGCCTGAAATCCGCGCTTCTGACGCGTGTCGGCAAGGAGCAGATGGGCCGCTTCATCCGCGAGCAGCTGGAGCGCGAAGGCGTCGAGACCAGGGGCATCGTCACCGATCCGGAACGCCTGACGGCGCTTGCCATCCTGTCGGTGGAAAGCGACCATTCCTTCCCGCTTCTGTTCTATCGCGACAACTGCGCCGACAGCGCGCTGTGCGAGGAGGATGTGTCGGAAGATTTCATCCGTTCCGCGCGCGCCATTCTCGTCACCGGCACGCATTTCGCCAAGCCGCATACCGATGCGGCGCAGCGCAAGGCGATCCGCATCGCCAAGGCCAGCGGCGCCAAGGTGGTGTTCGATATCGATTACCGTCCGAACCTCTGGGGTCTCGCCGGCCACGACGCCGGTGACAACCGCTACATCGCGTCGGACAAGGTGTCCGCCCATTTGCGGACAGTTCTGGCCGATTGCGACCTGATCGTCGGCACCGAAGAGGAGGTACTGATCGCCTCGGGCGATAGCGATTTGCTCGCTGCACTGAAGACCATCCGGGCCAATTCGAAGGCGACGATCGTCCTGAAGCGCGGCCCGATGGGCTGCATCGTTTATGACGGCGCGATTTCCGACAATCTGGAGGATGGCATCGTCGGCAAGGGCTTTCCGATCGAGGTCTACAACGTGCTCGGCGCCGGCGACGCTTTCATGTCCGGCTTCTTGCGCGGCTGGCTGAAGGGCGAGCCGCATGCGACATCCGCAACCTGGGCCAATGCCTGCGGCGCCTTCGCCGTGTCGCGCCTGCTCTGTGCGCCGGAAATCCCGACCTGGACAGAGCTTCAGTTCTTCCTCGAAAACGGCAGCAAGGAACGGGCTCTGCGCAAGGACGAGGCGATCAACCATGTCCATTGGGCCACCACCCGCCGCCGCGACATCCCGCAGCTGATGGCGCTCGCCATCGATCATCGCAGCCAGCTGGAGGATCTCGCCGATGGCAATGACGACCTCTTGGCGCGTATCCCGGCCTTCAAGGTTCTAGCCGTCAAGGCGGCCGAGCGTATTGCCGACGGCCGCCCCGGCTTCGGCATGCTGATCGACGATAAATACGGCCGCGACGCGCTGTTCGCCGTCAACAGGAACTTCTGGATCGGCAAGCCGATCGAGCTTCCGGGCTCCCGCCCGCTGCAGTTCGAATTCAGCCAGGATCTCGGCTCGAGGCTGATCGACTGGCCGGTCGATCACTGCATCAAGGTCTTGAGTTTCTTCCACCCGGACGATCCGGCCGAACTCAAGGCAACCCAGATCGCCAAGCTGCGCTCCGCCTTCGAGGCGGCCCGCAAGGTCGGCCGCGAAATCCTGATCGAGATCATCGCCGGCAAGCACGGCACGCTCGACGACCAGACCATCCCGCGGGCACTGACCGAGCTTTACGACGCCGGCCTCAAGCCCGACTGGTGGAAGCTCGAGCCGCAGGCCAGCGTTGGCGCCTGGGCGGCGATCGACGCCGTGCTCGAAACGCGCGATCCGCTGTGCCGCGGCGTCGTTTTGCTGGGGCTGGAAGCGCCGTACGAGGCGCTGAAGGAAGGCTTCACCGCCGCCCGGACATCGCGCACCGTCAAGGGTTTTGCCGTCGGACGCACGATTTTTGCGGATGCGGCCAAGGCCTGGCTGGGCGGCACCATGAACGATGAGCAGGCGATCGCCGACATGGCCGGCAAGTTCGGCGCGCTGGTTGGCCTGTGGCTGCAGCTGGGTGAGTCCAAGGCGGCCTGAAGCAACCTGCGCTGTCCCGACATATCAGATAAAACGAGGCGAAGTCCTCGTTCGAGGAGGAAACAATGAGCTCGAAAACAGTGCGCCTGACCATGGCGCAAGCCGTCGCGCGGTTCCTGACGAAGCAGATGACGGTGGTCGATGGTGAAAAACTGCCGATCTTTGGCGGCATCTTCGCTATTTTCGGCCACGGCAACGTCGCCGGCATCGGCGAGGCGCTGTACGGCATCAAGGATACCCTGCCGACCTATCGCGCGCACAACGAACAGGGCATGGCGCATGCGGCCATTGCCTATGCCAAGGCCTCGTTCCGCCAGCGCTTCATGGCCTGCACCACCTCGATCGGCCCCGGCGCTCTGAACATGGTGACGGCGGCCGGCGTCGCGCATGTCAATCGCATCCCCGTTCTCTTTCTTCCCGGCGACGTCTTCGCCAACCGCGCGCCGGATCCGGTGCTGCAGCAGATCGAAAGCTATGGCGATGGCACGCTCACGGCCAATGACGCCTTCCGCCCGGTCGTCCGTTATTTCGACCGCATCACCCGTCCGGAGCAGATCATCTCGGCCTTGAAGCGGGCGATGCAGGTCATGACCGATCCCGTCGATTGCGGCCCGGTCTGCCTGTCGCTCTGCCAGGATGTGCAGGCGGAAGCCTTCGACTATCCGGAAAGCTTCTTCGATGAAAAGGTCTGGACCTTCCGTCGCCAGCATGCCGACGACAACGAGCTTGCAGCCGCCGTTGCGGCGCTGAAAGCCTCGACCAAACCGGCGATCATCTCCGGCGGCGGCGTGCTCTATTCGCTCGCCACCAAGGAACTGGCGGCTTTCGCTGAAAAGCACGGCATTCCCGTCGTCGTCACCCAGGCCGGCAAGTCCTCGATCGACGAGCGCCACCCGCTGTCCATGGGTTCGGTCGGCGTCACCGGCACCTCGTCAGCCAATGCGATCATCGATCAGGCCGATCTGGTGCTTGCCATCGGCACGCGCCTGCAGGACTTCACCACCGGTTCCTGGGCGATCTTCAAGAACCCGGACGTCAAGTTCCTGGGCATCAACACCGCAAGCTTCGATGCCGCCAAGCACAATGCCCTTCCCGTGGTCGGCGATGCCAAGGTGACCATCGAGGCGCTCTCGGCTGCCCTCGGCGGCTGGACCGCGCCTGCCGCGCTCAAGGACCAGGCCGTCAAGCTCAAGGCCGAGTGGATGGCCGCCGCCGAAAAGGCGATGGCGCCGACCAATGTCGCCCTGCCGTCGGATGCACAGGTCATCGGCGCCACGGCCCGCAACCATTCCGGCGAAAACACCGTGCTTCTCTGCGCTGCCGGCGGCCTTCCGGGCGAGTTGCACAAGCTCTGGCCGGCGACCTCGCCTGGCTCCTATCACATGGAATACGGCTTTTCCTGCATGGGCTACGAAGTGGCCGGCGGCCTTGGCGTCAAGATGGCGCGGCCGGATGCGGATGTCGTCGTCATGGTCGGCGACGGATCCTACATGATGCTGAATTCCGAGCTTTCGACCTCTGTGATGATGGGCAAGAAGATTACCGTTGTTCTCCTCGACAACCGAGGCTACGGCTGCATCAACCGGCTGCAGATGGGCACCGGCGGCGCCAACTTCAACAATTTGCTGAAGGACAGCTATCACGAGGTGATGCCGGATATCGATTTCCGCAAGCATGCCGAAGCGATGGGTGCCGTCGCGCTCAAGGTCGCATCGATCGCAGAGCTGGAGCAGGCCCTGAAGGTCACCAAGGACAATGGCCGCACGACCGTCATCGTGATCGACACCGATCCCTTGATCACCACCAAGGAAGGTGGCCACTGGTGGGATGTCGCGGTGCCGGAAGTGAGCGATCGCCCCGAGGTCAACAAGGCGCGCGACGCCTATATCAAGGCGCTTTCCGCCCAGATTATCGGTTAGAACAGAGAACACGGCTCTCTTCCTCTCCGTCATCCTCGGGCTCGACCCGAGAATCCACCCGCACGGCACGTCGGAGAAGGTGGCATGGAGGAGAAGAGGACTGGAAAAGCATAAAACACAGGAAGGCCGCTTGCTTTCCTCCAAGGAGACTTTTCATGAAAGCCAAACTCGGCATGTCGCCCATCGCCTGGTGGAACGACGACCTTCCTGAACTGAGCGACGACGTATCGCTTGAAGAATGCCTGCGCCAGTCGCGCGGCGCCGGCTTCACCGGCATGGAGCAAGGCCGCCGCTTCCCGAGCAATCCGCAGGAGATGCTGCCGATCCTGCGCGCCGCCGACGTGACGTTGTGCGGCGGCTGGTTCTCCGGCACGCTGGTCAACGAGGAGCTTTCGGCCAACAAGGACCGCATCGCGCCCATGATCGAGCTGTTCAAGGCCGTCAACGCGCCCTGCATCGTTTATGGCGAAGTCGGCCGCTCGATCCAGGGCGATCGCTCCAAGCCGCTCGCCACCAAGCCGAAGCTTTCCGATGACGAGATGAAGGCCTATGCGCGTCGCGTCACGGAATTCGGCGAATGGTGCGCCGATCAGGGCATGCCGCTTTCCTATCACCACCACATGGCCGCCGTCGTCGAAACCGAGCCGGAACTCGATGCCTTCATGAAGAATTCGGGCGAGGGCATTCCGCTGCTGCTCGATGCCGGCCACCTGAAATTTGCCGGCGGCGACGTCCTGCGCGCCATCGACAATCACCACGCCCGCATCAACCATGTGCACGTCAAGGACATCCGCCAGTCGGTCATCGATGGGCTGGACCGGTCGAAACAGTCCTTCCTCGATGCCGTCGCACTCGGTGCCTTCACCGTACCCGGCGACGGCTCGCTCGATTTCGGCGCCATCGTCAAGCGCTTCGCAGATTATGGTTATGAGGGCTGGTTCGTGGTCGAGGCCGAGCAGGATCCCCGCAACGCTCCGCCGCAGAAGATGGCCGAGATCGGCTATGCGGAGTTGATGCGCGTCATGACGGCGGCCGGGTATACGGTCGAGACGGAAGGCTTTCCGAAGGGGTGATTTCCCGTTTGGCGCCTTGGTGATCGGCTTTGTACCCCTCACCAACTTCGGCCAAGGGTTCGCTGACGCTCACCCGGCCTTCGTATCCTCTCCCACAAGGGGAGAGGAAAACCCGCCGCACCATCTCGCCTCATCTGAGAGATGGTGAGTGTGGCACCCTACCTCTCCCCTTGCGGGAGAGGATAGTAAGCCCGTGTGAGACGCAGTCGAACGCTGGGCGCACTTGGTGAGGGGTAATCACTCCCACCACAGACCATGCAACAGGAGACCACCATGCCGAACCTGCTCGTGAAGCCCAATGGTGACCAAGGCCGCGTCACCCATGTGACGCCTGATAATGCCGGCTGGACCTATGTCGGTTTCGACATGCACCGGCTGAAGGCCGGCGAGACAGCCTCGGGCGAGACCGGCGATCGCGAAGTCTGCCTCGTCTGGATTTCCGGCAAGGGCAGGACGACCGCCGACGGCCAAGATTTCGGCGTCGTCGGCGAGCGCATGACCCCGTTCGAGGGCGCCCCGCATTCGCTTTACATCAGGGCGGGCGCGCGCTGGTCGGTAACGGCGGAAACGGATCTCGAACTCGCCGTATGCTCCGCGCCGGGCGGCGGCGACTTCAAGACCAAGCTCATCCCTCCGGGCACCCATCCGCAGTTCACCCGCGGCAAGGGCTCGAATGTTCGTCACGTCACCAACATCATGCCGGAAGACGACAATTCCGCCCGTTCGCTGCTGGTGGTCGAGGTGATCACGCCAAACGGCAACACGTCGTCCTATCCCTCGCACAAGCATGATCAGGACAACCTGCCGGACGAGAGCTTCCTGGAGGAAACCTATTACCATCGCCTGAACCCGCCGCAGGGCTTTGCGTTCCAGCGCGTCTACACCGACGACCGGTCGCTGGACGAAGCCATGGCGGTCGAAAACGGCGATGTCACGCTGGTGCCGAAGGGCTATCACCCCTGCGCCACCATCCACGGCTACGACCTCTATTACCTCAACGTCATGGCCGGTCCGTCGCGTGTCTGGAAATTCAACAACGCCAAGGAGCACGCCTGGCTGTTAACCGGCGGCTGATGCGCTACACTCTCTCCGGAAGAGGAGAGGCCATGAAGATCGACGGGCAATGCCATTGCGGCGCCATATCCTATGAAGCGGTGATCGATCCCGACGATATCGGGATTTGCCATTGCGTCGATTGCCAGCAACTGACCGGCAGCGCCTATAGGGTCACGGCCTTTGCCCGGCGCGAGGATTTTCGCGTCACCGCCGGCATGCCGAAGACCTATGTCAAGACCGGCGCCAACGGCCGCATCCGCTACCAGATGTTCTGCGGCGATTGCGGCTCGCCGATTTACACGACCGGAACGGACGAGGACGCCGAGGAAATCGGCATCCGCTGGGGCAATATCCGCCAGCGCAAGGCGCTTGCACCGAACCATCAGATCTGGTGCGAATCGGCCGCCAACTGGTTCGGCGAAGTCGCGATGCTGCCGGGCCGGGAGCGGGACTGAGCAGATGCCGAAAACCAGCCAGTTCCGGATGCGGCGGTGTGTTGTCGAAGGCGTGGAAGCCATCGAGGCCGACAGCGCCCACAGCTTCGGCCGCCACACCCACGATCAGTTCGGTATCGGCGTGATCACGCGTGGCGCCCAGAAATCGGCGAGCGGCCGCGGTCCGGTCGAGGCCGGCCCCGGCGACGTCATCACCGTCAATCCCGGGGAGGTGCATGACGGAACGCCGATCACCGAAACGGGACGTGCCTGGCGCATGCTCTATCTCGATCCGAGACTGGTGGAACAGGCAGGCCTCGATATCACCGAAGGCCGGTCGGCTGATTGTGTTTTCTCGCATCCGGTCATGACGGATCGGTCTCCCGCCCGGAATTTCCTGTCGCTTTATCAGGAGATGACGACCCTTGATCCCGTGGACAGGTTGCCTTCGCAGACCGGCCTGCTGTTGCTGGCGGCCGCACATCTCATCGAAAAACCGCATCGCATCGCGGGCGCTCCGCCGATAGACAGGGCGCGCAGTCTTATCGATGACGATCCGACTGCGGCCGTGACGCTGGACGACCTGGCGCGGGCAAGCGGCCTCACGCGCTTCCAGGTGCTGCGCGGCTTCAGCCGTGCCACCGGCATGACGCCGCATGCCTATCTGGTCCAGCGTCGGCTCGGCATCGCCCGGCGGCTGATCGGGCAGGGGCTGCCACTGTCGGAGGCTGCACTATCAGGCGGTTTTGCCGACCAGAGCCACATGACCCGCATCTTCGTGCGCGCCTACGGCATGACGCCGGGCGCCTACCGCCAGGCTATCCGCTGAGGCCTGCAATTTCGTTCAAGACTGCCCCGCCGGGATACGGGCACAGTGTCCTTCCAACAACGGATGGACCGTATCATGACGCTCGATTACCTGCTGACCTCGCTCATCATCATTCTCCTGCCCGGCACCGGCGTGCTTTATACGCTGGCGACCGGGCTCAACAGCGGCGCGCGCGCCAGCATCATCGCCGCCTTCGGTTGCACGCTGGGCATCCTGCCGCATATCGTCGCCAGCATTGCCGGGTTGTCGGCCCTGCTGCACACCAGCGCCCTGGCCTTCGAGGCGATCAAATATCTCGGGGTCGCCTATCTGCTCTACATGGCCTGGAGTGTTCTGCGCGACCGCGACAGCCTGCGGATCACCGACGACGCACCCCCGGTTCCGGCACGCAGGATCATCGGAACGGCGGTGCTGCTCAACAGCCTCAATCCGAAGCTGTCGTTGTTCTTCCTCGCCTTCCTGCCGCAATTCGTACCGGCGACGACTGGAGAGCCGACCATTTTCATGCTGGGCCTCGCCGCCGTGTTCATGCTTCTGACCTTTCTGGTCTTCATCCTCTACGGCGTCTTTGCCGCAGCGGCGCGGCGGCATGTGATGGACCGGCCGAATGTCATCGTCTGGATGCGGCGCGGATTTGCCGGCGCCTTCGGCCTGATGGGCCTGCGTCTCGCCGTCTCGACGCCATGAGGCGGAAGAATGCACTTTGCGCCGATATGCGTTTGATCTGAAGAGGGAATCCCCTTATTCGGGACTGGCTTGCATCGCCGCCGCAAAGGCGGTTTGCCGAAATCGAAGGAGTTCGCCTCTTGTCTTCCCCGTCGTCGCCGGTCTTCGGCAAGAAATATTCCGCTTTCCTGTTCGACATGGATGGAACGCTGCTGAGCTCCATCGAGGCGGCTGAACGGGTCTGGGGACGCTGGGCGGAAAGCCATGGCCTGGATGTTGCAACCTTCCTGCCGACCATGCACGGCAAGCGCGGTGTCGATACGATCCGCCAGCTCGGCCTGCCGGGCGTCGATCCGGAGGTCGAATCGGCGATCATCTGCCAGGGCGAGATCGAGGACGTCGAGGGTGTGAAGCCGCTACCCGGCGCCATCGAATTCCTGAAAAGCCTGCCGCCGGAGCGCTGGGCGATCGTCACTTCGTCGCCGCGCGAACTCGCCAAGGTGCGCATCGCCGCCGCCGGCCTGCCGGAACCGAAGTTCATCGTCATCGCCGAAGACGTCTCGCGCGGCAAGCCAAGCCCGGAATGCTACCTGCTCGGCGCAAAACGCGTCGGCTTCGATGCGAAGGACTGCCTGGTGTTCGAAGACGTCGCAGCCGGCGTGATCGCGGGCGAATCGGCGGGCGCCGACGTCATGGTCATCACCGCGACGCATACGCATCCGTTCGAAACGGCGCACCAGACCATCCCCGGCTATATCGGTATCGAGGTTTCCGTCGATGAAAACGGCGATCTCACCCTGACGGACCGCCGCTGACCTTGCGCGTCAGCGTTCCCGGTGGGAGAGAATGTTGACGACGGCACCGGAGGGGTCCCGGACATAAAAGCGCCGGACGCCCCACGGCTCGTCGGTGATGTCGTAGACGATCGCAAAGCCCATCGCCCGGGCTTTCGCGTAGACCGCGTCGACATCATCGACCTCGATCGACAGCTGCGGCACCGGCGTGCCGGAGCCGCCCTCGCTGGCGACGGATAACTGCACAGTCTGCGTTGCGTCCGATGCATAGGTTCGGATCCAGCCATGGTCCATGGCAAGGTCAAGCCCGAGCAGTTCGCCATAAAAGGCGTCGGCGGCCTTCGGATCGGGCACATGGAGATTGGCGACGATGCGGCGAACGGTCATGGATGCATCCCGTTTTGCAGACGAGTTCAGCGCTGCGCCAGAGCGCGGTCGAGTTCGCTGACCAGCGCGAGAATGATATCGTTGGCGGGCGTGGGCACGCCGGCCAGATTGCCGAGCAGGCTGACGGCGCGGGTGAGCGGCGTGACTTCCAGGCGGCGTCCCTGCTCGACATCCTGTAGCATCGATGTCCGAGCCGCGCCCAGCGCCCGGCTGTGGTCGAGGCGTTCGTCGATCGTCAGGCTGATCCGGCAGCCGAGCGCTTCGGCGACGTCGCGCACTTCGGTCATCACCCGCCGCGTCAGATCGAGAAGGCCGGCATCCGAGAGCATCGCGGCAACGGTCGTGCGGGTCAGCGCGCTGATCGGGTTGAAGGCGGCATTGCCCTGGAGCTTCAGCCAGATCTCGTCGCGGATGCGGTCGGTCGGCTTCACCGTCCAGCCGCTTGCCTGCAGGAGCGCTGTGATCTCCCAGAGATCGTCGGACAGGGCACCCGTCGGCTCGCCGATATGCAGAAGGCCGAAGCCGGAAAGCCGGATATGCCCCGGCTCGCTCATCTGCGCGCCCTGATAGATGACGCCGCCGATCACCCGTTCCGGCCCGATCGCTTCCCAGATCCGGCCGTCGGGATCGAGCGCGTCGAGTCGCTTGCCCTCAAGACCGCTTGCCGTGTCGCCGTGGAAATACCACCAGGGAATGCCGTTCTGGATCATCACGACCCGACCGCCGGGCTTCAGAAGGTCGGCGATGTCGTCGGCTGCGGCCGCGAGCTGGTGTCCCTTCAGCGTCACGACCACCAGATCCTGCTTTCCGAGATCGGCGGGCGTGTCTGTGGCATGGACCTTGCCTACCAGAGGCTCCGTGCTGTCGGCAGCCCAGAGATGAATGCCACCGTCCCGGATGGCCTGCAGGTGCGCGCCGCGGGCGACGACGGATATCGTCGCGCCGCTCAGCGCCTGCGCCGTTGCCAGCCGCGCCGCAAGCGCTCCACCGATGGCGCCGGCGCCGAAGATGCAGATCGCCTTGTCTTTTGGTGAAGCGGCATCCTGTTGCGTCGTCATCGGCGTTTCCTTCGCTCTCCGGTCACGCCGCCTTGGCGACTTGATATTCCTTGATGGCCACCATCTTGATGTCCTTCCAGCGCTCGGACTCGTAGTTCAGCGAGAAGCCGTCCTGCGCCAGGAACACCGGATCGCCGTCGAGGTCACGGGCAATGTCGCCGCGGCGGGCGGTGACGAAGCGGTCGATCTCGCCGGGCTTTTCGGAGGAAATCCAGCGGCAGACCGAGAAGCGCGCCATGTCGAACGACACCGGAAGGCCGTATTCGCCCTGCAGCCGCTCCTTCAGCACGTCGAGCTGCAGAGCGCCGACGACGCCGACGATGGCGGGCGAGCCGTCCTCCGGCGAAAACAGCTGCACGACGCCTTCCTCGGCCATCTGCTGCAAGGCTTCTTTGAGCTTCTTTGCCTTCATCGCATCCTCAAGCCGTACGCGGCGCAGGATTTCCGGCGAGAAGTTGGGAACGCCCTGAAACACCAGCTGTTCGCCCTCCGTCAGCGTATCGCCGATGCGCAGCGTGCCGTGGTTGGGAATGCCGACCACGTCGCCTGCATAGGCTGTGTCGGCGAGCTGGCGCTGCGAGGCGAAGAAGAACTGCGGTGCGGTCAGGCCAAGCTGCTTGCCGGTGCGCGACAGCCGCGCCTTCATGCCGCGCTCCAGCTTGCCGGAGCAGATGCGGGCAAAGGCGATGCGGTCGCGGTGGTTCGGGTCCATGTTGGCCTGGATCTTGAAGACGAAGGCCGTCATCTTGTCGTCGGTCGCATGCACCGTGCGGGTGTCGGCGACTTGGTCGCGCGGCGACGGCGCAAAATCGCCAAGCGCATTGATGAGATCGCGGACGCCGAAATTGCGCAGGGCCGAGCCGAAAAAGACCGGCGTCAGGTGGCCCTCAAGGAAGGCCTTCTTGTCGAAGGGCTTGCAGGCCTCGATCGCCAGCGACAGTTCTTCAACGAAAGTGTCGCGCTCGTTTTCCGGCAGGCGGTTGGCGACGGCTTCCGGTCCGTTGACCTTGGTCGGGATTTCCTGCGTGTCGGACCCGCGTACCGTGTTGGCCGCAAGATGATAGGAGCCTGAAAAGGTCTTCGACCGGCCGATCGGCCAGGTGATCGGGGCACAATCGAGCGCCAGCTTCTCCTCGACCTCGTCGAGGATTTCGAAGGGATCGCGGCTTTCTCGGTCCATCTTGTTGATGAAGGTGATGATCGGAATGTCGCGCATGCGGCAGACCTCGAACAGCTTCAGCGTCCGCGGCTCGATGCCCTTGGCGGCGTCGATGACCATGACCGCCGCATCGACCGCCGTCAGCGTGCGGTAGGTATCGTCGGCGAAGTCCTCGTGGCCGGGCGTGTCGAGGATGTTGAAGACATTGCCGCCGTATTCGAAAGTCATCACCGAGGTGACGACCGAGATGCCGCGTTCGCGCTCGATTTTCATCCAGTCGGACCGCGTCTGGATGCGATCCTTCTTGGCCTTGACCTCGCCGGCGAGCTGGATGGCGCCGCCGAACAGGAGCAGCTTTTCGGTGAGCGTGGTCTTGCCCGCATCCGGGTGCGCGATAATAGCAAAGGTGCGGCGGCGGGAAACCGCCTCGGCGAGACTTTCGGCCATGATGTGAATCCTGTGAATTGCGGCGTCTTCTACAGGCTCGGGCGAGAATATGCAATTGACCGGACCGGGTGCGGGACGGCTAATGCGGCAATGACCCTTCACGCACAGACCCGCCCGATCCTGAGCCTCGTCCGCCTGCCACATGGCGCGGAGATCGACCTGCCGTCCTACGAGACGGCGGGTGCTGCCGGCATGGACCTGCGGGCCGCCGTTGCTGACGGTGAACCGATGGTGCTTTCGCCCGGCAAGCGCGCTTTGGTACCGACCGGTTTCATTTTCGAGATTCCCGACGGATACGAGGCGCAGATCCGCCCGCGTTCCGGCCTTGCCTTCAAGCATGGCATCACCTGCCTCAACACGCCGGGCACGATCGACAGCGATTATCGCGGCGAGGTGAAGGTTTTGCTCGTCAATCTCGGCGAAGAGGATTTCGTCATCGAACGCGGTATGCGCATCGCGCAGATGGTGGTGGCGCCGGTAACGCAGGTGGCGCTGGTAGAGACCGGCCTTGCCGGAACGACGGCGCGCGGTGCCGGTGGTTTCGGTTCCACAGGCGTCTGATCAGGACAAGGGTGGCAGCCGGCGCTTGACCGGCGAGGATTTGACGATCGAGGTGTTGGTCTGGGCTCGCTCGGCAATTCTGTCGAGAATGCCGTCGAGCTCTTCCATCGAACGCACATAGATCCGCGCGATGAAGCAGTCGTCACCCGTCACCTTGTCGCATTCGACGATCTCCGGCGTTTCCTGAATGATCTTCTCGACGATATGCAACTGCCCCGGCATCGGCCGGACGCGGACGATCGCCTGCAGAAAATAGCCAAGGGCGGGAGGATTGATGCTGATCGTATAGCGGTCGAGCACCCCGCGCTCCTCCAGCTTGCGCAGCCGATCGGCGGCGCTCGGCGACGACAGGCCGACGGCCGCTGCGATCTCCTTCAACGACAGGCGGGCATTGTCCGCGAGAAGATCGAGCAGGCGTCCATCGACGGCATCAAGCATGTGTTTCTCCTGTAAGGCATTTTTCAATTTTGTTCTGGAATTGTAAGGCAAGAATTGCGATTTGCCTATCCTTGATCATGGATAAATCCTGAACTGCCGAATATTCTCTGCGGATCGAAGCAGGGAGCGACATCATGGACAGGGATATCCGCAAGGGGACGGTGGAGATGAGCGCGGCGATGCTCATTTCGGGAACGATCGGCTGGTTCGTGGTGATGTCCGGCCAGCCGGTGGCAAGCGTGGTCTTCTGGCGGTGCTTCTTCGGCGCGCTGAGCCTGCTTGTCGTCTGCGGTGCGCTCGGTTTCCTGCGTACGGGAATTCTGACCTGGCGCACCTTTGTCATCGCGGTGCTCGGCGGCATCGCCATCGTCGCCAACTGGCTGCTTTTGTTTGCCTCCTACAGCCAAGCCTCGATCTCGATCGCCACCACGGTCTACAACACGCAGCCCTTCATGCTTCTCGGCCTCGGTGCTTTGTTCTTGGGCGAAAAGATCACGCGGGTAAAACTATTCTGGCTGCTGCTCGCCTTTGCCGGCATGCTGGCCATCGTCGAAGGCAAGGGCGGCGGAGCGGGAACAAGCGGCCGCTATGGCATCGGCATCCTGCTCGCGCTCGGCGCCGCCTTCTTCTACGCGCTGGCCGCACTGGCGGCCAAGTGGCTGAAAGGCACGCCACCGCATCTGATCGCGCTGATCCAGGTTACAACCGGCGTGCTGATGATGGCGCCGTTCGTCGATCTGTCGGCGCACCCGCAATCGGCTGGCCCCTGGGCGATGCTGGTCGCCATGGGCGTCGTCCATACCGGCCTGATGTATGTGCTGCTCTATGGAGCCATCCAGAAGCTGCCGACGCATCTGACGGGCGCGCTGTCCTTCATCTATCCGATCGCCGCCATTCTCGTCGATCGCGTGGCTTTCGGCCATGCGCTGCAGCCGCTGCAGATTGCCGGCTCGGCCATCATCCTGCTCGCCGCGGCGGGCATGAACCTCGGCTGGTCGCCTTCGGCCTGGCGCAGGTCGCGACCGCTGCACAATTCCTGAAAAGGGGACTTGGAAAAGCCGCGTTTCAAAAAGTGACCTCGGCGCTGGGCCGCAGGGCGATGGCATGGGCACCGGCGTCGAAACCATCGAGCACGGCGTTGTGGTGGGCAATGATCTGCTCGAAGGTCAGCTTACCCATGTCGGCCGTCGCATGGCCGTCGGAAAGAAGCGTGACGTCATAGCCGAGCGTGACGGCGCGGCGCGCCGTCGTGTCGATACAGAATTGCGTCATGCAGCCGCCAATCACCAGATGGCTGATCGACCGCTGGCGCAGCTGCGCATCGAGATCGGTGCCGAAGAACGAATCGCAGCTCTTCTTGTGGATCACCGCTTCGCCGGCCACGGGGGCGATTTCATGCCGAAGCCCCCAGCCCATGCTGCTGCGCGCCAGCGGGTCGCCGGGGCCGCCGTCATGCTGGACGATGAAGACCGGGATGTGGGCTGTGCGCGCCCGAGCCTGGACGACCTGCAGCCGGCCGATCATCTGGTTGAGCGCGGCATCGATCGCCGGCTGCCGCTCCGGCGTCCCGAGGCCCGCGACGATGGCGTTTTGGACATCGATGATCAAAAGGGCTGTGCTCATGGTCTTCTCCTTTGAATTCACGGTGCTTTTACCCGATTCCCGTCTATGCAAAAGCTCTTTTATTTGAAGAAATGCGGATGTCGGAACGATTGAAAAATCCGCAAGTCGGGACTATGGCTGTCCCATCGTCCGGAGGAGACAAACATAGGTATCTCCGATCTTGCCTTCCCGGCGCAGACATTCACCGCCGCCTATACGCTTATCAAGATCGCCGGTGCGCTCTATCTGCGGAGCCGTCACACGTTGTCCTCGTCGGGCCGAGGCGACCAGTCGGTTCCTGTCATCGATCCTCGTCTAGCCTGCATTCTCCGTTGCCGGCCCGGCTGCGGGCGTCGTGAACCGCAGGCCGAGAACCAGGGGTATGCTGAGCGCGTAGACGGCCACGACCGATAGCCAGACGGCGCCCGGCCATTCTTCCCTGATGAGGAGATAGACGCTTGAGAAGAAGAGCGGGCTGACGATCGAGGCGAGGCTGAGGGCCGACGCCAGCACACCCTGGAACTGGCCCTGGCTGCTTTCGTCGACCTGCCGGGTCGCCAGCGACTGCAGCGCCGGAACGCCAATGCCGCCAAGCGCGAAAACCGGCATGATCGCGAAGATCATCCAGCTCCGGTCCGCAAACGCCATGACGGTCAGCGCGGTGCAGGCGCCGGCAATGCCCGTCAGGATGGCGGCGCGCTCGCCGAGCAGCTTCACAGCCGGCCCGGGAAGGAATGCCTGCGCCAGCGTCTGGCAAATGCCGAAAGCGCCGAGCGACAGGCCGATCCAGAGCCCGTTCCAGTGGAACGCATCGCCGCCCCACAGAGCCCAGCAGGTGCCGTAGGCTTCGCCCGTGGCGCTGAACAGGAAAAAGATGAGGATGACCGGCAGCACCCGCTTTACCGTGAACACCCAGCGCAGTGGCCGAAGCGGATTGAGGCTGGCGAGATCGACCTTCTCCCCGGTCGACTGGCGCGATTCCGGCAGGATGAACAGCGCCAGCAGGAGATTGCCGCCGTTGAGCACCGCTGCGGCGATGAACGGCAGCCGTAGCCCATAGTCCCCCAGCAGGCCGCCAAGGACCGGGCCGACAATGAACCCGATGCCGAACATGGCGTTGAACAGGCCAAAGCGGCGCGCCCGCTTATCCTGCGGGGAAATATCGGTGATATAGGCGGTCGCCACGGCAATGTTGGCACTCGTCAGGCCGGCAATCGCACGGCCGGCGAGCAGCATCCAGAGATTGGACGCGAAGGCCAGGAAAAGATAGTTGACTGCCGCTCCGGCAAGCGAGATCAAAAAAACCGGACGCCGGCCGAGCCGGTCGCTCAGCGATCCGAGCACCGGGGCGAAAACGAACTGCATGACCGCATAAAGCGCCGTCATGATGCCGATGAAGGGCGCCACGTTTTCGGCATGGGTGACCTCCTTGAGCAGCGATGGAAGAATTGGGAAGATGAGGCCGATGCCGACGGCATCGAGGACAATGGCGATGAAAATGACGATAAGGGGTTTGCTCATGGCGCGTTCCGATCGACGCAAGCACGCGGCCCCGCGGGGTGTCGGTCGCTTGCGATGGGGCCTGACATGGGTCGGGCATTGTTTCCGGGAACCGCTGGCCAGGTCATGCGCAAAGGGCATGACCGGCGTGTGCTTGACCGTCTCTGCCGCCGGGGCGGATCAAGGGAGACGATCGCTTTTCGCGACCATTGCCCTTTACACCCGTCGACGGCGAGCCGCAAGCACATCTCTGCGCCGGCGGTAAACAGGCCTTTGAATTTCAGGCTTCAAACGAAGACTCCGCGCCCGTGATCCTGTCCGGATTTGTAATCGGCCGGGCAACGGACAAGTCAAGGTGCCGGAGAAAGTCCGTCGAGCAGGAAGTCGAGACCCTTCCGGAAGGTGCCGTCCCAGTCGCTGTCCAGCAGCAGGCGCGCGCGCGCGATTGTCGGGTAATGTTCGCTGAGAGCTGTCAGGCGGTGCTGCGCTGCGGCCCGGTCGTCGTCCGAGAGGTCGAAGCTCGCGCGGGTGACGGTAGCGCCGATCACATAGTTCCAGAGCGACCATATCGCGACATTCAGATCGGTCTCCGCCACGCCCGCTTCCGACAGGGTGCGGCTCACCAGTTCCAGGCGGCCGAGAATGTTGGGACCGAGTGCCCGGCGCGGCAGCAGCGCTGCCGACCAGGGATGGCGCAGCATAACGGCGCGCCAGTCTTCGAGCATATGAACGACATCGCCGCGCCAGCCCGGAGGCTCGCCCATTTGCGACGGCTCGCGATAGGCGAGTACCGAATCGAGCGCCAGGTCAAAGACCTGTTCCTTGTTGCCGACATGCCAATAAAGGCTCATCGCGCCCGCACCGAGACGATCGGCAAGCCGACGCATCTTCAATCCGTCAATTCCTTCGGCGTCCAACAGTTCCACCGCCGTCGCCACGATCCGTTCGAGAGAAAGAGGCGGTTCATTGCGCGTCTCCGGCTCAGCCGGTAGCGGTACAACTTCCCTTGGAGACCGTTTGCTCTGCTTGCCGCTGCGTTTGGCTGCCATCCGTTATCCTTGCCGATCCATGCGCCGATCTAAGCCGACAATACGACAAATGTCGATCCGAAGCGATTGACTCGTACGGTGTAC
>UCJH01000038.1 GCA_900472785.1 Hyphomicrobiales bacterium | reverse complement strand
GCTTCCGCAATTCGAGACGCTGCCGGGCTTCGAACGCGGAAATGTGTTTTCCGCCGAAGCGGTGATGGCGCGGCAGGTGCGACCCGGAAAGCGCGTGCTGGTTCTGGACGAAGGTGGAAACTGGAAAGGCTGCGGCACCGCCTGGAAACTCGCCGAGGACGGCCATGAGGTCACCATCGTCACGCCGGACCCGATGGTCGGCAAGGAACTGCAGCGCACGGCAGCCGATTTTCCGCTTCGCCGCGCGATGGCCAAACTCGGCGTCACCTTCTTCACCGAGACAGGCTTTCTCGAATGGCATGGCAATGGTGCGACTCTCGTTTCCTTTCTCGATGGCCGGCAATGGCGGGTGGAGGCGGATTGTCTCGTGACCTCCACAGCCAACCATGCGGCCGACTGGCTGGCGCGCGACTTGGAAGCCATCGGCCTGCCCTTCCGCATGATCGGCGACTGCGCCTCCCCTCGCCAGGCGCCCTATGCGATCTATGACGGGCGCAAAGCCGCACTGGAAATCTGATGACCGATAACATGACGACGCTGACCACTGCGGCGGCACGAAGGCTTGCGGAAAGCGCATTGACCGCAGCAGGGGCCAGTCCGGACATGGCCGCATCGCTGGCACGCGCAACGGTTGACGCGGAACTGCACGACCAGCCGGCTGTGGGATTTTCGCATCTCGTCGATTATCTCGAGAGCCTGCTCACCGGTCGCATCAACGGCAAGGCCGTCCCGGTCCGCAACGATCCCGCACCCGCCCTGATCGCCATGAATGCGGATGGCGGCATCGCGCAATTGTGCTTCGATCTGGCGCTTGATGCGCTTGTCGAGAAAGCCGAAACTTTCGGCATTGCCCTGTTCACGGTATCGAACAGCTATACAACCGGCGAACTCGGCGACTATGCCCTTCGCCTTGCGGGCCGCGGGCTGGTTGCCTTCGCGGCCACCAACGGTCCGGCGCTGATTACCGGATCCGGCGGCTCGAGGCCCGTCTATTGCACCAATCCGCTGGCCTTTTGTGCTCCGCGAGCTAATGGACCGCCGCTTCTCATCGATCAGTCCTCAAGCGCGACCGCGTTTGTAAAACTTCGGGAGGCCGCGGCTACGGGCGATCCCATTCCAGCGGGCTGGGCTGTCGATGCAACGGGGCAGCCGACCACGGATGCCAAGGCAGCCCTGAAGGGCGCCATGCTTGCCTTTGGCGGCGCACGCGGCGCCAATATCGCGCTGATGGTCGAGGTGCTGGCAGCCGGCGTCGGCGGTGCCAACTGGTCGATCGATGCGCCGACTTTTAGTGAAGGCGCGACGACGCCGGACTGCGGGCTGCTGATCATCGCTATCGCACCAACCCTGCTCGATCCGCGCTTCGAAGAGCGGCTTGGCACGCAGCTGGACCGGCTGGAAAGCCAGTATGGAATCCATATCCCGGGAAAGCGCAAGGCCGACGTCCACACCCGTCGGGAAACGCAAGACATCCGCTTGCCTTCCGATCTGCTGCGCCGTATCTCGGCATTCACAGAATGTTAGCGGGGGAAGACGCATGGCAGGCAGATTGCTTTCGATCGGCGAGTGCATGGTGGAACTCATGCAGGCCGAGGGTGACCTCCTGCGCAAGGGGTATGCCGGCGACAGTTTCAACACCGCCTATTATGCCCGCCTGTTTTTGCCTGCGGACTGGTCCGTCGATTATTTCACGGCTGTCGGAACCGATACGGTATCCGACGACATGCTGGCCTTCATTGAAAGCACGGGCGTTGGGACAGATCACATCCGCCGCGTCGAAGGACGCTCGCCCGGCCTGTATATGATCCATCTCAAGGATGGCGAGCGCAGCTTCTCCTATTGGCGATCCGTCTCGGCGGCAAAGACGCTGGCCGACGACGCGGACCATCTGCGCGCGGCCGTCGACGCGTCCGATGTCATCGTCTTTTCCGGGATCACGCTGGCGATCCTCTCGCCGGACGCCGTCGAAACACTGCTGTCGGAACTGCGACGGGCAAAGGCAGCCGGCAGAACCGTGGTCTTCGACCCGAATATCCGCCCGCGGCTGTGGGACGACAAAGCCCGCATGCTGGAAACGATCACCGCAGGCGCGCGGGCATCAACGCTGGTCATGCCGAGTTTCGATGATGAATCGACCCATTTCGGCGATACCGATATCGAGGCCACCCTCCAGCGGTACGGAGCCCTCGGGGTCGACAATATCGTCGTCAAGGATGGACCAAACGGCATCACGCTCGCCTTCAAGGATGCCCCTTCAGTCTTCGTTGCCGCCGCCACCGTCGACAGGATCGTCGATACCACCAGCGCCGGCGACAGTTTCAACGGCGCCTTCCTCGCGCATCTGGTCGAACATGGAAACCCGGCAGAGGCAGCAGGCTTCGCCGCCGGCGTCGCGGCCCGCGTCATCGGTCACCACGGCGCGCTGGTTGCCCGGGAGAAATTGCTGCCGTCCGGGTAAGGATTGAAACGCTCCGGGGCCTGCCGGAATACACAAGCCAGTTCCATCCGGAACCACAGCGGCGTAGATTCCGTGGCAAAACCATTATCCCGCAACTTCCCAGCGTCTGCGCAAAATGGAGGCCGGCATGCCCCTCGTGAATTCCACCTTCAAGGCAACGCTTTTCGCCGCGACCGCAACCGGGCTGCTTGGCCTTTCGCCCACGGCGCATGCCGAGGACAATCGCAGCCTTTGCGATACGCTGGCCTCCAGCAGCTATGACAACACCCGTCCGCCGGGGCTGGCTGGCGTAGAGCAGGAAGACATCGACATTGCCAAGGCGCTGCCGGCCTGCCGCGATGCGCAGGCCAAGGCACCCGGTGACATCCGCATGGCCTTCCAGCTCGGGCGCGTGCTGATGCAGGACGGCAAGGAGCCTGAAGCGCTTGTCCTTTTCGAGCAGGCGGCAAAGGCCGGCCACGCCGCCGCCATGGTCAATCTCGGTGTGGCACTGCATGAGAAGAAGCCTGCGGACGCTTTCGCATGGTACAGCAAGGCAGCCCAACTTGGCGACGTGCTTGGCGAATACAATCTCGGCGTCGCCTATCAGGATGGCGTCGGCACGCCCGTCGACGGGACGAAGGCGCTGGAATGGTTCCGGAAATCCTCGGCGCAGGGAGACGACGTAGCGGCCTACAACATCGCCATCATCTACGACGAGGGAACGCTTCTCCCCGAGAATACCGGCGAAGCGCTGAAATATTACCGGCTCGCCGTCGATCGCGGCAATGTCGACGCCATGGTCAATCTCGGCATCATGTATGAAAATGGCGAGGGTATGGAGGCCGATATAGACGCGGCCCTTGAACTCTACAAACGCGCCGCCGATCTCGGTGATGCCGATGCGAAAGCCGAAGTCGAGCGCTTGGAATCCGACGACATGGAGTGAGCAGACGATCCGCTTTCCCCCCGCATTAGAGCATCGTTCCCTCA
>UCJH01000047.1 GCA_900472785.1 Hyphomicrobiales bacterium | reverse complement strand
GTCATGGCCAAAATTCGTCAAGCCCGACGGGTTGGCTGAAAACGGCCGTCCACTGCGGCGGATGGCTTGACCGATGGTGCGGCATCGCTCTGCGCCATCCTTCTTGTAGAACGGCCGTTTTGAGCCAACAGAATGGGTCGTATTGAGGGAACGAGGCTCTAAATGGTACATACCACATAGGTCACCTCCAAGATCGAGAGCAGGGCTGTCTGACTCAGTCCGGGAAGCCCACCTTCCCGGACGCGCCTGCTGGCAAGGCGCATGCTGCTTTTGCTTTCGACCGAGGAATTGTAGAGGCGCAACCAACAACACGTCAAGATTGTCCTTGCTGAGACCGTTGGCCCTGCGCGGGTGGCTTCAGCGATAAAGCCGCTCAGGCCGCGACAGCGCCGATTTTGCCGAGTTGAATCACCGCTTGGGTGCGGCTGTCGACGTCGAGTTTCAGCAGTATGGCCGAGACATGGGCCTTGATCGTCGCTTCAGAGACGCCGAGTTCATAGGCGATCTGCTTGTTGAGCAGGCCCTCGGCGAGCATGCCGAGCACGCGCGACTGCTGCGGCGTCAGGGTCTGCAACCGGTGCAGGAGCGCCGCTGCTTCCGGCTCATGTTCCATGCCGCGCACGAAACCGCGCGGGGTGAAGATATCGCCGGCCATGACGGTGTCGATACCTTCGCGGATTTCATCGATGCCGGCAGATTTCGACAGGAAGCCGGATGCGCCAAGTTCGAGCGCCCGCTGGACGGTCGCCGGATCGTCATGCGCCGAAACGATCATCACCGGCAGGCTCTGGAATTCGGCGCGCAGTGCGATCAGTCCGGACAGCCCGCTCACACCCGGCATGGTCAGGTCGAGCAGCATCAAATCCGCGGCCGGATTATCGGCAGCAGCCTTGCGGGCCGTGTTGAAATCGCCCGCTTCGACGATCGTCGGATTGCCCGCCATGCCGGACAAGGCCTGGCGCATCGCACCGCGGAACAGCGGATGATCGTCTGCAATGATGATGGTCAGGCCTGACGCCATGTCGCTCCCTCCCCAAGAGCTTGCCGGCACCCCGGGGATCCTCCAATCCAAGGGACGCCGCATGCATGGAACAAGGACGGCCTCAGGTCTTCTGCGGTTCGACACCCGGCTTGCCCGCCGGCGCATCGCCCTGACCTTCGAGGTCCTTCACTATTCCCATGAAGTTGCGCATCATTCTTTCCATGACGCTCATGGTCTGGTCAATCTCTTCCTTGGTCGGAAGCCGTGGTTTGACGGTCAGGGGACCGTTCTCGACCGCTTTTTCCAGAGTTTCCACACGCTTCGTCAACAGATCGAGTTCGAGCTCGAAAGCCGTGCGCTCGTCCGCCGCCATCCGGCAGACCATCTGGCCGTCCTTTTCCTGGCAAAGCGAAACCTCGCCGGTTTCGGTATCGAGGCGGGCGATGCCGCTGTCGGTTTTCTGCATGCTGTAGCGGCCGGAGGTCGTTTCCGCGCTGGCCTGAAGCGACCAGAGAGCGGCCCCCGCTATAACCGTTGTCATCAAAGCCTTCTTCATTCGCAGTCCTCCATCAGGAAAAATCGGCCTCATTCCGTGCCACCGGTAGACAATTGCCAAACTTTGCGGCAAGGCCACAGGCAAGACGGGGACCCAGCAGCATGAGCATCATCGTATACAAGATCGTTCCGGCAACTGTATGGCAGGATGCGCGCGAACGCGGAGAATTCAAGGGTGCTTCGATCGATCTGACCGACGGCTTCATCCATCTTTCGACGGCGGCGCAGGCAGTCGAAACCGCCGCCCGGTATTTTGCGGGCCAGGAAGGCCTGTTGCTGATCGCCATCGACGGTGGAAAACTCGGCGACAGGCTGGTTTTCGAAGCCTCCCGCGATAGCGCGCTGTTTCCCCATCTCTATGCCAGTCTCGACTTCAATGCCGTGCTTTGGGAAAAACCCCTTCCGGTCGGTTTCGATGGCGCCCATGTCTTTCCGGAGCTTTTCGCATGATCGGTCCGCTGCAATCTCTCGCCCGTCGCGGCCTCTTCCTGCTTGATCCCGAAACCGCCCATGGCGTCTCGATCAGGGCATTGAAAACCGGGCTCGTGCCGGCCTGCGCCGCCCCTGCCGATCCGCGGCTCGCGCAGACCGTCGCCGGCCTTGTCTTCAGCAATCCCATCGGCATGGCGGCAGGCTATGACAAGAATGCCGAAGTGCCTGAGGCTCTGCTCAGGATCGGTTTCGGCTTTACCGAGATCGGCACCGTGACCCCGAAGCCGCAGGCCGGCAACGACAGGCCGCGCATTTTCCGGCTGGTAGAGGACGACGCAGTGATCAACCGGCTCGGATTCAACAATGAAGGCCATGCGGCGGTGCTGGAGCGTTTGAAATCGACGGCACGGACCGCGATGATCGGCGTCAACATCGGAGCCAACAAGGATAGCGCCGATCGCGTCGCCGATTATGTTGCCGGCATCCGCACCTTCTATTCCGTGGCGCGTTATTTCACCGCCAACATTTCCTCGCCCAACACGCCGGGCCTGCGCGACCTGCAGGGCCGTGAGAGCCTGTCGGCGCTCCTGTCGGCGGTATTGGCTGCCCGCGACACCGAGGCCGCGAAATCGGGAAAACGCGTGCCGGTCTTCCTGAAAATCGCGCCCGACCTGACCGAGGAAGGCATCGACGACATCGCCGCCGAAGCGCTGTCACATGCGCTCGACGGCCTGATCGTCTCCAACACGACGCTGAGCCGCGAGGGCCTGCGCGACCAGCGCCAGGCAAAGGAATCCGGCGGCCTTTCCGGAAAGCCGCTGTTCGAGAAATCGACGGCGGTGCTCGCCAGGATGCGCAAGCGGGTCGGTCCGGATTTGCCGATCATCGGCGTCGGCGGCGTCGGTTCCGTGGAAACGGCGGCAGAGAAAATCCGCGCCGGTGCCGATCTGGTGCAACTCTATTCCTGCATGGTCTATGAGGGACCGTCGCTGCCGGGCAGGATCGTGCGTGGCCTGTCGTCGCTTTGCGACCGCGAAGGGCTGACCTCGATCCGCGATATCCGCGGCACGCGCACGGACTATTGGGCCTCCCGGAACGTCTGAGCCGAGCGCTTCGGCACCAGCACCAGCAGGAACAGGCCGCGCATCAGCAGGAACAGGTTGAGCGCCGCCCACAGGCCATGATTGCCGAAGGCCGGCACCAACACCGCGACGGCAATGACATAGCCTGCAAAAGCAAGCAGCATCATGTTGCGCATGTCCCTTGACCATGTCGCTCCGATAAAGACGCCGTCCATCAGGAAGGCGATGGCCCCCGTCATCGCCGTCAAGGCCGCCCAGGGAAGATAGGTATAAGCCTGCCCCCGAACGTCCTCGGCCGTCGTCAGCAGATCGATCAAGGCATGACCGAAGAGGAAGAAGGCCAGCGTCGTTGCAGCGGCCAGCGCGAGCGACCAGATCGCCGTCATTTTCAGGGCCCGGTCGAAGGCGGGGCGGAAGCGGGCGCCGATCGCCCGGCCGGTCAATTGCTCGGCGGCGTTGGCCAATCCGTCGAGATAATAGCCGGCCACCAGAAAGATGGTCATCAGCACGGCATTTGCGGCGAGCGTCACCGGCCCGAGCGCCGTGCCGATCCGTGTCATGAGCGTGAAGGCCGCCAGCAGCACGAAGGAGCGGATCATGATGTCCCGGTTGAGCCCGAACAGCAGCTTCAGCCGCGACCGCTCGAACACCATCGACCAGCCGGGTGCCGCCGCACGGTCGAAACGGCGCACAACGATCAGGAAGCCTGCGATGGCGCCGACCACCTCGCCGGTGACGGTTGCCAGCGCCACGCCTTTAACGCCCCAGCCGAGGTGCAGCCCGAGATAGATCGACAGAACGATGTTGATGCCGTTGATCAGGGTCTGAAGCAAAAGCCCTGTCGTGCCCTGCCCGCGCCCGAGCACGAAGCCGAGGATCGCGTAGTTGGCAAGCGCCGCCGGCCCGGCGAGCATGCGATAGTGAAAATAGGTGCCGGTGACCGCCGCCACCTCCGGTCCCGGCGCCATCAGCCAGAGACCCGCGGACAGAAGCAGAGGCGACAGGGCGACAAGAACGACGCCGGAGACCAGCGCCGTGATCAGCGAGCGCCAGAACACCGCCTGCTCCTCCTGCCTGTCGCCGCGGCCATAGGCCTGCGCCACCAACCCGGTGGTTGCGGCGCGCAGGAAATTGAATGTGGTGAAGATCAGGTCGAAGAGAATGGCGCCGATAGCGAGCCCGGCCAGAAGCTCGGCCTTTCCCAACTGACCGATCACCGCAGTGTCGACCAGACCGAGCAGCGGCGTCGTCAGGAAACCCAGCGTCATCGGCACGGCGATCGACAGGATCAGCCGGTTGGTGACCAGAAACGGCCCGGCGCCGTGCGGATGTCCCGCGATTTCCGCCGTTCCGGTCGTCGATTCTGCCGCTGTCATGCGCTGCTTCCCGTTTCAGCCGGGAATCAGTTCAGCCGGCTGACAGCACCATGGCCCAATAGGGCCGATCTCCGGAAGCCGGATTCTTGACGACCGCAACGCCTAGCCCGCGATAGTTGGAGCCGAGCATGTTGACGAGGTGTTTGGGGGAACGCACCCAGGCGTAGAAGGCGCGAGCGGCATCGTCCTGCCCGGCCGCGATGTTTTCGGCTGCCGGCAGCGCCACGCCCTGCCCTTTCATTCGATCGTAAAAGTTGGCGCCGAGACCGATATTGTGCTGCATCCGGCCGGCCCGCGCCATGCGCGCCGCCTGATCGAGCGCAGCGCTGCTTGCCGCCGCATCGCGAACCAGCGGTTCCAGCCCCTTCCTTGCCCGCAGCGCGTTGATCAACCCCAGCGTCGCTTCCGTCTGGTCGCTGCCCTGCCCCGGCTCCGGGGTCAGCACCCTGGCCGTGTTGCAACCGGCAAGAACGGCCAGTAAGAACACGCCGCCCGCTTTCAGCAGCACCCGCCGCCGCGCGACAAAGACCTGATCGCCCATGTCAGCGCCGGTAACTGATGATGCGCAGGATAATGAAGGCGGGGATGACGACGACGGCGCCGATCAGCAGATAGTCGCCGACCCTTCCGAGCGCTGCAAATCCCGAATGCCAGAGATCGAGCACGAAATTGCGGATGGTGTAGATGATGTCATAGGGCGACCAGCCGAAGGCGGACATGACGAAGCCGACGATAATCGACACCACCAACAGCTTGATGATCAACCGGCCGGGCGTATCGCCCAGAAATCTGTTCACTCCGTCGGCCATGGCCCATATTTCTCCTGTTTCGCCTGACATAAGCTGCCTTGGCACCTCCCGCAACCCGCAGGAATCCACGGCGGCGCGGGCTTTGCGGAAAATACCGCTTGTCTTTGCCGACCGGGCACCGCAGAAGCGCAGACATCCAGGGGCTTTGAACCAATGAACCAGCACCAGCTTTCCTCCGGCGACCTGATCGCCGACCGGCGCGCCGAATATGCCCATATGCTGGCAGAAACCGGCGAACATGCGGCGGCGGCGGACCTGATGACACAGGCGCTGGACCTTGTGCCCGATTGGGCGGCCGGATGGTTCCGCCTCGCCGACTATCAGGACAAATCAGGCAACAGGGCGGCAGCCATCGAAGCCCTTCGCAAAGTCCTGGCGCTTCAGCCTGGCGACGTCTTCGGCGCGGGCCTGAAACTGGCGCTTTTCGGAGACCGCACGGCGCCCGACCAGCCGCCAAGCCTCTATGTCGAACGCCTGTTCGACGACTATGCCGATCGTTTCGACAAGGCGCTGGTCGAACGGCTGGACTATACCGTGCCGCAGAAACTGGCGGCGCTCGCCGTCGCGCATTGCGGACAAGAGCGGTTTCGCCACGTGATCGATCTCGGCTGCGGCACCGGCCTCTTCGGCGCCGAAATCCGCGACAGGACGGATATCCTCGAAGGCTTTGATCTTTCCATCAACATGCTGGCGAAGGCGCAGGACAAGGCGATCTACGATTACCTCGGCCAGGCCGACCTGTCGCTCTCGCCGGAGGCGTCGGGGGTTTTCGCCAGGGATGCGGATAGCCCTTCTCGCGCCGATCTCGTCAGCGCCGCCGACGTACTGATGTATCTCGGCGCGCTCGACAGCGTCTTCGTCATTGTTGATCGGCTGCTGGCGACCTCCAGCGTTTTCGCCTTTTCCGTCGAGGATGCAGGCGCGGACGGGGACGTCGTTCTGCGTCCCTCGCTGCGCTATGCCCATGGCGAGTCCTACATCAACGCGCTTTGCAGCATTCATGGATTTGAAATCCGGGCGGTCAATCGGACCGTCATTCGCAAAGATGGCGGCAAACCGGTCTCCGGCATTCTGTTTGTTACACGCAAAACGTCCTGAGCGAACGATTGTTGCGAAGTTCAAATAGGTCAGCATTACTTACATATTATTGTTGAAATCGGCCATGAAAGGCTCGATAATCCACGCAGTCAAAAGGAAAGCGCGGCGGAAATGCCATGGGCGCCAGCTGGCGATCCATCATTTTCCCCATAGGCTTTCGCGCGGTTGTCGCGCGACACCACTCCTCTTTGCTTGCCGGAGATCGCGCCATGACCCAGCTTATCAATGCCCTTGGTTTCTGGAGCACCACTGCGACCCGCCATACTCCGGTCGAGGACGTGCAAGGCGTTTTTTCCGGCAGTTTGGTTGCAGCCCTCGGCCTCTATGTGCTGGCCAGCGCCGGCCTGCTGACCGGCAGCACCGCCGGCGTTGCCTTCCTGCTGCATTACGGCTTCGGCGTGAATTTCGGCCTTGCCTTCTTCCTGCTCAACGTGCCGTTCTTCTATCTGTCTTGGAAGCGCCTCGGCATGGCTTTCACCATCAAGACATTCATCGCCATCGGCCTGACATCGATCCTGGCCGACATGCAGTCGCGCTTCTTCGAGATTTCCAGCATCCACCCGGCCTGGGCAGCGCTTCTCGGCGGCCTTCTGCTCGGCTTCGGCCTGCTTGCGCTCTATCGGCACCGCGCCAGCCTCGGCGGCGTCGGCATTCTCGGCATCTATCTGCAGGAGCGCTTCGGCATTCGCGCCGGCCTCGTGCAGCTTGCCATCGATCTCTGCGTGCTCGCGGTCGCCTTCTTCGTCACCACCCCGCCGGTCGTCTTCTACTCCGTGCTCGGCGCCGTCGTGCTCAACCTGTTCGTCGCAATCAATCACCGCGCCGACCGCTACATCGCCCTTTAGCCTTTCATCCAAACGTCGTCCCCCTCCCCGCATACGGGGAGAGGGGCAAGGTCGAGGGCAATTCTCCCGGCTCAGGCCGCCTTTGAAACCTTGTCGACCGGATGCTGCGAGCGGAAGCTGACGGCCAGCCGGTTCCAGACATTGATGGTCCCGATCGCCACCGTGATCTTGGCAATTTCCTCGTTCGAGAAATGCGCCTTCAACGCCTCGTAATCCGCATCCGGCGCACAGGTCTGGGCGATGTTGGTCACGGCATCGACCCAGCCGAGCAGCGCACGCTCGCGGGCATCATAAACCGGCGATTCCCGCCAGACGCACATCATGTTGATCCACTGCTCGCTCAGTCCGTCATGACGCGATTCCTTCACGTGCATGTCGACGCAGTAGGCGCAGCCGTTGATCTGCGAAGCCCGCAGCTTGATCAGGTGGATGAAGCGTCGCTCCAGTCCCGAGGACTGAACATACTGCTCGAGCGCGAACACGGCCTTGATGGCTTCGGGCGAGGTTTTCATCATATCGAGACGCGATTGCATGGGTCTTCTCCGTGGTTGGGGCTCAGCGAGCCGTTTTGCGTTCGTGGATTTCGAGGAAAGCGCAGCTGCGCGCTGCGATCGGTCCGTCATCGATCTCGGCCAGCTGCGCGCCGAGATCGGCGACAGTTGTCTTGGCCAGTTCTGCCCGGTAGACGCGCTCGGCCTTCAGCATCGCGGCGGAAATGTTGCAGGGCTTCGCGAAGAAGCGGGCCGGTGCCGGATTGGGGCCGCGCTGGCGGATTTCAGTGCAGCGGAAAGCCGGCGCCGGCCCTTCGACGGCAAGAACGATATCCAGCAGCGTGATCTTTTCGGGAAGCCTCGCCAGTCGGTAGCCCCCCTTCGGCCCTGGAACGGTGTCGAGGATGCCGGCTCCGGACAGAGCCTGCAGGTGCTTCAGCAGATAACTTGTGGAAACGCCGTGGAACTCGGCGAGCGCCGCGGCGGAAAGCACCCCGCCCTGCGAAAGGCCAGACAGCATGGCAACGCTGTGAATAGCCTGCTCCACACCTTCGCCCAGTTTCATCACCGCCTCCCTTTTCTAATCGTGGATAAAATATATCCATGATTAGAAAAGGTGTCAAGGACAATACATCCGTGCCTTGGCAAAAGATGCGGCTGACGAAAAGCCTTGAATGCTGGTGGATTGACGCTGGACAGAAAGCCCCCTGCAGTCCCGACGTTTAGCAGTCCTATTCGATCGCGCTGTGTCTTTTCAGCTGGTCGATGGCATTCAGCGCATCATAGGGCGACCAACCCGCTTCGACGGCTGCCTCGACCAATCGTGTCTCCACGTCCTGTTCCAGCTTCTGGTAAAGCGGCTCCAGGGCTTCCTGTACGGTTAGAATATGCTTGTCCGGCGGTACGACGCTTTCATCGGGGGCTGCTGAAGACATGGTCCTTCTCCTCCTGATTCGTCCGTTGATTTTGGGCACAAGACGTTTAATGCATGGAGGAGAGTTGGGTTCCCTGATGCGGGGGAGATTTTTTTGAGCCGGAACGTTTCTGGACGGCATCAATCGCGATCGCCAAAAACAGACTGCTTCTCATCCCCCGTATTTGCACTACATTCGGTCCTGTGAGCCGCATCGATTCCCCTCCGACAGCAAGAGACGCCGTGCTGTTGCCGAAACCCTTCCTGCGCTGGTTCGCGGAAAAGGGCTGGCACCCGCGTGCGCATCAGCTGGAGCTTTTGTCCCGCGTGCAGGGTGGTGAAAGCATGCTGCTGATCGCGCCGACGGGTGCCGGCAAGACGCTGGCCGGTTTCCTGCCGTCGCTGGTGTCGCTCACCGAGCGCGGCAAGGTGCCGCCCGGTTCCGCCTTCACCGGCATCCACACGCTCTATATCTCGCCGCTGAAGGCGCTGGCCGTCGATATCGAGCGCAACCTGATGAAGCCTGTGGGCGACATGGGACTACCGATCCGTATCGAAAACCGCACTGGCGACACGCCGGCCTCCAAGCGCCAGCGGCAGAAGCTCAATCCGCCGGATATCCTCCTGACCACGCCTGAGCAGGTAGCGCTGCTGATCGCCAATGGCGAAGCGGAGCGCTTCTTCAAGGATCTGAAATATGTGGTGCTGGACGAGCTGCATTCGCTCGTCACCTCCAAGCGCGGGCATCTTCTAGCGCTTGGCCTCTCACGCCTGCGCCGGCTGGCGCCGGGAATGCAGACGATCGGTCTTTCCGCCACCGTCGCCGACCCGATGGACCTGCAACGCTGGCTGGCCCCGCAAGCGCCGGACGAAGACAATCATGCCGGCCTGATCACCGTCAGCGGCGGCGCCAAGCCGGATATTTCCATCCTGCAGACGGAGGAGCGCGTACCCTGGGCTGGACATTCGGCGCGCTATGCGATTCCGGACGTCTATGCCGCCATCAAGGAAAAGCAGACGACCCTGCTCTTCGTCAATACCCGCAGTCAGGCGGAGCGGCTGTTTCAGGACCTCTGGACGATCAACGACGACAGCCTGCCGATCGCGCTGCATCACGGCTCACTCGATGTCGGCCAGCGCCGGCGCGTCGAGGCCGCCATGGCCGAAAACAAGCTGCGCGCCGTCGTCGCCACCTCGACACTGGATCTCGGCATCGACTGGGGCGATGTCGACATGGTCATCCATGTCGGCGCGCCGAAGGGCGCGTCCCGCCTTGCCCAGCGCATCGGCCGCGCCAACCACCGCATGGACGAGCCGAGCCGGGCCATCCTGGTTCCAGCCAATCGCTTCGAGGTGATGGAATGCCAGGCGGCGCTCGACGCCAACTATCTCGGCGCACAGGACACGCCGCCGGTCGGCAAGGGTGCGCTTGACGTGCTCGCCCAGCATGTGCTCGGCATGGCCTGCGCCGCTCCGTTCGACCCCCTGCTGCTCTATGACGAGATCACCAGCGCTTCACCCTATGCGCATCTGACCTGGGAAACCTTCGAGCGGATCGTCGATTTCGTCGCAACCGGCGGCTATGCGCTGCGCTCTTACGAGCGCTATGCCAAGATCCGAAAGACGGCGGACGGCACATGGCGCGTGTCCAACCCTCAGGTCGCCCAGCAATATCGGCTGAACGTCGGCACGATCATCGAATCGCCGATGCTGAACGTCCGCATGGTCAAGCACAATGCCAAGGGAAGCGTCGGTCGAGGGGGAATGTCTCTCGGCAAGGTCGAGGAATATTTCCTCGAAATGCTGTCGCCCGGCGATACGTTCCTGTTTTCCGGCAAGGTCCTGCGGTTCGAAGGCATCCGCGAAAACGAATGCCTGGTCAGCCAGGGCTACAAGCTCGACCCCAAGGTGCCATCCTACAATGGCGGCAAGTTCCCGCTCTCGACATACCTTGCCGAGCAGGTGCGCAAAATGCTTGCCGACCCGGCCCGTCACGCCGATCTTCCGGATCAGGTGCGTGACTGGCTCTCGTTGCAGAACGACATGTCGATGCTGCCCAAGGAAGACGAGCTCCTGATCGAGACCTTCCCGCGCGGCAGCCGCTATTTCATGGTCATCTACGCCTTCGAGGGCCGGCTCGCGCATCAGACGCTCGGCATGCTGCTCACCCGCCGGCTCGACCGCATGGGGCTGAAGCCCTTAGGCTTCGTCGCCACCGATTATTCGCTGGCGATCTGGGGACTGGATGACATGGGCGAGGCTTTTCTGCGCGGCCGGCCGTCGCTCGGCGATCTCTTCGACGAGGATATGCTGGGCGACGACCTGGAGGCTTGGCTCAACGAAAGCTTCCTCCTGAAACGCACCTTCCGCAACTGCGCCGTCATTGCCGGCCTGATCGACCAGCGCCATCCGGGCAAGGAAAAGAGCGGCCGGCAGGTCACGGTTTCGGCCGACCTGATCTACGACGTGCTGCGCAGCCACGAGCCGGACCACATCCTCATGGAAGCGACGCGCAACGATGCGGCGACCGGGCTTTTGGATATTCAGCGTCTTGGCGATATGCTGGCGCGAATCAAGGGCCACATCGTCCATCGTGCGCTGGACCGAATTTCCCCGCTGGCGGTGCCGGTCATGCTGGAGATCGGCAAGGAATCGGTCAGCGGGCAGGCGCAGGATTTCCTGCTGGCGGAGGCCGCGGACGACCTGCTCTCGGAGGCGATGGCCAGCTCTTGAAGAGATATCCGGCGTTGAAGAAAATCGACACAAGAGACCCGATGAATCGCATTGCATTGTCCATGACCGTCTTGGCCGACAACCCGGCATTCTCAGCCCGAACCGTGATCCATGACGTCGCCGCGATCTGCGATCCGCTCGGCGCGCTCTATCTGCCGGACCACGACGTTCTTGTCGTCTCCGACCTGCATCTCGAGAAAGGCTCT
The DNA here is from genome assembly GCA_900472785.1 of Hyphomicrobiales bacterium. Taxonomy (GTDB): domain Bacteria; phylum Pseudomonadota; class Alphaproteobacteria; order Rhizobiales; family Rhizobiaceae; genus Pararhizobium. The sequence goes on along the minus strand of UCJH01000047.1, from coordinate 92,497 downwards.
GCCTTTGCCCGCCGCGGCATGATGCTGCCGCCCTATGACACGCTGGCGACGCTGAAGATCCTGGAAGCGGTCATCGCCCGCCATAATCCGAAAACAGTCATCAGCCTTGGCGATAATTTCCATGATCGGATCGGCTCGACCCATCTGCCGGAACCCTTTCGGTTGATGATCGAGACGATGGCGCGCGGCCGCGAATGGATATGGATCAACGGGAACCACGACCCGGATGGAACGACCCGCCTGCCCGGCACGGCGATGGACGAACTGCGCCATGCCGGCCTCACCTTCCGCCATGAACCATCGTCCGGCACCGCAAAGGGCGAGGTCGCCGGCCATCTGCATCCGGCCGCCACCGTTACCCGCCGCGAAAAGAAAATCCGCCGGGCCTGCTTTGCCACCGATGGCCACCGCCTCGTCATGCCTGCCTTCGGCGTCACCACCGGCGGCCTCGACCTGCGCCACAAGGCGATGACCGGTCTTTTCGACCGGCAAAACCTCGTCGCCCACATGCTGGGCCGCGACCGGATTTACTCGGTACGGTTTGCGAATTTGCTGGGGTAAATGGAGAACGCTTTTGCATTCGCACCGCGTATGTTAACTATTGTCAATAGTTACTGTTTTTAGGTGGAACGGACGATGGCGAGCTTTGCACTGAACGAACACTACGAGGATTTCATCAGGAAGCAGCTGGAGTCGGGCCGCTATAACAATGCCAGTGAAGTCGTGCGCGCTGGTCTGCGGATGCTGGAAGATTTCGAAACTGCGCGAGAGCGCTGGCTACGCGAAGAAATCCCGTCGCGCCTGAAAGAGATACGCCAAAACCCGGAAAAGTCCGTTTCCCTGGAAGATGCTTTTTCCCGACTGGAAACGCGACATCGGGCAAATGTAGCAAAGACAAAATAAGCGATGCGCTATCGGGTTCGCCTTCATCCAAAGGCCGAGGAAGAGCTGAATGCACTCTACGATACAATCGCTGAAAATGCCGGCCCGGCAATCGCCTGGAATTTCGTTTCCGGAATTCGCGACTTCTGCTCGAAACTGTCCGACGTCCCCCAACGGGGCACGGAACGTGTCGAACTCATGCCGGGATTGCGGATCATCGGCTATAGGCGAAGCGTCAGCCTTGCTTTTGCAATTGAACCGGAAACGGTGATCATTCTTGGCATCTTCTATGCCGGCAGAAATTTTACCGCCGAGATGCTTGAGGAGCGTCTGCGGGAAGGATAATCGATTTCGCCAAATATCTGATTGACCCACAAATCAACGGTCCCCTCACGAAAGACGCACCCATATCGATTGGACGTTCAGACAAGGCAAGATCCGCTGCGGAGATTGAGGAAACTGTTGAACGAGCCAAGGAACGATCGTCAAAATCCAGGCCGAATTTCGGTGAATATCTCATGACCTTTCCTGATGATGTCGAACTCGAACGCAACCCTTCCAAAATGCGGGATGCCGATTTGTGAGCCAAAAATGACTCATGTCCAAATCAAAACGCGTTGAACGTCAGCGTCGTCAGCGAGCGGTTGATGCCGGGCACTGTGGCGATGTTATCGTTGATGAACTTGCCGATATCCTGGTCTTCGGTCAGGTAGATTTTCAGCATCAGGTCGTAGTCGCCGCTGGTCGAATACATTTCCGAGACGATTTCCTTGCGGTAGATTGCGTCGGCGACCTCGTAGGTCTTGCCCGGCGCGCATTGCAGCTGGACGAAAATCGGCTTCATGGCAAATCCTCTCGGCGGGTCGAATTGTTCGCGCCTGTCTTAAAGTGCCGGACGCCAGACCTCAATCCCTGCGGAACACGATGCTGGCGATCCAGCCTGTGATGACCGCCAGCAGGACGGCAAGAAAACCGTAGAGAAGCGGCGATTCGTGCGCTGCCCGGGTGATTGCCTGTTCGATGCCGGTCTTGACCACCCTGAGCGGCAGCGCCTTGGCCGCCACGAAAACCCTGTCGCGGAAGAGATAGGCGCGCACCACGTGAACGCCGTTCGGCACGTCCGCCGGCAGGCGGACCGAAGCTTTGAACAGGCTGGAGCTGATGAACTGAACCCCACCCGGGTCGCGCTGGTAGACGCCGGAATTCTCCTTGGCGCGCCGGAAGGCGTCGCGGAATTCTGCAAGGCTGCTGCCGTCGCCGATATAGCCCATCGGCGTCAGCCGCATGTGATCGACACCGATGCCCATGTTGTTCATGTCGCCGGGCGGGGCAATCGTGTCGATATCGCGCGTGCTCGACAGCGAATAGGATTCCGGCACCAGTTCGAACGTCATCGAATGCCGGTTGATCCAGATGCCGAAAACGCGCTCCTTCTTGCGCACCGTGGCATTTTCCTTCGGCCCCTCGAGCGCGACGACGATGTTATACTTGCCCTGCGCCAGCAGGTTCTGGTCGAAGCCGTCGATAGCGCCGAAGATCGTCAGGTCAGCGCCGCGGAAATCCGAGGTAATGGCGATCTCGTCCGTCGAGATGCCGATATCGAGCTTCTCGGAAAAATCGGCCGGCTCCGAAAAAGCCGTCCCGGAAAACAGCGAAGCGGCGACAAGCCCGAGGATGACGATCCGGTTGAGCGCGCGCATCAGAAGCCGAGCCCCGCAGACACGACCGAATAGACTTCCTTCGGCGGAATGACCAGCTCGACGGCGAGACGCAGGCCGACGGCCAGCACGAGAAGCGCGAGAAGCGCCCTGAGCTGCTCGCCGCGCAGCCGCTGCCCCACGCGCACGCCGTATTGCGCGCCAATCACGCCGGCGATCATCAGCACGAAGGCAAGCACGATATCGACGGAATAGTTGGCGCTTGCCTGGACGATGACCGTGTAGGCCGAAACGAAGATGATCTGGAACAGCGAGGTTCCGACGACAACGTTGGTCGGGATGCGCAGCAGGTAGATCATCGCCGGGACCATGATGAAGCCGCCGCCGACGCCCATGACCGAAGTGAGGATGCCGATGCTGAAGCCGAGAGCCGCCACCGGGATGACGCTGAGATAGATCTTGGATTTCTTGAAGCGCATTTTCAGCGGCAGGCGGTGCACCCAGTTGTGCTGCCCCGGCTTGCGCAGGGCGACCGCCTGATTTTTGGACGCCTTGCGCAGAGCCGAAATGCTTTCGATCAGCATCAGCGTGCCGACGGTGCCGAGCAAAAGCACGTACATCAGCGAGATGACCAGATCAAGCTGGCCGATACGGCGCAGGAAGGAGAATATCCAGACGCCGAGCGTGGCGCCGGCCAGACCGCCGCAAAGCAGCACCGTCCCCAGCTTGATATCGATCGTGCCGCGCCGGAAATGCGTGATCGCGCCGGAGATGGAGGAGGCGACGACCTGGTTTGCACCGGTGGCGACGGCAACGACCGGCGGAATATTGTAGAAGATCAAGAGCGGCGTGATCAGGAAGCCACCACCGACCCCGAACATGCCGGACAAAAAGCCGACAGCCGCGCCCATGCCGAGAATGATGAAGATGTTCACCGACAACTCTGCGATGGGCAGGTACACAGTCACGGCCAGACCTCGATATGCCTATAGCCCGCAAAGCGGGCGGAAACGTTTAAAGTGGCAAGTGATTCACCACGGGGAAAATGGAATGGAGCGGTTCTGAAAACCACTCAAAATTGCGGGTTCAAAGCCCTTCCGTCATGCGCCCGCAAGCCGGGCCTGTCAACCTTTTCAGGACCATGCGTAGCGCCTTAGAACCCTTCAGTCCGGCCGGTCCGCGGCATATTTATGGCCGCGGATGCCGTTATTGCGAATTTCGCTTCAAAAGCTCCTTGACGAGCGCATCGGTGATCTCGCCGGTCGGCTCTTCGCCAATCGATTTCTGGAAGGCCTTGATTGCCGTCACCGTCTTCTTGCCCATCTCGCCATCCGGCTTGCCGGCATCGAAACCGTTGTTGTTGAGGATCGCCTGGATGTTGCGAACCGCCTTCTTCATATCGACCGAAGCGGTCTTCACGCCCTTGCCGACCCAGCTGTCCGGAACCTGGGCCGCATTGGCCTTGCCGTCCAGCGGCTGCACTTTCCAGGCCTCGAATTTGGCCTTGGCGCTCTTCAACTGTTCCGGCCGCATGGCGCTTGCGACTTCGTCGCGCTTCTGGCCGGCGTCGGTATCGCCGTCGCGGGCCGCAATCGCGAACCACTTGTAGGACTCTTCCAGATCCTGCTTCACGCCGTTTCCACGGGCATAAAGAATGGCGAGGTTGAACTGGCTGTCGCGTACGCCGAGATCGGCGGCCTTGGCAAACCAGTTTCCGGCACCGGCAAAATCCGGCGTGCCTTCGCCGCCGCTGGCCAAGAGCACGGCGAGATTGTGCATGGCGCTCGCATTGCCCTGTTCCGCCGCCTTCTCATAAAGTCCCTTGGCCTTTTTGAGGTCACGGGAAACGCCCGTCCCCTTTTCATAGAGGCTGGCCAGACGATACTGAGCAGGTGCGATGCCGGCATCGGCAGCCTTCTGATACCATTTTGCCGCTTCCGTCAGGTCGGCCTTGACGCCGCGACCTTCGGTGTAAACAGCGCCGACCTCGAAGAAGGCAAGCGGATCGCCCTTCTTGGCGGCTTCGGCCAGGGCCGGCGGGGTTACTTCCGCCGGAACCAGGATATCGACCTGCGGCTGGGCGGCCGGGGCAAAGCCTTCGGTCGTCGCAGGGGCTGCATCCTTCGGCTCCTCGAAGCCTGCCGTCAGTTCGCCGGACGTGCTGTCCGGGTTGAGCATGGCGGTGTCGCCCTTGGATGCTTCCGGCTCCGTAACGACAGCTTGCGCGTCGTCCGGCCCGGCTTCGGTCACATCGGCCGCAACAGCGTCAACCTGCTTCGCATCGGGCTGCGTCACCGCATCGGCCGGTACGGCATCCTTGGCATCCGGTTGCAGGCTGCTCAGCGGCTCGATGTCGCCATCGGCGGCCGGTGCGGCCATTTCCACGGTCTTGCTCGGCGCGGCCTCGTCGTTGACCGGTTGCTCGATGGCGGCGACGGGTGCCGCTTCGGGTGCCTTGTCGCCGCTAATCAGGGTGCTGACGAGTGGATAGGACATGATGGCGAGAAGCACGGCGCCAACGGCCATCAGGATCGGCCGGCGATGGCGTGCAAACGCACCGCCGATGCCGGCGGTCGTTGCGCGGCTTTCGCCGCGGTTGATCGTATCGACNNGCGGCGGCGATGAAATCCGCCTTTTCGGCGTCGCTGGACGGCGCTGCCTTGGCGCGACCGGTCTGGCCGGCGCGGACGCGCTCGAGAATCTTCTTGACGTCCGGTGCGCCGGAGCCCGGCTCAAGCAGCTGGTTGGCGACATCCGGCTCCATCGCTTCCACCGGATCGATGGATGGCGTGGGCTCCACGGCCTGACGCGGCGCGACTGCAACGGCCTTGCCGCTCTTGCCCGAAAAGCGCTTGGCGAGGTTTGCGATCAGGCCCGTCTTGACGGCCGGCGCCATGACACGGCTTTCCGGCTGATAGGGCTCTACGATGTCCGTGTTGCTCACGACCGCTTCGGCAACGTCCGCGCGCGATGGCACATGGTGGTCAGCACCCTGCGTCTCGCGCTTCATGTCTTCATAGTGGCTGTCGAAATCGGCACCCGAGAAAGGATCGTCCTCGGCCTCGAATACGGGCTGCGCCGCCTTTGGCATCACAGGGCGGTTGTCGCGGAATTCGCGCGTCCCAAAAGCCTGCTGCGGCTCCGGCTGCGCGTGCTGCGCGGCCGGTTCATACTCCCGGTCCTCGAGACGTTCGAGCTTCTCGGCGATATGGACCAGCGTTTCGTGCAGCGCCTCGAAGGTGCGCGCGGTGCGCTCCTCGCTGGAGCGGCTGAGATTTTCGAGAACCTTGAGGTCTTCCGAAAGGGCCGAAATCGCCGCGATGTCGGCGCCGCCGGAAACCGTCTGCCCCATGCCGGTCTTGGAATAGGCATCCATTACGGCTTCAGCTGCCTGGCGTGCCGCTTCGATAATATATTCGTCGCTGGTCGCCAGATAGTCCTCGAGCGCGGTCATCCGGCCTTCGAATTCGGCGGGAACCGCTGCCGCCGCATAGGCCTGCGGCTGGCTGACGAGGCTGGAGAGATTGGCGATCTGCGCTTCCAGGCTGCGCAGCACATCGCCGTCGTCGTAGGGGGCCGCCTGCGTTTCCTCGAGACGAAGCGCGATGTCGGCAAGCCGGCCTTCAAGGCGCGCAAACTGCTGCTCGCCGATCTGCGGCGCGGTCGGCAGCGTGTCGAGCTGGTCGATCCGGCGTGCGAGGTCGTCGAGGCGTTCGGCAAGCGCGTCGTTGACGCTGCCCTGGTCGAGTGCGTCGATCTTGGCGGAGATATCCGCGAGATAATCGGTCAGGTCCGGCTGCGGCGCGCTCTTCTGCGAGCGCTCCATCATCGCCGACAGCTGGTCGAGGCGCTCCTCGAGACGAACGGCCGCCTCTTCATTGGCCAGTTCCTCGACGCGGGCGGTCAGCGCCTCGATGCGGGCGGAAAGCCCGGTATCAACGGGACGCGACAAGGTGTCGATCTGGCGAGACAGGTCGGCAAGCCGGCCTTCGACGCGGGCATTGCCGGCGGCATCGACCGGGGCCGCCGTGCGGCCGCTGGCGATGATGGCACGGCTGATCTCGTCGAGACGTGCATCCAGATCGGAGAACTGCGAGGCCAGCCTGCGATCGTCCGGCTGCATGTGACGGCCGAGCATCTCGATGGCCTGGGCGACGGAGATCAGCTTGTCTTCCAACGCGTGGATGGCCGGCGCGCTGTCGATGCCGCCGATCTGCGACTTGAGCTCGTCGAGCCGGTAGGCCAGCGCCACGAGTTCGTCGTCACGGCTCGTATCGAAAATGTTGAGCCGGTCTTCGACGCCGGTCCAGCGCTCTTCCATGCGGCGCACGCTGTCTTCGCGAGCAAGCCCATCGATCATGGCGCGCAGTTCGTCGAATTCGACGCGCAAGGCATCGGCCTGCGCCGGGGAGGCCTGACGTCCGAGTTGACCAATGCTGTCGGCCAGCTTCTGCAGGTCGCCGCGCATGTCTTCCGCCAGCGTCTGGTCCTGCGCCGCATCCACCGTGATGCCGCGGATTTCGGACCGCAGCGCATTCATCTCGCGGGAAAGCCCGTCGGCGATGTCCTTCTTCAATTCNNCTTCAATTCCTGCCGCAGTCCGACAAGCGCATTGGCGATGTCCGCCATGGCCGGATCCGGACGGTTGGCGTCTGCCCTGACGGCGGCCGGCTGTGACTGAACCCGAACAGGCTCTGACACGGCCCGCTTTTCCTCATAGGCACGCGGCTCCTGATAAGGACGTGCGTCGCGCCGCGGCAGCGGTTCCTGTCGGGGGATTGTTTCCTGACGCGTTGCGACACGTTCGCGAATCGCGACACGGTCGCGGCCGGCGCTGAGCGAGCGCTGGCGCTGCATGATTTCGGAGATCGGGTCCGGACGCTGCATCTCGCGCTCGACCGGGCGCTGCCGCGGGTCGCGGGTCGCGACGCCACCCATCAAACCTTCGATGCGTGCCTCAAGCCCTTCGATCGTGCGGTTCAGCGCATCGAGCGACGACCGGTCCCCGTAGGCCGGCACGCCGAGGCGTGGAGGATTTGATCGCGATCCGTTCATTGTGTTCTTCGCCTCGTTTAACGGCCTGGATCGGAGAGGCTGCATGCAAGAAGGAAATCAGGTCCAACTCGCAGCTCCGCTACCGATTCGGACAAAACTGCAAAAAACGCGAAGACAGGACTGGTTGCAGCTTTGACCATCTCGACACTNNCCTTTCACGAAACGTGGTAAATAAGCCGTTAACCAGACTGAAAAATTTTTAACGATTTGCGCGCATGTTGTGTTTCGGGAGGAATTCATGCGGCATTTCTGTGCAAACGGCAGATCGATCGGCAAAGTTTGCCGATCTGCAAACTTTGACGTTTACGCAAACGTCAAAGTTTTGTAGCATGCTGAAAATGACGTGGTGAATCCAGATAAGGTTTGCAGGCGAGGACACGACACATGCCCATCTATAAGGCCCCGGTAAACGATACGCTTTTCATCCTGAACGACGTGCTCGGCATCGAGCGCTACAACAACCTGCCCGGCTTTGCCGATGCGACGCCCGACATGATCGAGGCGATCGTCGGCGAAGCGGCGAAACTCGCCGAGGAAGTCCTCTTCCCGGTCAACCTGTCGGGCGACCAGGAAGGCTGCACACGCAGCGACGACGCGACGGTCAAGACGCCGAAGGGCTACAAGCAGGCTTTCGACCAGTATCGCGAAGGCGGCTGGCTCGGCCTTTCCGTTCCGGAAGAATTCGGTGGCCAAGGCCTGCCCTACACGCTTCACACCGCCATCGGCGAATACATGTCCTCCGCCAACATGGCGCTGACCATGTATCCGGGCCTGACCCAGGGCGCGATCGCCGCGATCCTCGTGCATGGCACCGATGCGCAGAAAGCGACGTACCTGCCGAAAATGGTGTCCGGCGAATGGACCGGCACCATGAACCTGACCGAGCCGCATTGCGGCACCGACCTCGGTCTGCTGCGTTCCAAGGCCGTTCCGCAGGGCGACGGCTCCTATAAGATCTCCGGTCAGAAAATCTTCATTTCCGCCGGCGAACACGACATGTCCGACAACATCATCCATCTCGTGCTCGCCCGCATCGAAGGCGCGCCGGAAGGCGTGAAGGGCATTTCGCTGTTCATCGTGCCGAAATTCCACGTCGAGGTCGACGGGTCGGTCGGCGCACGCAATCCGGTGTCCTGTGGTGCGATCGAGCACAAGATGGGCATTCACGGCAATTCGACCTGCGTCATGAACTATGACGAGGCTGTCGGCTATCTCATCGGCGCGGAGAACAAGGGCCTCAACGCCATGTTCGTGATGATGAACGAGGCCCGCCTGGGCGTCGGCCTGCAGGGCCTGTCGATCTCGGAAGTGGCCTATCAGAATGCCGCCAATTATGCCCGCGAGCGCATCCAGGGCCGTTCGCTGTCCGGCGCCAAGGCAACCGACAAGAAGGCTGACCCGATCATCGTCCATCCCGATGTGCGCCGCACGCTGATGACCATCCGGGCCTTCAACGAGGCCGGCCGCGCCTTCACCCTGTGGACGGCGCTGAAATCCGACATCGCCCATCGCGGCGACAACGACAACGACCGCCAGACCGCCGACGACATTCTCGGCCTGATGACGCCGATCCTCAAGGGCGTGCTGACCGACAAGGGCTTCGACCATGCCGTCATGGCCCAGCAGATGTTCGGCGGCCATGGCTACATCGAAGAACACGGCATGAGCCAGTATGTCCGCGATGCCCGCATCGCGATGATCTACGAAGGCGCCAACGGCGTGCAGGCGCTTGATCTCGTCGGCCGCAAGCTGGCGCTGAACGGCGGCCGGGCGATCACCGCTTTGTTCAAGGAAATCGGCGATTTCTGCGAGGAAAACCGCGCTGACGAAAAGCTGGTCGTCTACACCAAGGGCCTCAAGAAAGGCCTGAACGACCTGCAGGCGGCCACCATGTGGTTCATGGGCAACGCCATGGCCAAGCCCGACAATGCCGGTGCCGGCTCGACCGACTATATGCACCTCTTCGGCCTCGTCGTGCTCGGCTATATGTGGGCCAAGATCGCCAAGACCGCCGAGCAGAAGCTTGCCGAAGGCGACACCGCGCGCGCCGAGTACCTGAAGAACAAGCTGATCACCGCGAAGTTCTATATGGAGCGCATCATGCCGGAAACCGTTTTGCGCCGCACCCGTATCGAAGCTGGCGCCGACACGACGATGGCGCTGGCGGCAGAGGCGTTCTGAGATTGGACAAACCCGGAGAAAGTTATACATTGATATAACTTTCTGATGGAGATGAAAATGGCTGTATCGACTTTGCGCAATGTCGGTGGTTCCGTGATGATGGCGGTGCCAAGATCGGTGCTGGAGGAACTCGGCCTCCACGCCAATACCAAAGTGGAAGTGACCGCCGAAGACGGACGTCTGGTCGCGGTTCCCCGGGCACGGCCGAAATATACGCTGGAGGAGCTGATGGCACAGTGCGATCTAGATGCACCTTTCACCGATGAGGATCGGGAATGGCTCGATAGCCCGTCTGTCGGGAGAGAAGTCCTCTGATGGAACGCGGCGACATCTGGCATGTCAATCTCGACCCGACAAGCGGCCGCGAGCAGGCTGGAGCCCGTTACGTTCTGATCGTTACGGACAAGCTTTTCAATCGTCTGGGCACGCCGGTTGTCGCCCCCATAACGTCCGGCGGCGAGTTTGCCCGTTTTCAAGGTTTTGCGGTTTCGTTGTCCGGATCGGGAACCCGCAGCAGCGGCGTCGTGCTTTGCAATCAATTGAGATCGATCGACTTGAGGGCGCGTGGCGCTCGTTATATCGAAAAAGTTCCCGATTTCATCATCAACGAAGTGTTGGCCCGCGTCAGCACATTTTTCGAGTAATAAAGATACGACGGCGAATGCCGACAGGGAGATGAAAATATGACCGACGTCTTCATTTACGACCATGTGCGCACGCCGCGCGGCCGGGGCAAGAAGGATGGCTCGCTGCATGAAGTGCCGACCCCGCGCCTCGCCGCCAAGGTCCTGGAAGCGCTGCGCGACCGCAACGGGCTTGATACCGCGACCGTCGACGACATCATCATGGGCTGCGTCGATCCGGTGATGGAAGCCGGCGCTGTGATCCCCAAGGCAGCCGCCTTCGAAGCCGGCTATTCCAATCGCGCGCCGGGCATGCAGATTTCGCGCTTCTGCGCTTCGGGTCTCGATGCCATCAACTTCGCTGCCGGCAAGATCGCACAAGGCGCAGATGATATCGTCATCGCCGGCGGCGTCGAGTCGATGTCGCGCGTCGGCATGGGCATGTCGGGTGGCGCCTGGTACATGGACCCGTCGGTCAACTTCCCCGGCTATTTCATGCCGCAGGGTGTCTCGGCCGACCTGATCGCCACGAAATACGGGTTTTCCCGTGATGACGTCGATGCCTATGCCGTCGAGAGCCAGAAGCGCGCCGGCCATTCCTGGGAAAACGGCTGGTTCGACAAATCCGTCATTCCGGTCAAGGACCAGAACGGCATCACCATCCTTGCGAAGGACGAGCACATGCGTCCGACGACGACCATGCAGAGCCTTGCCTCGCTGAACCCCTCCTTCCAGATGCCCGGCGAGATGGGCGGCTTCGAGGCTGTCGGCATCCAGGCGCATCCGGAAATCGAGAAAATCAACTATGTCCATCATGCCGGCAACTCGTCCGGCATCGTCGACGGCGCGGCGGCCGTCATCGTCGGCTCCAGGGCCGGCGGCGAATCGATGGGCCTGAAGCCCCGCGCCCGCATCAAGCATTTCGCCAATATCGGCTCGGATCCGGCGCTGATGCTGACCGGCCCGGTCGATGTCACCGAAAAACTCCTGAAGCGCGCCGGCATGACCATTGCCGATATCGACCTGTTCGAACTCAACGAAGCCTTCGCCGCCGTCGTGCTGCGCTATATGCAGGCCTTCGACATCAGCCACGACAAGATCAACGTCGCCGGCGGCGCCATCGCCATGGGGCATCCGCTCGGCGCCACCGGCGCGATGATCCTCGGCACCGTGCTCGACGAACTGGAGCGCCGCGATCTCAACACTGCCCTCGTCACGCTCTGCATCGGCGCCGGCATGGGCACGGCGACGATCATCGAGCGGGTGTAGTCCCCCCGTTCTCCGTCATGGTCGGGCTTGACCCGACCATCCAAGGCCCCGCGGCATGGATCCTCGGGTCAGGCCCGAGGATGACGGAGAGAGGGACACGCTCATAGTCGGAAAGAATTTCAGGGAGAGACCCCATCATGACCTACACCAATTTCACCATCGAAACCGATGCCGACGGCCTGGCGCTTGTCACCTGGGATATGCCCGACAAGTCGATGAACGTCTTTACCGCTGCTGTCCTCGAAGAGCTGAACGCCATCATTGATGCGACCGTTGCGGATGCCGCGATCAAGGGCGTCGTCTTCACGTCCGGCAAGTCCACCTTCTCCGGCGGCGCCGACCTGTCGATGATCAAGGGCATGTTCACCTTCCAGGCGGAAGAAAAGAAGAAGAACCCGGAGACCGCCGCGGAAAAGCTGTTCGAGCTCTGCGGCCAGATGACCGGCATCTTTCGCAAGCTGGAAACATCCGGCAAACCGTGGGTCTCGGCGATCAACGGCACCTGCATGGGCGGTGCCTTCGAACTGTCGCTCGCCTGCCACGGTCGCGTCGCGTCCAATGTCAAATCGGTCAAGATCGCGCTGCCGGAAGTCAAGGTCGGCATCTTCCCCGGCGCCGGCGGCACCCAGCGCGTGCCGCGCCTGACCAATGCGCAGGACGCCCTGCAGATGATGACCACCGGCTCCTCGCTCACCCCGCAGCGCGCCAAGGCCATGGGCCTTGTGCACGAGCTGGCCGATCCCGACAAGCTGATCGACGCCGCCAAGACCATGCTGAAGAACGGCCTGAAGCCCGTGCAGCCCTGGGACGAAAAAGGCTTCAAGGTGCCCGGCGGCGGTATCTGGACGCCGGCTGCGGCGCAGCTCTGGCCCGCCGCCTCCGGCATCCTGCGCCGCGAGACCTTCGGCAATTATCCGGGTGCGCTCGCCATCCTCAAATGCGTCTATGAGGGCCTGCAGGTGCCGTTCGACACCGGCCTCAAGATCGAGCAGCGCTATTTCACCGAAATCCTGCAGACCACCGAAGCCTTCTCGATGATCCGCTCGCTGTTCGTCTCGATGCAGGAGCTTGGCAAGGGTGCCCGCCGGCCCGCCGGCCCGCCGAAGTCGAAATTCGCCAAGATCGGTGTCGTCGGCGCCGGCTTCATGGGCGCCTCGATCGCCTATGTCACGGCTGCCGCCGGCATTCCCGTCACCCTGATCGACCGCGATCTGGAAGCAGCCTCCAAGGGTAAAGCCCATTCGGAAGGCCTGGTGAAGGACTCGATCGGCAAGGGCCGGATGACGCAGGAACAGGGCGAGGCGCTCTTGGCGCTGATCACCCCGTCCGCCGATTACAACGATCTGTCCGACGTCAAGCTCGTCGTCGAGGCCGTGTTCGAGGACCGCCAGGTGAAGAAGGACGTGATCGAGAAGGTGGAGGCTGTGCTGGCCGAAGACGCAATCTTCGCCTCCAACACCTCGACCCTGCCGATCACCGGCCTTGCTGGGAATTCGAAGCGCCCGGGGCAATTCATCGGCATCCACTTCTTCTCGCCGGTCGAGAAGATGATGCTGACGGAAGTCATCCTCGGCAAGGAAACCGGCGACGAGGCCCTCGCGACCGCGCTCGATTACGTCGCCGCGATCAAGAAGACGCCGATCGTCGTCAACGACACGCGCGGCTTCTATGTCAACCGCTGCGTCTTCCGCTACATCCACGAAGCCTATGACATGCTGATCGAAGGCGTACCGGCGGCGATGATCGAGAATGCCGCCAAGATGGCCGGCATGCCTGTCGGTCCGCTGTCGCTCAACGACGAGGTGGCGATCGACCTCTCCCAGAAGATCCTCAAGGCCTCGATCGCCGACCTGGGCGAGAAAGCCGTCGATCCGCAGCATATGACGCTGATCAACAGGCTGGTCGACGACCTCGACCGCCGCGGCCGCAAGAACGGCAAGGGCTTCTACGATTACCCCGCAAAGCCCGCCAAGAAATCGCTCTGGCCGGGCCTGAAGGACCTATTCCCGCAGAAGCCCGCCGACAGCTTCGACGTCGAGACGCTGAAACAGCGTTTCCTCGCGACGATCGCACTGGAGGCTGCCCGCACCATGGAAGAAGGCATCGTCACCGATCCCCGCGAGGCCGACGTCGGTTCCATCCTCGGCTTCGGCTTCGCCCCCTACACCGGCGGCACCCTGAGCTATATCGATGGAATGGGCGCTAAAGCATTCGTGGCGCTGTGCGAAAAGCTGGCGGCAAACTACGGAGATCATTTCCAGCCGACGCCGCTGCTGAAGGAAATGGCGGCCAAGGGCGAAACGTTCTATGGACGGTTCGATCCCTACGCGGCAGCCGCAAAGGCTGCCTGAAACCAGCCGGATTAACAGACATCAAACAGGCCCTCACCGGGGCCTGTTTTTTTATGCTCGCTCCTCCAGCTAGCGTTGGCCAGACAGCGCTGCGCCAACGGACCATTTGCGCCTCATTGTTCGGAAAACCGAACGGCCTGTACCGATTGACGACTATTATAGCGCAGCCAAAGCGACCTATCTGACAGATGTCCCAGCAACGGAGGTCCATCATGTCCCATCTTGAAAAATCCGGTACGTTCACTCTCGGCGACCGCACGGTCAAGCGCCTCGGCTACGGCGCCATGCAGCTTGCCGGCAAAGGCGTCTTCGGCCCGCCGAAGGATCACAACGAAGCCATCGCGGTCCTGCGCGAAGCCGTGGAAAGCGGCGTGGACCACATCGACACCAGCGACTTCTACGGTCCGCACGTTACCAACCAGATCATCCGGGAAGCACTGCATCCCTATCGCGACGATCTCGTCATCGTCACCAAGATCGGCGCGACCCGCGGCGCCGATGCATCCTGGAATCCTGCATTCTCGAAGGAAGCCTTGACGCAGGCGATCCACGACAACCTCAAGAACCTCGGCCTCGACGTTGTCGAGGTGGTCAACCTGCGCGCCATGTTCGATGTTCACGGCCCGGCAGAGGGCTCGCTCGAAGAACCGCTGACGGTTCTCGCCGATCTTCAGCGCCAGGGTCTCGTCAACCATGTCGGCCTGTCCAACGTCACGCCGAAACAGGTCGCCGACGGCCGAAAGATCACCCAGATCGTCTGCGTGCAGAACCAATATAACCTTGCCCATCGCGAGGATGATGCTTTCATCGATCAGCTTGCAGCAGAGGGAACAGCCTACGTTCCGTTCTTCCCGCTCGGCGGTTTCTCGCCGTTGCAGTCATCCACGCTTTCGGATGTCGCGGCGCGCATCGGCGCAACCCCGCTACAGGTGGCGCTCGCCTGGCTGCTGCAGCGCGCGCCGAACATCCTGTTGATCCCCGGCACGTCGTCGCGCGGCCATCTGCGCGAAAACCTCGCTGTCGCCGATCTCGTGCTGCCGGCCGATGCCATTCTGGAACTCGATGGTATCGCTGGCGACAAAGCAGCCTGATCGTCGAGAGACGAGCCGTCACGTGGCAACCAACAGCCGCGTGACGGGATAATCCGGTGAAAAGCGGCACCCCCGGATAGTCTTATGCGGTGCTCACCCACTTCTCTCCCGCGCAGAGATTATCGGCCGCGGACCCGCAGCGGCTTGGCGCCTCCCACCGGAGCGGGAAACTGCCGGACATAGAAATCCTGGACGTTGTCGTCCATCTCCAGCGGTTCCGAGACGCGGCTGCCATCGGCGCGCACCAACTGGAAGGAATTTCGCGGAGCCCACATGGCCGCACTGTGGTCCGGCGGCGTTATCAGTTTCGTGATGATCGACTGGTTGCGGAAGCTGCCGATCTGGGTGGCGCTGGAATAGCCGAACTTGTAGGACAGGGTTCCCGTCACCTTTGTATTGGCAACGCCGGCCTTGACCCCGCTTTCGTAGCTGACGCTCACACCGACCTCATGGCTGAATGTCTCGGTCTGTTGCGCGGAAATGCCGGTTTCGACCTTGACCTCGATTTCATGCTCCACGCTCGACCCATTGTCCTCGAAAGCCACGAGTTCGAAATTGACCCAGCGTTCCAGCACATAGAAAGGCGAGTGTTCGACCTTCCATGCCAGATCATACTGATCGTCCAAGATGGCCGTGAACGGCAGCGTCACGCGCCGGTCGCAGACCCTGGTCGTCTGACTTTCCGGCTTTGCCCGGCTCGGCAACGACGGAACCGGCGGGAGAGGTGCATAGGTCGTCGGCGGATTGAGCTTGAGGACCCGGACGGGCGTAGCCGGCCTGTCGTGGCTCGCAACCCCGACGAAAGTGTACGGGGCAATCAGAATATGGGTTTCGCTGACGAAGACGTTCATCGGCGATGATAACCCAGGCGCTGAAGTCGTAGTCACCGCCGCTGCCGTCATCGTCCCAGATCCAGTCGTCGACGACGCCGTCCCAGGTCAGGTCGTCGCGCACGCACCAGACATCATCGAGAGATGGTGCGACGTGCCCCTGCACGACCACATCACCAAGTGCTCGATAGCCGTCGGGCGGCACCGGACGCCAGCAGGAGCCGTTCTCGCTTGCGCCCGAGCCGGTGTCGGACCAGATCCAGTCGTAGTTGACGGGCGGCCTGACGGCATCCGGATCGCTGTCGCTTGCGGCGACGCACAAGGCCCAGTACCGATAGTTCGGACTGTCATAGTCCTTGACGCCGATGCTGCCCAGCGAGCGGAACCCGCTCAGCTCGCATCGGGGCTTGTAGAAAGCGACGTCATTGTCGGCGCCGCTTCCCATGTCGTTCCAGCACGCATCAAACGTATCGGTAAATATGAGTTTCAGAGACCCGAAGGTCACAGGTTCGGCCGTCGAGACGGCGGATATGGCACGTATTGACTTTGAAACAACGCCTGACATTTGCATCCTCCCAAGATGAAAACAACCAACGTGTTATTTTTAGGCCTGCGCCTTATGCGTGCATAGTACCATTTCTGAGTTAATGCTCAAATTATCATATAACTTATGGTAGTTATTCATTGAATTGCAGACGCATCAAAAAGCACGGCGTAAACTGCCAAAGCCATTGAAATAGAATATAATTTTATAAATTTTTTACGGGCAAACGGCGCACGGGAATGTTTTCTCCATGAAGGCTCTCCATCGCCTGCTTCGGCTGGACATTCAGCCTGAAGTGGTGGCCGGACCAACGGCACGACGTTGACAGCAGGCCCCAGTCAAATGCGCGATCGCTTACCTGTCCGCCTCCGTACCCGCCCCCTCATCCTCCCGCGCTGCCGGCGACGACAGCGCGAACAGGCCCGATGCGATGATCAGCCCGGCGCCGACGACCGTCGTCAGGTGCGGGATTTCGCCGAAGAAAAGGAAGCCCCAGAGCGGCGCCCAGAGCATGCCGGTATATTCGAAGGAGGCGACGACGCTGGCCTTGGCGATGCGGTAAGCGTTGGTGAGCAGCGTCATGGCGATGGCGGCAATGACGCCGCAGGAGGCGATCAGCATGAAGTCGCGCGGCGTCGGCCAGACCCAAGGGCGGATCAGGAATTCGATCGACTTGTGGCTCGCCTGGTGAATGCCGGTCGCGTGGAAGAAGCCGGCGATCAGCAGCGCGCCGATCAGGTAGACGCCGTTCTGGTAGAAGGACATGACGGAGGCCGAGACATCATTGCCCATCCTGCGCGCCATCAGCATGGCAAGCGCATAGGTCGCCGCCGAAAACAGCGAGAGGAGCGCCGCCGGCTCGAACAGGCCGGCGCCCGGCCGCAGCATCACCATGACGCCGACGAAGCCGATGCTGACCGCGATGATCCGCCGCCAGCCGATCGACTCGCCGAGCACCGGGGCGGCGAGCGCCAGCATGAACAGCGGCACGGTAAAATAGAGCGCCACGGCGTCTGCCAGCGGCAGCGCCGGAAACGCCATGTAGTAGCTGGTATAGGCGACCAGCAACAGGAAGGCCCGGCCCGCCAGCGGCCAGACATCGCGGGAAAAGATCGAGGAAAGGCCGGATTCAAAATGCACCAGCCCCAACAGGATCGGGATGGCGACGACGCCGCGGGTCGCCACCACCTGGGTTAGCGGATAGCTGCCCGACACTGCCTTGATGATGGCATCCTGCAGCGAAAAGATCAGGATGCCGAGGCAGAGATAGGCGATCCCCAATGCGGCGCGATTCTGCAAGCTGGCCTCCCCGTTCGAAGCGCCGATCCTGCCCGGCTTTCAAGCCCGGCACGCTTCGTTTCGCGACATGGCTGGCGCTTTCCCACCTACAAATCCGGCACATCGCTTTCGGACATGCCGTCGATAAAATCCTCTTGACGCACAGCCGGTGCCGTGCTTCGCGGATCAGGCCCGGAAAACCCGAGGCCCGCCTTTGCGGCCGCCTGGACTTTTTCCGAAAGCGGCGATCCGTCCGGCACCGTCGCCCAGCCGTTTTCGGCAAGCCAGACGGCCGGATCGTCGCCGCCGACGGTGCAGGCGCTGGTCACCGTGCCCGTCCAGCCGCCATCCGGAACGGTGCAGACGAGTGCCCGCGCCCGCAGGAAATTGCGGAAAGCCGTTCGCGCCACCATGCCGCAGGGCCACGGCTTTCCACCGCTATCGCACATGCGTGCGGCATCCTGGGGTTCCAGCCCCTCCAGCTGCAGCAGGCTGTCGCCGAAGCGGATCAGCCCCGCCGAAACGGCAACCGGATGGCGCAGCACCGTCGTCACGGGCTTCACCTCTTTGACCACGGGCTGCGATAGCGGCATGCGCGGCTCGATCCGCTCCAGCGGCGCAGTCGTCACCTCGTCGGGAAGCCCGAACTGCTGCGGCTCGATGCTGCGCACCGCCGGCATTTCCTCGCCAAGGGTATCGACCGTCTCGTCCGCGGGCAGGTCTGCGTCAGCGCCAAGCTCGGTCATATCAGGCGTTTCCAGCACGAAATCCGGCGTCGCCGCACTGTCGCGTCCCTTGATCGTCGCGGAACCGGCGGACAGAAGTGCGACCGTCAGCGCGATGCCGACACAGCCGCCGGCAAGCGTCAGCAAATGCCGCTTCATCAGGAAACATATCCTATGGCTGGTGCGTCGCTCATGCCGCCGGCTCTCTTACTGGCTTGCCCAGATGATCCGGGCGATCCACTCGACGTCGCCGACATCGAAGGTCCGGTTGGCATGGTCTGGATTGAGCGAGAGAAGTTCGATGCTGCGCACGGTCTGGCGCACCAGCACCTTGGCCATCACCTCGCCCTCCTTGGTCTTGACGACGACGCGGTCGCCGCGGCGGATCTGCGCGCCGGGCTCGACGATCAGCACGTCTCCGTCGCGATAAAGCGGCAGCATGCTGTCGCCCTGGATTTCCAGCGCATAAACGCCGGCCTTGGTGCCGGGGGCCGCGGGAAAATCGACCACGTCCCAGCCCTGGCCGGCCGGAAAGCCGCCATCGTCGAAAAAGCCGCCGGCACCCGCCTGGGCAAAGCCGAGCAGCGGGATGGAGCCGGCTTGCGGCGGAAAGGCGCCGTCCGGAAACTGCCCGTCGCGATCGCGACTGTCGGGATGCAGGAAATCCATGAACTGGATGATCGTCGAGCCCGTCGCATCCAGCACCTTGGCGATGGATTCGGTCGAGGGCCAGCGTTCGCGCCCGTCGACCGAGTGGCGTTTCGACTTGTTGAACGACGTCGGATCGAGGCCGGCCCTTCGGGCAAGGCCGGACGGAGACAATTGATGACGCTCGGCGAGCGCGTCGATGGCTCCCCAAATGCTGTCATGTGAAAACATTGTTGCCATCCTGCAGGCGGACGAAGCGCCAGACGAGCGCCGCTTAAATCGGAGCCGAGACTACCGAAAGGACCGGCCGGAGTAAAGGCGGAGAGGAAAATAATCCTCACATTTAAGCAAAGAACTGACAACCATCCGCAATTGAAAAGCCGCCCTGCCGACCTATTCTTATCCTCGACCGGAACAGGCCGGCTGCGGGGCGCTTCCTTGTACTCCATCCTCAAATCCGAATTTCTGCTGCTGGCAGCGCTTCTGGCCGGTGTTCTCGGCTTTCTCGGCGAGCACAGCCTGCTTGGCGGCGGGCGCCTTCTGGCGCTTGGCGGTGCGGCCGTCCTGGTGGGCGCCATCGTTCTGGCCTCGATGCGTGTCGCCCACCACGCAGAGGTGCTGGCAGCCAAGGTCGGCGATCCCTACGGCACGATGATCCTGACCCTGTCGGCCGTGCTCGTCGAGGTGATCATCCTCGCCATCCTGATGAGCAAGGAGGCATCGCCGACGCTGGTGCGCGACACGATCTATTCGGCGGTGATGCTGGACATCAACGGCATTCTCGGGCTCGCGGCCCTGCTCGGCGGCATCAAGCATGGCGAGCAGCCCTACAACGACGATTCGAGCCGAACCTACAGCGTCATGATCCTGACGGCGATGGGCATTTCCATGGTCGTGCCGGAATTCATCCCGCAGGCCAAATGGCATTTCTATTCCGGCTTCACCATCATTGCCATGGTGACGCTCTATGCGGTCTTCCTGCGCATGCAGGTGGGCGCCCACAGCTATTTCTTCAGCTACAGCTATCCGAAGACCCGGCCGAAGACCGATGAGGCGCCGGCGAGGGACGAACCCGTTCTCGGCTCCATCCTCATCCTCGTCGTCGGCGTCGTCATCATCGGCGCGCTGGCGGAAATCATGTCGGTGCTTCTGACCGCCGGGCTGAAGGGAACGGGCGCGCCGCCCATAGTGGCGGCGATCGTGGTCGCGACCATCTCCGCCTCGCCGGAAATCATGACGGCGCTGAGGGCGGCCCTTGCCAACCGCATGCAGGCGGTGGTCAACATCGCGCTTGGGGCATCGCTGTCGACGGTCATCCTCACCGTGCCGGTGATGGAGGCGATCGCGCTCTATACAGGCCAGCCCTTCGTCATGGCGATGACACCGGTGCAGACAGTCATGATGGCGATCACGCTGATCGTCGCTGCGATCAACCTCAATGACGGCGAGACCAATGCCATCGAGGGTATGACGCATTTCGTGCTGTTCGCCACCTTCATCATGCTCTCGGCGCTCGGCCTTTAGTCGGTGGCAATCGAACCGGCGCGTGCCGGCCCCTCATTTTTCGCCACACCGGTGCGACGGCCATCCCCTTTCGCGCGAACGCGCGGCGCGCTATCAGAGGACCTGCCCGCATCATCGGACAGCGCGCCCTGGAGCCTTCCGTGAACACCCCCGTCCTCTCCGGCATCCTCTTGACGATCTTTTCCTATTTCCTGTTTTCGCTGCAGGATGCCTCGGTCAAATGGCTGGTGGTCGGGCTGCCGGTCTTCCAGATCCTGTTCGTGCGCAGCGTCACGATCTTCCTGCTGTGCGTTGCTGTCGGTCATGGTGCGGTTGTCCGCAAAGCCATCGCCTCGCCGGTGCTGAAGCCGATGTTCATCCGCAACCTGCTGCTGCTGGCCGCCTGGCTGTCCTATTATACGGCCGCGCGGGATCTCGGGCTCGCCGAACTGACGACGCTCTACTATGCCTCGCCGATCCTCATCACCATCCTCGCCGTCCCCGTCCTCAAGGAGCATGTTCCGCCGCTGCGCTGGCTGGCCGTGCTGGTCGGTTTCGTCGGCGTCATGGTCGCCTGCGACCCTCTCGGAGCCGGCATGACGATCAACACGCCGGTGCTGCTCGCACTTCAGGCGGCTGTGTTCTGGGCGATCGGCACCGTGCTTTTGCGCAAGACCGCGCTGAAAGAGGTGACGCTGGTGCAGATGACGCTGTCCAGCGGCTTCTTCATCCTGTTCACCTGCGTGCCGATGGCGATCTACTGGGTGCCGCCGCGGCTTGCCGATCTCGGCCTGATGGCAGGAACAGGGCTGATTGCCGGGATTGCCCAATATGCGCTCTTCGAAGGCATGCGGCGCGCGCCGGTCTCGGTTCTGGCGCCGTTCGAATATTCCTCGCTGGTCTGGGCCTTCATGCTCGGCTTCGCCATCTGGGGCGATATCCCGGGTGCGCAGGTGTTTGCCGGGGCGGCGCTGATCATTTCCGCCGGCATGATCATCATTGCCGGCGAGCGCTTTTCCAATCGGCTTCGCGCCGGCTGATCACCACTACAGCACCGTTCCTCAATGCGACCCATTCTGCTGGAAGGAATTTTGGGAAAGATGCTTAGCGCGGCCTGGCGATGAATGTCCGGAAAGCGTCGAGCGTTTCGGCGCTGACATGATGCTCGATGCCCTCAGCATCGATCCGCGCCGTTTCCGGGCTGACGCCGAGGCAGCGCAAAAACGCTTCCACGGTCTGGTGCCTGGCACGGCTTTCGAGCGCCACGGCCTCGCCGGCCGCGGTCAGGAAGACGCCGCGATAGGGTTTGCGCGAGACGAGCCCCTCGGCCGCAAGCCGGGCCAGCATCTTGGCGACGGTCGGCTGTGCGACACCGAGGCGAGCGGCAATATCGACCTGGCGCGCCTCGTTGCCGTCCTCGATCAGGTCGGCGATCAGCTCGACATAATCCTCGATCAGCGCACCGCGCCGCGCTTGCCGCATCTGCCGGAAGCCCTCGGAATGGATATCCGCGTCCGGCAACGGATCTTTGCGGGGAACGGCGCGACGCGGCAAACGGCGATATCCTTTTTCAGTCTCAGAATTGCGAAGATTCATAGCACAGGCTGTAATTATTCACAGCGGCTTGTTGTGCCCTCGTCGGCAATGTCAGTCGCCACCGAAACCAAAGAAAAGCAATATCAATACAATATAGCATATTGCATAATGTTGCGCCTTGGCCTAGCGTCCTTCCAAATCCACATATTTCCTCGCGGAGCCCGCGTTCATGTCCGATCCAAAAGCCACCGCCCTGCCCCGTTCGATGTGGACATTCTCGTCGCGCGACGAAGACGCCATGCCGTCGCTGCCGGAGGTCAACGCGACCATTCCAGTGCCGCAGAACGGGATGTGGGTGCGCAGGCTTCTGGCCTTCATGGGGCCCGGCTACATGGTTTCGGTCGGCTACATGGACCCCGGCAACTGGGCGACGGACCTCGCCGGCGGCTCGCAGTTCGGCTACACGCTGCTGTCGGTGATCCTGCTCTCCAACCTGATGGCCATCCTCCTGCAGGCGCTGGCCGCCCGTCTCGGCATTGCCACAGGCCGCGATCTCGCGCAGTCCTGTCGCGACAGCTATTCCCGGCCGGTGAATTTCCTTCTCTGGATTGCCTGCGAAGCAGCGATCATCGCCTGCGATCTCGCCGAAGTGATCGGCACCGCCATCGCGCTGCAGCTTCTGTTCGGCATCCCGCTGATCGGCGGCGCGCTTCTGACCGCGCTCGATGCCTTCCTGGTGCTGCTGCTGATGAACAAGGGCTTCCGCTATCTCGAAGCCTTCATCATCGCGCTGTTGATCGTCATCGCCTTCTGCTTCATCGTCCAGATCGTCGCGGCGGCCCCGCCGGTTGCCGAAGTCCTCGGTGGCTTCCTTCCCTCGACCGAGGTCGTCACCAACCCGGCCATGCTCTACATCGCCATCGGCATCATCGGCGCCACCGTCATGCCGCACAATCTCTACTTGCACTCCTCCATCGTCCAGACCCGCGCCTTCAAGCGGACGGACGAGGGCAAGCGCGATGCGATCAAATGGGCGACTGCCGACAGCACCATTGCCCTGATGCTCGCACTGTTCATCAATGCCGCGATCCTGATCGTCGCGGCCTCCGTGTTCCATGCCAGCGGCCGTACGGACGTTGCCGAAATCGGCCAGGCCTACGAGCTTCTGTCGCCGCTGCTCGGCCTTGGCATCGCCTCCACGTTGTTTGCCGTCGCCCTTCTTGCCTCCGGCCTCAACTCGACCGTCACGGCGACGCTCGCCGGCCAGATCGTCATGGAAGGGTTCCTGCGGCTGCGCATTCCCAACTGGGCGCGACGTCTTATAACCCGTGCGCTGGCAATCATCCCGGTCATCATCGTGACCGCACTCTATGGCGAGAAGGGTACCGCGCAGTTGCTGGTCTTCAGCCAGGTCATCCTGTCCATGCAGCTTCCCTTCGCGGTCATTCCGCTGGTCCGCTTCGTCTCCGACAAACGCAAGATGGGCGTTTTCGTGATCCCCCGAACGGTCGCGGTGCTGGCCTGGATCGTCGCCTCGATCATCGTCGTGCTGAACCTCAAGCTCCTGTTCGAGACATTCGTCGGCTGATCCGGCAGCGCTTTCCAGCAATCCGAAGCCTGCTCTCCCTTGTTGCAGGGAGGGCTTTTTCTCTGGCCATGATGGCGAGACCCAAAAATCACCCGCAAATCCTCAGGTCAGGATTCATCATCCTGTCATCCCCGCTTCACGGCTCTGTCATCGCCAAAGTCTATCGCCATCGGACTGATCACGGACATGGAGCATTGTCATGCGATGGGCAGCCCCGATCTTTGCAGCATTTGTTCTCGCCGCCGTTACCGTCAACGGCATCGCCGCCGAGACGACGCGCACCAGCCAGATTCTCGGCCGGCTGCAGGATGCCAATCAATGGCGCGGCCACATCATGGTCGTGGCGCACCGGGCAGGCTGGAAGGAGAACGGACGAATCCAGATGGCGGAGAATTCGCTCGCCTCGATCCGCTATGCCATCGATCTCGGCGCCGAAATGGTCGAGATGGACATCCGCAAGACGGCCGATGGCCGGCTGATCGTCATGCACGACAGCTGGCTCGACCGCACCACCACCTGCAAGGGCGAGGTGGACAAGCGCCGGCTGGCCGAGTTGCAGGCCTGCCGGCTGATTGTCGAGGGCACCGGCATCGTTACCGACGAGCCGATCCCGACGCTGAAACAGGCGCTGGCCGCCGCCAGGGGCCGTATTCTCGTCAACATCGACAACAAGCTCGGCGCCCAGGCGCTGCCGGAAATCGCGGCCGAAGCGCGCGCGCTCGGCATGGCTGATGGCATTCTGATCAAGGAGAACGTCTGGAACCCCCGGCGGATCGACGATACCAAGGCGATCCTCGAACAGGTCGGCGCGGATGTGCCGTTCATGCCGATCCTTGCCGACGATGCCGTGCACGACGCCCGTTTCATGACGCAGGCGACGCGGGCATTCTCTGCCTTTGCCGCCGAACTCGTTGCCTGGCACCAGACCGGGGCACCGCTCACGGACCGTGGCGGACCGCTGTTCAGCGCCAAGGCGCGAGCAGCCGCGGTTGCCGGCAATTGGCATCTCTGGGTCAACACCTATCCGATCGTCAACAAGCCCGGTGCGATGCTCGCCGGCGGCCGCGGTGACGAACTGGCGGTCTTCGGCCATCGACCCGACGACGTCTACGGCTTCTGGGCCGATCGCGGCGCGACCATCATTCAGACGGACGAGCCGAAACTGGCAATCGAGTGGCTGGAAGCCAATGGCTACCGCATACCCTACGACCTGACGAACTAGGGCCTTGTTTATCCCAAGCGCTCAAAACAGACCGTTTTTCGCTGCCAGTTCACCGTTAAGTCCCGGCAAAACACGGCCTTACCCTTAAAACACCCTGATGGACTCTCTATATCCGCACGGAGGGTCCGAAGGGATCCACGGGAGAAGATTGAGAGGATCGGGTTCGATGCAGCGTTTTGGACGGTTTGTTGCCTTGGCGGCAGTGGGTTTGACGGTCATGCTGACCGTCGTCGACGTGGCGGAGGCGCGCCGCGCCGGCAGCGGTTTCGGCAGCCGTGGCACACGCACCTTCCAGTCGCCGGCTGTCACCCGCACCGCGCCGAATACCGCTACGCCGATCGACCGGACGATGACGCAGCCACAGAACACGCCATCCTCCGCGCAACAGCAGGGCTTCGGCCAGAACCGCCCGGCGACGCAGGGCCGCGGCTTGTTCGGCGGCTTCGGCGGATCGCTGCTGGGTGGCTTGGCGCTGGGTGGCCTGATCGGCATGCTGATGGGCAACGGGTTCGGCGGCGGCATCGGCTTCCTCGGCCTGCTTTTGCAGATGGCGCTGATCCTCGGCGCGGTGACGCTCGCCATGCGTTTCTTCGGCCGCAACCGGCAGACGGCTTCCGCCGGATATTCGCCGCGCGGCAGTGCCGGCACTGAATACGCCCCCGGCAATTCCGGATTTGGCACGTCCGGATTTGGCGGCTCCGATACCAGAGGCCCGGCAATGCCCGCGTTTAAAATTCCGAGCATCGGCGGTGGCCAGCGCCAGGAAACGCCGCGTCCTGCCGATGAAATCGGTGTCGGCCAAGGCGATCTCGATACGTTCGAGACCATATTGAAACAGGTGCAGACCGCCTATGCCAACGAGGATTATGCGGCGCTGCGCAAGCTGACGACACCGGAGGCGATGTCCTACCTTGCCGAAGAACTGAGCGACAATGCCACCCGGGGCTTGAAGAACGAGGTTAGCGACGTGAGCCTCGTGCAGGGCGATGTTTCCGAGGCCTGGCAGGAGGATGGTGCGGACTACGCGACCGTCGCCATGCGCTATGAAAGCATCGACGTCGTTCGCGAGCGCGCCACCGGCCGCGTCGTCGAAGGCGATCCGGACAAGCTGACGGAAGCCGTCGAACTCTGGACCTTCCTGCGCAAGCGTGGCGGCGACTGGCAGGTTTCAGCCATTCAGGGCGTCGCGGCCTGACACGGCCGACATATTGGTAGAACGCCGCTAATCATCATTGGACCCGGTGCAGCCGACTGCGCCGGGTCTTTTGCGACCGGATGCATCGTTGGGAAATGACATTGCACCCTCTTGCAAGCGCGAAAGCAAGACCGTACCTCAGTCGAAGCGCACAGAGCCAGGTTCAAAATCCCATGCTTGATACCCTTAGCCACCACGAAGCCCTCGTCTACGTCATGGTCATGATGTCGGCCGTCGACAAGGCGATGAGCGAGCAGGAACTCGAGCGGATCGGCACGCTCAGCCGTTTTCTGCCTGTGTTCGAGGATTTCGACGACGAGCGACTGGTGGACGTCGCCCGCGACTGCTCGGCCCAGCTTTCCGGTCCTGAAGGTCTCGACATCGTGCTGGAGATCATCCGCGAGGCCCTGCCTGCCCGGCTCTATGACACCGCCTATGCGCTGGCTGTCGAATTGGCCGCCGCAGACCTTGCCATCCGGAGCGAGGAAATCCGCCTGCTGCAGATGCTGCGCGACCGCCTCGGCCTCGACAAGCTGACCTGTGCCGCCATCGAGCGCGGCGCCATGGCGCGGTTTCGCCGATAGACCTGCGGCGTCAGAAAATCCCGTTGGGGAAATACCGCAGATAGATTTCGTTGAGCCGGCCGTTGCGCGAAAGCGCGAGAAGCGCGTGATCGATTGCCTGGGTCAAAGCGGGATCGTCCTTTCGGTTCATGATCGACAGCCCCTCGCCAAGGAAGCGCTGCGAGAAATAGGCGCCGTCGAGAAGCGCGCAGCAATTGGCCGCATCCGCACCGGACACCCAGAACGACAACTGCATGCCATCGGAAAACACCGCCGGGACGGTGCCCTTCTTCAGGGCAGCCAGCATCTCCGACCGCGTTGCAAATGTTTTTGCTTCAAGCTTTGGGAAAAAGGCCTTGAACATGGCCTCATGCGTCGTTCCAGCGAGGACGCCGACCGGTTTTCCGGCAAGGGCCTTCACCGTTGCCGCGCTGCCCAGCGAACGCGTGTTTGCCGCGAAACGCGCCGGCAGCGTCATGAAAACCCGGGAGAAGGCAAAGCGCTGGCGCATTTCCGGGCTGATCGCAACGCCGGCAACCACCGCCTCGCCCTGCCCCTCCTGTAGCGCCGATTGCAATTCCCCGAAGGTGACCGCCTGGATTTCGCATTTCTTCTCGATGTCGAGAAGACGGCAGATCTCGCGGACGAGATCGACGTGATAGCCGGCAAGCTTTCCCGATTGATCGATAAAGTTGAAAGGCGGGAAATCGACCGTGGTCAGGAAACGCAACCGGACAAGACCACTCAGGTCCGGCTTTGCTATGCGTTCGCGGCTGTCGAACAGGATCGGCATATCATGTGTTGCGTCATCAGCCGCCTGTGCGATGCCACCAAAAAACGCAACCAAAAGCACGTTTAGCGCGAAGAACCCATAGAATTTTAGGGATGAATACACGGCACGTCTCATTATGATCGATCGCGGGGACAGGGGTGCGCATTGCTGCGCGGCAATGGGTTCATGGATGCGCTTCGGAGAATATCCGGACATTTCCGGGATAGCTACAGTGAATGCACAACCGGAAGCCGCGATCGTCGCGCCACCGGCAAAACCCCTTGCGCTGCAACTGACGCCGGAACTGTTGCAGCAGGGCCGGGACCTGTTGCGTCTCGGCATCGGCAAGCCGCTGATCGCACGCATGATGCTGAAAGCGCAGGCGCACGGCACATCGGTCGAAGACGAACTGCTGGCGTCCGGAGAAGTGGACGAAACGCTCTATTTCGAGGCCTTGGCGGAAATGCTCGGCGTCGCCTTCCTGAAGACGCTGGACCCCTCGCGCATTCTCGATATCGCCGGGCTGGACAGCCAGATCAACCGCCCGGAAACGCTGCGCCTCCATCATCCCTCTCGCCCGCCGGTCACCGTGATCGTTCCGAGACTCGATCGTCTGGCGGAAACCCGCGAAACGCTGCAGCGTCTTCCCGCCTTGAGAGCCTGCCTTGCGGTAGCCACCGCCTCCGAAGTCCGCCGTGCGGCCTGGCAGGCGGGGCAATTGCGCCGGGTATCGGAGACCGCCAGCGCGCTGTTCGAAACGACGCCGTTGCACAGCGCACGCATCACCTTCTGGGGCCGGCAGGGTTTCTACACCGGCGTCCTCTTCTGCGGGCTGATCGTCTCGGCCGTCACCTTGCCGTTGATCAGCATGCTTCTCGTCCATATCGTGCTGACGCTGTTTTATCTCGCCAATCTTCTTATCCGCTTCTATGCGCTGTTTTACGCCTTCCGCCAAAGGCAAGACGACGCAGACGATCCGGCGGCTGCACCCGACGAAACCGCTGACGAGCCCCTACCCGTCTATTCGGTGTTGGTGGCGCTCTACAAGGAAAAAGGCGTTGCCGCGCAACTGGTCCAGGCCCTCGACAGGCTCGACTGGCCACGGTCGCGCCTCGACATCAAGCTTGTCTGCGAAGAGGACGACGCAGAAACAATCACAGCACTGGAAGCGATGCGGCTCGCTCCGGAATATGAAATAGTCCGCGTACCCGTGCGTCTTCCCCGCACCAAGCCAAAGGCGCTGGCCTATGCACTGCCGGGCTGTCGCGGCGCGCTGGTCACGGTCTATGATGCCGAGGACCGGCCCGATCCGGGGCAATTGCGCGAGGCCCATGCCGCCTTCGCGAAAGCTCCGCCCCATGTCATCTGCCTGCAGGCGCCGCTGATCGTCACCAATGCGCGGCAATCCTGGCTGAGCGCGCTGTTCGCCCTCGAATATGCCGGTCTGTTTCGCGGCCTCCTGCCGATGCTTTCGGTTTCGGATCTGCCATTGCCGCTCGGTGGGACCTCCAACCATTTCAAGACGGCGCCGCTGAAGGCGATCGGGGGCTGGGATCCGTACAACATGACCGAGGATGCAGACCTCGGCATGCGCCTGCATCGCCTTGGCTATCGCGCCCGCGTCATTTCAAAGCCGACCTTCGAAGACGCGCCGGTGACGCTTGGCGTCTGGCTCGGCCAGCGCACCCGCTGGTTCAAGGGCTGGCTGCAGACCTGGCTGGTGCTCATGCGCGAGCCTGGGAAACTGGCCCGAGAAATGGGCTGGGCCGGGTTTACGGTCTTCCAGATCCTGATTGCCGGCCTGCTTCTATCCTCGCTTGGTCATCCGATCATCGTCGCCTTTCTCGGCTATCTGACCTGGATGATGCTGCAGGAGAACGCCCATGTCGAGGACACCCTCGCCTTCTGGCTGTTCATCACCGACATCACCAACATCTTCGGAAGCTATGCCGTTTTCATCGCGCTCGGGCGCAATCGCATGAACAACGCCGAACGCCGCGCCGTCGGCTGGCGGTGGATTTTCGTGCCGGCCTACTGGCTCGTCGTGTCCGCCGCCGCCTGGAAGGCCGTGTTCGAACTGCGCAACAAACCCTTCGTCTGGAACAAGACGCCGCACGCCCCTGTCGTGAGAATGGATCCATGAGCAGAAGAAAATGGAGCGGGTGAAGGGAATCGAACCCTCGTATTCAGCTTGGGAAGCTGCTGCTCTACCATTGAGCTACACCCGCGGCTGAGCGGACATTTCCATTATGCGGCAGGCGCTGTCAAGGCTCGCGTCCCGGCAAGTGTCCGGCGGCGGGCGCAGGCCGGCGTCATTCCGCGCGAAAATGTTTCGAAAGCTTCAGGCCCTGCGCCTGATAGTTGGAGCCGAGACCGGAGCCATAAAGCCCCTGCGGATGCTCCATCATGTGCTCGTAGATCAGGCGGCCGACGATCTGGCCGTGTTCAAGGATGAACGGCACCTCGTGGCTGCGCACCTCCAGCACCGCGCGGCTGCCGGTGCCGCCCGAAGAGGCGTGGCCGAAACCCGGATCGAAGAAGCCAGCGTAATGCACGCGAAATTCCCCGACCAGCGGATCGAACGGTGTCATCTCGGCGGCATAGAGCGGCGGCACATGCACGGCCTCGCGCGACACGAGAATATAGAATTCGTCGGGATCGAGGATCAGATCGTCATGGCCGCGGCTGTAGAGCGGCTCCCAGAAATCGAAAATGCCGTGTTCGGCCTTCTTGTCGACATCGACGACGGCGGTGTGATGCTTGCCCCGATAGCCGATCAGGCCGTCGGCGCCGGTGCCCTTGAGATCGATGGACAGCGCAATGCCGCCGCCCGATACATTCGGCCGGTCGCTCGCCACCAGCACGTCGCTCTCGTGCAGCGCCAGCACTTCCGCCTCGCTCAGGACCGCCTGGCCGATGCGGAAACGGATCTGCGACAGGCGCGAGCCGCGCCGCACGATGATCGGGAAGGTGCGCGGGCTGATTTCCAGATAGAGCGGGCCGGAATAGCCGACCGGAATCTTGTCGAACTCCTGCGCATAATCGGTGATGACGCGGGTGAAGATGTCGAGGCGTCCGGTCGAGCTTTTCGGATTGGCGGAGGCCGACATGTCGTTCAGGAGATCGAGGCTTTCCATCAGCGGCACGATATAGACGCATCCGGTTTCCAGCACGGCGCCTTCGCTGAGATCGATGACGTGCAGCTTCAGCCGGTCCAGCTTGTCGGCGACACGATGATTGGGGCCGGGCATAAAGCTTGCCCTGACGCGAAAGGCGCGCGAGCCCAGCCGCAGATCGAGGCTCGCCGGCTGGATCTGGTCGCCGTCGAGCGGCGCTTCGCTGATCAGGCGGCCGGTTTCAAACAGCGCTGCGATCGCGCGATCGGCCAGTATGCCCGTTGCCCTCGTCATATGTGTCTTTCCTCCGGTCGCGAACGGCCCGTGATAACCCGAATTGTCCCCATGACATATCTTCTCGCTCGGGGGAATTGACGCAAGCACGCTTGCGCAGTATTTGGAGAATTATCCCGTGGTGATTTGGCCGGTCGGCTTGCAGCCACGTTAAACAAATAGCTAAAAAGGCCGGGTCTCAGAACCGGCTTGCTTTTCGCGGCCGGTTTTTTTGTTTTGAAAGTGACGATGATGAGCAAGAATTGGCGCCCGGCAACCCAGCTCGTTCATGGTGGCACGACACGGTCTGCCCATGGCGAAACCTCCGAAGCAATCTTTCTGACCCAAGGTTTCGTCTATGAAAGCTCGGAAGCGGCGGAAGCCCGCTTCAAGGGCGAAACGGACGGTTTCATCTATGCCCGCTACGGCAGCCCGACCAACGACATGTTCGAAAAGCGCATGTGCATGCTGGAAGGCGCCGAGGATGCGCGCGCCACCGCATCCGGCATGGCAGCCGTCGCCGCCGCGATCCTGTGCCAGCTGCGGGCCGGAGACCACATCGTTGCCGCCCGCGCCCTGTTCGGCTCCTGCCGCTGGGTCGTCGAGACACTTGCGCCCAAATATGGCATCGACTTCACGCTGATTGACGGCCGCTTCCTGGAGAACTGGGAAAAGGCCGTGAAGCCGAACACCAAGGTTTTCTTCCTTGAAAGCCCGACCAATCCGACGCTCGAGGTCATCGACATCGCCGGCGTGGCCAAAATCGCCAATGCCGTCGGCGCCAAGGTGATCGTCGACAATGTCTTTGCGACCCCGCTGCTGCAGAAGCCGCTGGAACTCGGAGCACACATCGTCGTCTATTCGGCGACCAAGCACATCGACGGCCAGGGCCGTTGCCTCGGCGGGGTGATCCTCTCCGACAAGGCCTGGATCGACGAACACCTGCACGACTATTTCCGCCACACCGGCCCGGCACTGTCGCCGTTCAACGCCTGGACCTTGCTGAAGGGCATCGAGACGCTGCCCTTGCGCGTGCGCCAGCAAACCGAAAACGCCTCGAAAATCGCCGATTTCCTCGCGGAACAGGGCAAGGTCGCCAAGGTCATCTATCCCGGCCGCAAGGACCACCCGCAGGCCGATATCATCGAGCGGCAGATGAAGGGCGGATCGACGCTGGTCTGCTTCGAACTGAAGGGCGGCAAGGAAGCGGCCTTTGCGCTGCAGAACGCACTGGAGATCGTCAAGATCTCCAACAATCTCGGCGACTCAAAGAGCCTGATCACCCATCCGGCCACCACGACCCACAAGAACCTGTCGGACGATGCGCGCGCCGAGCTCGGCATTTCGCCGGGCACCGTCCGCTTCTCCGCCGGGATCGAGGACAGCCAGGATCTGGTCGACGATTTCGCCCGCGCCCTGAAAGCGGTCTCGGCCTGACCCCTCTGGAAAATGTACGCATTTGAGCCGCCTGAAATACGCTTTCAGGCGGCTTTTTCATCAGATGGCCATGGATATCATGAGCCCTTGCCACGGGAACCCATCGTCCCATCCGGCGTTACGGATAGAGCCGGCATTTTAGGATGATCGATGTCTGCCTGATCTTTCGGGAAGAACAGCGCTGCCCTGTTGCAAATTGACGCGAAACGGCGTCTTCGTCTCCGCCTGTTATTCTTGACGAAACCATATTCCTGTAGAATACGTTTTGCGAATTGAACAAGGTATTGCATATGTATCGCGCGTTGACCCGCGACATCGAGGTGACTGTCGAACCCTATTATCTGGAGGAGCAATCCGATCCGGATGACAGCCGTTATGTGTGGGGTTACCGGATCGTCATTTCCAACCATTCCGACATTTCCGTCCGGCTGATGACGCGCTACTGGCACATCACCGATGAATCCGGACAGGTCGACGAGGTGAACGGCCCCGGCGTCATCGGCGAACAACCCGTGCTCAATCCCGGAGATACCTACGAATATTCCTCCGGCTGCCCGCTCGACACGCCCTCCGGCGTGATGTTCGGCCATTACGGCATGGAGTCCGAAAGCGGGGAAACCTTCGAGGTCAGTATCCCCGCCTTCTCGCTCGATGCCCCTGGGCAAAGCCGCGTTCTGAACTAGGACGGCAATCCCGCTTTACTGCGGGCGCACTTCCGTCGCTTCGAACGTGTAGCTCGTCGAGCAGAACTCGCAATTGACCGTGACCACACCGTCAACGACCGTGTGATCGATATCGTCCTGGCTGAGGCTGGCCAGAACATCCCTGATCTTCTCGCGCGAACAGGTGCAACGATCATAGACCGCCTGCGGCGGATAGACCCGCACGCCGCGTTCGTGGAAAAGCCGATACAGCAGCCGTTCCGGCCCGACCATCGGGTCGGTGAGTTCGTCGGCCGCGATCGTCTCGACCATGACCTTGGCCTCGCCCCAGAGATCGTCGATTTCGACGACCTCGTCCCGGTCGTCGCCGTCGCCGCCATGGAGATCGGGCTGGCGCATGC
This sequence comes from Hyphomicrobiales bacterium, assembly GCA_900472785.1. Lineage (GTDB taxonomy): Bacteria > Pseudomonadota > Alphaproteobacteria > Rhizobiales > Rhizobiaceae > Pararhizobium. The sequence goes on along the minus strand of UCJH01000047.1, from coordinate 59,094 downwards.
GCTCCAGCGTCTCGGGGAGAAACTGCGCGACGACGCCGCCTGCCCGCCAGCGATGACGCGGCTTGCCGGCCTCGTCCCGGTCCAGCAGTTCGGCAACGCTCAGCCGCACCTTGGTCGGAATCTGCTCCGACTGGCGGAAGTAGACACCGGCGATTTCTTCCAGCGTCGCACCATCGAGCGGCACGATTCCCTGGTAGCGCTGCATGTCGGCGCCCTGATCGATCGTGAAGGCAAGGATGCCCTCGCCGAGCAGCTGGTGCGGTTCGGTCAGGCCGTTGTTCACGGCGATCTCAAGCGCTTCGCTGTTGTAGCGCGCATAGGCGCGAACCTTGTCCGGCGTCGAGAAATCGGCAACCACGAGGTCGACCGGTCCATTGCCCTGCGTCTGGACGATCAGCTTGCCTTCGAACTTCAGCGAAGTTCCGAGAAGCACCGTCAGCACCACCGTCTCGGCAACGAGGCGAGCAACCGGCAGCGGATAGTTGTGACGCTCGAGAATGGCGTCCAGCATCGGGCCGAGCTGCACCGCGCGGCCGCGCACATCGAGCCCCTCCACCTGGAACGGCACGACGTGATCGTCGCCGGCAAAATCAAACTGGCCAAGGCCCTGCATGGTATCCGTCATCATATTTTCCCTACGCACCGCATTACCGGTCGTCAACGAAGGCAACCGTCATGGACGCAATTGCGATTGCTGGATTGTGTTCTTAAGCATGCGTTTTTGCGGTTAGTTCGACACCCAGCGCCTTCATAACCGCAATCGTTGTTTTCAGCGTCGGGTTGCCGTTCTCGCTGAAAGATCTGTAGAGCTGCTCGCGCGAAAGACCGGTTTGAGTAGCGATTTGCGTCATCCCCTTCGCACGTGCGACGACGCCAAGTGCGTGAGCAATATAGCCGGCATCCTCGGTCTTGAATGCTTCTTCCATAAAGACTGCAATCGCAGCATCCGACTTCAAACCTTCAGCCGGATCAAAACTGGTCAATTTTTCAGCCATACCCGTCGCTCCATTGTTCAGAGAGTAGCTTTGCAGCTTTGATGTCCTTGGCCTGCGTGCTTTTACTGCCACCACAAAGTAGAATGATGACCGTGCTTTCGGATGTAGATGCGATAGCCGGGGCCATAGTGAACACGCAGCTCGCTTACACCGTCGCCAACCGGCTCGATGTCGCCGGTGTGTCCGTGAGCCAAACGATCCAACCGAGCAACAATCAAACCGCGCACACGCTCATCCCGGAGACGCCGCCACCATTTAAGAAAGGTCTCGGTCTGTTTCAACTCGATCATGCGATTTAAGACCTCGCGTCAAATCCAGGAAACCATCCCAATTCAACATGAGGATACGTAGTTTAAAAACTACGTTCGGTCAAGGCGCGCGAAAATCGCTCAAAGCGCGCCAAGGCACCAGGCAAGAACCGATTTCTGCGCGTGAAGACGGTTTTCGGCCTCGTCGAAGACGACGGACTGGGTGCCGTCGATCACCTCGTCGGTGACTTCCTCGCCGCGATGGGCCGGCAGGCAGTGCATGAACAGCGCGTCCTTCGCCGCCTTCTCCATCAGCGCCGCATTGACCTGATAGGGCTGGAAGACATTGTGGCCGCGTGCCCGATGCTCCTGGTTCATGGACACCCAGGTATCGGTGACGACGCAATGGGCGCCGGCGACCGCCTGGTCGGCGTCATGATAGAGCTTGATCTCGCCGCCGTTGTTGCGCGCCCAGTTGAGAATCTTGTCGTCCGGCTCGGAGCCGAGCGGAACAGCCATGTTCATCCGGTAGCCAAAGCGCGCGGAACCTTCGATGAAGGAGTGCAGCACATTGTTTCCGTCGCCGGTCCAGGCGATCGTCTTGTCCTTCACCGGGCCGCTATGCTCCTCGAAGGTCATGATGTCGGCCATGATCTGGCAGGGATGCGTGGTGTCGGTCAGGCCGTTGATCACCGGCACCGTCGCATGCTCGGCCAGTTCAAGCAGGCGCGAGTGGTCCGTCGTGCGGATCATGATGGCATCGACGTAACGCGACAGGACCTTGGCGGTATCGCCGATCGTTTCGGCGCGCCCGAGCTGCATTTCGGTTCCGGACAGGAACAGCGTCTCTCCGCCGAGCTGGCGCATGCCGACATCGAAGGACACGCGCGTGCGGGTCGACGGCTTTTCGAAGATCATGGCGAGCATTTTGCCGGCCAGCGGCTTTTCCGCCGTGCCGGCCTTGGTCGCTGTCTTGCGCGTCTTGGCGTCGTCGATGATGACGCGCAGATCGCCCGCAGTCATCGCGGAGAGATCGAGAAAATGTCTTGTACCGGCCATGTCCTAATCCTGTTATGCCTGCTTGACGCTCTACGCTCAGGCCGACGCCTTCTGTTTTACCGACGTCAGCTGTTCGGCAGCGCGCTCGATGCGGGCAAGCCCTTCGCGGGCTTCCGCGGCGCTGGTGATCAGCGGCGGCAGAAGGCGTATGACGTTTTCGCCGGCGGGAACGGCCAGCAGTCTTTCCGCGCGGATCGCTTTCAGCAGGTCGGCGGACGGCACCTTTGCCTTGATACCGAGCATAAGGCCCTCGCCACGCACCTCCTCGATGACATCCGGGAACCGATCCTTCAGCGAAGCAAGCCCCTGCCGGAAGACCAGTGCGATGTCACGCACATGTTCGAGGAAGCCTTCCTCCAGAACCACGTCGAGCACCGCATTGCCGACCGCCATGGCGAGCGGATTGCCGCCATAGGTCGAGCCGTGCGTGCCGGCGACCATGCCGGCCGCGGCTTCCTGCGTCGCAAGGCACGCGCCGAGCGGAAAGCCGCCGCCGATGCCTTTGGCGACAGCCATGATATCCGGTGCGATGCCTGTTGCCTCGTAGGCGAAGAGTTTGCCCGTCCGGCCGATGCCGCACTGAACCTCGTCGAAAATCAGAAGCAGGCCGTATTCGTCGCACAGCGCACGCAGTTCCTGCAGGAACTCCTTCGAAGCAACGCGGATGCCGCCCTCGCCCTGGATCGGCTCGATCAGGATGGCGGCCGTTTCCTCGGTGATAGCTTCCTTCAGCGCGGCGATATCGGCGAACGGCACCTGATAGAAGCCCGGCGCCTTGGGGCCGAAGCCTTCAAGATATTTCGCCTGGCCGCCGGCTGCGATGGTTGCCAGCGTGCGACCGTGGAAGGCGCCTTCGAAGGTGATGATGTGAAACTTTTCCGGGTGGCCCTTGGCGAAATGATAACGCCGCGCCGTCTTGATCGCGCATTCCAGCGCTTCGGCGCCGGAATTCGTGAAAAACACCTTGTCGGCGAAGGTCGCCTCGGTCATGCGGGCGCCGAGCGTTTCCTGCCCGGGAACCTCGTAGAGATTGGACAGGTGCCAGACCTTGTCGGCCTGGTTCTTCAACGCCGAGACGAGATGCGGATGGGCGTGCCCCAGAGAATTGACCGCGACGCCGGCGGCAAAATCGAGATAACGGGTGCCGTCTTCGGCAATCAGCCAGACGCCTTCGCCACGCTCGAAGCGAAGCGGCGCGCGCGCATAGGTATCGTAAAGCGGCGTGGCTTCGGCCATGGCGAAAGTCTCCTCGGATCAAGGCGGTAGGGGCACCGCATGACAGCATTTTTTTCGACCGGTGCCCGGCCCTGAAAATCAAAAATGCCGCCTTGCGGCGGCGAAGGCACTATCTTCATTTCGCACTGCAATGTCAACAAAAGCCCCGCATTTGCGGCAATTGGCACGACAGACGGGGCTTTGCATTTTTTCGCCGGCCGGGCTTGCAAAAATACCACGCCATTGAAGCAAGTTGGGGAAAACCCAGAAATCGATTCGGCTCGATTCGAGGGACTCTTGTCACGGAGTCACCCCTTCTCTAGGTTAATATTCAATTACTAGACGCATGCGGCGGACCTAGTCACCAAAAGTGTTATCGCGTTGCAGTTCCGGTTTGCTCCGGAGCACGGTGAGGGATTCCGTCATCATCAACGCCGGAAACGGAGACAATATCATGAACTGGACTGACGAACGGGTCGAGAAACTCAAGAAGTTGTGGTCCGAGGGGCTGAGCGCGAGCCAGATCGCCGCACAGCTCGGCGGCGTCAGCCGCAATGCCGTCATCGGCAAGGTCCATCGGCTGAGCCTGCCCGGCCGCGCCAAGGCTGGCGGCAGCACGACCGCAGCCGCGCGGACCAAGCGCACCACGTCAGCGCCCCGCGCACCAAACTACGCTTCCCGCGTGACGACCCGCACCGTGACACGTCCAGCCGGCGCCACCGTGACGAAGGAAGAAGTCGAGATGGAATACGTGCCCAGCCAGGAGCTGGAGCCCGTGAGCAACAATGTCGTCGTACCGATGTCGCGGCGCCTCGTCCTTACCCAGCTGACGGATCGCACCTGCAAATGGCCGATCGGCGACCCGATGAAGGAAGAGTTTCATTTCTGCGGCAACGACAGCCCGGAAGCCGCCCCCTACTGCAGCTTCCATGCGAAGCTCGCCTACCAGCCTTCCGGCGAACGCCGTCGGGCACGCTGAATGGAAAAAGGGGCGGAAATCGCCCCTTTTTTATGATTGAGGCCTGAGGATCGCCATCAGCTTTCCAGCGAATAGCCGGCGCCACGCACGGTGCGGATCACATCCTGCATGTTGGAAAAATTGAGCGCCTTGCGAAGCCGGCCGACATGCACGTCGACGGTACGCTCGTCGACATAGATATCATGCCCCCAGACCCCGTCGAGCAGCTGCGAGCGCGAGAAGACGCGGCCCGGCGATGCCATGAAGAATTCGAGCAGGCGAAACTCTGTCGGTCCAAGGCGAACCTCCCGCGTTTTGCGGTGGACGCGGTGCGTCTCGCGGTCGAGCTCGATATCGCCGCATTTCAACAGGGTCGACAGGACCTCCGGCTTGGCGCGGCGCAGCATCGCCTTGACGCGGGCCATCAGCTCCGGCGTCGAGAACGGCTTGACGACATAATCGTCGGCGCCGGTTGCGAGACCACGGACGCGTTCGCTTTCCTCGCCTCGCGCCGTCAGCATGATGATCGGCAGACGCTCGGTCTCGGACCGCTGCCGCAACCGGCGGCAAAGCTCGATGCCGGAAACGCCGGGCAGCATCCAGTCCAGGATCAAAAGATCCGGCAGGCGCTCCTGCAGGCGCATCTCGGCCTCGTCGCCGCGGTTGATCGTATCGACCTCGAAACCTTCTGCCTCGAGATTGTACCTCAACAGAACGCTCAGCGCCTCTTCGTCTTCAACGACTGCTATTCTCGGTAACATGCGTCAGAAACTCCTTCACGCATTGCACGAGGCAGCAGACTCCGGGGAGCCTGCACCGTGGTTCGCGCAACTCAAACGTAAGAACTTACTTACATAATTTCTTGTCGGAAGCGCACATGTTCCGTGCCCGTCCGGAAGCACGCGACACCTGCCGCGCGCTCCGATATTGCGACATTACTCGCTTGCAGCCCCGAGGCTGGCGGTGTTGTCTTCCTTCGGGCGCTCGCCCAGGATCTGTGCGCCGGTCGCCATGTAGTAGATCGTCTCGGCGATGTTGGTCGCGTGATCGCCGATGCGCTCGATGTTCTTGGCGCAGAACAGAAGATGCGTGCACGGGGTGATGTTGCGCGGATCTTCCATCATGTAGGTCAGGAGTTCGCGGAACAACGAGGTGTAGATCGCATCGATCTCGCCGTCGCGCTCGCGAATGGTATTGGCCTTTTCCGGCGACCGGGATGCATAGACGTCAAGAACGTCCTTTAGCTGCATCAGAGCCAGTTCGGCCAGATGCTCCAGGCCGCGGGCGAGTTGCCGCGGGATACCGGAACCGGAAATCGCAATGACGCGCTTGGCATTGTTCTTGCCGAGATCGCCGACACGCTCGAGATCGGCGGCGATGCGGATCGAGCCCATGATTTCGCGCAGGTCGGCAGCCATCGGCTGACGCTTGGCGATGGTGACGATGGCCTTCTCGTTAATCTGGCGTTCGGCATCGTCGAGGATCGCATCCTCGGAGATGACCTTCTGCGCCAGGGCGAGATCCGCATTGACGAGCGCGCGGACGGAATCCGCAACCATCTGCTCGGCAATGCCGCCCATCTCGGAGATGCGGCGCGTCAGATATTTCAGCTCTTCGTCATAGACGGAATAGATGTGCGTGGAGGACATGTCTGTTTTCCTTACGTCCGCAACCGGATCAACACTTTCGAAAGTTCAGGGGCCGGATCAACCGAAGCGGCCCATGATGTAATCCTGCGTGCGCTGGTCGTCCGGGTTGGTGAACATCTTGTCGGTATCGTTTTCCTCGACGAGATTGCCGAGGTGGAACATGGCGGTGCGCTGCGAGACGCGGGCCGCCTGCTGCATCGAGTGCGTGACGATAACGATCGTATAGTTGGCGCGCAGTTCGTGGATCAGTTCCTCGACCTTGGCGGTCGCGATCGGGTCCAGCGCCGAGCACGGCTCGTCCATCAGGATGACTTCCGGGCTGACGGCAACCGCACGGGCGATGCACAGGCGCTGCTGCTGGCCGCCGGACAGGCCGGTGCCGGATTCGTGCAGGCGGTCCTTGACCTCGTTCCAGAGGCCGGCCTTCTGCAGGCTGTGTTCGACGATCTGGTCGAACTCGGCCTTGGTGCGCGCCAGACCGTGGATCTTCGGGCCGTAGGTGACGTTTTCATAGATCGACTTCGGGAAGGGGTTCGGCTTCTGGAAGACCATGCCCACCCGGGCGCGCAGTTCGACCACGTCGATCGACGGATCGTAGATATCGCCTTCATCGAGCACGATCTTGCCGGTGACCCGGCAGCTGTCGATCGTGTCGTTCATGCGGTTGAGGCAACGCAGGAAGGTCGACTTGCCGCAGCCCGACGGGCCGATGAGTGCCGTGACCGTATTCTCGCGGACATTCAGGTTCACATCGAAAAGCGCGCGCTTTTCGCCGTAATAGACCGAAACATCCTTACCAGTCATCTTGTAGGGAGCGGTATTCATCTTCTGATCGAGCGCCTTTTCGACTGCTGCTTCTGACATCATGTTCATGTTCTTACCTCACTACCAGCGACGCTCAAAGCGACGCCGCAACAGGATTGCGCCAAGGTTCATGACGACGAGGAAGATCAGGAGAACCATGATCGCACCCGAGGTCCGTTCGACAAATGCACGTTCGGCTTCGTTGGCCCACATGTAGATCTGGACCGGCAGCGCCGTGGACGGTTCCATGGGGGAACCGGGGAAGTCGACGACGAAGGCGACCATGCCGATGAGCAGCAGAGGTGCCGTTTCGCCGAGCGCATGCGCAAGGCCGATGATCGTACCCGTCAGGACGCCCGGCATGGCCAGCGGCAGGACATGGTGGAAGATCGTCTGCATCTTCGATGCGCCAAGGCCAAGGGCGGCCGAGCGGATCGACGGCGGCACGGCCTTCAGCGCCGCACGGGTGGCGATGATGATCGTCGGAAGCGTCATCAGGGTCAGTACGAGGCCGCCGACCAGCGCCGCCGAGCGGGGCATGCCGGCAAAGTTGATGAACACCGACAGACCGAGCAGACCGTAGACGATGGACGGAACCGCGGCGAGGTTGTTGATGTTGACCTCGATCAGATCGGTCAGCCGGTTCTTCGGCGCGAACTCTTCCAGATAGATCGATGCGCAGACACCGATCGGCAAAGCAAGCGCCAGAACGATCAGCATCATATAGAGCGAGCCGAGCGCGGCGACGCCGATACCGGCCGCTTCCGGACGGCTCGAGGCACCGTAGGTGAACAGGCCGGTGTTGAACTGCTTGGCCATGGCGCCGGTTTCCGTCAGCGTCTTCATCCAGGCAAGCTGCTGGTCCTTCACCTTGCGGTTGGCCTCGGCGACCTTGAGGTCGATCTGACCCTTGTTGGCGCTGTCGATATTGCCTTCGGCAAGCAATGCGACGTCCACGGTGGTGCCGATGACCGCCGGATTGGCAATGACGATATCGCGAAGCTGGGTGCGTGCGCTCGCCGAAACCATGTCGGTCGCCTGCTTGACCAAGGCGCGGTTCGACGGGTCGATGGCCAGCGCCTTGACAAGCGCATCCCGCACGAGAAGCGGATAGTTGGCCGTCATCAGCTTGGCCGGATTGTCCGCACGTTCGTTTTTCGGATCAATGATCTTTTCCGAAAATTCGATCGGCAGCGTGATCGCGGTCTGCTGGAAGGCGGTGTATCCGTTCGAAACCACGGTCCACAGCAGAAGGAACAGGAAGAAGAGACCCGTCAGGATGGCGGCGACGCCATAGGCCCTGAAGCGGCGCTCCGCAGCGTAGCGGCGCTTGATGCCGATATCGCGTCTTGCCTGGGCCGGGCGCACATAGGCGGACTGTACGGAAGAGGTCATGTCGGTCATTCGTACTGTTCCCGATATTTGCGCACGATGTAGAGCGCATAGATGTTGAGGCAGAGCGTGATGGCAAACAGGGTGATGCCAAGCGCGAAGGCGACCAGCGTCTGAGGCGAATTGAACTCAAGGTCGCCTGTCAGCTGGTTGACGATCTTGACCGTCACGGTCGTCATCGCCTCGAAGGGATTGAGCTGCATGCGGGCCGCAACACCGGCTGCCAGCACGACGATCATGGTTTCGCCGACGGCACGCGAGGCCGTGAGCAGAAGCGCGCCGACGATGCCGGGAAGAGCGGCGGGAAGCACGACCTTCTTGATCGTTTCCGATCGCGTGGCGCCAAGCCCGAGCGAACCGTCGCGCAGCGATCGGGGCACCTGGGTGATGATATCGTCGGACAGCGAGGACACGAACGGGATCAGCATGATGCCCATAACGATGCCTGCGGTCAGAACGCTCTGCGCCTGGATGAAGTTGACGTAATTTCCCGTCACCAGGCCGTTCAGCTGCGCAGAGATGTCGCGCAGGAACGGTCCGACCGTGATCAGCGCGAAGAAGCCGTAGACGATGGTCGGGATGCCGGCGAGAATTTCAAGCAGCGGCTTGGCAATGCCGCGAACCACCGGCTTTGCATATTCCGACATGTAGATCGCCGCGAAAAGACCGACGGGCACCGCAAAGAGCATGGCGACGAAGGCGATGTAGAGCGTGCCAGCCAGAAGCGGCAGCAGGCCGAACTGACCTTCCGTGCCGCCGCTGCCGGCCGCGGAGAAGCGCGGATCCCAGACGGTGCCGAAGAAGAAGGTGCTCGGCGAAACCGAGTTGAAGAAGCGCAGCGCCTCCGACAGCATCGAGCCGATGATGCCGACGGTCGTCAGGATGGCGATGGAGGAAGCCACCAGCAGCGCGCCGAGCATGACCCGTTCGACGCGATTTCTGGCCCGGAAGGGAGCCGAGATGCCGCGAAGCGCAAAGACCGCACCGGCGATCGCGATGACCAGCACCACTGCGCTCATGGCCCAGCGGCTGTTTTCCTTCATGGTGTTGTAGTCCTGCGCGGCCTTGACCATGTACAGTTCGCCGTCGCCGGCAAGCGGCACGCCCTTGGCGCCCAGCGCATCACGCAGATTGACGGAACCATTCGTGACTGCCGCCAGTTCGTCCGTGTTCAGGAGCTTCAAACCGTTGGCAACCGACATCACCTGGCCGAGCGTCAGCTCGGTCGTGGCGGCACCCTGGCTGGTCACTTCCTGCGGCAAGGAGGCGCGGAGAGCGCTTTCGACAAAAAAGGGACTGGCGATCAGCCAGACGGCGAGGACGACCGCGGCCGGCAGAACCGACCATATGGCGACGTAGACGCCGTGATATCCGGGAAGGGAATGCAAGGCGGAAAGCTTGCCGTTCGAGCTTGCCATCGCGCGGGCGCGCCCGCTGAAATAAGCCGCCAGTCCGACGATCAAAATGATCAAAAGAATAATTGAGGTGCTCATCGATATGTCCCCCAGCCTCTCAATGACTGGCCTTGTCATTCATTGAAAGCCGCCATTGAAAGCCGGCAAATCCGTACACGGGAGGTTCGGCACGGCAGAAGCTGCCGTGCCGTTTTCCGCTCTTCGATTAGAGCATGTTGCCGTCGGTGAAGGCCTTGCGGTCGGCTTCGCGCTCAGCATCCGGAGCCGGAACCAGACCATAGGCAGCCAGCGGGCTGTCGGGGCCGACCATCTGGTCGTCGAGGAAGAATTCGACATATTCCTTGAGGCCCGGGATAACGCCGAGATGTGCCTTCTTGACGTAGAAGAACAGCGGGCGGGAAACCGGATATTCGCCGGAAGCGATCGTTTCGGTCGACGGTACGACGCCGTTGACGGTGGCGACCTTCAGCTTGTCGGCATTGTTTTCAAAGAAGGACAGGCCGAAGACGCCGATGCCGTTCTTGTTGGAAGCGATGCGGGCAAGCGTTTCCGTGTAGTCACCGTCGATGTCGATGGCCAGGCCGTCCTTGCGGACTGCGATGCACTTCTTGGCAGCTTCCTTCTCGTCGGTGATCAGAGCCTTGATGGCTTCTGCAGCGCCGGCATCCTTGCAGCCGTGGGAAAGCATCTTCTCGTCGAAGACTTCGCGGGTGCCGTGCTTTTCGCCCGGGATGTAGGCGGCGATTTCGACGTCCGGAAGGTCCTTGTTGACTTCCGACCACTTCTTGTAGGGGTTGGCGACGAGCTTGCCGTCGACGACGACTTCAGCGGCGAGCGCGAGGTACAGATCCTTCGGAACGAGCTTCAGGTCAGCATTGCCTGCGTCGGTTGCGAAGACGATGCCGTCGTAGCCGATCTTGACTTCCTGGACTTCGGTGACGCCGGCTGCCTTGCAGGTTTCCAGCTCGCTGTCCTTGATCTTGCGCGATGCGTTCGCGATGTCGATCGTGTCCGGGCCAACGCCCTTGCAGAATTCCTTCAGGCCGGCACCGGTGCCGCCGGATTCAACGACCGGGGTCTTGAAGTCGGGGAAGGTTTCGCCGAAGGTTTCAGCAACGATCTTGGCATAAGGCAGAACGGTCGAAGAGCCGGCGACCTGGATCTGGTCGCGAGCGGCAGCCGCGCCTGCGAAGGCGACGGAGGCAACCAAGGCTGCAACAGTGAGTTTCAGAGCTTTCATCAGAATTCTCCCGGAATGGGCTGGTGTGGGTGCGCGTTTTGATCGCGCTCGCTTTGGCCGTCTTGATCGGCTGCCTCTAACTAGCCCCCGATGCCCATACCTTTTATGTCACTTTCACGAAACATTTGTGACAAGCCAAGCATCTGATTTTAAAAGACAATATAAAAAACTGACGAAAATTGCGCAACTTTTGTGTCAGAACCGTACCGTAAACAGCGTACCCTTGCCGAGTTCCGACTGAACGATCATTCTGGCCCGGTGCCGGGTCAGGATATGCTTGACGATCGCAAGCCCCAGACCGGTGCCTTTTTTCGACCGGCTGGCCTCGACATTGACCCGATAGAAACGCTCGGTGATGCGCGGCACGTGTTCCGTGGGGATGCCGGGACCGAAATCGCGCACGGCAACCTCGACCGGGCTGCCCTCGTCTCCTCCGGAGAGGGTCACTTCCACTTTCTTGCCTTCCTGGCCGTATTTGCAGGCATTCTCGATCAGGTTCTCGAACACCTCGATCAGTTCGTCACGGTCGCCGTGAACGAAGACGGGCGCATCAGGAACATCAAGCGCGATCGTGACATCGACATCCTGTGCCAGCGGTGAAAGCGAATCGATGACATGCCCCAGAAGCGGTGCCAGATCGACCTTTTCGTCCGGCGCGATATGCGACTTCAACTCGAGCCGCGACAGCGACAGCAGATCGTCGACAAGACGGCTCATGCGCGTCGCCTGTTCGTGCATGATGCCTAAGAACTTCTCATGCGCCTTGACGTCGTTGCGGGCCGGTCCCTGCAATGTCTCGATGAAGCCGCGCAACGAAGCGAGCGGGGTGCGCAGCTCGTGGCTGGCATTGGCGACGAAATCCGAGCGCATCCGGTCGATGCGGCGGGCTTGCGAAATATCGCGATAGGACAGGATATAAAGTTGCCTGCCGCCATCGATGGAAATCTCGGCCGGCGCGACACGGACGATATAGACGGCCTCGGACGGCAGCCGCTCGGAATGCTCGATCTGGTTGATCTTTCCGGTGGAAATGGTTTCGCGCACCATGTCGAGAATGCCGGGCGAGCGGACACGCGCTGCCAGATAGGTGTTTTGCGGGATGGTTCCGAAAGCTTTTTCCGCGGCAAGGTTCTGCAGAAGCACGGTTTCATCGGCCGCGACGACAAGCACGGGCATGTCCAGTGCATTCAGCACGATCACCAGCGTATCCAGCTGATCGCCGCCGGCAGCGCTGGCCTGCATGACGGGAACGCTCGGCGGCGCCGCGGCCACGGACCGGCTGAGCAGCGCCGCAGCCAGAACCAGCCAGAACAGGAAGACGATGCCAGGATGCATCCCGGACGCGATCAGCACGATGGCGATCAGGGCGGACAGGATCAGGATCCACTTCTCTGCCGAAACCCGCGCCGTCAGCACCGGCCAGAATGCATTTTCCTCGTTCAAGTCCGGTCCTTTTCCTGCAGGTGATACCAAGCGCAGCCTTGCCGCATCCGCCAGTGATAGAGGCCATTCATGACATGATTTTCACGGCGTGCTTGAATTCGCAATGTAATTATGGCCTGCTCCCGGTAAATCGGCAGGCGGCAGACGACACGTCGCCCGCGTCAGGGAGAGCATCATGGTGGACAAGGCGGCCAGCCGCGCGGTGACGTTGGAAATCGACGGCAAGAAGCGGGTATTCGACATCGACAACCCGGAGCTGCCGAAATGGATCGACGACGAGGCCTTTGCTTCCGACGATTATCCCTATGAAAAGAAGCTGAACGGCGACGAATACGATGCCACGCTGGAAAAACTGCAGATCGAGCTGGTAAAGGTGCAGTTCTGGCTGCAGGCGACCGGCAAGCGGGTGATCACCCTTTTCGAGGGACGGGACGCTGCCGGAAAAGGCGGCGCGATCCATGACACCACCGCCTACATGAACCCGCGCTCGGCGCGCATCGTTGCCTTGACGAAACCGACCGAAACCGAACGCGGCCAGTGGTACTACCAGCGTTACGTGGCGACCTTCCCGACATCAGGCGAGTTCGTGCTCTTCGACCGTTCCTGGTACAACCGCGCCGGTGTCGAGCCGGTCATGGGCTTCTGCGAGCCGGCGCAGTACGAACATTTCCTGACGCAGACGCCGCGCTTCGAGAAGCTGATCGTCGAAGACGGTATCCATCTGTTCAAGTTCTGGCTGAACATCGGTCGCGAGATGCAGCTCAAGCGGTTTCATGACCGTCGTCACGACCCGCTGAAAATGTGGAAGCTCTCGCCGATGGATATCGCCGCCTTGACGAAGTGGGACGACTACTCCGAAAAGCGTGACCGCATGCTCAAGGAGACCCATTCGGCCCATGCGCCCTGGACGGTCATCCGGGCGAACGACAAGCGCCGCCTGCGGATCAACCTCATCCGCCATATCCTCCTCAGTCTCGATTACGACGACAAGGATAAGGAGGCGATCGGCGAGATCGACGCGAAGATCCTCGGGTTCGGACCCGGCTTCGTCAAATAGCCGGCAAACAGTATCCGCCGGCCGGTCTCATTGACCGGGCAGAATGCGGATGCCGAACAGGCTGAGGCTCTGGCCGCTTCCAGCAACGTCGCTGTTGATCAGGATCCGACCCGGCTCGCTCGGCGCGAGGCTCCGGTCGAACGTTACCTTGAACAGCATGTCGACCTTTTCGTCATTGACCGTAAAGCGATGACGGCCGCAGTCTCCGAGCGAGGCGAACTCGCATTCGACGGAAAACTGCGTCGGCTTGTCGGCGCCGGAGCGCACGGTAATAGCGACCGTCGAGGTCTTGCCCGACAATTGCTCCAGCACGGCCACCGGAACCGCGATCGAGACATCGCCATCCGCATCGGCAGTGGCGGAGGTTATGCGGACCCGCGGACCGGCTTCGTCGCTGACGGGCTCGGCCTTGGCCTGGCCGCGCGGGGTGATGCCGGCCGTATCCGCCGGTTTGAAAACCTCGATCCAGTCACCGGTGAACCCGGACTGAGAGCCGAGCGTGGTCAGTCCTTGCGAACCGTCGAAATCCTCGGACTGGACGGTCGCCGGCGGATTGGCGACGCTGGTGTCACGCTCGGCCGCCGACTTCAACAGCCCGCTCGTCTCCGCCCACCAGAGCGCGGCACCGAAAGCGGCCCCCAGCGTGACGACGACCATGACGAAAGACAGGAAGCGGCCGCGCCGGCGCCTGGGCTTTCCCGGCACGGAAACCGCCACGCGGCGCTCTTTGCCGCGCTTGCCGGCTAGTTTTTCGACCGGCACCGCGACCGCGGGACCTGAAGGCGTGGAATCGTCGAAACGCTCGGGCCGCAACCCGTCAAGGCTATGATCGCCCGATGTCGGGACCGCTTCGCCTGGCTCGCTATGGACGGACACCGCCGCGTCCGCGTCCAGGGTCGGGTGGCGGCGATCATCGCCGGCCACCGCATCGTCCGGCAGCACCGGCGGCGACACGGAAACGGCGGCCTGGGCTTTCAGCGCAGCCCGCTCCTGCGTCTCGATGGCATGAATGATGGATTCCAGGCGATGCCGCTGCTGGGCAATGACGTCGGTGTCGTGCACATCCTGCTTGCGCAGACCGGCTTCCAGCGCATTGCGCGCCGACTGGTAGATCCGGGCACGCGTCTCCGCGCTCGTCCTGTCCGAGCGGTCAAGCGCATGTCTTATAGCCGTTTCCAGTCCGCTCACGTCATGTCCTTCTCGATCCGGAGCTTCGATGTTTCACCGTCATCTCCGCTCCAAAAACCGGGAGCCAGGCTCCGCCTCTCGCAAAAGAGGGTGGCACCCCGTTGGATTTGTTAATAATTGGGTAACGGCAGATTTCGCAATCCGCAAGCCTGCTGCCCAAAACTGGCTAGGCTGTGGTGACAAATTGCGGATTTGATCCATAGCCCATCCCTGCAAACTTGATGAACCAGGAAAGTCGGCAGCGCGATTGTCGTCGCGTTAGCGATGCGCCACTATTGTTTAAGCTTGGCAAAGAAGCACGCTGCCGCATCGTTGCCTGTACGCGAGACGATTGTAAGATTGTTGATGCTTGCGATGACGTCGCAGCGAGACAAAATATTGATTGAATGGTGTCATCAAGCCTTCAGTGGCGAGGTTCGCACGCTGAAATCGATACTGCAATTGCTGATCCCGATGAATCAGCCAAAATCTCGCCCACAACAGCAGCAATTATGAGTCAGAGCCAGCTCTCAGTGGAAATCAAAACTTTGAAAGAGTTTAGCGGTTCAACACGCAAAAGTGCAGCCGCGCATATGCAGCAGCGATGCTCAGTATAGTTACAGGGTTAATATTAACTATTCCAAACTAGAATTCGGATAACAAAACGCATTTATCACCGTCGCATCCGGCGATACCCGAAAGTACTAAAGTCGGGAAATAACCGAGGAGACTTTCAGCATGTGGATTCTACTGACCACTACCGGGAAAGCTAAAGTTGTCGTCAATTTTGCAGAGGTCCTGCATGTCAACGAACACAAAAACGGCACCCAGATACACTTTTCCCCGACCCTTCCCAGCCGAGACGGCGTGATCACATCCAAACTGCTGTACGTGGAAGAGTCGCTTGCATCGATCGCAAGGCAGCTTAAAGCAAGCAAGGCAGATTGAATGAGCCCCTTGACGCTGACGTCCGCCATCTGGGTTCCTTGCTGCATCTAAACGCTCAGATGCCATAACAATCGCGCGTTACCGCGATCGAAACGGACAACGCCTGCGCATAGCGCGAATCGTGACAATCGCCCTGATGCACAAGCACTTTCGTCAAGGCGCGATCGAATTCACGATGATGACGTGCCTTGATATGGGCTATTGAATATTTAACACGTGGCCTTGCTGCGAAGCCCTTCAATTGGTAGATGGCTCGCCAGAAGGATTTTCCATGTATTGGCTGAAACAGCACATTCGAGTTAGTGCAGCGCTCATCATACGAGAGACATCCGCACGGTATGGGCGTAAGCCGGGAGGCTATGTCTGGGCGCTTCTCGATCCGCTGGCCCACGTTGCTATGATGACGTTTCTGTTTCAGGCCATAGCCAGAGCGCCCGCCCTCGGGACGGATTTCGCGCTGTTCTTTGCAACTGGCTACCTGCCGTTTGCCGCCTATCAGGGGATGTCAACCTATATGGCCGGCGCCGTAAAGGCGAACAAGAACTTGTTTTCCTATCCGGTGGTCGCACCGGTCGATGCGATTGTCGCCCGCTACATCCTGCAATTGCTGACATCCGTGCTGGTGGCAATCATCATTTTTGCCATTTGCACCCCAGAGGCATCGCACCTGAATTCCATGAACCCCGGCGTTCTCGTGGCGTCCTTCGTCCTGGCCACCCTATTTGGTCTGGGCGTCGGCTTGATCAATATCCCGATGTTCAACAACTACCCGCTTTATGAGCAGATTTTCACCCTCATCAACCGGCCGATGTTTTTGATTTCCTCTGTATTGTTTCTTCCAGACTCCCTGCCGCGCCCTTTTCAGCAGGTCCTTATGTGGAACCCGCTTGTCCACGTCATTATGTGGTTTCGAACCGGCATTTATCCCGAATACCGAGCGGGGGGGCTTGATTTGGCATATGTCGGCATTTCTGCCGCGGGCATTGTGATGGTAGGGTTTTTTCTGTTTACGACCTCTCGCACGCTTCGCGAGGACAGGAATTGATATCATCCCTTGCGGCGGCGCTGTTGAGGCGAGATGGTCTCGCTCATTCAGCTTGCGAAGCGACGTCGATTCCAATCAGGTGTTGGCCGCCAGCCCGGCGAAGCTCTCAATGAAAGCAAGCTCCGGCTCGGTAGGCTTCCAGCTTTGCAACTCATGCCGCTTCAGGAAGTTGATCACCTTGCGCCCTGCTTCTTCGGGATCTCTGTCGGTTAAGACGAGCCCTCCGAAGCCGACTTCCGTACCATCTTTCGGATAATCCGCATGGTTTCCGAAAGTTCTCATCCATTTATAGGCAGGGTCTAGGCCGATCCGGACACGCACGGGCCCGCTGCATTTGATTGCGGTGGGAGGGTTGGTAAAGGCGAAGCGATTATCCAACGTACGCTTTTCCTTGCGGCACGGCAGAGCATATTTTTGACCAGCGGCGTCAATCAGAAGTGTGCCGGTGTCTTCGTTACACCATTGCAGGAACCCAACGAGATAGCCATTGAGCTTGATATTGAGTTCACTTCCGGTCGCGAGAGTAAAGGTGTCGGCCTTCATCAAACGCGTCCCCTTCTCCGTCTTGGGGAGCGTATCAGGGTATGTCACGGAGTATTTCGGAAGGAGATCCGCAATCTTGCTGGACGTCATCGCTGGCAATGATCTGAGGGTGTCCGCGAGCAACCTGGCAAATGCTTGAGAGTGATTCTTATGCATATGGCACCAATCGGCAAACCATGACGCCTGATCGACCCCATACTGCCGGTTAGCTGCCGCCACCAAATCAAGAGGATCGACGACGGCAATTTTGAACTGCTGGCAAATCCGCTTTAACTCGTCCCGTACTTTCACGAGACGCGGATCCTCATATGCATGTTTTATCGGGTAGAGGATCACGAGAGGGGTACAACGGCCGCCCGGCTTGAATTTTGACAGGACTGCTCCGAATGCACTCACAATGGTTTCCAGCGTCAGAAACTTATTCCGCTCCATCTGCTGATCCGGGATACAGAAGTCGATAATCGCATAATCGAAGTCGTCTACGATGCTTTCGGTCTCCAGAACATAGCATCCATACATGGAGGATGCACCGCCCAAGGAAAAATTCTGCACCTCAACGTCCGGCATCAAGCTTTTGAGGACAGGTAGATACCCGGCTTCCATGATCGAATTCGACGTACCGATGATAGCTAGTTTCTTGCCGCTCATATTTCCGCTTTTCCCTGCGCTTTGACGTTCGCATGGTTACGGGAACCCCTTTGCGAAAGCAATATTCGACCGGCTCCGCGAAACTAAGAACACCTTTCCTAAAAATAGAGGGCGAACATCAGCGCCGCACTCTTCCGGTCTTCGATGGTATTGCCGTCCGCGCGAGCGGAAACGGTGTTCTTCCCACCAAAGCCAGTTGTTCCCGTGAAGTCACCCCTGTCCCGACGATTTTCCAGCAGCAGTCATCGAGAATGACGGCCGAAGCAGAAGCCAGCGGGAATGCGGATGTATGCGGCCACACAGGCCATGTTTGGTCGATCCGGGATCAGGTTGCGATACAGGTTCGGGTTGGATGGGCGAATCGTGGCTGCTGTCCGTTGTGCGAACGTAGCCCTTGCGCGGTTTGATTCCCATTCTTTGGCCTGCATCACCCGCGCTACACGCTCGTGATTGACGCGATGACTGCGCGCTATCCTCCGTCCCGATCCATCCACTTTACGATCGCCTTGGTGGGAGATGCTCGCTTTAGCGTGCTCGTTTTGAGGATTTCCCAAAATACTCTTGTAAAAACAATTGGCACGCATATTGGTAGCGCCACATGGATTGCAAAAGCTGCGACTGCTGAATGCAACCGACATTCCAATTTACAGAGTCTCCGATGAACGACGCGCATGCAGGATACTTTTTTGAAGATCTCTCGATAGGCATGAGCGCCGAAATTTCCAAGACCGTGTCCAGCCAAGACATAGACCAATTTGCCTCGGCCGTGGGCGATTTCAATCCGATACACGTTGATGATGCGTGGGCGCAGCAAACACGCTTCAAGGGAAGAATTGCCCATGGAATGCTGACCGGCGGACTTATATCGTCGGTACTGGGAACCCGCCTCCCCGGACTGGGCACAATCTACGTAAAGCAGACCTTGGAATTCCACGCTCCAGTGCGTCCAGGGATGGTCGTAAATTCACGTGTTTGCATCACTCGACTGGATCCAACGAGGAACCGCGTCTACCTGGAGACGACGTGCAGCTGCGAGGGCACGATAGTACTTTCAGGAGAAGCGGTACTCCTGGTGAAATCCCGAACCCGGCCGATCTAATCTTACCTTGAATGCTGCTGTTGACAGCCCCCGGTTGCGACCCCATGATTTGGCAAGGCAAAAATATACGTGGAGCTGCATATCGCTGCCGATGTGAGGCAGTTCAGTACAGCAGCCGTCAATGTGTATCGAAAATCGCTCTTACGTATATCCTGAATGGTTTCCTTGTCACGGCCCGGAAGAATAAGTGAATTTGGATGACTTGTCGTCCGCGACTGTGTCCGGTAGGAGAGGCTTTCCGAGGAGACTACGAGGATGACTGTTAGACTGTTGTCGACCAGCCTGTTTTCGGCCAATGTCTTTGTTAACCTCGCTCCTAGATTCAGCCAGAAGCGGCGACGGATATGAAATTTCGGATGCCAGTGACGACGAATTGATCGCGAAATCGACGGAAAAGTCTGAACGCTGGGCAGCGCGGCAGATGTTGGAGGAGAGCGTGGCGGTGGAATACAAGGCGTACAAAGACGGCGACGAGCGGAAAATATTAGATTTGTTTAAAGCTACTTTCGGCGTCGATCTTCCGCTCCCCTTTTGGCGGTGGCGTCAGCTTGACAACCCCGCCGGCGGCCCATGGACTGAAACGGTATGGGACGGGGAGAGTCTCGCTGGTCATTACGCGGTGGCAGCGACGAAGATGTCCATTAATGGAGAAGCTGTACCGACATGCCTCTCGATGACGACGATGGTCCACTCAAATTATCGCGGGCAAGGTATTTTTGAGAAATCAGCGGAGTCTATCTATTCTCGGTTGTCAGACGCCGGCTTTAAGCTGGTCTACGGGTTTCCGAACGTGAATAGCCATCGGCCATTTATTCAGAAGCTGGCGTGGGACGACATTTGCGACACGCCTACATTTACCTTGGACGTGGCTTCAGGAAAGCCAGTCACGGCACCATCGTTCGTCGAAGAAGTGGTGGAGTTCGATGCTCGCTTCGATGCTCTATGGAATCGCGTTAAAGGTACAAAGACCATCTGGACTTGGCGCGACAGCGAAATGTTGACGTGGCGCTTCCTGAAGAATCCCGTCAACAAATACAGAATAGCGGTGGCGACGGATAACTCCGAGATTAGGGGTTACATTATCGTTAAACAGTATCTTTCGTCCGATTTGGACATCGTGGACATTGTCGCAGATGACAAGAACGCGCTACCGCCCCTTATCGCTTGGGCGGCTCAAGTGGCACGTGACATAAGCCTTTCGAAGGTCAATATCTGGGCGTCTATTGGTGCCGATCATCGGGAGAGCATAGCGCGCGCCGGCTTCCAGGCGAAAGCGCCGGTCACCCATTTTGGCGGCCGAGCCCTGCTTCCGATCGACGTCGATTTTTCAGATCCACGGCTGTGGCACTACAGCATGTCCGACTCTGACCTCTATTGATGAGTGGCGGCATGAATATCATAAAAAAACTGATGAGTAGCGGTATGAGTATCGTAAAGAAGCCCGAGGGTTCCGAGGAGCGGATAGCGGAGATTGAGGCACATATTGATCTAGCCCACAACCTTGCCAAGAGGGGTGATATCGAAGCCGGTATCCTACAGTTTAAAGTGGCGCGATCCCTCCTGCTGGCGTCCGATACCAGTAAGATCAAAGCTGCTATCGACAGGGAAAACTCGATCTATGGGAAAGAGTCGCTTTCATTTGAACAACGCGCGCGCGAATTATCGTCGGAAAGTCCGAACCGAACGGCCGTCATCATCAGCGATTCACTCGGTCTTCCCAGAGGGACAGCAGATTCGACTCATGATGCTACGACTTTCGAGCTTACGCATTCCGGCCTCGTGTTAGCCGGCTTGCAGAAAAAGGGGCCTGCCCGGGTACAAGCTTTATGCCAACGGTTCGCGACGACCGAATTCGTCCTTAATGTCGTTCGCGAGCGCGCTGATTGTCAAAACGCCGATGTCCTAATCCATATCGGCCTGAATGACTGCGTGGTGCGGATGTTCATGAACAATCAGCGAATCGCGCTTGGTACTCTGTCGCCGGAGTTGCGGCAGAAGATCGTCGGGTTTTCGCAAGTACACAGGAATGCGCTTATCGAAAGCGATTTCGACCATACGTTTACACCCTTGCCTGTGTTCAAAGAGAGACTGGAAGAAATAGTTACGTTAGCCCGGTCCAAAGGAGCACGATCTGTAGGTCTGGCAACCATTATCCAGCCAGCGTTGAAATACGCATCCAAGACGACGCAAATGGCTTGGAATTTCGCTCGTTACAATATGGCCATTTACGACGTGGCGAAATCTCTGAGATGTCACCTGATAGACATGCACCTGCTCTGCTGGGAGCGCGGCACTGCGGCGCATTTATCGACGGACGGCATGCATCTCTCGGCCGCAGGCCATCGTCTCATGGCGGATACATATCTGAAGGCGGTCGGCTTCCCACCTGCCTCGCAGAATTAAGCGGCGCAACGGGTAATTTTTTCGGCAGAGATATGCCAAGGCGACGATCTGGACTATGCCGCCGGCAAGGATGCGATAAATGGAAGCGACTGCAATCCGCGATACGGGCCGATTGACATCTATTTCTCGGCGGATTTAGGCTTTTCTCATGATCAACGCATTTTTCTTCGGCTTTGCCCCTTGGAAAGACCATTTGCAAGTCTGGTTTCCAGATCGGCGTTGCTTGATAGTCAGCAGAAAGACGAAGGATATCCTCCGCGAAGGGTGGCTGTTGCGAATACTGACGGCGCGGAAGTCGGAAGTTTATGTCTGGGGTTTTAAATATCCCAAATTTCTGCAAATCTTCTGCAAGGCCTTTGGCATTCCGTTCCGTCACGTTGAAGACGGCTTTGTCCGTTCCGTCACACTTGGTGCACACGGAAGCATGCCTGCCTCCCTGACGATAGACTCTCAGACTTTGTATTTCGACGCCTCGCGACCGTCGGATCTCGAAACGCTTCTAAGTACCTACGATTTTGTTGGCGACAAGGGGCTCATGACGAGAGCAGAGCTGGGAATCCAGCTTTTCCTGTCGAACCGCCTCAGCAAATACAACCTTGGAAAGAGGCGCGACACTCCACTCTTTGGTATGAAGTCCAAGAAGCGTATTCTCGTGGTGGGACAGGTCGAAACCGATGCCTCTATCCTTTTAGGCTGCGATCGCGCCATGACAAACAACGACCTCGTCCGACTGGCAGCGCATGAGAATCCGGATGCTCAAATCATCTACAAACCACATCCGGAGGTTTTGTATGGCACCCGGCCCGGCGTGTCAGATCCACAGGATGTGGCTGCCATCTGCGACATCTTAAAGGAAGATATTTCTCCCGCCGATGTATTTGAGACGATCGATCACGTCTATACCATCACCTCGCTGATGGGATTTGAGGCGTTGATGCGCGGCATCAAAGTCACCTGTTGCGGTTTGCCCTTCTACGCCGGATGGGGCGTGACCGATGATCGTCAGAAAAACGAGAGACGCAGGAGAACGTTGAGCGTTCCCGAAATTTTTGCTGCCAGCTACCTACTTTACCCTCGGTACTTTGACCCTATTTCCGGAGCGCCCTCCAACTTCGAGGCCATAATACAGCGTTTGCAAGAACTTCGGGAAGCCGCTGCCCTACAGCCCCCGCCGGCAAAGCGGTTGAAGGGCGACCACATCTCTTAGACGAGGTCGCGCTGCATAAGCGACAGGAAGCACCACCGGTTGTCCTATCAACTGGGAAACTTGCCGCTTTCCCTTCCCTGAACCTTATCTTGTCAGGCCGTGAACATGAGCTTCTTTTTCCTGTTCGGCTTGCATCTTGAGAGATCACATCATATGACTTGCCTGCGGAAGACCTAGCTAACATCCGCCGCCCTAAAAGCCGAGTGATGGAGCCGTGGCGGAGACCGCAGCTAGAAACCAACAAGCCCATTGGGCCGGAGATTCGGTTTGAGAAACGCAATTTTGTTTTTGCGCCGAATCATGTGATTTCCCAGAGGATCCTAATGCGCGATGACACTTCTCTAAGGCCGGTTCTGCATCCTGTGGAACCACTCTTTGTCACGGAGAATGCAAGCATCATTGATGCGATCCGCATCATTGATGCTGGGGCGCAGCAAATCACAATCGCCGTCGATGACAAGCGAAGACTGCTCGGCGTGATCACCGATGGCGACATTCGACGCGCCATTATGCGGGGCGTCGACCTGACAGGCCCCGCGTCACAAATCCTGAATCCGAAACCGAAGGTATGCAAAGCATCAGCGACCTTTGAGGAAATAACAAGAACGCTGCTCAACCAGGACAGAATTACCCGACTGCCCGTCGTGGATGACCACGGATGCGTCATCGGACTATATCGCACGGAAGATCTTGTCGCCAATCCATTCCATCACGGCATCCCCGTCGTGCTCATGGCGGGTGGCCTGGGAACGCGCTTGCGTCCCTTTACCGACACACTCCCCAAACCGATGATTGACGTTGGTGGGCGACCAATTCTCGAGCACATCATCCGGCGTTTTATAAGCCAGGGATTCAAGAAGTTTTATATCTCCGTTAACTATATGGCTCACGTCATCAAAGACCATTTCGCCGACGGCGAGGCGCTTGGCGCACAAATCACATATATCGAGGAAACGGAACGCCTGGGAACAGCTGGTAGCCTTCGCCTTCTCCCAAAGGAAATGCGAGGCCCCTTCATCGTTATGAATGGCGATCTTCTGACAGCAGCAAATTTCGCGGCAATAGCAGACTATCACCTTGAGACCGGTGCGGAGGCAACCATGTGCCTGCGGGAATATACCGTTCAGGTTCCGTATGGTGTTGTCGCACAGTCAGACGGACGATTTATCGGCATGGAAGAAAAACCGATGCATCGGCACTACGTGAACAGCGGTATTTATGTACTCGATACGTCGATTTTGAATTTGTTGCCTGAAAGCGGTTATTTCGACATGCCGTCCCTCTTCGATAACTTGATGCAGAAAGACCCAAGCGCAGCAGCCGTTTTTCCGCTGCGGGAATATTGGTGCGATATCGGTCAAATTGCTGACCTGGAACGTGCACGCAGAGAAATAGCACAGATAGCGATTGGTTGATTAGAGAACTACATTTCAATGCGCTGCATTATCATGACGCAGAGCGATTAGATTTTCCAGCAAACTGACCAGGCTTCTACAAACGCCACCTAGTAAAAGGTACCAAGAGAAGAATGAGCTCTTTGAAAGAATTTATCAATTATATGGGGAAAATAGAGAGAAATTTTTCTCACCTGACACTTTATCTATTGTTGCGATTTTTTGGACCAAATGCTGCACAGAAATACTTTATCCATTCTCCTCTCGTAAGACATACGCGTGCGCGTATCCTGTGGCTGCATGAACAGATTATATCTCGATTTGGCCAAGAGGCTGCAAATAGCTTCGTAGTCAACTATCTCTCCGCCAAGCCGAGAGCTCTTGACTATGGTATAACGTTGATAGCCACTGGTGTGCGCCGCCCCGACATCGATACGCTGTCCAAGTCGATGCCGGCGATCTCTGCCAGGGCAAAAAAAAACAAAAACACGTCCATTGCGCTGGTTTCCGCTCTTCTTGAGCGGGGCGATATCGAGATGGCTCTTAAGGTTCTAACTGAGTATGGTGAGAATAAAGAGGCAGCATCTCTGGTTGACTGGACTGCGATCATTCGGTCGCTTACCCCGAGACCTCTTTATGAGACGACTTCGCACGCGGAGTCCCACTCAGCGGATTACATGAAACCACAAGCATGCAAGAGCCGTCTGATCGTGATGGATGGGAAACTTTCGCCAGCCGCGATCAGAACCCTTACGCTTGGCGCAGAAAAAGTTACGCTCCTCCAGTACGGGGATCTTTACGGCAAGATCGATCTTGAGGCCATTCGGGCGGTTCTGCCTGGCGTGGAAATAGAGATCGAGCACGGGCGCTCGAGAATCGACCGCTTCCAGCAACAGTATTTCGATGTTCACCAGAAAACCCTGAAGGTTGCCGAGACCTTGATGAAGAGTTTCATCGAAGGCGCACCATGGATCGAGAAATTCGTTCCCGGCATATCCGACCTGGACAGAGACCTGGTACTCGAGGTCAGTGACAAACTGTTCTTCAAGGCGCTGCGCATCGAAGCAATTCATCGGGCCGTGCTTGATCCGTCCTTCGACAGCGTCATCGTGTCTTTCGGCGAAAGTTTCGAGCTGTTCCGTTTCTTTTTCTCCGGCCCGGAACTCTGGCAAAACCCGCGCATCAAGGGATGCTGCCGGACGGAATCGGTCAAGACCGCGACCAAATTCGCCTCTCGCATCGCCGATATGCAACGCCGTGCAATTGTTGGAAGCCAGGATCCGATCCTCGGAAAAATTGCCGCGTTGGAGGAGGTGTTTGCAGGGAGAGCGGGTCCATCAACGAAAGCGGTCGAGGCCTATTTAACCTCCTCCGCCGTCCCCAAAAAACGAAAAGCCGTCGACCGGTCAACTGATCGGAAAAGCATCGCCTTTGTCGCACACGAATCGCGCGCATATATCGGAACATCTGCGCAGATGGCGACTCATTTAAGCGATCGATTCGATGTTGACATCCTGGCGCCTCAGGGCAACCCGGCCAATCTGCAGAAGACCGTCAGACAGGTCCAGAAGGATGCCCCTCTGCACGGCATGTCAAAAGGCGGCAACGCAATCTTGCTCAGCGTGGCAGCAAAGGAACCGGGAAAAGCAGTCGCAAAAGAATTTTCCAACTTCTTTCTATTGGCGGTGGCCGATACGGCTAGAAAATTGTTGGAGACGCACAAGACTGATCTATGCCTCAGGTCAGTCCTTGATTCCATGCTGACCGAGGGTCTTCCCGAGGCGGTCCTGCACGTTCTCGGCAATGCTTGCACCATTACCGCGCACCTGAAAGAGAACGATTATTCTGCGATCGTGGTTTCCCCCATTCGCTCGCCTCGCACGACGCAATTTGCAACGATCGCTCGTGCCATCGGTATTCCATCCATTGCAATCGAACCGCACTGCATTAATGCCGCCTATTGCCGCTACGGCACGGTGCCTACTGATTACGCAGCCGTCTATTCCGATTACTTTGCGACAGAGTATGACCGTTATTTCGGTATTCCCCGCGCTCGCTGCTACACATTCGGCTCGCCGCGGATCATGCGGCCGGTTGGGTATAGCCCACTTAATTCGCGCAAGGAGGCCCGTAAGCGAATCGGGCTACATGCAGGCGACCCTCCGATTATTTCCTTCCCAACTCAACCGATGCCCGCCGACCACATCCTTCCCGTCTGGAGAATGATTATTCGCGGCGTCAAGGCGATAGATATGCCGGCGCGTATCATTCTCAAAGCACATCCTGAAGAGGGTCCCGGTCACGTTGATCGCTACCGCCAGATCATCGCCGAGGAAAATGCCGGCCACATTTGCTACGTGGCGGACATCGACATTAAAGACCTGCTGATCGCAAGCGATGTTGTCTTGAATTGCTATAGCGTGACGGCCTTGGAAGCCGCGATATTGGAGCGAAACGTCGCCATTGTCAGTACAGATGGCGTCGATTACCCAATGCCATGGCACGACATACTGGGAGTTCCGTTCTGCACGAACAGCGACCAGATCACAAAGGTGGTTTCGGAAGCCTTGACGGCAGGCCCGGAATCCCCGACCTGGGTCGATGAGTTCGTACGAAACAATCCGGAGCTCATCGACAACTCCACATTCGACCGCCTGACCGCCATCGTTGATGACGTCATCGCCAAAGGCCCAGAAACGATCCGTCGGAGTGATGAACTTGCGTCGTCACTTTTTGTAACGGCACCATTCCGCGAGTATCTAGCATGACCAAAATATTCTCAATCGCCGATAAAGTTATCGGTGGAAAAAACCCGTGTTTCATCATCGCGGAAATAGGCGTCAATCATAATGGTGATCCGGAGTTGGCTGCGAAGATGGTCAGTGCCGCCCGGACTGCCGGCGCTGATGCGGTGAAATTCCAGACGTTTCAGGCCGATCAGCTGGTGGTTCGCGCCACGCCAACGGCCGCCTACCAGAAAGCGAATACCAACCAGACCGATCAACATGCCATGTTGAAAGCCTTGGAACTCGATGAAACAGCGCATGTTCGCATTCTGGAACAGTGCCGTGCCGAGGGTATCATTTTTCTTTCATCGCCTTTCGACCTAGAAAGCATCGACATGCTCGACCGGCTTGGCGTACCAGCTTTCAAGGTTCCGTCCCCCGATTGCGTTTCGCAGTCCTATCTTTCGCATATGGGATCGAAGCGGCGTCCTGTCATTCTGTCAACCGGCATGTGCGACGTTGAAGAAGTCGCCTTTGGCGTGGAGACGCTTCGCAAGGCCGGCAGTGAGGATATCGCTCTTCTGCACTGCACAAGCAGCTACCCAGCGCCATTTGAAGAGCTTCATCTTCGTGTTATTCCGACGCTTTCTGAAATAACGGGGTTGCCTGTCGGCTATTCCGATCATTCCGACGGTATCGCCGTTTCGATCGCTGCTGTTGCGCTCGGCGCCTGTATTATTGAAAAACATCTTACGCTCGACCGCAATCTGCCAGGTCCCGACCACAAGGCTTCACTTGAACCCCATGAATTCGAGGCGATGGTTGCCGGCATTCGTGGCGTCGAAAAAGCACTGGGCGGCACGGTAAAAGCCCCCCAGCCCTGCGAAACTTCCGCCCGGCAACTCGGACGGAGGAGCGTTGCTGTCCGCCGGAACTTGCCGGCCGGACACAAGCTTATCGCCGATGACCTCATTTTGCTGCGGCCGGGCACGGGCTTGCCACCCCGCATGGAGGGCTTGCTTGCCGGCCGGACTTTAGGCCAACCTGTTGCCGCCAACACGCTCATCACACTTGAGGATCTGACATGACAAATCCGGGCCGATTGATAATCCTGGGAGCTGGCGGTCATGCCAAGGTCGTTGCCGAACTCGCGCGCGCGATTGGCTGGCATGTTACGGGCTTCCTGGCGCCTGCGGATGAACGCGGTGAAGAAAATCTCGGTGCTCCCATACTGGGCGACGGTGTCGATCTGCTGGCAGATTCCTCCTGGCTCGAGCAGAACGACCTGTTCCCCGCCATCGGCAAGGGCGATATCCGCTGGCGTGAATTTATCAGACTGGCAGCCGCCGGCGCTCGGGTTCCATCGCTGATCCATCCTGCCGCGGTCGTTTCCCCTTCTGCCCAAATCGATGCCGGGGCCGTCATCATGGCAGGCGCGATTTTACAGGCGGATTGCGTCATCGGTTCCGCAGCCATCATCAATACCGGAGCCCAGGTGGATCATGACTGCCGCATCGGCGCCGGAGCGATGATAGCGCCCGGGGCAGTGCTCTGCGGCAATGTTCACGTAGGAGACCATGCCTTTATCGGCGCCGGCGCTGTCATCGTGCCGGATATCCGCGTTGGGCGTAGCGCCTTCGTCGGGGCAGGAACCGTGGTCGCCACCCACTTGCCAGACAGCTCCTATCTCAAAGCAACCCGTCGAACATCGCAATTTCCTGTCATGGAGTGATATGGGTGATCGATATTGCCCGTTGACGATGCAGCGCCAAGCTATCGAAGCGGCTGAATTGCGTTCACTCATGCCCCTCGGTTGCCTCGGCGTCAAAACTCCCCCGTCGTGGCGGGCAATTTAACGGATATTTACCGGTTACGCCTTCTGACACTGCATTCCGACCTCTACTAAGCGAAAGCAACATGACAAGAACAGTTCATTTCCTGACCGGGATTCGCTCCGAATACGATATCCTTGCACCGATCATTGCAGCTGTGCGCGCGCACCCTGGCCTCAATGAAGGTGTGATCGTCACCGGTGCGCATCTGACCGGCCTGCATGGCCATTCTGTTCGTCAGATCGAAGCGGACGGTCATCGGATCGTCGCTCGGATAGACTCTCTTCTTGCGTCAGACGGCCTCGGGGGACGCGTCAAGGGAATGGGCCTGCAACTTGCGGGCCTCACCGACCTTTTCGCCCGCGAAACACCTGATTTCCTCGTCGTGATGGGTGATCGGGAAGAAGTGATGACCGGCGCGCTCGCAGCGATCTATCATCATATCCCGGTCGTGCATGTCGGCGGTGGCGATCATGCCGACGACGGCAACGTCGACAATCTTGTCAGGCACGCTGTCTCCAAAATGTCCCACCTCCACATGGCGACAACCGAGCTTAGCGGCAGCCGCCTGCGCGAACTCGGCGAGGAGCCCTGGCGCATTCACGTGACCGGCGCATCGGGTCTCGATCGGATTCACGCAACGCCGGACATGACGCGAATTGAAGTCGAGGCCGCACTCGGCGTTAAGTGGAATAGCGAACCCTATGCGGTCCTGCTCTATCACCCGACGATCACTGATTTTTCCGAAGCCAGAGCGCATATGGCGTCGATCACCCGCGTGCTTGAGGCGAGCGGGCTGAACATTGCCGTGATGGCCCCCAATACCGATCCCGGCAACAAAGCGATCAGCCTGGAAATCGACGAACTGATCGCGCGCTGTCCGAAAGCGAAAGCTTTCACTTTTCTGGAGCGAAAAGCGTTCATCAACATGCTGCGCCACGCGCGTGTGATGGTCGGAAATTCCTCTGCGGGAATCTTGGAAGCGCCCACCATGGGCCTGCCGGTGGTCAATATCGGCATACGCCAAAGAGGCCGGGAGCATGGGGATAATGTGATTTTCACGGATTACGATCCGCAGGAAATTGCAGCGGCAATTGCCAAAGCGACGACCGACGAGAACTTTCGCGCGCTGGTCGCAAAAAAAAGGACACCCTATGGCGACGGCAAGGCGGGGAAACGCATAGCTGAGGTCTTGGGCAATGTTGAACTTGGTAAACACCTGCTCGATAAAAAATGGGTTGAGGGAGGACGATAATGCTGCTGGAAAGTGGAAAAGGCCCAATTCTGGTCATAGCCCCTCATCCTGACGACGAGACACTCGGCGCCGGCGGCCTGTTGTTGCGGGCTCAAGCGGCTGGGCGGCCGATCCACTGGCTGATCGTTACCGGCATCACGACCGAGCAGGGTTGGCCTTCCGAGAAGGTGACCCGTCGTGAAACCGAAATCGACGAGGTCGCGAAAGCGTACCGTTTCGCCGGGGTTCATCGGTTGAATCTACCCTCGGCCCAACTCGAAACCCTTCCGCTTGGCGACGTTATTGGCGGCATAGGCAAGGTCGTGACTGCGATCCAGCCGGAAATGATCCTTATCCCCCATCGTGGTGATGCCCACTCTGATCACCACGTCGTGCATGCTGCCGCAACCGCATGTACCAAATGGTTCCGTTATCCCTCGGTTCGGTGGACTTTGGTCTATGAAACGCTTTCCGAGACGGACGCAGGGTTGTTCGTGAGTGACATCTTCAATCCCAATATCTTCATTGATATCAGTGAGCAGCTTGAGGAAAAGCTGAGGATCACGGCAATGTTTGGAGATGAAATCGGTGAGTTTCCGTTTCCGCGTAGCCTGGAAGCCCTTCGTGCCTTGGCCATGACACGTGGCGCGGCGTCAGGCACGCGGGCCGCAGAAGGTTTCATGTTGTTGCGTGGAAGGTTTTGACGCAACCACAACCAGTGGGGATTCCGTTCAGCAAGCGCCCAGTCTTGCTACTCACCCATGCATCCATTAAGTCACTGTGCAATATCGCAGCGCCAAAAAGAACTGATATTTCGGCGATGGCGACGGCAACAGGATAGCCTAACCAGATGTTTTCTACTTACCCACATATTCTCGGCCGACTTGGTCTGGAAGATGGATTGCATAAGATCGGCCAAACCGTCCGCTGGTGGATGGAAGGTGCGCCCGGTCGGCGGGATCGTAAGAAATATCTGCGGCTCTATGAGCAGGGTGAGTTCGAAGAGGCGGCTCTCGCGCTGCGGCATGCACTCACGGCCACTCCGAATGATCCCGAATTGATGATGCAGGTGGCGAGCCTCTCGCGCTTTGGGCTCCTGCCCTTGGCGGACGCTCTGCCCCTGCTGCAGACGATCGTTTCCCATGGGCCACCAGTTTTGGCGCAGAAGGCGCTTAACTTTCTTGTCAACCTGTTGTGGGAACGAAAAGGTGCGAACGAGGCAATGGAATGGTTTCCTCGCCTCATCCGGGAGGGAGAGACGTCAGAACGCGTTTTGCTGCGGGCAGCCGCGCTGGCCAACGATGCAGGTTATCGCAGGGAAGCATTCGACCTGCTTGCCCGGATCGGACGAAGCAAACCGTCAGCGCTGTCTTCAACAGGTTACTTGGACCTGATTCTGGCCGCCGCGGCGGACAATGGGAAGATCGTTCTTCCGCAGGCCGAGCGCGCACGCGCAGTCGCCGCCCATCTCTCCCGTTTCGAAGACCGCTTCGTGCAGTTGATCCAGCAGTCCGCCGGAAACCTAGCGGTTGTTGCGAATGGCCCCTCACTTGAGGCGCGGCGTCTCGGCAGTGTGATCGACTCGCACCAGTTGGTGATCCGGTTCAACAATCATGCCGCAGCCGTGGAATCAGCTGACTTGGGACAACGAACAGACATATGGTTCCGTCCAGCCGATTTCACCCACATCCCCATGCGGGAGACGCAGCCTGGCATCCTCGTCGTGCTGACCGGTTGCAACATCAGGAACCGATTTTCAAATGGTCTCCAGCTTCTCGAACCGTACCTGCATCGAGACGTGGCTATAGAGCTGGTGCCGACGGCCCTTTATGGACGGATGTTCGCAGCGCTTGACGCCTCCCCGAGTGCCGGCCTGATCGGGCTTGCCTGGACGCAGAGCGAGGTCGGTGAAAAGTTGTCACCGGGACAGGTTTTCGGCTATTCGCTGGACCACAACACTTCCGCCGTGTCGCACTATTATGGTAAGCGCCATACGGGATCCTGGCCCAGCCGCCACAATTGGCAGGCTGAGCAAACTTTCTTTCATTCATTGATTAGCGAGGTCATATCCGCATGATTCCAACAATTGTGGTCGTTGGCTGCGGCAATATCGGCCGTCGGCACATCGAGGCCCTCGCTGCTGCCGGAGTTCCAATGCGTGTCATCGGCGTTGAGCCCGGCGCAGAAGCGCGTGCCCAGGCCGAGGCGCTGGTTGCTGGTTTTGCAAACGGGTCAACAGTGCTCGACGATATGGAACAGGTACCAGCCACCGCCGATTTGGTGATCATCGCCACCTCGGCGGCACATCGCCGTGCGGCCTTCGAAACCCTGCTTGCCCGCTGCACGCCGAAAGCCGTCATCTTCGAGAAAGTCCTGTTTACCACGCGCGCCGATCTCGACGCTGTCGGTCAGGTCCTGACGGACCGTGGCATCCCCGCTTATGTCAACTGCGGTCGCCGAGGTTTTCCCGCTTATGACCGGCTGCGCGACCTCCTGGCGACGCAAAACGGCCTGTCGATGGAGGTCAAGGGCGCCGGATGGAACCTCGGTTCCAATGCTATACATTTCCTCGACCTTGCCGAACACGTGCTGGGCGACCGTGTCATCGCCCTCGATGAAGCCGACCTGAACCCCACTCCGCAGCCTGCCCGCATCCCGGGATGCGTCGATCTGTTTGGCACGTTGCGCGGCAATCTGGCAGGCGGCGGCACCCTCGCGATCACCCAGGACCGTGCGCCGGGCGAGCCGGTTTCCATCACCTTCTTCGGTAACGGACAAAGCTGGCGCGTCGAGGAGGGAGCCAAAAAGCTCGTCCATCGCAATGCCGCTGGAGAAGAGAACCTACAGACATTCGAAACGCTGTTCGTCAGCGGCATGCCTTATCTCTATACCGAAATCATCGATGGCAAGGGAAGCCGCCTGCCCTCCTACGAGCAGTCATCGGCACAGCATGCTCTGTTCCTCGATGCGTTCCGTCGAAGACTGAACCTTTCTACCTCGGAGGACGTCCCTTGCCCGATCAGCTGACACCCCTGCTCCTTGTCGGCACCGGCGCAATGTCGGCTGCCTACGCCAAAGTGCTGAAAGCGCTTGGGCAGCCGTTCCTGGCTGCTGGACGCGGCACGGAACGAGCCGAGGCTTTCGCCCGAGAATGGGGCATCGAAACAGGCCACGGCCCGTTGCCTGAGCAGCTTTCGCGGTTCAATACGGTACCCGAAACCGCGATCGTCGCTGTCAGTGCGACAAATCTTGCCGAAGCCGCCGAGCAGTTGATTAAGGCTGGTGTGCGTCGGTTGCTGGTGGAAAAACCGGTTGCTCTCAACCAGGCCGATGCCGAAACGCTGGACCTCGTGGCGAAAAACGCTGGAGCTGAAGTCTATGTCGCCTATAACCGTCGTTTCTATGCGTCGGTCGAGGCCGCCCGCAAGATCATCGACGCCGACGGCGGCGTGCTGTCGTTCAAGTTCGACTTCACCGAAGCACGCACCCGGATCGAGGCACTCGACAAGGATCCGGCCGAGCTTGAGGGCTGGCTGTTCGGCAATTCGACCCACGTGATCGATCTGGCATTCTTTCTCGGCGGCCATCCGAATACGATCGTCGCTCAAAGCCGTTGCGGCCTGGGCTGGCACCCTGCAGGTGCCATCTTCACCGGTTGCGGCACGACCGACACCGGGGCTGATTTTTCCTACCATTCCAACTGGCTCGCCCCGGGTCGCTGGGGTGTCGAGGTCATGACGGCGAAGAGCCGCCTTATTCTGCAGCCGATGGAACAGTTGTTCCTTCAGAACCAGCAGAGTTTTGCGGTGGAAGCGGTGGCCATAGACGATAACCTCGACAAGGAATTCAAGCCCGGTCTTTACCGACAAACCGAAGCGTTCCTATCCGGCAATACCGATCTCCGCCTGATGAGCCTTTCGACCCAGGCAGAGGCTTTCAAGAACTATACCGTCATCAGAGACGGCAACCGCTCGAACTTCGAAGGAGAAAACCGGTCATGACCAATTTGTCAGGAAAGACCATTCTTGTGACTGGCGCCGACGGGTTCATTGGCTCCCATCTGGTCGAGCACCTCGTGCGCCAAGGCCTCAAGGTGCGGGCTTTTTCGCTCTACAACAGCTTTGGCACCTGGGGCTGGCTTGACCGCGTGTCGCCGGACGTCAAGGATTCGTTCGAGGTTTTCAGCGGCGACATTCGCGATCCAAACGGAGTTGCGACAGCCATGCGCGGCTGCGATGTCGTGCTGCACCTCGCTGCCTTGATCGCGATCCCCTATTCCTATCATTCGCCCGATACCTATATCGACACGAACATCAAGGGCACGCTCAATGTTCTGCAGGCCGCGCGCCTGCTCGAAACCGAACGGGTCGTTCACACGTCGACCAGCGAGGTCTATGGCACCGCCCAGTTCGTTCCGATCACCGAAGAACACCCGCTGGTCGGCCAGTCTCCCTATTCGGCCTCGAAGATCGGCGCGGACCAGCTGGCGCTCTCGTTCTACCGGTCCTTTGGCACGCCGGTGACGGTGATCCGGCCGTTCAATACCTTTGGCCCACGCCAGTCAACGCGCGCGGTGCTGCCGACAATCATCACCCAGCTTGCGGCCGGCAAGCAGGAAGTTCGCCTCGGCAAGCTCAGCCCGACGCGCGATTTCACGTACGTTGCCGACACCGTCAAGGCGTTCCAAGCCATGGCCGAAAGCCCAGAGGTTCTGGGTGAAGTCGTCAACTTTGGCAGTGGCTTTGAAATCTCGATCGAGGACGCCGTCAAGACGATCATTGAAATCATGGGCGTAAACGCCCAGATCGTTTCTGAAGAGCAGCGGCAGCGCCCGGAGTTGAGCGAAGTCGACCGCCTTTGGGCTGGCATCGACAAGGCCAAGCGGCTCACCGACTGGAAGCCATCCTATTCGGGTCACGAAGGTTTTGCCCGCGGTATTCGCGAAACGATCGAATGGTTCAGCAATCCGAGCAACCTGGCCCTTTACAAGGCCGAAACCTACGGTATCTGAGATGGCAAAGCTGGATATCGCACACGCTGTGCAAACCCTGCGCGCCGCTGCGGCGCCCAATGGCGAATCGATCATCCTGCACGAACCACGCTTTGCGGGCGCGGAGTGGGAGTATGTCAAGGATTGCCTCGACACCGGCTGGGTTTCGTCGGTTGGCGCCTATGTCGATCGTTTCGAAAAGGAGCTGGCGGAAGCCTTCGGTGTTCGTCGAGCAGTCGCAACCGTCAACGGCACGGCAGCCCTGCACATCGCCTTGATGCTCGCCGGCGTAAAGCAGGGCGACGAAGTCCTGGTGCCTGCATTGACCTTCGCGGCCACCGCCAACGCCGTCGCCTATTGCGGCGCCATTCCGCACTTCGTCGACAGCAACATGGAGACGCTTGGCCTCGACCCCGACGCGCTCGATACCTGGCTTGCCGAGATCGCCGAACCCGGCGAGGACGGACCGCGCAACCGCAATACCGGCCGCCGGCTGGCCGCGGTTGTGCCGATGCATACTTTCGGACATCCGATGGCGATCGACCGGCTGGTCGAAGTCAGCGAAAAATGGGGTATCCCCGTCGTTGAGGATGCTGCGGAGTCGCTTGGCAGTCTCTCCAACGGACGCCCGCTGGGCGCTAGAGGCCTGATCGGCATCACCAGCTTCAACGGCAACAAGATCATCACCACAGGTGGCGGCGGTGCGATCCTGACCAACGATGAGCACCTCGGCGACCGTGCCAAATACCTGACAACGACCGCCAAGCGGCCGCATCGCTGGGCTTTCTGGCATGACGAACTGGGGTACAACTATCGTCTGCCCAACATCAACGCTGCATTGGGTTGTGCTCAACTGCAGCAGTTGCCGGTCTTCGTCGCCGCCAAGCGCCGCCTCGCAACACGCTATCAGGATGCATTTGCGAAGGTCGAAGGCCTTCGCTTCTTCGTTGAACCAGCGGGTAGCCAGAGCAATTACTGGCTCAACTCTGTCATCCTCGACGACGCGGGCGCTCGCGACGATTTCCTCGCGGCAACGAATGACGCAGGCTTGATGACGCGTCCCTGCTGGACGCTGATGTGCGACCTGCCGATGTATGAAGGAAATCCCTCCATGCCCCTGCCGGTGGCCCGGGACATCGAGCAGCGGCTGGTCAGCATTCCAAGCAGCGCGGTCCTCGCCCTGAACTGATGCGGAATATGAGAGATCTGTCGTTATGAAAGCGACGAATCTGCTGGACGGCTAAGGCTGCAGTGGGCAGTCTTAGCTTTCGCCGTTGCGATCGCAAGAGTGGCGAAAGAGACCGCGGCGGCGCTCCCATTGAGCAAGAACGAGGCAACCGCGGCGGATGCGCCCGCGGCCTGCGGATAAGCGTTGACGGATTACCGCCTGCCTCGCAAAGCTTCAATGTGTGGCGAGCGACCATATGCAAATGGGCCAACGAAACGTCGGTATCCACCCCCAAGGCGGGAGACGCAGAAGCGACATTTCTGCCGGATATCTAGCGTGAAAACCCGTCATCGACGACAATGTTTTGACCGCAGATATACTGCGCAGCGTCCGAAAGCAGAAACAGCACAGCGCCCGTTACGTCTTCGGAATCCAACATTCCCTTCTTTCGGCTGAAGCTTCCGTAACGCTCGACAAACCGTTCGTCCTGGTGAGCAAAAATCCCTCCCGGGCTAACACAGTTGGCGCGAAACAGGGATCCGCTGGTGTACTTGGTGACGTAGGAAGTGAGGTGCTGCAAAGCAGATTTGATCGCCGCATACTCCACAGGCATGGTCATCGCGGTGCCATCATAGACCTCGAACCGCGGCGCCATGACACCATAAATGGACGACATGCTCACAAGAGAGAAATGTTCTCCACGCTCGACCGCATATTTTGCGCATTGCTGCATGCAGACGAAATACGCCCCCAAATGGGAGCCGACATTGTCGGTAAAATCGTCGAAAGCGACATCGAAGAACTTCCGGCCGTACTGTGCGTTGCGGGGATAAGCACAATTTACGGCACCATCAACTTTGCCGAAACGTTCGGTTCCAGTTTTCAGCAGACGTTGTACGAAATCTGCGTCGGTAATGCTTCCAGCCATGGTCAGCAGTTTGTCCGGCGAGCCTAATTCCGCCGCCAGCAGAGTCAGGGAAGCATCGCTAACATCGTTCAGGATGACGTTAGCGTCAGCGTCCAGCAGGGTGCGTGACAGCACCTTACCCAACTGACCGGCGGCACCGGCGACGAAAATCGTTTTACCGTTCAGGTCAATTACTGACATTTGTTGTACAAAGCCTCGGCAACGAGAAAATCAAGAGCGTCGTCTATGTCCACGGCACGCTCCTTGGGAACCACGATCGAACGGACGCGGCCTTGAAAAAGTCCCGTCGTCTGCATCACAAAATCAGGCCGTGTCACATAAGCCACTGTCGTCATGTCATAGACCTCAGGAGCATCCTGGCGGCGTTTGAAGCCTGCGTCACCGAGAACCACACGGCTCGATCCGTTCGCTTCGCGGATGACCATGTTGAAGTAAGGGCTTCGCGCAGCCGGCGAAACGGTAACGACGACGTCGGTTTTATCGTCCAGCGCCTGCAGGCATTGCCGGACATCGTCAACGCTGCGCAGTGGAGCTGTCGCGGGCAGGCTTAGAAACACATCAAAATCTCTGCCCTGCTCGCGCAGGTGCTGGACGGCATGCTGCCAGGCGAGCCACTCCGATGCCGTATCCGTCGCCAATTCCGGCGGACGGTCAATGACCTCGGCGTTATAGGCTCGCGCAACGTTCGCAATATCCGCGTCATCCGTCGAAACGAACACCTGTTCGACGCCGGCTTCAAACCCTGCACGAATTGAATGCGCCAAGAGCGGAACACCGCCGAGTGGTCGGATGTTTTTGCCCGGCAGCCCCTTGGAGCCGCCCCTGGCAAAAACAAATGCAAATGTTTTCATGGTTGAAGAGTCTCGATTGAAACAGATTTTCGTTCCTGCGCCGATGCCTTCATCGCAGCGACCAGCCTCAAGACATAAAGAGCGTCCTCCAAGCTGACAAGAGGCTTGAGTTCCCCTTTTGCGACAAGGGAAAAACGCTCGATCTCGGAAAGATACATCGCGTTTCGGTCGTATGCCTCATCCGAGAACAGCACTTTTGACTGATTTTCGGGAGCCAGCAAAGATACTGAGTTTGTTGCGAGATTCCAAATCAATGTGCCGTTTTCGCCAACCACTTTGCATGTGCGCGTGACCACGCGCTGCAGGAA
Source organism: Hyphomicrobiales bacterium (assembly GCA_900472785.1). Taxonomy (GTDB): domain Bacteria; phylum Pseudomonadota; class Alphaproteobacteria; order Rhizobiales; family Rhizobiaceae; genus Pararhizobium. The sequence goes on along the minus strand of UCJH01000047.1, from coordinate 21,128 downwards.
ATCCATATGCAGCGTGATCACCAGACCATCGTCACGACTTAGTACCGCGTCAACACGATCCTCTACATCGATTTCGAGGCATCCGCTTTGTCCGGTGACGCAATACACGTGCTCGAAGCGGCCAAACAGCCATGTCAGGTAGTCCAATTCATGGCTCAACTCCAGCAGGACGCCGCCGCCAAGATCCCGGCGAGCGGAAACATTCAACCGGTAATCGCTTTGCGGCCTCCAATCCGGCAGATACTGCCCGACATCAATCAAGACGCTGTGAATTCGGCCAAGCACGCCCGCGTCAAGAAGGCGCTTCATCTCCCGAGCTGAGGGCAGGTAGCGCAAATTATAAGCGACTTCAAGCTGGTCAGCATGAGGGCGAAGTGCATCCATTTCTGCTGATGCCAAACTGAAATCGTCCGCCAACGGCTTTTCTATGAGGCTTGGAACCCCTGCCTCGGCCAGTTGCCGCACTTGCGCCAGGTGCCATGGAGAGGGCGAAGCGACAATGGCGAAATCGGGTTTGCAATGCGCCAAGGCCTCGGCCAGCGACGTAAAAACCGTATCTGCGTCGCATTCCTGCGGCGTAAGCGCCCGCCCGCTCGCAGATATGCAAGCCACCTCTGCATTCGGAAAAATGGTCTTAAGGTTCTTGATGTGGCGTCGCGCGATGCTGCCGCTGCCGATGACGAGATAATATGAATTCTTCATGGAAGGGGCCCAACAAAAATCAAAACATGAAGCCTCAAACGTTTTAAAGACCAAACTCTCTTGCTCAAGACTGTATACCTACCGCCCACCGGAACTTTCCGCATTGTCACCTTCTTCCAAACCAGACCGCTCCTGCGCTCTTCAATAGAGCCGTATCGTTTGACTGTTTTCCCACTCACGGTTTTGCTTAGATCACAGCAAATTTCTCATGTGATGTCGCTCTAAAAAACAGCCGATACTTCGGAGGTTCAGACCGGAACCGCATGAAAAGTGGAAAAACAGGTAGGCGCCAAGCGCTTAAATTTGTCATCCGCGCTTGACGTTGATAGCGACACATCTTGATGCCGCCGCCTCTTCCAGCGTTAAAACGATCCTGTTCGGACGACCTAACCGCGGCACTGTTAGCCGATGTCGCCGTTGGCCCTCAGAATGTCGGCGCTTCCCTCGAAACCCTGCTCGGACATGTACTTGTAGTACTTCACGCCGACATCCGGGAACAGCTTCGCATTTCCCTTTGCAAGATTCAGACTTGTTTCGTCGCTCGCCGCATAGGTGGAAACCAAGAAATAGCGAGGACCGGTCAGATATTCGTCGCAGTGAAAAATAGCCGGGTTTGAGATGATAACATCGCCCGGATCTGCATGGGACCAGCAAATGTAACGTTCGATCTCATCGGCATCCACAAAGTTCTTATCCGTGCGCGCATTCGTCAGTATGTCGCGGTGGCGGTCAAACCATTCCGTTTCACGCTTGAAGCCGACGCGCTTGCTCTGCACTGCAAACAGCCGCTCATCGTGCGAGAAAGGAATGTAGCCGAACGCCCCTCCCGAAATGCCACAGTAATGCTGTACGCGAACAATACGCTTTTCCGGCTTCTTCACGGAATAGGGCGATGAATCGTCTTCCACCAGCTTATTGAATTCGCGATGAAGTCCGCGCGCTGAATAGTGCGCGGCAACGAAGGAACGAAATTCGAAGCAGTTTTGGCCAAGAAGAGCGACGACAATTTCTTTGATTTTCTTGTTCGCCGCGTAAGGCCAGAAGACAGGATCGTTGAAGACCGGAGCGCCGCCAAGGCCTCCTTTTTCCTTTTTCGTTTTGGCTTTGTTGAAATCCATCGGCTGCAGGCCGGAAAATTTGATACAGTGCTCGGTCAGTTCCCGAGAGGTTTCAGGGGAATAGACACGACGCACCTTAACGAGACCGAACCGGTCGAACTTTGCAGCAATGGACTCGATGGAATCCGTGACATCGGCCACGCCGGCGCTTTCGATAAGGCCGAATGGATTAATGCCGCGCGACAGTTCGTCAGAGACGATACCGATCGCAGGTTGGGAACGGTCCGACGGATAGAACTTCTGTTCCTCCACCACTTGCTCGGCTTCTGTTGTCGCTAATCGTGCTGAAGGCTCAATTGGCGAAGCCGCGACTTTCGCGTCCTGCGTGTTTTTCGTTGCTGACAATTTTTGTCCCCTGATGCCGGCAATTCCTCGTAGCGCGGCGCTGATATAGAGTTCTGCAAATTAACCCTCGCGACCCGAAAATCAAGTGGGCAAAACCTTAGTCAAAATATCATCTTGCCCCATTTTCCACCGAACCGCGCCACATGCGAAAGGCTTAAGCACAGGCTTATATCTAACGAGTTCCGACAGGTTGATTTGACAGTCACTGGATGTCCGGCGACGCTGGACAACGGAACGCAAACTGCAAATTGTCGGGGAGCCATGCCCCGAGGAAAGACCGTTTTCTCTGTGGCTCGGCGGCAGTGACGTGCGCCAAACCTTTCTTATCGCTGGCGCGGCCCCTGGGCCGGGGTGGTTTATTGGCTGGGGTTCCGACGAGCCTGTAACCGGCAGTTCCGAAGGAAAAAGGTAAACTGCGGCAGCAAATTAACGATTTGGTCCACAGCCTGATGCCTGCGAGCGTGATGAAATCAGGAAAGTTGGCAGCAAGCGCGTCGTAGCGTGTTGCGATGCGCCGCTATTGTCTAAGCTTGGCAAAGAAGCACGTTGCCCCGTAGTTGCCTGTACGCGAGGCGATTGTAAGAATGTTGATGCCTGCAATGGCGTCGCGGCGGTGAGCCTGGCATCCCGCCGCGATCGAGAATGATGTCACGCAGGCTGTCGGCATCGCAGGCCCCGTCGGCGAGCACCTGTTCGACTGGCAGCAACCGAACGACGTCGCAAGCCGGCGCTACCACAAAACCGCATCGAAGAACGGGCCCCGTCGCCACTTGCGACCGTCGAGCACAAACAGCTTCCGCCGCTTTCACTGGTCATCTCGACGGATTTCGTCATTCATCGCCAAAGTCAGCGTTGAACCTGATTTGCAGTTCAAATGGAGTCCCTATTGGGTAATGTGTCACCATAGCCCAGTCCTCACGGCAAAACGCACGCCTTTCGCCACTGGCGATGCAGCCTTGCAAGAGGACCATCTTTTCAAGAGCACATTTCACTGCTAGATATTTTGACGTTTACGCAAACGTCAATACTAGGTGGAGGAGAAACACCATGGCGCTGCCGCCGATCTTGACCGGAACCACGCGGCTGCCGGTCGTTGCCGCCCCGCTCTTCATCATCTCGCATCCGGCATTGACGCTGGCGCAATGCAAGGCCGGCGTCGTCGGCTCGTTTCCGGCGCTGAACGCGCGGCCGGAGGCGCAGCTCGACGAATGGCTGGCACAGATCACCGAGGACCTCGCAAGCCACGACCGGCAGAATCCGGACAGGCCCGCCGCGCCTTTCGCCGTCAACCAGATCGTCCACAAATCCAACAAGCGGCTCGAGCACGACCTGATGCTCTGCGTCAAATACAAGGTGCCGATCGTCATTTCTTCGCTCGGGGCGGTGCCCGAAGTCAATGCGGCGATCCATTCCTATGGCGGTATCGTGCTGCACGACGTCATCAACAATCGCCATGCCAATTCGGCGATCCGCAAGGGCGCCGACGGCCTGATCGCGGTTGCGACCGGCGCCGGCGGCCATGCCGGAACCTTGTCGCCCTTCGCGCTGATCCAGGAAATCCGCAGCTGGTTCGATGGGCCGCTCCTGCTTTCGGGCGCAATCGCCACCGGCGGCGCCGTTTTGGCCGCGCAGGCGATGGGCGCCGATATGGCCTATATCGGCTCGCCCTTCATCGCCACGCAGGAAGCCCGCGCCAGCGACGCCTACAAGCAGTCGATCGTCGACAGCACCGCCGCCGACATCGTCTATTCCAACTATTTCACCGGCATCCACGGCAATTACCTCAAACCCTCCATCGCCGCCGCCGGCATGGATCCCGACAAACTGCCCGAGGCGGATCCCTCGAAAATGGACTTCGAGACAGCCACCACCGGCGCCAAGGCCTGGAAGGACATCTGGGGCTGCGGCCAGGGAATCGGCGCGGTCACCGAGATCACCTCCGTCGAAGCGCTCGTCGGACGGCTGGACGGCGAATACCAGGCTGCGCGCAACAGACTTTCCCTCTGAACCAGACCGAGCCGCGCCGATCCCCCGATTTTTTTCCAATCGCAAATCTGACGGCTTGAAATCCCGTCACTTTGCAGGTATCAGCGCCTCACACATCGCTTCGCCACCTGCGAAACGATGCTGGCCGCTTTAGCTCAGGTGGTAGAGCACATCATTCGTAATGATGGGGTCGCAGGTTCGAGTCCTGCAAGCGGCACCAGTCTTTTCAATTTCTGCAGTCAAAAGCCATCCGAGCGAATTCGTCCGGCCGGACTCAATGCCGTCCGGTTTGATGTGCTATCCAAATCCCGCTCGCGGCTTCAAGCCCTGCGCAAGCAACGCGCTCTAGCGTCGCTGCAATCGTCGGCATGATGCCTGGCGCGAAGGGACAATGACATGTCGAACGAGATCGAATACGCCACCCGCTCCTCACAGGATGCTGCTTTTGCGTTTCTCTTCAATCCCGACAATATGGACGACCTGACGGACATCCTCGTCGATGCTCTGGAAGACGCGTTCCGCATTCTCGGCGACGAAATCGCCTCCGAAACCCTGAACTGACGATTTGCATGTGCCCTGCCGCATTGGCAGGAGCACATCCCTTGCCTATGTTGCACCCACGGGAACAATGCGGGATGCGGCATGGCAGGCATATGGGGTGAGGTGGTCGAGCTCTGGCGTTATCCCGTCAGTTCGCTCGGCGGAGAGCGGATCGACCGGACGGAGCTGGACGCGCACGGCGTTCGGCATGACCGCGTCTTCTGTCTGCGCGACGCGGAAACCGGCGCTATCGCCGAGCCCGAATCGCAAAAACGCTGGCGGTTCACGCCGGACATCCTCGCGCGCATGGGCACGTCCGATCCGGAAATCCGCACGGAGCGCAGTGACTGGCTCAGCGTATCCACTGCGGATGCACAGGCTGCCGCCTCGGAAAAGGCCGGATTTCCCGTCGTCTTCGCGCCGCTTGCCCCAACGATCGCAGAGGCTGGCGCCGCCATTGCCGCCCCGCGTTACGATCGCGGCCATCTGCATATCCTGACCACGGCCTCGCTGCGGGCTCTCGCGGCCCTGCTGCCGCCGGAAAGCCGGGTCGACATCAGGCGGTTCCGCCCCAATATCGTCGTCGAAATAGCCGATCTCGAGGACGGCTTTCCGGATCGCAGCCTGATCGGCAGGACGGTGAGGATCGGAGACGCGACCGTCGAGATCAACGAACCCTGCGAACGCTGCAGCTTCACGGCGCTTGCGCAAGGCGATCTGCCCTTTGCCAAGGAGGTTCTGCACGCAATCGCCCGTCATGGCGGCGGCGGTTTCGGCGTGCTGGGCCGCGTCGTTGCGCCGGCACCCATTCAGGTCGGCGATACGATCAGCCTTATGTGATGATTGTCCCGCTCTGTGTCGGCGGCGTCGTCACTTCGCGCAGCCACTCCCGCCAGATCGCCACCAGAAGCGCCATCAGGACCGGCCCGACGAACAGGCCGAGGAAACCCATGGTCTTGACGCCGCCGATCAGGCCGAAGAACGTCGGCAGGAAAGGCAGCTTAATCGGACCGCCGACAAGCCGGGGCCGAAGCGTCTTGTCGACCACGAAAAGCTCGGATGTGCCCCAGGCGAACAGCAGGATGCCGGCCATTGGGGACCCGCTGAAAACGAGATAGAGCGAGACCATGGTAAACGACAGCGGCGCACCGCCGGGGATCAGCGCCATGATGCCTGTGAGAATGCCGAGCGTCACCGGAGAGGGCACGCCGGCAAGCCAATAGGCGATGCCCAGCACGATGCCTTCGCCGATGGCGATGACGCCCATGCCGGTCACGGTCGAGCTGATCGTCAGGGGCACGATGCGCGAGACACGCTCCCAGCGCATCGGGAAAATGCGCTCTCCGAGCTTGTCGATCTGCCCCACGAACCGCTCGCCGTCGCGATAGACGAAGAACAGCGAGATCAGCATGAACAAGAGCGTCAGGAAAGACTGGAACGCCGAGGCGCCGACGACCAGCACGCCGCGATAGATGTTGCCGATGTTGGAGCCGCTGACCAGCTGAACCATCTCGCCCAGCCCGCCGGGATGGCCGATGTAGTGCGACCATTGCTCGCCGAGCCATTTGCCGATGCCGGGAATGCCGGGAACCCAGAACGGCACCGGTGCGCCGCTGACATTCGCCTCGATCGCCCAGACCACCCAGCTGCGAACCTCGTCGACCGCATAGGCGGCCGCGATCGAGATCGGCACCACGATGAACGACACGACGAAGATGATGGCAATGGTGGCCGCCAGCGTGCGCCGCCCGCCCGTCGCCTGCAGCAGCCGTCGGTAGATGGGCCAGCTGGCGAAGCCGATGACGAGCGCGGCCAGCACCGGCACAAGAAAGCCGTGAAAGAAATAGACGCCGGCAAGCAGAATGAAGACCAGCAGCCAGCGCGCCGCCGAAATCGGCCCCAGCAGCGCCGAGCGCGCATGCGCCGGCTGCCCGAACAGGCGCGGTTCTATCGGCAGATTGTCTCGCTCACGATTGCTCAGTTGCAAAAGCTCCCCTCCATGCGGCCCGACATTACAACAAACCGGCCTGCTTGCCACCGCGTTTCTATGCGCGGTGCGGCAGGCCTTGGCTTTACGCTCTACGTATGTCCGGGGGAAGCCTAATCAAAGGAGATGACAGGGAGATTTCCGACATGCCGGAAATCTTGCTTTCGCATCAGGATCGGCTGTCTCGACGGGCGGGCGCGCCGTCCAGAAAGACGGAGGTGAAGAAGATGCCGAAGCCGGCAACGGCGAGCATGGCACCAACGAGCCCGGTCGAGGTCCAGCCATAGCCCGCGGCAATTGCAACCCCGCCAAGCCAGGCGCCGATGGCATTGGCGATGTTGAAGGCCGAATGGCTGAGTGCCGCGGCCAGCGTCTGCGCATCGCCGGCGACGTCCATCAACCGTGTCTGGATGCCGGGAACGACCGCGAAACCGCCACCGATCAGGAATATATTGATGGCCGCCATCACCGGGTTGCCCATGGTGAAATAGAACAGGATATAGGCGAACAGGTTGAAGCCGAGCGCGAGCCCGATTGCCGGCAGGAGCGACCAGTCGGCGAGCCTGGAGCCGACGATGTTGCCGAGGATCATCCCCGCGCCGAAGACCGACAGCATGATCGGCACGGCCGCGAGCGAGACGCCTGCCACCTCGGTGAGTGCCGGCGTGATATAGGTGAAGACCGTGAACATGCCGCCGCAGCCGACGGCGCAGATGCCGAGCGTCAGCCAGACCTGGGTCTTGCCGAGCGCGCCGAGCTCCTTCAGGGGCGTCGCGGCGGCATTGGGCTTGTCGCGCGGGACATAGGCCCAGGTCAGCGCAACGGTCAGAAGGCTGATGCCGCCGACGATGCCGAAAGCGGCCCGCCAGCCGAGGGCCTGGCCGAACCAGGCGGCAAGCGGCGTACCCAGAAGCGTGGCGATCGTCAGGCCCATCATCACCCGACCGATGGCGCGCGCCCGCTGATTGGGCGCCGCCATGCCGGCCGCCACCAGCGCCGCGACACCGAAATAGGCGCCATGCGGCAGGCCGGCAAGGAAGCGGGCCAGGATGAGAAAGCCGAAGCTGCCGGCAACCGCACTTGCCAGATTGCCCAGCGCGAACAGCGCCATCAGGACCAGAAGCACATTGCGACGGGAAAACCGTGCCGCAAGAACGGCGATCAGCGGCGCCCCGACGACCACGCCGATCGCATAGGCGCTGATGACATGGCCTGCGCTCGGGACCGAAACCGAGAAATCGTCCGCGACCTGTGGCAAAAGTCCCATGATGGCGAATTCGCCGGTTCCAATACCGAAACCGCCGACGGCCAGCGCCAGTTCGGCAAGCGACATGCCGTTGCCTTGGCGAACGACCGGGCCGGGAGAAAGAACGTCGTCGGACATGAAAAGACCTGTCTGGCCCTGGCGGCCAATGGATGCCTGCAATAGCGGGGTGGCGCATGCGCCGCTTCGAGGGAATTGGTCGACCGTCCGGGCGGACCTGAGGCCGTTTATATTGCACTGCAATATATGGATTTTCCGTGGCTGGCAAAGACTTTGCCAGGATGGCGTGTGGCGAAATCTGGCTATGGGACCCCCCGGCCCGGCGATCATCGCCGCAAAGATTTGCAATATTGACGTTTACGTTAAGGTTATATAATCCGGAATTGGCTTGAAGGCGTGGCGTAAAAGCATCATCTTTGATGCGGCTAGAAAACCTGGAGGGGTTTTCGGCTCAAAAAACGCCGGGGCAGAGACCGGAAGGCATAAGGGAGAGAGATCATGCCGGATACCGTGATGAATGCACATGGCTCAGCTGCGGAAAAGATCTGGCTGAAATCCTATCCGCCGGGCATACCCGCCGAAATCGCCCCCCTGCCGTATCGCTCGATCGGCGATCTCTTTGATCTTTCCTGCGGAAAACATGCCGCGCGCCCGGCCTTTACCTGCATGGGCAAATCGCTGACCTTCGCCGATCTTGACCGGTTGTCCGCCAGTGTCGGGGCCTGGCTCCAGTCGATCGGCCTCATCAAGGGCGACCGCGTCGCGGTGATGATGCCCAATATCCTGCAGAACCCCGTCATCATCTTCGGCATCCTGCGTGCCGGCTTCACAGTCGTGAACGTCAATCCGCTCTATACGCCCCGCGAACTCGAGCATCAGTTGAAGGATGCCGGCGCCAAGGCGATCTTCGTACTCGAAAACTTCGCCCATACGGTGGAACAGGTCGTGACCCGCACCGACGTCAAGCATGTCGTCGTCACCACCATGGGTGACCTGCTCGGCCTCAAGGGCGTCATCGTCAATCTCGTTGTCCGCCGCGTCAAGAAGCTCGTACCCGCCTGGTCGCTTGCCGGCCATGTTCCGTTCAAGGCCGTGCTCTCCGCAGGCACCAGGAAGACGCTGGTGAAGACCAATGTCGCGCCGACCGATATCGCTTTCCTGCAATATACCGGCGGCACCACCGGCGTTTCGAAAGGGGCGGCACTCACCCACTCCAATCTTCTGTCCAACATGGCGCAGATCGAGGTCTGGCTGGAAACCGCCTATGTGCGGCGACCGCGCCCAAACGACATGGTCTTCATCTGCGCCCTGCCGCTCTACCATATCTTTGCATTGACGATAAACGCGCTGATGGGTTTGAGCACCGGCGGCCAGAACATCCTGATCCCCAATCCGCGCGACATTCCGGCCTTCGTCAAGGAACTCGGCAAGTACAAGTTCAACATCTTCCCCGGCCTTAACACGCTGTTCAACGCGCTGATGAACAATCCCGATTTCCAGAAACTCGATTTCTCCTCTCTGATTCTAACGCTGGGCGGCGGCATGGCGGTGCAGCGGCCGGTGGCGGAACGCTGGCAACAGATGACCGGCTGCCCGATCGCCGAAGGCTACGGACTTTCGGAAACCTCGCCCGTCGCCACGGCCAACCGCTTCGATACGTCGGAGTTTTCCGGCACGATCGGCATGCCCCTGCCCTCGACCGACATCGAGATCCGCGACGAGGAAGGCAACACTCTTCCCGTCGGCGAGATCGGCGAGATCTGCATTCGTGGACCCCAGGTCATGGCCGGCTACTGGCAACGTCCGGACGAGACCGCCAAGGCGATCTCCGACGACGGATTTTTCCGCTCCGGCGACATCGGCTTCATGAATGCCGACGGCTATACCAAGATCGTCGATCGCAAGAAGGACATGATCCTCGTCTCCGGCTTCAACGTCTTCCCCAACGAGATCGAGGAAGTGGCGATGACCCTGGCCGGCGTCCTCGAATGCGCCGCCATCGGCGTGGCCGACCCGCATTCCGGCGAAGCCGTCAAGCTCTTCGTCGTCAAGAAGGACGACAAGCTGACGGAAGCCGACGTGAAGACCCATTGCGCGGCCAACCTTACCAACTACAAACGCCCGAAATTCGTCGAATTCCGCACCGAACTGCCGAAATCCAACGTCGGCAAGATTCTGCGCAAGGATTTGCGCGATAAATGAGGTTTCCGGGTATCGGCTTGTCAAAACCCGGTAAAACCTCTATTCTGGCGGAGTGGTGACCGGAGCGCGAACTCCAGCCACCTTTTTGCCTTAGGCTAAGAAATTGACCCGCACGGCGATTGACCAGCTTGTGCGGGTTTTTCTTAACGTCAGCGTGACGCTAAATGGTCGGAACCACATAGATCACCTCCACATTCGGGGACGAGGCTGTCGTCCTGCCACAGTCCGGGAAGCCCATCCGCCCGGATGCGCCAGCTAGTTTGGCGCTGCTGCTTCCGTCCCTGAATGACCTCAGCCTATTGCAAACATCGGAATTTGCAACCGCAGCGCGTTTCCGAGATGCGCCCAACGGTCCGGTTTTTTTCCATGGACGCCGTGTTGCTCTTGATTTGCGACACCCAAACCGACTAGCTATCGCAGCCATCACGCATTGCCGGGAGCCCCACGATGAAAGCGCTTGTCGAACAGCTGAAATCCACCGTCGCCGAGACCAAGGCCACCGATATCCGGGCCGCTTTTGCCGCTGATCCGCAACGCTTTTCACGCTTCAGTACGAGCTTCGAAGACATGCTGTTCGACTATTCGAAATGCGCGGTCAACGACAAGGTTCTGGCCGGGCTCGAAGCCATCGCCAAGGCCGGCAAGGTCGCCGAAAAGCGTGACGCCATGTTCGCGGGCGAGACGATCAACATCACCGAAGATCGCGCCGTGCTGCACACCGCGCTGCGCAACCGTTCCAACACGCCTGTCATCGTCGATGGCAAGGACGTCATGCCGGATGTCAACGCCGTGCTCGATGCGATGGGCGTCTTTTCCGACGGCATCCGCTCGGGCGCGCTGAAGGGCGCGACCGGCAAGGCGATCACCGACGTCGTCAATATCGGCATCGGCGGATCGGACCTCGGCCCGGTCATGGCGACGCTAGCGCTGGCGCCGGAGCATGACGGCCCGCGCCTGCATTTCGTCTCCAATATCGACGCCGCCCATATCGCCGACACGCTGAAGCTGATCGATGCCGAGACGGCGCTGTTCATCGTCGCCTCGAAGACGTTCACGACGATCGAAACCATGACCAACGCCGCCACGGCCCGCGCCTTCATCGCCGGCAAGCTCGGCGAGGATGCGGTCAAGCATCATTTCTGCGCGGTCTCGACAGCCCTCGATAAAGTCGCCGCCTTCGGCATCGATTCGGATCGCATCTTCGGCTTCTGGGATTGGGTCGGTGGCCGTTATTCGATCTGGTCGGCCATCGGCCTGCCGCTGATGATCGCCATCGGCAAGGACAGTTTCGGCCAGTTCCTCGCCGGCGCCCATGCCATGGACCGGCATTTCCAGACGGCGCCGCTCACCGAAAACATCCCGATGCTGCTTGGCCTTCTCGGCTTCTATCATCGCAATGTTCTCGGTTACGCCACCCGCGCCATCCTGCCTTATGACCAGCGCCTGTCGCGCTTTCCGGCCTATCTGCAACAGCTCGACATGGAATCGAACGGCAAGGGCGTGACGCTTGACGGCACCCCGGTCGAGGGCCAGTCCGGCCCGGTCGTCTGGGGCGAGCCCGGCACCAATGGCCAGCATGCCTTCTACCAGCTGATCCATCAGGGCACGAGCGTGATCCCGGCCGAATTCATGATCGCCGCAAATGGCCACGAGCCGGAGCTGCGACCGCTGCACCAGCTCCTGATGTCCAACTGCCTTGCCCAGTCGGAAGCGCTGATGAAGGGCCGCACGCTGGAAGAAGCCAAGGCGCAGATGGCCGCCAAGGGACAGGACGCGGCCTTCATCGAGAAGATCGCGCCGCACCGCGTCTTCGAAGGCAACCGCCCGTCGCTGACCATCGTCTACGACAAGATGACCCCGTATGCCTTCGGCCGCCTGATTGCGCTCTACGAACACCGCGTCTTCGTCGAGGGCGCCCTGTTCAACATCAATTCCTTCGACCAGTGGGGCGTTGAGCTCGGCAAGGAACTGGCAACCGGCCTGCTGCCGGTTGTCGAGGGCAAGCAGAGCGCGGAGGGACATGACAGTTCCACGGCAGGCCTGGTTGCCGCGCTTCTGGCAAAGGCTGCGGGATAAATTGCGTCCTGGACATCCTCGTTGCCGCAACGATGGCCCTTCTCCCCGCATGCGGGAAGCCGTTGCGCGCGCGATGAGGCGCGCACGCACGCGTGACCGCCGACGAGTTGAGGATGTGATTTGGAGACCACGCTCTATCTGCCGATAAAAAGCTTTCTCGAAGCTGCCGGTTATACGGTCAAGGGAGAAATCGCCGGTTGCGACGTTGTGGGTCTCAGCCCCGAAGAGCCGCCGGTGGTGGTAATCTGCGAATTGAAGCTCAGCTTCACCCTCGAACTGATCCTTCAGGCTGTCGATCGGGCGGCTGCGAGCGACGAGGTCTGGATCGCCGCCCGGGTTTCGGCAAAAGGAAAGGGCCGCGAGAGCGATCGCCGCTACCGCGACCTTTGCCGGCGGCTTGGCTTCGGCATGCTGTCCGTTTCCGACAACGGCGTCGTCGACGTGCTTGTCAGTCCGACCGCGGCCATGCCGCGCAAGAACCCGCGCAAGCGTTCGCGCCTTGTCACCGAGCACAAACGCCGCAAAGGCGACCCAACTGCGGGCGGAAGCACACGTTCTCCGATCATGACAGCCTATCGCCAACAGGCTCTGGCTTGCGCAGTCGCGCTGCAGGCCGGCCCTTTACGGCCGCGAGACCTTAAAACGATTGCACCGACGGCGGCAAATATCCTGCGTGGCAATGTCTATGGCTGGTTCGAACGCGTCGATCGCGGCCTTTACGGCTTGACGGCCGCGGGCGCAGAAGCACTCGGCCGATGGCCTGCCGTATCCGAAGGCGGCGACGCGCCGGCAGGCGCAGACGACGCGGTTCAAGCTGGACATAGCTGAAAACAGTGCGCCTCGTCGATCTTTGCCGCGAAACCGTCCGGCAGTGTCAGATCTCGATCGTCAAATGATCCCCATCGAACCCGCTTAGAAGCCGTGCAGCGCGATGAGGAGTCCGAAAACGGCGACGATCAGGATACTGCCAATGGTCATCGCACTCACGATGAGGGCGGCCGCGATCGGATGGATATTGCGCCATGCAAGCGTTGCCGCCACGATGGCGATAATTGGCGATACGACGAATATGGTCGGGGTGACTTTGTCGTCACCCTGAAAATCGAGTCCCTGCGCAACGACGGATGGCAGCATCGAAAGCCAGCCCAGCATCACGCTTGCGGCAACCGCAAGGATAGCGCCGCGAAGATCGCGCCGGACGGCCGGCACGAGAGCGACGCCGGCGGCAACAGCCTGGAGCCCACCCGTCGCGGCCGCGGTCCATCCACCAAGCCCGGAGGCCGCGGACGACAGGCCTGTGATCGCCTGCAGCGCAGCCGTGAGAACAAGCAGAGGCCATGCCGCCCTTGCCGCCAAGGATCTGTTGCGCTCTTCGTCGTGCGCCATTTTTCCGATCCTCCGCTTCTGCCGCCGCATCTTCGAAAGCGGATGCGGTCGGCCAATCCGGAATGCCCCATTGACGCGGGCATTCTTCACCACAATAAGGTCAAGCTGAAACATGGGTAGCGCCAGCCAAACAATAGCAGGAGTATGACAGTGAGTGAACCGACCGTGGCAGATGCAACAAACCGCATCTATGAATCGCTTCAGGCGGACAATGCCGACATCGACGTGCATATCGCAACGCTCAAGGCTGCGTTGACGCGGGCGGGTTTGAAAGAGGCCTTGGTCGATCCGGCCCGGATCCCGCATAACAACCGATCCGGCCGGAAGCTCATGCAGGCCTACTTCCGGCAACGTGGCGTGACGGTAAAATTTTCGGCTTCGTAGAGCTTCTCCGGGACCTCAGCCAGGCGCCTGGCTTGAAAACGCCGCCGGCGGCGTCACCTCATGATATCGTTGATAATCGACGTGACCTTGCGGATGGCGTCGGCGGCATCCGCAACACCTTGGGCCCTCTGGTCTTCCGCCCAGGCTGCCTGAACGTCCGCGTACCGGGTGGTGGCTTCGAATTGCACCACTTCTTCGGCGCTGAGGACTCTCACGGTCGCGCCGGCTTTTTTCAGATCCTCCAACTGCCTGTCGAAGCTTTCTTCCATTACCGCACCCAGGGTCTCGTAGGATTTTTTGGTGGCGCGGCCGATGGCGTCCCTGTCTTCTTGCGCAAGACCGTTCCAGACGCCCTTGTTCATCGCCAGAATATAAACGTGGCCCAGCCACAAATCCTTCGAAACCAGCACATTCGGCGCGGTCTCGTGAACTTTCAGCATATAGCCGCTGTCGATGTTCACCATGAGGCCATCCAGCGTCTTCGCCTTCAATGCCTTAGGGATTTCCGGGCCCCAGTGCATTGTGACCGGGGTGGCTCCGGCATTCTTGAGAAAATCCAGGTGCCAGAAACTGGCGGACCGCCACCTGCCGCCCTTTAACTCATCCAGGCTGGTCATGGGCGCGTTGCAGAAAAACGCTACCGGATACCCGATGCCGAAATAGAGCTGAACGATGTTGTTCTTATCCAGCTCCGCTGGAAAAGCGGGGACCTCCGAATAAACCCGGTTGAAGAAGTCAATCTGCTGGCCACCGACCGGGCCTTTGATAAAACTCTTGAAGACTTGGTGCAGCGGCAGTTCCTTCGCCGTATACTCCGGCACGACAGTGCCCATGTCCGTGGTGCCCTTGGTCACTGCGCCCAGGGCATCATAGGCGGCCGCGAGCTCGCCATTCCAATGGTCCTCGATTTTCAAACGCCCGTTCGATTCCCGCTCGATCGCCGGAAAGACCACGTCTTTCAGGAACCGGGTCCGCATCCCGCCCAGCGGCTCATGATCGCTGAATTTCAAGACGCGCGGCGATGCCGCCATCGTTTGCGCAACCGCAGTCGACAGCAACGCGCCCGAAGCTGCCGCACCGGCCAGAAGCTGCCTGCGGCTGATGCCGTATCCACCTGATTTCCTGCCGTCTTCTTTCATCCGGATGTCCTTTCGTTTTCATCATGGCCGAGCGTAAGACCGCAGCCCCGCTGCTCACGCAGCCGTTTCGGCTGATGCGTTGCCATTTGCCGCTCGATCTTCCCGCTTCAGACGATGCCCGCGTGCGGACGCTCGCTTGACCAGATCATCGTTTGGCAACTATACCTGAACAATCCTTCAGTTAGGTATTCGCATCTTGGAAAAGGCCGTTCCGATCGTTCCGCAGCGCTTGAAGCCAAGGAAAACGCCGATTCAGGCGAGGTCTGGAGCGACGGTTGCGGCTATCCACGAAGCGGCAATTCAGGTTTTGCTCGCAGATGGGCTGGCACGACTGACCACCACCCGGGTCGCCGAGCGCGCCGGGGTCTCGGTCGGCACGCTCTACCAGTATTTTCCGAACAAGGAGGCGTTGCTCTATGCGATCCTGATGCGCCATTTCGAGGAAATGGCTCAAGCCGTCGAGCGCCTGTGCACAGGCGAGCCCAAGAAGCTGCTTTCCAGTCTGGCGGATAGCATTGCCGAAGCCTATGTCTCGGTAAAGATGGCCCGCCCCGACGCGACGACGGCGCTGTATCAGGTCGCGGGCTCCATAGATCAGTTCCGGTTGTCCACCGACGTGTATAAAAGACTGCAGACTGCCGTGGTTCGGGTTCTGGCGAATGCGTCGGATGCCGTTTTCAACGATCCGGAGAGGGCGGCATTCACGCTGCTTTCCGCATTGGCTGGAGTTTCGCGCGGCAGCTTCGGAAAACTGGTTCCGGGACCGGAGGTAGCGGGCAGGCTTTGCGAAGAAGCCTGCCTTCTTTCAAGAGCCTATCTCAGGGCAGCCGCGGATGCCAAGTCCCTGACGAGTTGAGCGATATCCCGCCTGGCGCTGGCGCCGCGACAAGACCCCTCACAAACCGATTTCGTAGCTCCAGGGCGGGTTGGCTCCTGCTCGCGACACCGTCACTGCGGCCGCCTTGGCGCCGAGCGTCAGCGCATCGCGCACCGCATCCTCGCTGAGCGTCGCGACCTGCGCCTTGGTCAGCAGGTTGTTCATCTTCAGCGAGGCGAGGATGCCGGCGTCGAAGGTGTCGCCGGCGCCGACAGTATCGACGACGGTGACTTTTTCACCGGAGACAGAGACCTTGCCGCGGGTGGTGTAGCCATCGGCGCCATCCGCGCCCTTGGTGATGACGACGAGCTTGGGGCCGCGGGTCAGCCACTTGGCGACGAGTTCGTCGTGGGTGCCCTCTTCGCCGAACCAGTCGAGGTCCTCGTCGGAGAATTTGACGATGTCCGACATGGCGGCCATGCGCAGCATGCGGGCCTTGTGGGAGGCGGCATCCTTGATGAAGCCGGGGCGAATGTTCGGGTCGAAGGAGATGACACGCTTTTCATGTTCGCGGGTCATCAGCGCTTCGTAAGTCGAGCCGCACGGTTCCGGGATCAGGCTGATCGCGCCGAAATGCAGCGCTTCGCAGAAATCGCCCAGCGCCGGCAGGTCGTCCTTTGTGATCATCCGGCCGGCGGTGTTCTCGTCGAAGAAGGCGTAGGTCGCGGAGCCATTGACCAGCTTGACGAAGGCGACTGTGGTGTGAAGAGACAGGGTGGCGCAGGGCGCGAAATCGACATTGCTGGACTTCAGCGTTTCGCGCAGCATGTCTCCGAACATGTCATCGGAGAGGCCGGTGAAGAAGCCGGTGGGTATGCCGAGCCGGCCGAGTGCGATCGCTGTGTTGAAGATGGCGCCGCCCGAATAGGGCGCGAAAGCCGTTTCGCCTGCCGTTGTCTGGCGCGGCAGCATGTCGATCAGGGCTTCCCCACAGCAGATGATCACGACGGCATTCTCCCTTCACATGATTTCATTTCAATCGATTAAATCAATATGCGCGGAATTTCCAGCGCCGTTTTCAGGCGCTTGCCAAAGCACTGACTCCGCCGTTGCGGCCGGACCATTCGAGCGGCGCATTGAGGAAGGCTTCAACCTCGAACAACGTCTTTTCATCGAAGAGTTTCTGCGCCTTGGCGACGGCAAGCACGTCGCGCCAGGTGGCGATGTTCAGAAGCGTCACGCCCTTGTCCTTCATTTCGGCCCGCGCCTGCGGGAAGATGTCGTAGTAGAACAGCGCAATGCCATGATCGACCACGCCGCCGGCGGCGCGGATCGCATCGATGAACTTGAACATCGAGCCGCCGGCCGTCGTCAGGTCCTCGATGACGAGCACGCGGGCGCCATCTGCCATATGGCCCTCGATCTGCGCATTGCGGCCATGGCCCTTCGGCGCCTTGCGAACATAGATCATCGGCAGCGCCAGCCGCTCTGCCAGCATCGCCGCAAAGGGAATGCCCGCCGTCTCGCCGCCGGCAATCACGTCGAACTGCTCGAAGCCGGCTTCCCTAAGCACGGTGGCAGCGGCGAAATCCATCACCGTCGAGCGGATACGCGGGTAGGAAATCAGCTTGCGGCAATCGATATAGACCGGGCTCGCCATGCCGGACGCCAGCTTGTAGGGCTTGTCTGCGCTGAAATGCACCGCCTTGATTTCCCAGAGCATCCTGGCGACCAGTTCGGCCATCACGGCCTTGTCGGGAAAGGATGTCTGGATCATCGGCGGGCTCCTTCGGCGCGTGTCTCTGGTGCCTCCGCGCATAGCAGGTCAACCCGCGTAATGCCAGAGGTGGTAGATGCCAGGCATCGAGATTGCGGCTCGATCTCCCTCTTCTTCCCAGCGGGGAGAAGTGCCGAACGCAGTGAGGCGATGAGGGGACGGGCAAGGCCGACACGCGCGGCATAGCCTAAGTCTGCCTTCGGCCCCCTCATCCGGTCCTGCGGGCCTCTTCTCCCCGACGGGGAGAAGAGGGAGCAAGCGGCCCCCGCGCCACTTCGGATCCCGATGCAATGAAGGTTCTTAGTCCTGCTGGTTCTCGCCCTGCTGCTGGCAGAATGTAATCCGGTTGTTGAAGGGATCGATGACCCCGACCTCCAGCCCCCAGGGCGCTTTTTCCACGCCGGGTTTCATGTAGCGGTAGTTCTTGCCCGCCAGCTCCGCCTGCAGCGCGACCGCATTGCCGACGCGCACGAAGGCCCGGGCGCCGGGGCTGGCGTCGCCCGCATGCTCGCTCAGATGCAGGATCATGCCCTCGCGCGAGACCTGGCAATAGAGCGGGAAGTTATCGCCGAAGCGGTGCTCCCAATCGAGCGTAAAGCCGAGGAAACCACAATAGAATTCCATGGCCTTGTCGACATCGAAAATGCGAAAAATCGGGATCGGCGACAGGATGCCGACGGCAGCGTCGGTCTTCCCAGGCGCCGTCTGCGCGGCATCGATGCGTGCCGACAGGATGTTCCAGTGCTCGCAACCGAACTGATCGGCGACGATCTCCAGCGCTTCGCTGTGGGAAAGTGTGGTGTTGCGGTCTGCAAAGGCCTGCTTCAGAACCTTTGCCATGAGCTTGGCATCGCGAAAATCGCGCATGTGTCATCCTCCATAGGGCGGCGAACGGCAAGATCAGTGCCCGCTTTGCTGACCCGTTCGCATCAAGGCCAAAAGGCAAGGATGAGACTGGCTTTTCAGAGGATGCATTCACCATGGGCGCTTTCGCGCTGCGGGACGGCCGGCCGCATCCGGCCGGCTTCACGATTAGGGGAAAATCCGACGGCGATCAAGCGGTGGGCAAGCGCTCAAACGACATTCCAATGCAGCGGAAACATCGGATCGAACACCGTGACCGGACCGGCCCCGGTTTCGATCTTGTCGGGGAATTTTACAGGCTCGGCCTGCTTGCGCAGCGTGATCGTCTCCTCGTTTACCGGCAGGCCATACCAATTGGGGCCGTTGAGCGAGGCGAAGGCCTCAAGCCTGTCGAGCGCATCCTCCTGTTCGAAGACATGGGCAAGGCAGCTCATCGTGTTGATCGAGGTATAGATCCCGGCGCAGCCGCAGGCGCATTCCTTCAGCGGATCCACATGCGGCGCCGAGTCCGTGCCGAGGAAGAAGCGGGCATCGCCGGAGGTAGCGGCGGCGCGCAGCGCCAGGCGGTGCAGTTCCCGCTTGGCGACCGGCAGGCAATAATAATGCGGGCGGATGCCGCCGACGAGAATGGCGTTGCGGTTGATGATCAGGTGATGCGTGGTGATCGAGCCGGCGAGATGGCTCTTCGACGCCTTGATATAGTCGATGCCGTCCTTTGTGGTCACATGCTCCATCGTCACTTTCAGCTCCGGCAGGCGGGTGCGCAAAGGATCGAGCACCGTCTCGATGAACACCGCCTCGCGGTCGAAGATATCGACCTCCGGCGTGGTGACTTCGCCGTGCACGCAAAGCGGCAGGCCGATCTTCGCCATGCGCTCCAGCACCGGCATGGCATTTTCGAAATTGCGCACGCCACCATGGGAATTGGTGGTAGCGCCGGCCGGATAGAGTTTCACCGCCTTGATCAGGCCGCTCTTGTGTCCAGCCTCGACATCGTCCGGATTGGTGCCTTCGGTGAGATAAAGTGTCATCAGCGGCTCGAACCGGTCGCCCTTCGGCAGGGCCGCCAGGATGCGTTCGCGATAGGCGGTCGCGTCGGCAGTCGTGACGACCGGCGGCACAAGATTGGGCATGATGATGGCGCGGGCGAAATGGCGGCTGGTGTCGCCGATCACGCCCTTCAGCATCTCGCCGTCGCGCAGGTGAAGGTGCCAGTCGTCGGGGCGGCGGATCGTCAGTTCGATAGCGTTGCTCATATCAACTCAACCTTATGCAACAATTGCTCGTCAGACGTTCCTTGCCGTTGCATTCCCATTTTTGCAACGGCAATTATTTGGAAGCGACAAAAGCGAGGAACAGAAGCTATGGCAATCAAAGTAAGAAGAGGTGGCGTCATGTCGCGCTACTGGTACGGGGACGAGTACACAGCGGCCTTGGACGATGCAGGCCAAGATGGGTTGACAATCAACTTTAGCATTCCATCAAAGGGCGGCGGTTGGACAAGTGTGCGAGTTACAATCGATCCAAGTAGCTTCAAAGATCTTGCTTTGAAAATGTACCGTGCTTCGCCGAGCAAAGCTAAAAAGGCATTTGATGCAGCGTTTCAAGCTAAAAATTAATGCGTACCCATCTTAAAACGATCAGTCCCTTTCAAAAACCTCGATGGCGATGTCGGCGGCCCGCGAACCGTCGATGATCCGCTTTCCGTTCGGCAGGTCGTTGCCATAGAGCTTCCATTCGATGCCGGCGGCATCGAGACCATAGTGGATCCAGCGCTGGCGCAACCGCTCCTCGAGAACGGCATAGGACGGGCCGACGAAGATCGTCAGGTCGAACAGGTCCTTCAGCCGCGACCACGGCGCCTCGTCGAGCAGCAGGTAATTGCCCTCGGCCAGGATGATCCGCGTGTCCGGCGCGATCGGGCGGGCCGAGGCGATGGCGATCTCGCGGGAACGGTCGAAGACCGGAACGAGGACCTCCTCGTCACCGCGGCGCACGGCCGTGACGATATCGAGGAAGCCGCGGACGTCGAAGGTTTCCGGCGCCCCTTTGCGCAGCAGGAGGCCACGCTCTTCGAGGATGCCGTTGTCCATATGGAACCCGTCCATCGGCAGGACCACGGAGGTCTCGCCACGGCGCGCGAACTCATCGTGCAGGGCATCGGCAAGCGTGGACTTGCCGGCCCCGGGAGGGCNNGGGCCGGCAATGGCAACGATGAAGCGGCGCGACGCACCCGCCTCTTCGACGATGCTGTCCGCTATGGCGGCAAGCGTCATCGTCATGCGGCGGCAGCCTCGGGCGGCACCTTGGCGCCGGTCATGAAGGCGACGGCGTCCGACATCGTGTAATCCTTCGGATTGATCACGCAGAGGCGTTTTCCAAGCCGGTGGATATGGATGCGGTCGGCCACCTCGAAGACATGCGGCATGTTGTGCGAGATGAGCACGATCGGCAGGCCGCGCTTGCGCACGTCGAGGATCAGTTCCAGAACCTTGCGGCTTTCCTTGACCCCGAGCGCCGCCGTCGGTTCATCGAGGATGA
>UCJH01000097.1 GCA_900472785.1 Hyphomicrobiales bacterium | reverse complement strand
ATTGCTTCCTGTGTCAGAGCTCGATCGCCTCGATGATTTTCACCCAGCCGTCCGCTCCGTTGGT
Source organism: Hyphomicrobiales bacterium (assembly GCA_900472785.1). GTDB lineage: Bacteria > Pseudomonadota > Alphaproteobacteria > Rhizobiales > Rhizobiaceae > Pararhizobium. Next base: position 34,551 of record UCJH01000097.1, on the reverse strand, counting down.
GTTGGCCGCGAAAGACGTGATCACCCCATAGACGGCATCCGAGAAGCCGCCGATGTTGAGCACGTCGTCCCGCGTCGGCGCCTGTGTGGTGGCATAGGGCTGGATATCGAGGCACACCAGCTTTGCAGCCGGGTTGACCCGCTTGATCCTTGCCCATTCCGTCATCACAGCCGTCGGCTGGCCGCTCTTGCCCGCATCCACCCAGGACTCGTTGTCCGAGATGAACACGACGAGATCGACCTTGGCCTTCTCGTTNNCATCACCGAATCCCGCCGGTTGAGTTTGACGTTCACCACGTCATTCTCGAACGGCAGCACCCGCGCCTTCGGGTTGCGCTGCAGGAACGCCGCGGTCATCAGACCGGCGACATCGATGCAGCGCACAGCGGATGTTGCGCCCTTGCGGTAACCGGTCACGGGCGAACCCATGGAGCCGGAAACGTCCGGGCAGAGCACCACATTGCCGGCAAGCGACGGCACGTTGGAGATCGCGGCATCCATCGCGTCCTGCAGCGCATCGCGCACGACATCCGGAACCTGGCCATCGACCATTTTCCACGCCATCATCAGTTGATAGGGGAAGACCTTGGCCTTGCGGACCTCGTCCGGATCGGCCAGCCGCGCAGCCAGCGCCTCGGCAAACCCCTCGACCTCGAACACGCCATTGCGCGCGAAGGTGTTGAGGTTCTGCCGCACCATCTGCCAGCCGCCCTTTTCGGCGATCTCGACCCAGTGCTCCCGCGTCAGCGGCAGCGAGGTCAGCATCTGGAACGGCACGTTCGGCACCGGCAACATCTGGTCACGCCGGAAGGCTTCCAGCGCCTTGACGAGGTCCGGCAGCGCCGCGTAATCGTGCGGCTTGCCGATCACCCAGGCATAAAGCGCCTTGCGTTCTTCCGACGCTGGCTTCGGGTGCACCATGCGGATCACGTCGGCGAGCGAAGGGTCGTTGCCGACCATCGCGCGCAGGATCTGTTCGGTGCTTGCCCGTTCCAGCCATGCCTGCACCAGCTTCTTCGGCCGCGTGCCGAGCGACTTGCGTCCCGTTGCACCCGACCGCATCACCTGGACGAAGCCGCGCAGCATCTTGCCGCTCTTGACCACGCGCGGAAACGCACGGGCAAAGGCGTCGCTCTGGAGACCGGAAAGCATGGCCAGAAGCGTCACCGGCATGTCCTTCATGTGGCCTTTTTCGGCGGCATGGATAGCCACCTTGGCAAGGAACTCCGGCTCGACCTGAAGCGCCAGCGCCTTGACCGCCTCCAGTTGCTCGGCACCATCCGCATAGAAGGTTCCGTTGAACGTGCCTGTCACGGCATACTGCGCCAGCGCCTCGCGCGGCGACAGCATGTAAGCCGGCGCAGCTTCGTGGTTTTTCGTGTCCGTGCCCGGAAGCAGTTTTCCGAGGTAAGTTTTGAAGATCGCCTTGTTGACCATGACAGCACCTCTTGGTTGGTTCATGCAAGATACATTTCAAGACGCGTGCCAGTTTTGCGAAACGGCTCCTCCGCGCGGCTAATTTTCTTCTATCCATCTGTTATTTCTTATGAAAAATTATCACCGACCAAGGATGGCCAGAAATTGCAAAAATTTCGCACATCCATTATCGTATCTAAAATTATCGCGTTTTATAAAATTGGATAATAGATGAAGCGGCGCGTTGCCATCAGCATATTGGGAACCACCCTGGATATGGGGAAATGGGACAATCGCTGGAGCCGCTGGCGGCCTAATGTCGGGCTCTGCCAGCAAACCGGCCTGTTCATCGACCGGCTGGAACTCATCCACGACAACCACGCGAGCGCACTCGCCAACCGGATCATCGCCGACATCGCGACCGTGTCGCCGGCAACGGAGGTGCGCAGCAATGTCATCAATTTCCGCGATCCGTGGGATTTTTCCGAGGTCTATACGAACCTTCGGGACTTTGCCCGCAATTACCCGTTCGATCCTGATACGGAGGATTATCTCGTCAACATCACCACAGGCACGCACGTGGCGCAGATCTGCTGGTTCCTTTTGACCGAGGCCCGTATCATCCCCGGCCAACTGCTGCAGCTTTCGCCGCCACGCGACCGCGAACCGGACCAGGACTTTGCCGGCACCTACCGGATCATCGACCTCGATCTCTCCCGCTATGACGAGATCGCCCAGCGTTTCGCCTCGGAGCGCGAAGATGCGGCATCCTTTCTGAAGTCGGGAATTTCAACCCGCAATGCCGCCTTCAACCGGATGATCGACGAGATCGAGCGGGTGGTCATCCGCTCGACGGCGCCCGTGCTCCTGACCGGCCCGACCGGTGCGGGCAAATCCCAGCTCGCCCGCAAGATCTACGAGCTTAAGAAGAGCCAGCGCAAGGTGAGCGGGCCCTTCATCGAGGTCAATTGCGCGACCCTACGCGGCGACCAGGCGATGTCCACCTTATTCGGTCATGTGAAGGGCGCGTTCACAGGTGCAGCAGGCGAGCGCTCCGGGCTGCTCAAATCCGCCGACAAAGGTGTCCTGTTCCTCGACGAGATCGGTGAACTCGGCCCCGATGAACAGGCCATGTGTCTCCGCGCGATCGAGGAGAAGCGCTTTCTTCCCGTCGGATCCGACCGGGAAGTCTCCTCCGATTTCCAATTGCTGGCCGGCACCAATCGCGATCTCGGCGACAATGTGCGCAATGGAAAGTTCCGAGAAGACCTTTACGCCCGCCTGAACCTGTGGACTTTCCAGCTACCGGCCCTGCGAGAGCGCAAGGAGGACATCGAGCCCAATCTCGACTTCGAGCTCAGGCGCTATCTCGAACGCGAGGGTGAGAACGTCACGTTCAATAAGGAAGCGCGCGAACGCTATCTTGCGTTTGCGACAGGCCCGCAAGCTGTCTGGAGCGCCAACTTCCGTGACTTGTCCGCCTCCGTCACGCGCATGGCGACGCTCGCGCCGCATGGACGCATTACGACGGATGTCGTCGATGACGAAGTTCAGCGATTGAATAGCTTCTGGCGCAGCTCATCCGATGATCACGCGGCAGAATCACTGGTCACGGAACTGTTGGGTGTCGATGCCGCCGCCCGCCTCGACCGCTTCGACGCAACGCAACTTTCGGCCGTCATCCGCACCTGCAAGGAACACGCGACGGCAAGTTCCGCTGGCCGGGCCCTCTTCGCCAACTCGCGACTGGAAAAGAAGAGCAGCAACGACGCGGACCGCCTGGTCAAATACCTGGCGCGCTTTGATTTGAAATTCGAGGATGTGAGAAAACGAGACTAGCCGATCATTGGCAAGATGACGGCCGCGCCGTAAATGTGGCCGACTGTGCAGCCGACAAGAGAGATTCCAATAGCGCGCCCCAGCCGGTCGCAAAGACATCGGCAAACCACTGTCAGCTAAGGTTCAAAATGGCGGAGAGGGTGGGATTTGAACCCACGATACCCTTGCAGGTATGCCGCATTTCGAGTGCGGTGCGTTCGACCACTCTGCCACCTCTCCGGTCAATCAGGTCGGCGCCATCAGGCGCGACGCGGTTCATAGCGGCAGTTTTGCGGGATGACAAGGGGCATGTGACAGGAATATGCAGCGATCCCCGGGCTTTGATCTTGACAGTTGTCCGGACTTCCCGTAATCCGCGCCACTGAAGTGGTGTGGCATGTCCGTACCGCGCCGGGTTTCTATTGTGCCCGTTCACCGGCAAGGTCGAAAGGCCCTGTCATGTCCGACTGAAGAAAAAGACGGCCTCACCTTCAGGTGAAGAGCCGGAACGAACATGAAAGGATAAAAAATGTTCGCAGTCATCAAGACCGGCGGTAAACAGTACCGCGTGGCAGCCAACGACGTTCTGACGATTGAAAAATTGGAAGGCGCCGCAGGCGACAAGATCGAATTCACCGAGATCCTGATGGTCGGCGTCGGCGCCGATGCAACCATCGGTGCTCCGTTTGTCGAAGGTGCCGTTGTCAGCGCCGAAGTTGTGGAACACGGCCGCGCCAAGAAGGTCATCGCCTTCAAGAAGCGCCGTCGCCAGAACTCGAAACGCACCCGCGGCCACCGCCAGCACAACACGACCGTCCGCATCCTAGACATCGCTGCTGTTGCCGGCGCGAAGGCGAAGAAGGCTTCCAAGAAGTCCGACGACGCTGCCGCTGAAGCTGCGAACTGAGACAACGGATCTAAGGTTTAAAGGAGAACACCCATGGCACACAAAAAAGCTGGCGGTTCCTCGCGCAACGGTCGCGATTCCAATTCCAAGCGCCTCGGCGTGAAGAAGTTCGGCGGCGAAGTCGTCATTCCGGGCAACATCATCCTGCGCCAGCGCGGCACGCAGTGGCATCCGGGCGCCAATGTCGGCCTCGGTAAGGACCACACCATTTTTGCACTTACGGCCGGCAATGTGAACTACCGTACGAAGGCCAATGGCCGCGTGTACGTGTCTGTAATGCCGAAAGCCGAAGCAGCGGAATAAGCCGGTAGCGCTCTAAAACAGCCGGCGTCTCATCGACCCGGCTGACCGCATCTGGTTCAGACCAAGATCAAAAGGGGAGATGGGGCAAGACCCGATCTCCCCTTTTTCACGTCTTGGAGGACGAACCATGCAAACCGAATTGTTGAGGGAAGGCCAATCCCGGTCTTCACAGGCCCGGTCGCCGGAAGAGCGGCCAAGGCCTGAACGGTCAAGGACCGATTGCCCGATATTGTTATCGCCGCGGCTCGTTTTGCGCGCGCCCCATGAAGACGATATCGACGCCCTTGCCCATCTTGCCAACAACGCCAATATCGCCACCATGGTCTCGCGCATGCCGCACCCCTACACGGTGGCCGATGCCGCGGATTTCGTACGCCGTACGAAGACGGGCGCGATTGGCAAGTGCGTCTATGCGATTACCAAAGCGGATAATGGCGCATTCTTGGGTTGCTGCGGTATCGAGCCGCATCCCGATGGCAGGACGGCGGAACTCGGCTACTGGCTGGGCGAACCGCACTGGAACAACGGCTATGCCACCGAAGCGGCGCAGGCCCTGACCGACATGGCCTTCCGCACCCGCGATATCGACCAGATCGATGCGCGCTGCCGGGTCATGAACGTCGCCTCGCGTCGGGTCATCCAGAAGTGCGGCTTCCAGTTCCAGGGCTCCGGCATGGTCGACAGCCTGGCGCTCGGCGGCACGATTGCCGTCGAATGGTATCGGCTCGACCGCAAGACCTGGATGTCGCTGCGCAGCTGGGGGGCCTCAAGATGACCGCCCATCTGCGAGAACGGCCGACGATGCCCGCCCGTCCGGATCCCGGCCCCTGCCCGGTGATCGAAACGGCGCGGCTGACCTTGCGTCCGCACCGGCTGTCCGATGCGGACGCCATTGCGCAGTCGCTGGGTGACTATCAGGTCTCGCGCATGCTGGCGCGGGTCTCTGCGCCCTACCATCGGCAGGACGCCCTCGACTGGCTCGTCCGGCAAGGCTCGGGCCTGATCGCCGGCTGGACACTGGCGATCACCACCGGCGACGATGTCCATATCGGTTGCGTCGGCCTCGAACTGAGGCACGGCCAGTGGCATCTCGGCTACTGGCTGAACCGCTACTATTGGGGCAAGGGCTATGCCGGAGAAGCGGTGCATGCCGCAGTGGAACGGTTCTTCATGCGTATGCCGGAAACGGCGCTGCATTCCGGCGTTTTTGCCGATAACGCGGCCTCGCTGAAGCTGCAGCAGAAGATCGGTTTCGAAATCACCGGCTGCGCCCAGATTTACGCGCTGGCGCGGGCGGGCATGGTAAGCCATATCGAAACGCGACTGACGGCCGCCGATCTTCGGGCACCGTGACACAACGCCAAAGGAACCCGCCGGACAGGAATGCCCGGCGGGTTCCTTCATTTCAACCACGCCCGCACCCTCGAAACCGGGTCACGGCGGACCTTACAGCTCGAAACCAGACGATATTCTTTGACCTCATGAATAACCGCCTATATCGATGGCGGCGATTATGACAGGTGAAGACACCCAGCAGGTGGCAGGACGATGAAATTTCTCGACGAAACAAAAGTCTATATCCGTTCGGGCGATGGCGGCGCGGGCGCCGTGTCGTTCCGACGCGAGAAATTCATTGAATTCGGCGGTCCCGACGGCGGCGACGGTGGTCGTGGCGGCGATGTCTGGGTAGAGGCGGTCAACGGCCTCAACACGCTGATCGACTTTCGCTTCCAGCAGCATTTCAAGGGCGGCACCGGCATCCACGGCATGGGCCGCAACCGCACGGGCGCAGGCGGCGCCGACGTGACGCTGAAAGTGCCCGTCGGCACGCAGATCTTCGAAGAAGACGCGGAAACCCTGATCGTCGACATGATCACCGAAGGCCAGCGCTTCCGGCTTGCCGCCGGCGGCAATGGCGGCTTCGGCAACACCCACTTCAAGTCGGCGACCAACCAGGCGCCGAACTGGGCCAATCCAGGCCTCGAGGGCGAGGAAAAGACAATCTGGCTGCGGCTGAAGCTGATTGCCGATGCCGGTCTCGTCGGACTGCCGAATGCCGGCAAATCGACTTTTCTCGCGACCGTTACCCGCGCCCGCCCGAAGATCGCCAACTATCCCTTCACGACGCTGCATCCGAACCTCGGCGTGGCGACGATCGATGGCCGGGAATTCATCCTGGCCGATATTCCGGGGCTGATCGAAGGCGCGCATGACGGCATCGGGCTCGGCGACCGGTTCCTCGGCCATGTCGAGCGCACCCGGGTGCTGCTGCACCTCGTTTCCGCGCAGGAAGAAGACGTTGCCAAGGCCTACAAGACGGTCAAGCACGAACTGGAAGCCTATGGCGGAGAACTGACCGGCAAGCCCGAGATCGTCGCCCTGTCGCAGATCGACATCCTCGATCCCGCCGAGTTGAAGAAAAAGACAAAGGCGCTTGCCAAGGCCTGCGGCCAGACGCCGATGCAGCTGTCCGCCATTGTCGGCGTCGGCATGACGGACGCGCTGCGCGCCCTGCGCGACATCATCGTGCGGGCGCAGACGGCCGATAATACCGAGGAAGACGACGACTGAGATGACGAAGACGCGCAAACCGCTGGAAAAGTACCGCCGGATTGTGATCAAGATCGGCTCCGCCCTGCTTGTCGATCGCAAGACCGGGTTGAAGACCACTTGGCTGAATGCCATGTGCGCCGATATCGCAGCGCTTCGGGCCAAGGGCATCGACGTTCTGGTGGTCTCCTCCGGCGCCATCGCACTCGGGCGCTCGGTGCTCGATCTTCCCGCCGGCGCACTGAAGCTAGAGGAAAGCCAGGCGGCCGCGGCCATCGGCCAGATCGCGCTGGCTCGCGCCTGGTCAGAAAGCCTCTCGACGGACGGCATCGTCGCCGGCCAGATTCTTTTGACGCTCGGCGACACCGAAGAACGCCGCCGCTATCTCAATGCCCGGGCAACCATCAACCAACTCCTGAAGCTCGGCGCCGTGCCGATCATCAACGAGAACGACACGGTCGCCACCACCGAAATCCGCTATGGCGACAACGACCGGCTGGCGGCCCGCGTCGCCACCATGACCGGCGCCGACCTGCTCGTCCTCCTGTCCGATATCGACGGCCTCTATACCGCCCCGCCGCATCTCGATCCGGATGCGCGGTTCCTCGATACGATCGCCGAAATCACCCCCGCCATCGAGGCCATGGCCGGTGGCGCGGCCTCCGAACTGTCGCGCGGCGGCATGCGCACCAAGATCGATGCCGGCAAGATCGCCACCGGCGCCGGCTGCGCCATGATCATCGCATCGGGCAAGCCAGACCATCCGCTGTCGGCCATTGAAAACGGCGCGCGCTCCTCCTGGTTCGCGCCGTCCGGGTCGCCGGTGACCGCCCGCAAGACCTGGATTGCCGGCCAGCTTCTCCCCGCCGGCAGCCTGGCCGTCGATGCGGGCGCCGAAACTGCGCTGCGCTCCGGCAAAAGCCTGCTTCCCGCCGGCGTGCGCCATGTGACGGGCAGTTTCAGCCGCGGCGATACGATCGCCATCATCGGCACCGAAGGCCGCGAAATCGCCCGCGGTCTCGCCGGTTACGATGCCGACGAGGCCCGCCAGATCACGGGCAGGAAATCGGCGGAGATCGCCGCGATCCTTGGTTATGCCGGGCGCGCAGCAATGGTGCATCGGGACGACATGGTCATGACGGCGACCGGACTGCGACGGGACATGGATACGGAGAGGGACACGGCCGATGCTTGAGGCGGTGAAGGACAAGCACGAGGTTCTCGATCTCATGGCGGCGATCGGCCGCCAGGCCAAGGCCGCAAGCCGCCCACTGGCGACAGCATCGGCCGAGCGCAAGCATACCGCCCTCGTCAGCATGGCCGGCAATATCGTCGCCGCGAAGGACGATATTCTTGCCGCCAATGCCATCGACCTTGAAAACGCCCGCGAATCCGGCGTCGCCGCCTCGTTTCTCGACCGGCTGACGCTGACCGAAAACCGCATCCTCGACATGGCGAACGGCATCCGCGCCATTGCCGAGCTGCGCGATCCGGTGGGTGACATCATCGCCGAATGGGATCGGCCGAACGGCCTGCATATCAAACGGGTGCGCACGCCGCTTGGCGTCATCGGCGTCATCTATGAAAGCCGCCCCAATGTCACGGCCGATGCGGGCGCCCTCTGCCTGAAGGCCGGCAATGCGGTGATCCTGCGCGGAGGCTCCGACAGCCTCTATTCATCGCAGGCTATCCATACCTGCTTGGTGCGAGGCCTGAAGGATGCCGGGCTTCCGGAGCATGCGATCCAGATGGTGCCGGTCGCCGATCGCGTTGCCGTCGGCGCCATGCTGTCCGGCTTGAACGGCGCCATCGATGTCATCGTGCCGCGCGGCGGCAAGAGCCTCGTTGCCCGCGTGCAGAACGAGGCCAGGGTACCGGTCTTTGCCCATCTCGAAGGCATCTGCCACGTCTATGTCGATGGCTCGGCCGATCTCGACATGGCGAAAGCCATTCTGGTCAACGCCAAGATGCGCCGAACCGGCGTTTGCGGCGCCGCGGAAACCCTTCTGATCGATCGCGCCGGGCGCGATCGACTGGTTGCTCCCCTGGTCAAGGCGCTTCAGGACGCCGGCTGTGAAGTCCGCGCCAGCGAGGACATCCGCGCCGATATCCCCGGGCTCATCGCCGCGACCGAGGAGGACTGGGCGACGGAATATCTGGATGCCATCATGTCGGTAAAGCTTGTCAATGGCATCGCCGGCGCCATAGAGCATATCGGGCAGTGGTCGTCGGGACACACCGAGGCGGTGATCGCACAGGATGACGCAATTGCCGAGCGGTTCTTCGCGGAGATCGATTCGGCCATTCTCCTGCACAATGCCTCGACGCAATTTGCCGATGGCGGCGAATTCGGCATGGGTGGCGAAATCGGCATCGCGACGGGCAAGATGCACGCCCGCGGTCCGGTCGGCGTCGAGCAGCTGACCTCCTTCAAGTACAGGGTGCGCGGCACCGGTCAGGTCCGGCCCTGAGTGTCAACCGACGACGTGAAGCAGCCCTATCTCCGGATGCCGCATGTCGAAAGCGGAATGACGGTGGGTCTTTTCGGAGGCTCGTTCAATCCGCCCCATGACGGCCATGGCCTGGTGGCCGAAATCGCTTTGCGGCGTTTGGCGCTCGACCAGCTGTGGTGGATGGTGACGCCCGGCAACCCGCTGAAAAGCAGAAGCAATCTTGCGCCGCTGGCAGAGCGGATCGCACTCAGCGAAAAGATCGCCCGCAATCCGCGCATCAAGGTCACCGCCTTCGAGCTTTCGCTCGGTCAGAGCTACACGGCCCGGACGCTGGAAAAGATCCGCGAGAAGAACCGGGATATCCGGTTCGTCTGGATCATGGGGGCCGACAATTTGAAGGATTTCCACCGCTGGCAGGACTGGCAGACCATCGCCCGCACCTTTCCGATCGCAGTGATCGACCGGCCGGGGGCCACGCTTTCCTACCTTTCCTCGAAAATGGCGAAAACCTTCGACTACGCCCGTGTCGACGAGGACGATGCCGGTCGCCTCGCTCTTCACAAGGCGCCGGCCTGGACCTTCATTCACGGCCCGCGTTCCGCACTCAGTTCGACAGCGTTGCGGGCCAAAGATCATTAACCGTCATTTACTTCTCGCGTCTTGAAACCTTAAGGGTTTGATGCCTACATTCAGTGTGCGGGTCGATCCGAAAAAGTCGAATCGCCTCGTGCCTGTTCTGTCATTTGGAAAGGAAAAACCCTGACAACAGTACACGCAAAGGGAAATGCAGCACGCACCTTCCCGAAAAGCCCGGACCGCCGCGACGACGCAGCCGACCGTGCGCTCAAGCTGGTTCTCGAAAGCCTCGAGGACTCAAAGGCAGAAGATATCGTCACCATCGACATTGCCGGAAAATCGGCGCTGGGAGACTACATGATCGTTGTCTCCGGGCGATCGAGCAGGCATGTCATGGCAATCGCCGATCATCTGATCACGGATCTGAAGGACGAGGGATACGGCAATGCCCGTGTCGAGGGCCTTGAGACCGGCGACTGGGTCCTGATCGACGGTGGCGACATCATCGTTCATGTGTTCCGCCCCGAAATCCGCGAGTTCTACAACATCGAAAAGATGTGGGCTGCTCCGGACATGGAAGACGGCACGCTGCACTGACGCAACCAACATCGGCGGGACAGGCTTCCCGTTGAGGATGGATGCAAGACACCCGGCGATTGGATGACATCCCGGGCGTGGATAGAATTGTGTACCTGCCAGCGGCGATTTTCGCCCGCCGGAGAGCAGGTTTTTTGCGAAGAATCGGATTGAGCGATGCGGGTTGGCCTTTTTGCTGTCGGGCGCCTCAAGGCCGGCCCGGAGAAGGAACTCGCGGCGCGTTATCTGGACCGCTTCGCCAAGGCCGGCCCCGCGATCGGGCTGGAAATATCCCGCGTGCTTGAGCTTGCCGAAAGCCGTGCCTCGAGCGCCGAGACCCGCAAGCGCGAGGAAGCCGCGCAGCTTGAAAAAGCCCTGCCCGATGCCGGCGTGCTGATCCTGCTCGACGAGCGCGGGAAAGCCATGGATTCCGAAGCCTTCGCCACAATGATCGGAACGTTCCGCGACAACGGCAAGCGCGACCTGACGCTGGTAATCGGCGGCGCCGACGGTCTCGACCCCCAGTTTCACGCAAAGGCCGATGCCGTCCTGTGTCTGGGCAAGATGACCTGGCCGCACCAGCTCGTGCGCATCCTGATCGCCGAGCAGCTTTACCGCGCCGTAACCATACTTTCAGGCCATCCCTATCATCGCGCCTGATCGCCGCGTTTTGAGCGGCATCTCTAATCCGCCGTTAATCGTCGGCGCAGTAATTTTGCAGGCATGATCGTCTGTTTCTGTGCGGCACCATGTCCCTCGAAGAAACACGGCCGGCAGGAGGTTGCGCACTGAGCGGCAATCGACAACGGCAGGCGTCCACTGAAGGATGGCATTTTTTGAACAGCCTTTTCCGCGCCCTGACCAACCGGTCTTCCCGCCGGCATATCATCCGTTTCGGCTGGATCGGGCTGTTGCTGGTCATTCTTTCCGGTTTCACCGCGCTGTTCAGCTTCCTTTTGATCGACCAGCGGCATCGGGACTGGAAACAGGCGGAGATTTCCACCCTCAACCTGACGACCTCGGTGCAGCGCGACGTCCTGCAAACCTTCCAGGGCATCGACCGGACACTGATGTCCGTGCGCGAGCTGGTGGCCGCCAGGGCCGACTTCAGGTTTGACCCCCAGCGCCGCCGCGCCATCCTCGGCGATACGCCTCTCGCAGCAGGACTTGGCGAAATCTACATCCTCGACAGGCGCGGCGCCCTGATCCTGCGCTCCGAAACGGGCATCCGCATTCCCGACAACCTCGCCAACGAACCCTTCTTCTTCACGCATGAACGCACCACGGAGGATCGGCTTTTCACGGCAAAGACCGTGAGCCTCTCACCGCTCAACGAGAGGGTCGTGATGATGAGCCGGCGCATCACCGGCAGCGATGGCCGCTTCGCCGGCGTGATTGCCTTTTCCCTGCGCCTGTCGAGCTTCGACGATCTGTTCCGATCTCTGGATCTCGGCGAACATGGATCGATCAGCCTTTACGGAACAGACGGGACGCTGCTTCTGCGCGCACCCTCGACCGAAGGCATGATCGGGAAAAACTACATCGCAGCGCCGGTCTTCTGGCAGCTGATGACCGAAGCCAGGCCGTTTTCGGCACTGTCTCCCGTCGATGGCGTCGAGCGTCTCTTCAGCGCCAGGAAAATCGGCAACCTGCCACTGGTCATTTCCGTCGGACTTTCCGTCGCCGATATCTACGGCGGCTGGAAGCAACTCGCCATCACAACCTCGATCTTCTTCGCGGTGCTTGCCGGCTGCGTCGTCTTCCTGTCTCTTCTGCTGGGCATCGAGCTGCGCCGGCGCAAGCGCAGCGAGAGCCGCTACCGCACGCTGGCGCATGTGGACGGCCTGACAGGGCTTTTCAACCGCCGCCGCTTCGACACCGTACTCGAAGCCGAATTTGCCCGCGCCAAACGGCGAAACACACCGCTGTCTGTCGTGATGATCGATGTCGACCGCTTCAAATTCTTCAACGATCTCTACGGACATCAAGCTGGCGACGATTGTCTTCGGCTGATCACACAAGCAATCCAGGCGCATCTCAAGCGCCCGGCGGATATCGCGGCGCGTTATGGTGGGGAGGAAATCGGCCTGATCCTGCCGGATACGGACGAGGCCGGCGTGGCAGCGATCGCCGAAGAGGTCCGCTTTGCGATCGAAGCGCTCGCCATTGCCCATGCGCGCAGCGATAGCGGCCTGGTTACCGCCAGCCTCGGAACCGCGACCGGACGGCCGGGACTGGCCGGTTCACCCTCCGAACCATCCGACCTGGTGGCCATCGCAGATGCCGCGCTCTACGGCGCCAAGCGCAGCGGGCGAAACCGCGTCGTCACCGGCGAATGTCTTCAGACGGGCATTCCTGCGCGACTTCCGGAAAACGAGGCACTTCGCGCAGAGCGCGTCAGGACCGCCCTGGCGATGATCTCGGCGGAGGACCGGGTAGCCCTCGATCGGATCGCCCGGATGGCGGCCAAGGCATTCGGAACGAAAACAGCCCTGGTGTCGCTGGTCGATACGGCCGATCAAGTCTTCGTCGGCAAGGTCGGCCTGGATGCTGATTCCACCACCCGCGACGTTTCCTTCTGCGCCCATGCCCTTGGCGGCAGCGAGACATTCATCGTTCCCGACACCGCACGCGACGTTCGTTTTGCCGGCAACCCCCTGGTGACAGGTGCGCCCTATATTCGTTTCTATGCCGGCGCGCCGCTGCGCGATCCCGACACGGGGATCGTGCTCGGCACGCTCTGCATCATCGACCCGACGCCGCGTCTCGCATTTTCCGATGGCGAACACGAACTCCTGCAAGGTTTCGCAGCCCTGGCGCTAGATCAGCTGAACCGCATCATGCGGGCAGAGGACGCTCAACCGGACATCGCCCTTCGCGCCTCGGCTTGAACGGTTTTGCCACAAAACGGTCCGCCATCACCGAAATGTGCTTTTTCCTGCCACGGACCCGCCGCAATCCTTGCGGATGGTCATTGGTGAAGCGGGCCAAATCAGCGTAGATTCGCGCTGAAGCTATGGCGGCGACAGATTGGCGGAATGACGGACGGGGCAAGCAAACGCATCGCGGCAGACAGGCCGGCCGGAAACGGCCGATGGCTTCTGTATGCCGGCCTTGCGGCAGCCGCCTTTCTGTCAGCCGATGTGGCAGCCCAGACACCGACGACCGACCGGGCTGCACAACCGGCCGACACGACGGCAAAGCCCCTTGCCGATCCCGCCGCTTCTCTTGCCCTGAAGCGCAACAGCACCCGCAGCGAACTGGAAGCGCTGTCGAAATCGATCACCCTTTCCAAGGACAAGGCGGCACAGCTCGAGGCCAGCATCGCGGATCTCGAAAAGACCAGCGAAACGCTTCGCGCCGCGATCGTCGAATCCGCCGGCAAACGCAAGGCGCTCGAGCAACAGATCGTCGACGGCGAAAAGCAGCTGCAGGGCCTGCGCGGCAAGGAAGATGCCGTTCACGCCTCGCTGCGGGCGCGCCGCGGCGTCCTCGCCGAAGTGCTGGCGGCGCTCCAGCGCATGGGTCGCAATCCGCCGCCGGCCCTACTCGTCACGCCCGAAGATGCCCTCTCCTCCGTGCGCAGCGCCATTCTTCTCGGTGCCGTCGTGCCCGGCATTCGCCACGAGACCGAAAATCTGGCGGCCGACCTGAAAGCCCTGGCGGGTGTGCGCCGCGATATCACCGCGCAGAAAGACGCGCTTGCCGGCGCGATGACCGCGAGCCTCGAGGAAGAGCGGCGCATGACGCTGCTGATCGCGGAAAAACAGAAGCTCAAGCAGCAAAGCACGAGCGAACTCGCCTCCGAGCGCCGAAAGGCGGAGGAGCTGGCCAATCAGGCGGTCAGTCTCGAAGGCCTGATCGGCTCGCTCGAAACCGAAATCGCCTCTGTGCGCGATGCCGCCGCCGCCGCCCGCGCTGAAGAGGAAGCCCGCCTGAAGATGACCGAGGCGCAGCGTGAACAGGCACGCGAGCTTGCCCGCAATTCCGTGCCCGACAAAAACCGCATTGCACCCGCATATGCATTTTCCGATTTGCAGAAAAAGCTGGTCTTTCCCGCGGCAGGCTCCATTCTCCGCCGGTTCGGCGATGCGGACGGCACCGGGCATGCGCTGCAGGGCATGATGCTTGAAACGAACGCCGGAGCGCTGGTGACGGCGCCGGCGGATGGCTGGATCGTCTTTGCAGGAACATTCCGCAGTTATGGGCAGATGATCATTCTCAATCCCGGCGATGGCTATCATATCGTGCTGTCGGGCATGGAGGGGGTCACGGTCCAGCAGGGGCAATTCGTCGTAGCCGGTGAGCCGCTGGCGGCGATGGGCGCAAAAAGAGTGGCAAGTGCCACAGCATTGGCGCTGGAAACAGACCGGCCAACGCTTTACATTGAATTCAGGAAAGACGGAAAACCGGTTGATTCCCAACCCTGGTGGACCGCAGCAGACACCGGAAAGGCACGCAATGATTCGTAGGGCTTCACTTGTTCTGGTCGGGGCACTGATGGGTGCGACCGCCATGGGCGTGGTTTATTCCGCCTCCGTACCCGCCGTCGCGGCCAATCCGTCGACCTATCGGGAATTGTCGATCTTCGGCGATGTCTTCGAGCGGGTGCGCGCCCAATATGTGACGCCGCCGCAGGATGACAAGCTGATCGAGAACGCCATCAACGGGATGCTCTCCTCGCTTGATCCGCATTCGAGCTACATGAATGCGACCGATGCCGAAGACATGCGCACCCAGACGCGCGGCGAATTCGGCGGCCTCGGCATCGAGGTGACGATGGAAGACGAGCTCGTCAAGGTCACCAGCCCGATCGACGATACGCCTGCCGCAAAGGCCGGCGTGCTTGCCGGCGACTTCATCTCGAAGATCGACGGCCAGGACGTGCGCGGCCTGAAGCTCGAGGAAGCGGTCGACAAGATGCGCGGCGCCGTCGGCGCGGCGATCAAGCTCACCATCCTGCGCAAGGGCGCCGAAAAGCCGATCGAACTGACGATCGTGCGCGACATCATCGCCGTCCGCGCCGTCAAGTTCCGCGTCGAGGGTGATGTCGGTTATCTGCGCGTGATCTCCTTCACCGAAAAGACCTATGACGACCTGAAGGCCGGCATCGAGAAGATCAAGGCCCAGGTTCCGGCCGACAAGCTCAAGGGTTACGTCCTTGACCTGCGCCTCAATCCGGGCGGCCTGCTCGACCAGGCGATCAACGTCTCCGACGCATTCCTCGACCGGGGTGAAGTCGTCTCGACCCGCGGCCGCAATGCCGACGAAACGCGCCGCTTCAACGCCACGCCGGGCGACCTGGTCGACGGCAAGCCGGTCATCGTCATGGTCAATGGCGGTTCGGCATCGGCTTCCGAAATCGTCGCCGGTGCGCTTCAGGACCTGAAGCGGGCAACCGTTCTCGGCACCCGCTCCTTCGGCAAGGGTTCCGTCCAGACGATTATCCCGCTCGGCGAGGCCGGTGCGCTTCGCCTGACGACGGCGCTCTACTACACGCCGTCGGGCAAATCGATCCAGGGCACGGGCATCACCCCGGACATCAAGGTCGAACAGCCGCTGCCGCCGGAACTTCTCGGCAAGGTCGAAACCACCAGCGAATCCAGCCTGCGCGGCCATATCAAGGGCCAGAGCGAAAACGAGGAAGGCTCCGGCTCCGTCGCCTATGTGCCGCCGGAAGCCAAGGACGACCTGCAGCTCAACTACGCGCTCGACCTGCTGCGCGGCAAGAAGAGCGACCCGGCCTTCCCGGCCAACCCGCAGAAGGCTGAATTGCAGCCCTGACGAAAGGCCGTGCCGGACGTTTGGCACGCAAGTTTGACTATCCGCCGCCGGACCAGCGTCCGGCGGCGGATTTGATTCTCCGCATAGGCGCCTGATGGCGCGCGAAGCCGGCAACCCGTCCGATCACAGAGGCCCTTCTTGGGAACAGATCTCAACGCCCCCCTTGGACAGAACCGCAAGACGAAAGCGCAGGGCGGCAGGAAACCCGTCCTGACAGCCGGGCGCATGCTTGTCGGCCTCGGGGTGATTGCCCTTGCCGGCCTTTCCACATGGGCGGCGCTTGCCCCGACAGGGCTCCGGCAAACGGAGCAACCGGAGGAAGTGGCAGAGGCCGTCCCGATGGCTGCGCCCGACAAGATCGCCGACGCAACCAGGCCCGACGACGCAGGCGGCAAGCCGCAGGCCTTGCCGACAAGCGGCGCGCTTTCCGGCGCCAATGTCGAAAAGACGCTCACCGAAGACGGCTCGATCATCACCAAGTTCAGTCCCGGCCAGCGCAGCGGCGACGGACCGGCCCTGATCGAGGTCAACAGGCAGAAAGGCCAGGATCCGCGCGTGGCGGCCCTGCCGAACGACGCGCTGCTTGAGGACACCCCTGAGGGCCGATTGCCGATCATCGGCGCGAACGGCGAACGGCCGATGGACCAGTATGCGCGGCCCTGGTCCGGTGCGCGCGGCGTCCGCATCGCGCTGGTCGTCGGTGGCCTTGGCCTCAGCCAGACGGGGACGCAGAAAGCCATTCGCGACCTGTCCGAGGAAGTGACGCTTGGCTTTGCTGCCACCGGCAACAGCCTGCAGCGCTGGATGCAGGAAGCCCGGCGCGACGGGCATGAAATCCTGCTGCAGGTTCCGATGGAACCATTCGATTATCCGGATAACAATCCCGGACCGCACACCCTGCGCACTGGGCCAAGCGCAGCAAGAAATCTCGCCGAACTGCACTATTCGCTGGCGCAGATCACCAATTACACCGGCATCATGAATTTCCTCGGCGGCCAATTCCTCTCCAATGCCGACGCGCTGGAACCGGTGATGCGCGATCTGGCCAAGCGCGGCCTGTTGTTTCTCGACGACGGCACGTCGTCACAATCTTTGACCGGCACGCTGGCGGACACAATCGGCGTGCCGCATGGCTTTGCCGATCTCGTGGTCGATGGCCAGCTGGAACGCATCGCCATCCTGCGCAAGCTCGACGAACTGGAACGGATCGCCCGCAAGAACGGCCAGGCCATCGGCGTCGCCTCTGCCTTCGATGAGAGCGTCGGCGCTGTGGCGCAATGGATGGACGAGGCCGGCACGCGCGGCATCGAATTCGTTGGCGTCTCGGCCCTCGTCAAGGATCCGCAACAGCAATAGACTGCCGCTCGACAGGCGCAGCGGCGGCGTGAAAGCAAATCATCGAGGGGCATTTGCATGGGCAAGGACAAGACAAAACCGGTCAAGGCGGAGGATTTGCCCTACCGCCCCTGCGTTGGCGTCATGGTGCTGAACGGCGACGGCCTCGTCTGGGCCGGGCGCCGCATCCCGATCGGCAATTCCGAATATGACGGCTCGGCGCAGCTCTGGCAGATGCCGCAGGGCGGCATCGACAAGGGCGAGGACCCGCTGAAGGCCGCCTATCGCGAGCTTTACGAGGAAACCGGCATGAAAACGGTCTCGCTTCTGGCCGAAGCGCCAGGCTGGATCAACTACGACCTGCCGCCACATCTGATCGGCATCGGCCTCAAGGGCAAGTACCGCGGCCAGACCCAGCGCTGGTATGCCTTCCGCTTCGAAGGCAGCGACACCGAAATCGCCATCAACCCGCCCCCCGGCGGCCACGAGCCCGAATTCGACGAATGGGCCTGGAAGCCGATGCATGACCTGCCGGGCCTGATCGTGCCTTTCAAGCGCAACGTCTACGAAGAGGTGGTGGCTGCGTTTGGGCATCTGGTGAAATAAAGGGCTTGAGCAGCGTCATCGGACCGGCAATGAGAGCATCGGTCGGCAGCCCTTGACGCCAAGGACTGCCGGAAGGCACGAAAGCCTATTTGTTGATCGCCGTCACGGCAAGGTTGGTCAGTTTGCTGTTGGCCGCCTTTTCCTGGTCGAGGATCTCGCTCAGCAGCACATGCGCGTCTTCGTTGCCGAGCACCTTTGCCCATTCGCGCAACGAACCGTAGCGTGCAATCTCGTAGTGCTCGACCGCCTGACACGCTGCCAGCAGGCCGGCGTCCAGTGCAACGCCCTTGCCTTCTTCGATCAGCCCTTCGGCTTCCTTGATCAGGCCGTCCGTGGCGTCGCATTTGACGCCTTCCGGTTTGATGCCGAGCGTCTTGAAAACCTTGTCGAGCGTCTTGATCTGGCCCTTGGTTTCCTCAAGGTGATGATCGACCGCCTTCTTGAGCTCGGCGTTCTTCGCGGCCTTGGATACTTTCGGCAGGGCCTTGGCAATGGCATTTTCGGCGTAATAGACGTCCTTGAGCGTGTGTTCGAACAATTCGGCCAGCGTTTCCATAAAAATCTCCTTTTTGATTGCATCGGAGAACGTTCGAATGCGCTGTTCGTTCCTATTGCGGACGGGCAGTCTGGTTTTCTCAGCCGAAACGTACGTCTCGGAACGGAAGGCGGCTTTGCCATCACGACAGATTGCCGCTCTGCCGCTTGATCTCAAATCGCGATCACGGCGTTGCCGCGGGGACAAGCGGCTTTGGCGCGACGCTGTGGGAAGAGTTCTTGTCTTCCGCACCTGTGCTATCCTCCACCGTTGCGGAAGGGGTGGAAAATTGGCCATCCTTTGCCGAACGATCAACGAAGACGAGACGAGCGTTAGGATTGTCCGTTTCATAGCTGATGATGGCGCAACCCGATTTGGGACGGTGAGGCGCTGCACCGGAGAGAATATAGCCCGGCAATTGAGGGTCATATCGTCCCGATACGTCATAGGCGGCCGCAGGACATCCTTTCCGGAACGTATACGCGGTTCCCTGCGCAAACTTGCCCCTGACTATCGTCCCGGAAAAGACGATGGCGCCCGCAGAGACGGCCTTGCGTATCGAAGGTTTGACCTCATGATAGGAAATCGTGCCGGTGTCGTAATCGACAATCATGAGTGAGCCGTTGTGCTCGAAGAATTCCGCGGCCGCTGCTTCGGCGCCGATCAAGGCAAACAAAAAAACCGCAAGAATTGCCCTAATCGTCATCCCCCGATGCATTCAATCCTAAATTGCCGCGCCGGCTTCGTCTGTCAAGCGGGAGGTTACAGCGTGAAACCCAGACTTCCCTCGTCACGCCTGGAATCGGGAAGCACGCGCAAAAACGCCCGCCCCGATCTCTCGGAGCGGGCGCTGACTAGCCTTTCAGTCCTCAGATGAAGCTGAAATCGTTGGTCGAGAGCGTCTGGACGTTCTGCAGGATGGCGACGAGTTCGAGATCGGCCTCGGTGCCCTTGCCATCGGCATCGAACCAGAGCCGGCCATTGTCGCTTTCGAACAGGAAGCTGCCCTTGGTGGAGGTGGCAACCGGATCGGCACCGACGACCAGCGTGACCGAAACATCTCCGGCAGCGATACCATAGTCGCTGCGGTCGATGACCAGCTTGTCCTGTCCGCGCGTGAAGTCGGTGATGACGTCGCCTTCGCCGTCACGACCGGCGAAATCGAAGACGAAGGCATCGGTCCCCTTGCCGCCCGTCAGCCAGTCGTCGCCGGCGCCGCCCGTCAGCGTGTCGTTGCCGTCGCGACCGTCGAGGATGTCGTCGGCGCCGTTGCCGTTGAGGATGTTGGCGGTCGCATCGCCGCGGATTTCGTCATCGCTGGCGCTGCCATTGATGATCTCGAAATTCTTGACGGTCAGACCCAGCGCCAGCCCCTTGTTCTTGCCCTGGTTCATCAGGTCGAGCACGACGGAGGTCGCGCCGTCGCTGAAGGAGAGGGTATCGATGCCCGCGCCGCCATCGAAGCTGTCCGTGCCGGTCGAGGCCGTACGGATCAGCGTATCGTTGCCGGCGTCGCCGGAAAGCGTGTCGTTGCCGGCACCGTCCCTGAGCGTGTCGTTACCGGCGCCGCCTTTCAGCGTGTCATTGCCGGCATTGCCGTTGAGGCTGTCGTTCAGGATGCCGCCGGTCACCGTATCCTTGCCGGCACTGCCATTGTAGTTCAGCACTTCGAAGGCGTTGAATGACGTGACAGTATCGACATTCACCAAGCCCGTCGTGAAGCTGAAAGCGATGTCCTTGACCTGGTTGGACACGTCGAGGTTTAAGGTGTCCGTGCCGGCCCCGCCATGAGACCGGTCGCCGATGCCTGTATAGACGAGGTCATTGCCGTCCTCCGCAAAAATGATGTCGCGACCGGTGCCTGGCGCAAATCCATCGCCGAGGATCGTATCGTTGCCCGCTCCGCCGCGGATCGCGTCATTGCCTGCGTCGCCCGCAAGGACGTCGTTGCCGCCGCCGCCGCTCAGGCTGTCGTTGCCGGCGCCGCCCCGAAGGTCGTCGTCAAGGCCGCCGCCCGCGAAGACATCATTGCCGGTTCCCCCGACAAGCCCGACGCGTTCGGCATTCTTGACCGTAACCGGCGCATTGGTCGCCGTGACGGAGGAAGACAGCTGGAAGGTGATGCCCTTGGTATATTTGCTGAAATCGATCGACACGAAATCCGTTCCGCTGCCGGCCTCGACCGTTAGCGAACCCGTCGAGGCGGTGCGGAAGAAGCTGTCATTGCCGGCCCCAAGATCGACGGTGTTGTGGCTCGTTGCGCCGCCAGGTCCGTCGCCGACGGAGACCAGATCATTGCCGTCGCCGGCCTTGATGGTGTTCGTGCCGCCATTATCCGCGATGCGGTCGTTGCCGGCGCCGGCGCTCAGATTGTCATTGCCGTTGCCGCCATCGAGCAGATCGTTGCCGGCGGTGCCGATCAGCGTATCGTTGCCGTTATAGCCGTAGAAGCTGACGCTGGACGCCGAGCCGACGGACTTGACGACATCGTTGCCGGAACCGAATTCCACTTCGATATGCTCGAAATTCTTCAGGCTGGTGCCGTCCGTCAGGGTCGCGGTACTGCCTGTGGCCGAAAAGGTCTGGCTGGTCGTCAGGGATCGACGATCGACGGAGACGCTGTCGGTTCCGATGCCGCCATCCGCCTTGTCCGCGCCGCCATCGCCAAGCTCGACCTCATCATTGCCGCTGCCGGCCTGGACCGTGTCCGTTCCGATGCCCGCATCGATCGTGTCGTTGCCAGCCCCTGTATCGACTGTGTCATTGCCGGCTGCACTGTCGACGACGTCATTGCCTGCGCCCGTGACGATCTTGTTGACGCCGGAACCGGTCGCCTCGACCGTATAGTGCTCGATGCCCTTGAAGGTGGTACCGCCCAGAAGCGTGTTCACCTCGGTCGCTGCCTTGGCGATGAAGTTTCCGGTGAATTTTTCGATGATCAGGCGGTCGCTGCCGCTCGAATCGGTGATCGTGTCCTTGCCCTCGCCGAAGACATAGGTGAAGACGTCGTCGCCCGCATTGCCTTCGACGATATCGTTGCCGAGGCCGCCATCCAGCGTGTCATTGCCGGCACCGCCGTCGAGCGTATCGATGCCGGTATCCCCGGAAAGGGAATCGGCGTCGTTGCCGCCCGAGAGATAATCGTCGCCTTCTCCGCCATCGATAAAGTCGCTGGCATTGCCACCGAAAATCCTGTCCTTGCCGTCGCCACCGTTCAGGAAATCGAAGCCGCCATCGCCGGTGATCGTGTCATTGCCGGCATCGCCATTGATGAAGTCGAAGCCGTAGCCGCCCTTCAGGATGTCGTTGCCGTCACCACCCATCAGAAGGTCGGAACCGCGGCCACCCGAGAGCGTGTCGTTGCCGGCCGCGCCGGACAGGAGATCGGCATAATTGCCGCCCGTCACCGTGTCGTCAAAGGTGCTGCCGGTGATCTGGAAGGCCTCGACATTCTTCGCCTGCACGCCGCCGGTCAGGGTCTGGGGGGTGATCCAGTCCTTGATGACGATGTTGAGCTTGGCGGTGCTTGCCGAATAATCGACGCTCAGCCGGTCCGTGCCGGAGCCGCCGTCGGCGACGTCCCCGGACATGGTCGAAAGCGTGCCGGCGGTGATCGTGTCCTGGCCGCTGCCGCCGTTCATCTTGTCCTTGCCGTCACCGCCGTCGATGAAGTCGTTGCCGCTATTGCCGGCCAGCGTATCGTCGCCGGCCCCGCCGGAAATGTTGTCGCCCTGAAACGAGCCGTTGACGGTGTCGTTGCCATCTTCGGCCAGGATGAAATCGCTGCCCATGCCGCCGTTGACCGTGTCGTTTCCGGCGAGCGCCATGATGAAATCATTCTCGAGATCATTGCCGTTCAGTAGGTCATTGCCGGCAGTACCTATGATATTTGCCATATTTTTTCCTCTATAATGTATCTAGACAAGAATTTTCCGCGCCCGCGCTCATTTCGCAGCGTTGAAACCCTTGAATATGTTGGTTGTTTGAAAGTTCTACTTAGCTATATTTCGGATGCATGCGCCATTGTAAAAACTCCGAATAAACTTGCGGATGAACCGTTTTTGAACCTTCATTATTTGGGTTCAATTCTTGTTCACACAGCGTATAGCGGGCACGAGACGCCGTTTCTTGTTTCCTTGGGAACAGACAGAGCAGGGCGCGTGCGCATCCGGCCGCAACGTCGGACGAACAAGATTCGGCGGCAGAAGGACAAGCATCAAGACGGCATAAAAAAACCGCCGGGGTTACCGGCGGTTCTTATCTCTTTGATGCATCCTTGGGCTCAGTCGCCTTCGGCCTCGTTTGCCGGCGACGCGTTGAGCTGGCCGTATTTTTCAATACCGATCTTGTTCAAGAGATCCAGCTGCGTCTCGAGGAAGTCGATATGGCCCTCCTCATCCATGAGCAGCTGTTCGAACAGCTTCATGGTGACGTAATCGCCGGCCGCATGACAGACGTCGCGCGAGTTCTTGTAGGCCGTGCGGGCGTCGTATTCGCCGGCAAGATCGGCTTCCAGGACTTCCTTGACGTTCTGACCGATTCGCAAAGGGCCAACCGTCTGCAGGTTCGGGTGACCTTCGAGGAAAATGATACGCTCGATGATCTTGTCGGCGTGCTGCATTTCCTCGATCGATTCCGCCCGTTCCTTCTTGGCGAGAAGCGAATAACCCCAATCGTCAAGAAGGCGATAGTGGAGCCAGTACTGGTTGACCGCACCGAGTTCGAGATAGAGCGCTTCGTTAAGCTGCTCGATGACTTTTTTGTCGCCTTTCAAGGTCCGCTCTCCTGTTTTCTTCATGGAAGTGTTTGAGGCGGGTCATGAAATCAAATATATCGCCATCCGTCGAGGGGCGACCGGCGTGATATCGCTCGGTGGTGCGGATGATGATATCGACAACATTGGGAAAACAGCCGCAGCAACGGCCGCGTTTTTCCATTGCATGATAGACCTTTGCAGGCACGATCAGCTGCCAACAGTCCTCATTGAGAAGACCAGTGATGGTATCCTCGATTTCTTTTTCACTGATGAAATTGCAGCTGCAAACCAGCATCTTGTCTTGCCTGTCATACGCAAAGCACTGAATTGCTTCATAAAGCCAAAGCGGACATTTACTGTCAAGAAAAAATGCCGCAACACTTGCGAACACAATTTTGGAGTCATTCTAAACTTGACAGAAAACATCGTATTTTCATCGCCTTAATGACCAACTGTGACGGCACCCGGACAATCTCTTTTGAGCGGGGTGGCTTTTTTGTCGCAATATTTTTTTCGGTCTATCATCGAAACCCCCGTTAACTGGCAAAACGACAGGCCATTGCACCTGAAAACGGCGCCCCTCCGCAGCCCCGAATCGTCGCTTGGAGGTCAGAGCCCGATCAATGAAAATTCCGCCCTTTCGGCATCACGCTTGCGGCATCCTCCACGTCCGCCACAAGGCGAGGGACAGTCTCCGGTGACTTTGCGGGCGTCTTCGCCTGCTTCTGTCGATGATCGGCGGTCGAGCGCAGCACCTCGTCGGCGCGCGGACTGGCTGCGAAGCTTCGCACCTCCTGTCGCAGCAGGCCCAGCGCCGGCGTCATGTCCTCCATATGGCTTGCCACCACGTGGATGACGCCACTTTCGCTTTGCAGGCGACCACGGATTTTCACCAGCCGCGACCCCATGACCACGGATCGGTATTTCTCGAAGGTCTTCTGCCAGACGATCGCATTGGCAATGCCGGTTTCGTCCTCCAGCGTCATGAAGATCACGCCCTTGGCCGTACCCGGACGCTGCCGTACCAGAACGAGACCGGCGATCGTCACCATGCGGCCGCTGCGGATCGTATCGAGATTCTTGTGAGGCATGATGCCTTGCCTTGAAAAACTGTCGCGAAGGAAGGACACGGGATGCGCCTTCAGCGACAGGGTCAGCGAGCGGTAATCGTTGATCACCTGCTCGCCCATCGGCATGACCGGCAGATCGACCTGCGGCTCGGCCTGAAGATCGGCATGCCCGAGCTGCTCGAACAGCGGCAGCCTTTCGGCGGCACTCTTTTCATCCAGCGCCTTGACCGCCCAGAGCGCCGCCCGACGATCGAGCCCGATCGAACGAAAGGCATCGGCATCGGCGAGTTTCTCTATGGCCGAGCGCGTCAGACCGGACCGCAGCCAAAGATCACGGACGGAATCGTAGCCCTGCCCGCGATGGGCAACGAGCTTCTCGATCATGTCGTTCTCGTTGAGGCCCTTCACGAGATTGAAGCCAAGCCGGACCGATTTTTTCGTCAGGATGACATCGCGCATTTCCCGGTGGCGCGGTTCGATCCTGTCGCGATCGAAACCGCCATCCTCAAGAGCGGCGTCCCAGGTGGAATGGTTGATGTCGACGGGCAGCACGCCAACCCCGTGCTCGCGCGCATCGCGCACCAACTGCGCCGGCGGATAAAACCCCATCGGCTGCGAATTGAGCATCGCCGTGCAGAACACATCGGGATAATAGGTCTTGAACCAGCAGGACGCATAGACGAGCAACGCGAAAGAGGCCGCGTGGCTTTCGGGGAAACCATATTCCCCGAAACCCTTGATCTGGTTGAAGCATCGCTGCGCAAATTCACGCTCATAGCCTTTCTCGACCATGCCGTTGATCATCCGATCTTCGAAATTCGCCACCTGCCCGGTGCGCCGGAAAGTTGCCATGGCCCGGCGCAACTGATCTGCCTCTGCCGGCAAAAAGCCTGCCGCCGTGATGGCGATCTGCATCGCCTGCTCCTGAAACAGCGGCACGCCGAGTGTCCGCTGCAGGACCTCTTTCAATTCCGGACTTGGATAATCCACCGCATGCGGATTTTGACGCCGCTTCAGATAAGGATGAACCATGTCGCCCTGGATCGGGCCAGGCCGCACGATCGCAACTTCTATGACGAGATCATAAAACTTCCGAGGCTGCAGACGCGGCAGCATGCTCATCTGGGCCCGGCTCTCGATCTGGAAGACACCAAGCGTATCGGCCCGACAGATCATGTCATAGACCTTGCTTTCCTCTGTTTCATAGATTTGGGATAGCGTTCCCGGCTTTTGATAATGGCTTTCCAGCAGCTTGAAAGCCTTGGCGAGACAGGTGAGCATGCCAAGCGCCAAAACGTCGATCTTCAGAATCTTCAGTGTGTCGAGATCATCCTTGTCCCATTCGATCATGTAGCGGTCCTCCTTGGCCGTGTTCATGATCGGCACGACCTCATCGAGGCGGTCCTTGGTAATGACGAAACCACCGACATGCTGCGACAGATGGCGCGGATACTCCATAAGCAGACCGGCATATTTCAAAACCTGCAATGTCGTCGGGTCCGACATGTCGAGCCCGGCGGCCTTCGCCTGCTCCTGCGAAAAGGAAGTGGTCCACCAACCCCAGATCGAACCGGACAGCGCCGATTGTACATCTTCTGAAAGACCGAAGACCTTGGCCACCTCGCGCCCCGCCGAACGGGCCCGGTAACTGATGACAGCGGAGGCAAGGCCCGCATGTTCCTTGCTGTATTCCTTGTAAATGTACTCGATGACCTCCTGGCGGCGGGCATGCTCGAAATCAATGTCGATGTCCGGTGGCTCGTCGCGATCACGCGACAGGAAACGGTCGAACAGCAGCGTAAATTTGTTGGGATCGACTTCAGTGACGTGAAGGCAAAAGCAAACCGAGGAATTGGCAGCCGATCCACGGCCTTGGCACAGGATATCCTTGCTCCGGGCAAAGTTGACCAGCTTATGGACGGTCAGGAAATAGGGCTCGTACTGCTTGTCATGGATCAGCGCAAGCTCATATTCGATCTTTGTCCTCACACTCTCCGGAATGCCATCCGGGTAACGCCGGATCGCTCCTTCCTCGACCAGCCGCCGCAATCTTTGTGCCGGCGTCTCGTCCCCATCGCTTTCCGTCGGATAATTGTGCTGAAGCTCATCGAGGTTGAAAGATAGCCGACGAAAGAATTTTCCTGTGTTGGCGATGGCATCGGGGTAATTCCGAAAGATCCTGCTCATCTCGACCGGATTTTTCAGGTGGCGTTCGGCATTGGCTTGCAGCCGCAAGCCGGCTTCTGCGATCGTGACATGTTCCCGTATGGCCGTGACGATATCGGCGAGCGGGCGAAACTCGGGTGCATGATAAAGCACATCGTTCGTGGCAATCAGCCGGGTTCCCGTCTTCCGTGCGATGGCAGCCAGACAGGCGAAATCATGTTGGTCGAAACCGTCATATCGCGGCGTCATGCCGAGATGGAGCCTGCGTCCGGTATAATCCTGCAACTTCTGCAAAAGCCTTGTCAGCATCTCAGCGTCGGGACGACCGGTGCCTTCCATGACGATCAGCTGAAGTTCGTCCTGCCATTCGAGCAGATCGGACAGAAACAGCGTGCAGGTTCCTTTTTGAGAACGCAGGTTTCCCGCACTGAGCATCCGGCACAGATGCGCCCAGCCCCGGCGGTTTCGCGGATAGGCCAGGATATCCGGCGTGCCGTCGGCAAAGACCAGCCGCGTGCCCGGTTGGAATTTATATTTTTCCAACTTTGCCTTTGCATGGGCGCGCACCACGCCGGCCACCGTATTGCGATCCGCTATTCCCAAGCCGCCCAGACCGATCTTCTGAGCCGTGACCACCATGATTTCGGCTGGACCCGCGCCTTCCAGAAAGGAAAAATTGGTTCTGGCTCCAAGCTCATAGAAGGCTGGTGTGGCGCTCATGCGAAAATCCCATGCATGAACCATCGTGGGAGCGTAACGGTTTTGCCATAAAGTCCGTCGCGAAACAGCCAGAAGCGCCGCCCATCCGTATCCTCGATCCGGAAATAATCCCGCGTCGGCGCGTTTTCCCCGTCGATCCACCATTCGGCAGCGATGCGCTCCGGGCCTTCGGCTCGGGTCACCTGATAAGTCGTCCTGCGCCACTTGAAGCTCGCCGGCGCGCCCTCGGGCAATTCCGCCGCGATCGCATCCATCGGTTCGGGATAACGAAAAAGTCGCAAGGGACGCAACGAGGGCGGCGGCGCACATACGAATGTATTCTGCCCTTTCTGCGCGGCGGGCGGGGCGATATCGGCAATTGGCGCGAAATCTGCGGCCCTTTCCGGGACATGGCTTTCCCGCAGCACCAGCACGGAGAGACTTTCCGGACCGAAACGCGCCAGCACCCGGTCGGCAAACGCAGACAAGGAGCGTCCTGGATCAGGCCTTCCAGAAAAATCCTCCTGAATGGCTGCGTAACGTTCGGTCTTCAACACGCAGAGGCGGAGGATTTCAAAACCGCAACCCGCATCAAGATCGTCGTGGATTGCCTGAAGCCGCTCACGGTAAAGGGCTGATATCCGTTCCGGATCCCTGGATGGGGCCGATGTTGCGGCTCGAATGCGAAAGACCTTGCCATCCACCCGGAAAAGAACAAGCTCAAACAGGCGCCCCCCTTCCTGGCGTGCTTCGAAACTCTGCCGCAGGCTTTTGGCAAGCTGCAATGTCAGCCCCAGAATATCGTCCTCATCCTGAATGGGAGAGGCCAGGCGCCGCTCGGCCGACAGACTTGCCACGGGCAGGCGCGGAGAAAGCGGTTCGTCCTCAAAACCGAGCGCCTGATCGAGGCGCAGAAGCACCGACGGGCCAAAGCGACGGGCCAAAGGGGCGCGGGGAAGAAGGATGATATCGCCGACGGTTTTCAAACCGACACGCCCGAGCGTTTCGATTACCGCCAAAGGAAGCCTGAGCGCCGCAAGGGGCAGGGGAGACAAGACCTGTTCGGCCTCCTGCGGCGTGACGATCGCGCCAGAGCGATAGCGGGCCATCGCCCAGGACAGGCCGGCCGCAGAAGAGATCGCACCCCGCGCCTCGATGCCCAGGCGGAAAAGCCGGGACAGGATGTCGGCGAGAAGCGATTCTTCGCTGCCATGCAGATGAACGCAACCGGTGATGTCGAGATAGAGGCCATTTGTCCCGTCCATCGCCACAAGCGGCGTATACCGGTCGCACCAGTCGGCAAGGGACGTAAGGAGGGCCTTGTCTGAGTCTGGATCTGCCGGGATGATGTCGATGCCAGGATGCATGGCACGCGCCTCCGCCAGGCCTTGCCCGCGCCTCAAGCCGGCCTTCTCGGCACAAATGTCCAGCGCGACGATGCGCATGGCATTGTGAATGCGATCGACAAAAACCATCGGCGGATGATCAGGACGCTTTGTGGAAAGCCATGACGCGCCCCACTTCGTCCGCGCTACCCGGTCCGCCGGGAGATGTGGAAAGTTCAGCGACAGAATACGCTGGTTGCTGTTTTGCAGGAGAAGCGGCTGTCTCGGGGACAGGGTGTCGGAAACGGCGGGCATGAGAGCTCCATTCCATTAAAAACTCGGGAGGTGCAAAAAGCCTGCTTTTTTCAATGGCAATACGGAAAACCGGATTACCGATGCTGCCGGGAAGGATCGATCCATCCGGAAGCAGCCGCCCGGCGGCGGGGGCAGGAGCGACAAGAAAACGAAAATGGGCGCTGCTTGCCTCTTCCTCTCCTGCCTGTCGCAGGAGGAAGATCGGCATCTTGCCGGCCCGCGCCCGCACATGCAACCGACGGCTTTCGTTCAGGCCGAAATGTGCAGGATTGCCGCGCACTTCCAGAATGATGGCTGAAAAAGCCGGAACCGAAAGCGCCGCTTCGGCGATCCAAAGCGCATCGAAGAGGGTTCGGGGACTGCTGAAGATGCAACGACTGATATCCAGACCATAAGCCTCCAGCCCGCGACCATAAGGATGTCCGGCCTCGGATGCCGCCATGCCCAGACAGATCCACAGGACGGGCGAGCCTGCCCGGGTGCGATTGCCTGTTTGACACAGCACCGCCAGCGCCAGAACAAAGCCCATGGCAGCGCCAGCGTCGCGGGTTTCTCCTGCGCGGACTTCGGTCAGCCCGGCAAGCGGCAGGCCGCCCTGGAGTACGCCGTCAAACGCAGCGATGCCCAAAGGAAGAACATCTCCGGACACGCCCGCAAACTCTTCCTCGACCGTCTCTTCGAAACCTGCGGTGGCCCCCTTCCTTGTGCCTTTAAGGAGGGCCGGTACATTTTCGTTTTCAAGGCGAAAAATGGTTTCACGGAGCGCGGAAAGGCGCTCGCGCGCCATGGCCGTCTGCACCATGACGTCACTCCAATTCAGTCTGTTCCTGTTATGTTCTTATAGATTCCAGAGCTTCAAAAAAGAGTCAACGGTAAATTCTAAGAATTTATTCCTCGGGCGGAATTGGCCAGAATTCATCACTCGAAATATGCGGATGAAATCGTTATATGGAGGTCAGTTAAGGAGTACGCATGGCCAGGATTGACCAGACCGACGACTGGCGGGAACGCCACGCGCCGACCATCAGCACATTCGAATCCCTCGCCCTGGAGGCCTATGGCCATCTGCCGGATGAATTCCGTGCGCTGGCAAGCGATCTCAGCATCGAGATCCAGGACTTTCCAACGGATGACGTGTTCGAGGACATGGCGCTGGAAACGCCGTTCGACCTGCTGGGCTTGTTCGAAGGCCGCGGCATCACCGAGCGCTTCACCATGGAAACCGGCGAGATGCCGAACCGGATCACCCTCTACCGCCGGCCGATCATCGACTACTGGGCGGAGAACGAGGAAACGCTGGGCGATATCATCACCCATGTGCTGATCCACGAGATCGGTCACCATTTCGGTCTGTCGGACGACGACATGGAGCGGATCGAGGCCAGCGTCGAGCACGTGGGCGGGTAAGGCCGTCGGCGGGCAGGGGCAAAGCCCGTCCCGCCGCCTTTGTTTCAGTGCTCGGACAGTTTGGTGTCGGCAGTGTATTCCTTGCCTTCGACATCCTTGACGACGGCCTGGCCGCACATCATCTGCCGGGTTTCCTGGTTCCAGGCATAGGTCGGCGAGCCGTAGAGGTCCCAGCCCTTGTTGAGCGCGGCAGTGACCTTGTGACAGAAGGTGGCATCGTCCTGAGCGGTCAGTAAACGGTACAGTTTCAAGCTCTTGTTCCTTTGTGTCTTATGGCGGTGGCTTTGGCGGAAAGGCGCAGAGCCTGATCGAGATGCAGGCGCTCGACCATGCGGCCCTCAAGGTTGATCACCGCTTTATCCGCATTTTCAGCAAGCGCAAAGGCATCGATGACCAAGCGGGCCTCGGCCAGCGCAGACGCCTCGACGCCGAAGTGGTCGTTGGCGGGGCCGATCTGGGCCGGGTGGATCAGCATCTTGCCGTCGAACCCCATGGCGCGGCCTTGGGCGCACTCCGCCTCGTAACCCTGCCCATCGCGAAAATCATTGAACACCGCATCGATGACGTCGAGCCCGCTGCCGCGCGCGGCGAGTAATATCTGCATCAGCCAGGGCACGAGATAGGGCCGGCCCGGCGCATCCGGCACGCCGGTTTCCTTGCGCAGGTCGTTGGTGCCCGGCACGAAACAATCGAGCCGGCCACCCCGCGTGCGGCCCGTCTCGGCGATCGCTGCCGCATTCAGGACGCCGCGCGGCGTCTCGATCATCGCCCACAGCCGCAAGGTTTCCGGCGCGTCATTGTCGGAAAGGAAATCGGCGACCGCCTGGATGTCCTGCGGACTTTCGACCTTGGGCAAAAGCAAGGCATCGACAGGGACGGAGACGAGCGCCGCCAGATCCTGCTCGCCGAAACCCGACGACAGGCTGTTGATGCGCACGACCACTTCCAGATTCGGCCGGCGTTTTTCCGCCAGATGCGCCACCAGCATAGCGCGGGCTTTCGCCTTGCCTTCCGGAAAAACCGCATCCTCGAGATCGTAGATCACCGCGTCGCATTCCAGCACGGCCACCTTGGCCAGCGCCCTGGCGTTGTCGGCCGGGACACAGAGCACCGAGCGGCGCAGACGAACGGGATGGCGATCGGACGGGATGGTCATGGGCGCAGTCTTGCCCGGCTTTCGCCGTTTTCGCAAGGCAGGCTGCAACGCTGCCGATGCTACGTCGCCGAGCACCTTGCAAATAGGCACCTCTTGCAAATGGAAAACGGCGGGGCCACATCTGGGGCAACGAAAGGTGATGATGATCATGCAAAGCATTCGCACTCTCCTCCTGACTGCCGCCGGCATCGCGTTCACGCTGATGGCGCTGGTGTTTACCGCCTCGCTCGGACTGGCGCTGGCCGGCATCGCCTCGGTGCTGGTGATCGGCTCCGCCATCGCGACACGGCTTTCCCCGAAGCCCGTGCGGGCAACGGCCAGCCGCAACACCCACCGCCAGGCACGCGAACCGCGCATCTGGAACGACGGCCGCGGCACGATCATCGACCTGTGATCGCCGCCGCAATCGTCGGTAAGGCAGGTCGCAGCAGATTTTCCTTCATTTTCGCGTGAAATTGCTCTAGATGCTGGGCGCAAATCCTGCCGTCCCGTTGAAATCGAAGGCCCAAGTCATGGACAAGTTCGTCAAGCTCACCGGCGTTGCCGCGCCGCTCCCCGTCGTCAACATCGACACGGACATGATCATTCCGAAGGATTACCTGAAGACGATCAAGCGCACCGGTCTCGGCACCGGCCTCTTCGCCGAGGCGCGCTACCATGAAGACGGTTCGGTCAACGAGGATTTCGTGCTGAACAAGCCGGCCTACCAGAACGCCAAGATCCTCGTCGCCGGCGACAATTTCGGTTGCGGTTCCTCGCGCGAACACGCGCCGTGGGCGTTGCTCGACTTCGGCATCCGCTGCGTCATCTCGACCTCGTTTGCCGATATCTTCTACAACAACTGTTTCAAGAACGGCATCCTTCCGGTCGTCGTCTCCCCGGAAGACCTGGAAAAGCTGATGGATGACGCCTCGCGCGGCTCCAATGCGGTGCTGACGGTCGATCTCGAATCCTGCGAGATCACAGGCCCGGACGGCGGCAAGATCAGCTTCGAGCTCGACGCCTTCCGCCGCCACTGCATGCTGAACGGCCTCGATGATATCGGCCTGACGCTGGAAAAGGCGGCCGCCATCGACAACTTCGAAAAGGCCAACGCCGCTTCCCACCCCTGGGCGTAAGACCCAGGAAGCCCGGACGATGGCAAGCCCGCGAAAACTGATCTCCTCCGGCTCGCCGTTCGAAAGGACGGCGGGTTATTCACGTGCCGTGGTGCAGGGCGACTGGTGCTTCGTTTCCGGCACGACCGGCTACGACTATGCGACGATGACCATGCCGGAAACGGTGGAAGAGCAGACCCGCAACTGCCTGAAGACGATCGAAGGCGCGCTGACCGAGGCGGGATTTTCGCTGGCGGATGTCGTGCGCAATCACTACTACGTGACCGATGCCGCCTTTGCCGACCGGATTTTCCCGATCCTCGGCGAAGCGTTCGGCGCTATCCGTCCGGCGGCGACCATGGTCGTCTGCGCGCTCATCCGCCCGGAAATGCTTGTTGAAATCGAAGTCACGGCCTTCAAGGGCTGACGCCCGGTCCGCCTTCGATGAAGGGTGGCTCCAAGGGCTTGGCCAGTCCCTCATTTGCCAATTCGCTGTGATAATAGAGAAAGACCTGACGCCGGAATGTGATCCTTTCACGCTCTTCGTCGGTTGTTGCCATGGCAAGTTCCGCAGCCAACAAATCCGGTGTCGCGAGCTTGACCGTATCAGCGAAAAACTCGAGCATATCGTTGCTGTCGGCAACGCTCATATTGCCGACGCATAATGGCAACCCAAACCGGTTCATTCTGCCGAGACAACGGTCCGCGCGGCGACAGCCGCGTACCCGGCAGCCGAGATGATTCGACCAGGCTGTTGCGGCGACGCGGAGCGTAACATCTCCCGACGGAGATCTTTCGGGTTCGACGTAGGGCATGGTTGGTCCTTTCGGCTGACCAGCAGCAGGACGGCAGGAAACATCCCCGCGCGATGTTCGCCGTGGTTTTCAAGAATCGGGTCCATTCGGACGGGGCACTGGAAACCGTCTCTAATGAATAAGTTTTATGTGACGCTTTCCAGCGCCCCGTTTGGCGTTCTCTCGGGAGCTTTCCTCCCTACAGACCCCGACTTTAGACCCTCTGTCCGGGACGATCGTCGCGCCGCAGGATTGCGGATCCGGCATTAAGCAACACGAATCCGCTACATCGCGCTTCCCATCCCGGCCTGTGTGCCGCACAGGCACGCCCACCCCATAAGGACAGGGGGGATCCATTTTCCGGGGGCTCTCCTTCCGGTCCGCCTGACGTTCGCGATCTTCGGAACGAAGACCACGAGGCTTTGCGTGGAGCGCCAGCCCTGCCTCGCCGCAAACGTCTTGCGGTGTATCCGTGACAGGACGCGATGATCATCACACGGGTTTGCTGAGCGGGGACGGACGGGGATGAAGTTTTTTGAAGGAATCGCGTTTCGATAAAATCGTCGGCGCCAATTCAAGGCGGGCAGCAATCAGCCCTGCATGGCCTCGACCATGGCCTTGATCTTCACGGCCTTCTCGAAATGATCGAGCCGGTGCGTCCGGATCCACCATTCCGCCGCTTCCATCAGCAAGTCCGGATCGTCATTTTTGTTGGCGAAGAAGGCATAGAAAGACAGCCCGACACCCGGACCCTTCTCCTCGATCTTGCGGTCGCAGATTTCCAGCATTTTTTTCTTCAGGCTTGGCCGCATGGGAACTCCTCATCCTTGCTGCCATAGCCACTAGGCACCGCCCTGCGCTGTGTCAAAGCCAAAAAACCCGGTCGCAGGGGACGACCGGGTTTTCGG
>UCJH01000098.1 GCA_900472785.1 Hyphomicrobiales bacterium | reverse complement strand
GAGCGCCGCGTCGATATTGACCTCGCTCATGTCGTTGACGATGACCGCGACCCGAAGCCCGTCACGGTTGTTGAGAATGTGGTTGAGAACCGTTGTCTTGCCTGCACCGAGAAAGCCGGAAAGCACGGTCACCGGAAGCCTGTCCTGCATCGATATGATCCCTGCATGTAATAATATTACATTGATTGATCCGAAAAAGGCGGACCCGGGTCCGCCTTCTGGGAGTTTGCTATCCTGAACGGTCAGCTGTTGGACGAGAGGCAGGTCTTGAGCGACGTGCCGATGCTTTCCATCAGCTTGAAATAGAGGTCCGGGCCGGCCTCAAGCGTGGCGGCTTCCGGATCGAGGGTGCCGGATTTCGCCGTCGTGCCCTCCAGGACGACGTTGACGAGCTTTGGTTCGAACTGCGGTTCGGCGAAGACGCAGGTCGCGCCGAGTTCTTCGATCTTGCCGTGGATCTGCGAGATCCGCTCGGCGCCCGGCATGGTTTCGGGGCTGACCGTGATCGAGCCGGCGACCTTCACGCCATAGCGCTTCTCGAAATACTGGTAGGCATCGTGAAAGACGATGAAAGGCTTGTCCTTGATCGGTGCAACGGTCCCGGCGATCGTCTTGTCGAGTGCGTCGAGACGGGTGTTGAGGCCTTCGAGATTGGCCTTGTAGGCGGCGGCATTGGCCGGGTCGATCTCGGCCAGGGTCTTTTCGATGTCGGCAGCCATGGCCTTGGCGTTGTGCGGGTCGAGCCAGAGGTGCATGTCGAACTCGCCCTCGTCGTGGTGATGGGCCTCGCTTGCTTCATGTGCCCCGTGACCGGCTTCCGTTTCCGCGGCTTCATGCTCGTCGCCGTCGTCATGCGGTTCGAACGCGCCGCCCTCGCGGAATTTCAGTTTCTCAAGCCCCGGCGCGTCGTCGAGTTCGACGATCTTCGCACCGGTGCCAAGCGATTCCAGCGGCTTTTCCAAGAATGCCTCCAGACCATGGCCGACCCAGAAGACGACGGAGGCATCCTGCAGCGCCGCGGCATTGGACGGCTTCATGCTGTAGGTATGCGGCGAGGCCGCGCCTTCGACGATCAGTGCCGGCTCCTCGACCCCTTGCATGATCGACGCGACCAGCGAATGGATCGGCTTGATCGAAACCACCACTTTCGGCGCGTCGGCCTGCGCCGCACCCGCGGCCAGTGCGAAAACGGAGGCGAGAAGCAGCGTGTTTTTCTTCACCATGAAGGCATCTCCTGAGCGTGTTTGTTCTCTTGATAATTGAATGTAATGTTATTACATCAATTGCGTTATGCTATAACGTGTGCCATAGCGACTGGCAACACCAGAATGCGGATTTTTTTGATGCTGAATTTCCGATCGCCTGATCAGCCGCCTCTCGTCTCGCTTGCCAATGCCGGCGTGCGGCGCAACGGGCGCTGGCTCGTGCGCGGCGTCGAGTTCTCCGTCAGCCGCGGCGAGATCGTCACGCTGATCGGCCCCAACGGTTCCGGCAAGTCGACGACCGCGAAGGCAGCCATCGGCGTCCTCAAGCCGGATGAAGGCAGGGTCGAGCGCAAAGCGGGCCTCAGGGTCGGGTATGTGCCGCAGAAGCTGTCGATCGACTGGACGCTGCCTTTGACGGTCGAGCGGTTGATGACGCTGACGGGACCGCTGAAAGGGCGTGAGATCGAGGAGGCGCTTGCCGCCACCGGGATTTCGCATCTCTCTCGCGCCGAGGTGCAGCATCTGTCCGGCGGCGAATTCCAGCGGGCGCTTCTGGCGCGGGCGCTGGCCCGCAAGCCGGATCTCCTCGTTCTCGACGAACCGGTGCAGGGCGTCGATTTCACCGGCGAGATCGCCCTCTACGACCTGATCAAGTCGATCCGCAACCGAACCGGTTGCGGCATCCTTCTGATTTCGCACGACCTGCACGTCGTTATGGCGGAGACCGATACGGTGATCTGCCTGAACGGCCATGTCTGCTGCCGCGGCACGCCGCAGATGGTCAGCCAGAGCCCGGAATATTTGAAGCTGTTCGGCAGCCGCGCGGCGCAGTCGCTGGCCGTCTACAGCCATCATCACGATCATACCCACCTGCCGGATGGTCGCGTTCAGCACGAGGATGGCAGCGTCACCGAACATTGCCACCCCGGCGACGGCCATCATCACGCCGGCCATGCCGATCATGATCACGCCCACGCCCATGCGCAATCCCATTCCCATGGGGACGATCACGGCCACCAGCACGGTCCGGATTGCGGCTGCGGCCATCATTCGCGCCTGCAGGGTTTCGACGGCAGGGAGAAGAGCCGTGTTTGACGATTTCTTCACGCGTGCCCTCATTGCCGGCATCGGCCTTGCGATTACCGTCGGCCCGCTCGGCTGCTTCGTCATCTGGCGGCGCATGGCCTATTTCGGCGATACGATGGCGCATTCGGCCCTGCTCGGCGTTGCCCTGTCGCTGCTGTTCGAACTCAACCTGATGCTCAGCGTCTTCCTCGTCGCGGCAACCGTGTCGCTTCTGCTGCTCGTTCTGCAACGCCGCGGTGCCTTGTCGACCGACGCGCTGCTGGGCATTCTCTCGCATTCCGCGCTGTCGATCGGCCTTGTGATGGTCGCCTTCATGACCTGGGTGCGCATCGACCTCGTCGGTTTCCTGTTCGGCGACATCCTGGCCGTATCGGAAGCCGATATCGATCTGGTCTGGGGCGGCGGTATCCTCGTCTTGTTTGCCATCGTCTACCTCTGGCGGCCGCTGCTTGCCTCGACCGTCAATCCGGAACTGGCCGAAGCCGAAGGGCTGCAGCCGGAGCGGGCCAAGCTTTACTTCATGCTCCTCATGGCGCTGGTCATCGCGATCGCCATGAAGATCGTCGGCATTCTTCTGATCACATCGCTGCTGATCATCCCGGCGGCAACCGCGCGGCGTTTTGCGACGTCGCCGGAGATCATGGCGGTTCTCGCGTCGTTGATCGGGGCACTGGCCGTCACCGGCGGCCTTTTCGGGTCGCTGCACTGGGATACGCCGTCCGGACCGTCGATCGTCGTTGCGGCACTGGGGCTGTTCGTCCTCAGCCTGCTGCCATTCGGCCGCCGTTCGCAAGGGGCTGTCGAGCATTCGTCGCCCGGACATTCGTCGCATGGAGGACATCATTGATGGGAACGCACGCACTGACCAAGAACCAGTCTCTGGTGCTCGATACGCTGACCCATGCCGAAGCGCCGCTCAGCGCCTACACGATTCTCGACAAGCTGCGCGACCATGGTTTCCGGGCGCCGCTGCAGGTTTATCGCGCTCTCGAAAAGCTGCAGGAGTTCGG
Source organism: Hyphomicrobiales bacterium (assembly GCA_900472785.1). Classification (GTDB taxonomy): domain Bacteria; phylum Pseudomonadota; class Alphaproteobacteria; order Rhizobiales; family Rhizobiaceae; genus Pararhizobium. The sequence goes on along the minus strand of UCJH01000098.1, from coordinate 7,743 downwards.
CCTCGTGCACCGTCTCGAAAGCCTCAATGCCTTCGTTGCCTGCTCCTGCCGTGAGGATCACGACCACAGCCATCACCATCATGGCGTTACAGCCTTTGCGATCTGCGAGGATTGCGGGCAGGTGACCGAATTCCACGATGCCGGCATGGAGGAGCGGCTGGCCGTCCTGGTCAAGAACCAGCATTTCAAAACCGAGAAGACCACGATCGAAATTCGCGGCCATTGCCAGAACTGCACCTGATCCGCCCTCATGATTTGGGCTGATTGAAGATCGTGTCGATCGCGGCCGTAGTGCCGCGTCCGAAGTTGCCGTCGATGGTTCCACCATAGACGTTCTGGTCCTTCAGGCCTTGCTGGAATGCCTTGCGGAAATCGAGCGACCAGTTTTTCCATTTGTCGGCCATTTCCTTGCGTGCCCATTCGCTGCCGCCTCGCAGCGATTGTTCCATCCAGTTTGCTGCTTCCCTGCCGTCGGCGCCGACACCGTGGCCGCCATCATAAAGGAAGGCGATGTTGAATTTCGCATCGGCGAAACCCAGCTCCGCCGCGCGCCGGTAGCTTGCCATCGCCTTTACATAATCCGTCGTCACGCCTTTGCCCTGGCTGTAGAAATTGCCAAGCGCATTCAAACCCGTTGGATTGTCGAGTTGGGCGGCCTTCTCGTACCATTTGAAGGCTTCCGGAAAGTCTTTTTGTACGCCAAGGGCTTCGGTATAAAGATTTCCAAGGGCGCTCATCGCATCGGGTTGATTGAGGGCTGCAGCCTTCTCGTAGAACGTCCGAGCCTTGGCATAATCCTGATCGACGCCGAGGCCGGCGCCATAGAGCGTGCCAATACTGTAGAGCGCATCGCCGTTTGCGGCATCACCGCCCTTGCGGTACCATTCCATGGCCTGCTTGTAGTCCTGCGTTACGCCGCGCCCGTAATAGTGAAGTTCGCCGATCTGGAACATGGCTGGCGCATAGCCTTTCTCAGCCGCCTTGGCGTACCATGTCATGGCTTGCGCATAGTCCTGATCGACGCCGAGCGCTGCGCCATAGAGCGTGCCGATGGAGTAGGTTGCCTCGGTATCGCCGCGATCGGCGGCCTTGCGATACCAGTCCAGCGCTTGCCGGTAGTCCTGCGCTACGCCATAGCCATAATAATGGAGCTCGCCGATCCGGTTCATGGCGCTGGCATTGTCTTGGGCGACGGCCTTCTGATACCAGGCCATTGCCTGCGCATAGTCCTGCGGTACGCCCAGCCCTTTCTGGTAGAGATAGCCGATGCCGTTCATGGCATAGTCATTGCCGGCATCGGCCCCCTTGCGATACCAGGCCATGGCCTCGGCGAAATCCTGCTTGACGCCGTTTCCGGCATCGTAGAGTCCCCCGAGATAGGCCATCGCCGTCGGATTGCCTGCATCGACGGCCTTGCGATACCACAGGGACGCCTCCGTCCCGTTCTGCGGTGCGCCTTTGCCGGTTTCATACATGATGCCGATGGTCGTCGCCGCATCGCTATACCCAAGGTCTGCCGCTTTTCGCGCCCATTCGTAGGATGCCGGAAGCTCCTCGTTCTTGTAGAGGCTGCGGGAATACTGGCTCATCAACCGCGGTTCCTGCGGATAGTCCTTCACCGCTTTTTCGCACGCCGCGCGTGCCGCCGCCGTTTGAAGGTCCTCATAGGTGACGCCTTTGACCGATGCGAGTTTCATCGGGTCCGTGGGGTCCGCCGCCAGCCGGTCGCACTCCGTTTCGGGGACGATCGCCACGACGGGTTCCAGGGCCTGCATCCGCGCCCGCGCCAGGGTCGAGAAGGCGCAGGCCGGAAAGAGCTTCAGGTGCTCCTCGAAAAGGGCGACGTCCTTGCTGTCGCGGATTTCGCTCCAGTGCGCCGCCGCGTCCCGGCACGGATCGAGGCTTGCCGACGGCACCTCCGGCGCAAGGGCCTCCTTGCCGAGCATCACCGTGTCGATCATCGAGCCCGTCTTATAGGGACGTTGCTCGCCCTTGGTGGTATCCACCACATCCCGCGCCACCGCGCGCAAGGCGGATTCGACCTCAAGACCCGGCTCAACGAGATGCCGCAGAAGGGCCGAGGTGTAGGGGCTGTTGATGCCTTCGCCATCCGATGCGGTCTGGCCCGGCGCGGTCGCGTAGCCGACAAGAAGGTTGCTCTGCGTCGCCACGTCGTCGAGACGCGCAAGGCCGCGCGTCGGCACGCCGCGTGTGGCGACTTTCTTCATGCGTCCTGCAAAAGGATTGTCGCGGCAGGCATCGAGCAGCACCAGTTTCAGCTTCGATACGCCGGAAAGCGCCTCCATCACATCGTCCAGCACAATCGCTTCGTATTTGACGTCGCGATCGGAGGCGAGAGTGACATCGACCGGCAAAAGATAGTTGGTGCCGTTCACCTCTATGCCGTGACCGGAATAGAAAACCAGGCCGATATCTGCGCCGAGCGCCGCACTTTCGAATTCGGACAAAGCCTCGGACATGCCGGCACGGGTCAGATCGTTGAAGGCGTGGACTTCGAATCCGGCCTCCGCCAGCATGGCCTGCATGGCGCTGACATCGTTGGCCGGATTGGGGAGCCGCCCGGCGGTTCCGGTGTAAGCGGCATTGCCGATGAGCAGGGCCACTTTCTTCTCGGCAACGGCCGGCCCGGCAAGCAGGAGGGCGAAAATCAGAAATGCGATGCGAAGCACGGACAACACACTCCCAGAACCGGGTTTCCTGCGGCCCGATCATACTGCTAAAATACTCTGCGGGGAAAGCGGTGCGGGAAAATATGAAGGCTTTGAGCCTCGTCCGCCTTATCTAACGGACGAGGCTGCAAGGATCAATCGATCCGCGACAGACCTGTCGAAAAGCGCCGCCAATTCGCGACATAGTTTTCCGCCGATTTTTTCAGTCCGGCGACGGCTGCATCGTCGAGCAGGCGGATGGCACGGGCAGGGGATCCGACGATCAGCGAATTGTCGGGAAACACCTTGCCTTCGGTCACCAGTGCATTGGCACCGACCAGGCAGTTGTTGCCGATCACCGCGCCGTTGAGCACGGTCGCGCCCATGCCGATCAGCGAATTGTCGCCGATGGTGCAGCCATGAACAATGGCGCGGTGGCCGATGGTGCAGCCGTCGCCGATGGTGACCGGATAGCCCGGATCGACATGGATGACGGCGCCTTCCTGGATATTGCTGCGGGCACCGACGCGGATCGGCTCATTATCCCCCCGCAGCACGGCTCCGAACCAGATGCCGACCTCCTCGCCAAGCATTACACGGCCGATCACATGCGCGTCTGGCGCGATCCAGTAGCTGCCGTCCGGCGGCGTTTCAGGCGATTGCGAAGCAAGGGCATAGAGGGGCATGGCGAGGTCTCGACAGGTTTCAGACGACGGCAATCGACAATGTCGCAACGCCGTCGATGCCGCAGGTGACGGTGTCGCCGCGTTTGACCGGCCCGACACCGGAAGGCGTTCCGGTCATGATCACATCGCCTGGTGCGAGCGTGAACAGGCGCGACAGTTCCGCAATGATCTCCGGGACCTTCCAGATCATCTGGTTGAGGTCGCCCTGCTGTTTTCTGTCGCCATTGACCGCAAGCCAGATAGGGCCTTCGGCCGGATGGCCGAGGACATCTGCGGGCACGATCGCGGAACAGGGAGCGGAATGCTCGAAGGCCTTCGCCGCCGCCCAAGGCTTGCCCGCGGCCTTCGCCTCGGCCTGCAGGTCCCGGCGCGTGAAGTCTATGCCAACGGCATAACCGTAGACGCAATCCAGCGCATCGCCGGCAGCAATGTCCTTGCCGCCCGCCTTGAGGGCGATCACCAGTTCGACCTCATGGTGCACGTCGCTGGACAAAGGCGGGTAGGGAAAGCCGGCGTCTGGAGAGATGAGATTGTCCGGGTTCTTCTGGAAGAAGAACGGCGGCTCCCGATCCGGATCATGGCCCATCTCGATGGCATGGGCGGCATAGTTGCGGCCGACGCAATAGACCCGGCGGACCGGAAACAGATCAGCCGCGCCTGCAACCGGCAACAGCGTAGGAAGGGGGAGGGGAATGACGGTTTTCATAAACTTCAGGCTTCCGATTCAGAAGCCCGAAGCTAGCATTATTTCAGGGCGAGGGTGAAACAAACTGGCTGAGCCCGAATACGGTTATCAGCCGCAGGCATAGGCCTGCAACTGATCGCGATTGATGAAGCGAGTGCCGAACCGGTTGTCGAGTTCGGGATGGGTATATTCAAGGCTCGGCACGTCAGGAAGTTCGAGTGCCTGGCGTACGGTCATGATACCGACATCACGGCGCTGATTGCCGCGGTTTACGCTGACTTCGACAATACGATACAGATTTTTCTCTGCCATTGTTTTCACTCCCTCTTTAAATTTATTCTTCTATGTCTGCAGTTGTAGCTCCGAAATTGGTTTTTGTGAGGCACCTCCTCTTTAACATGCCAGAGATGAATGAATCGCGACAGTAAAATCTCTGCAATTGCGTTGTTTCGTGCCGATATGATACGACGCGGCGCAGCATTCGAGGCGATAACGCCCTTATCTTTTCGCAATCGCGTAATAACGCATAGTAAACTGCCGCCATGACGAGGGTTTGACGAATCCGATGACCGATACCAAGGCGACTTTTGCCGCGCCCCGCTATGTCCAGACGCCGGTCTTCGCGGTTGCCCCGATGATCGACTGGACGGATCGTCACTACCGGTTTTTTGCCCGGCAGCTTTCGGCGCATGCGCTGCTCTACACCGAGATGATCGTCGCCGAGGCGATCCTGCGCGGCGACCGTGAACGCCTCTTGGGTTTCGACGCCGTCGAGCATCCGGTGGCATTGCAGCTGGGCGGCAGCGACCCTCGAAAGCTGGCGGAGGCGGCGAGGATCGGCGAGGATTTCGGCTATGCCGAGATCAACATGAATGTCGGCTGCCCCTCCGACCGGGTCCAGTCCGGAACCTTCGGCGCCTGCCTGATGCGCGACCCGCATCTGGTGGCGGATTGCGTTGCGGCGATGAAGGCCAGCGTCTCGATCCCCGTGACCGTCAAGTGCCGGATCGGCGTCGATGACCAGGAGCCCGAACGGGCGCTGCGCGACCTGGTCTCGCGCATTGCCGAGGCGGGCACCGATGCCGTCTGGGTGCATGCGCGAAAGGCGTGGCTGCAAGGCCTGTCACCGAAGGAAAACCGGGACATTCCGCCGCTGGACTATGACCTCGTTCATCGTCTCAAAAGCGAATATCCCCATCTTTTCATCGGCATCAACGGCGGTCTTGGACGTTTGAATCAAGCCGTTGAGGAAATGAATCGGGAAACCTCTCTCGACGGCGTCATGCTGGGTCGCGCCGCCTATCATGATAGCGCCATGCTGACCGCCGTGGACGGATTTTTTCCGCATCCGACGACCGGGGCAGCGCCGCTTGCCGCGGACGCCGCGGACTTTACCGCTGCCGGACATCGCATCTCGCCCGACTTCTGGGTCGGCGTCCGCGATGCGATGATGGGCCATGCGGCGGCTCACATCACTGCCGGCGGACGGCTCATCCACGTGACGCGCCACATGGTCGGCCTTTTTCAGGGCTGGCCCGGCGCGCGCCGCTTCCGCCAGATCCTGTCGGCCGACGCGACACGGGCGGGGGCCGGACCCGAGGTGATCGCTGCAGCCTTCGACGCGGTCCTTGCGGCGGCAGAGCAGGCGCGGCAGGCGGCGGAGTGATGGGGAGGAAATAGGAATTAGGCAATAGCCAATAGCCAATAGTTATTAGATGTTTTCCTACTGCCTACTGCCTACTGCCTACTGCCTTTACCGTCGCAACGAAAAACGGCGCCCTTGCGAGGCGCCGTCCGGAATTCGAAGCATCAGAGGTTTCGGATTACGAAGCCTGGATGTTGACGGCCTTCGGGCCCTTGCCCATGCGATCCGGCTCGGTGTCGAAGGTGACCTGCTGGCCGTCCTTCAGGGTCTGGAGACCAGCGGCCTGCAGCGCGGAGATGTGCACGAACACGTCCTTGGCGCCGCCGTCCGGCGTGATGAAACCAAAACCCTTGTCCTGGTTGAAGAATTTTACGATGCCCTTGGTGGCCATGGGAGAAGTCCTTTTTTCCCTTAGTAGAGTTGTCTTCACCCCTGCCAGGGTGGAGACGTTTTTCTTTCCGGTTCTCTTATTGCGCGGAAAGCCAGTCGAGAAGTCACGATAACGGGGAAAGAACGTCTACAGTGCCGTTTTACCGACACGCCCGGATTACCTCCAGGACCATACAGCCAGTCCAGTCTCCGGGATTGAAAACGCCCGAACGCCGAAATATTTGCAGCAAATTCCCGAAATTGCAAGGGGCTTCGTCTTTCCCGTTTCGAGACAGTCGAACCGCAGTTTAAAGCCGGCTTGCCGGGGAAAACTGCCGCCTGCCTTGCTCTCTCCACAATTTCGTCCCGGATGCGTTCGAACATGCCCCGTCCGTCCCGCCTGCTTCGGCCTTGATGCGGCGCGACGGAGCGGCTAGGTCGGGGCGCGGCGACGTGACGGACGATGGAAGAGGCGACAAGAGACAGGTGGCGAATTGATCGATCCCTATGTGATGCTCGGCGTCGAGCGCGATGTCGATGGCGAGGCCATCAAGGCGGCCTATCGCAAGGTGGCCAAGAGCGCCCATCCGGACGCCGGCGGCGATGTCACGCAGTTTGCCCGGCTGCAGGCCTGCTACGACCTCCTGAAGGACCCGGTGCGCCGCAAGGTCTACGACAACACCGGCTACGACCCCGAACTCGCCGACCCGGTTGACCTCAAGGGCATATTGATGCTGGAGACGCTGGTTTCCGACTTCATCCTCGACGAGCGCGAGCCCGGCAGCTTCGATCCGGTCGCCGCCATGCGCCGGAAACTCTCCGACGACATCGTCAAAAGCCGCTTCCACATTCTTGAGCTGGAGCGTCACCGCGCCCGTGTCCGCCAGCACATCGACCGGCTCGGCCGCCGGCCGTCTGCCGATATTCTCGGTTCGATGCTGCGCACCCGCTCGCAATCGATCGCCGACGCCATCCGCAACGCCGAGACCCAGATCGAGGCGATCGAGCAGGCCTATACGCTGTTGGAAGGCTATTCCTACGAGCTGGAGGCGTTGCCCGAGGTGAAGGCGGCGGAATAGGGAGCGCGTGTCGCTGGCCGTTGTTTTCGTTATCCCGGCGCACCCTCACGCATCCCCGCTCAGCTCACTGCATCTCAGGCCGGCCGGCGCGGCGGCGGAAGTTTTTCGCGTTCGCGGCGGAAGGCGTCGAAGCGGCGTTTGTCCCAGGCCGGAATGTGGTTGCGGGCGATCTCGACGCCGGCATCCTGCAGGGCGCGCTGCGCCGGATCTGGCCAAGCATACATCAGCCCCATGCGGCCGCCATTGTCGCGGATATCGAGGGCCACCGCATAAAGTTCGTCGAACAGGCGGCGCTGCTCCGTCGTCAGCTGGGACAGGCAGCAGGGTTCGCCCGTCGTCTTGAAATGCCAGCGGCAGCGCTTCTTGCGGCGGCAGTCACGCCGGCAGACGCGATGCGGCACGGCCAGCATTTCGGCGGTGTGGGCCATGATCATGGTCTTCACGGGGAGGGGCTCGGTCATGTCGCGTCTCCTGTGTCGTTGTCGGGTGGAGGGGGGACGTGCGCCATCGTTCACGCGCGATCTCTCGCCGTGGCTTGGGGCCTCATACTTCGGACGGGGCGCTGAAAGCTGCCGCGTTGGGTATGAAATGGTGACACCTTTCAGCGCCC
>UCJH01000100.1 GCA_900472785.1 Hyphomicrobiales bacterium | reverse complement strand
CGCTCAATGGCAAGCGCCTGTCGCTCGATCCGTCCCGCACCATTCGCAACGCCGTCACCGGGATCGGCGCCAACAACCATGTGACGCCGGCCTTCGTCGGGCGGATGGTCGAAAGCCTGCTCGAGGCGGGCGGCACCTTCATCCGCAACGGCTCCGGCGCGCTGATGCTTGCCTATGTCGCGGCCGGGCGCCTGGTCGGCTACTACGAGCCCTACATGCATGCCTGGGACTGCATGGCGGGTTATTGCCTGGTGAGGGAAGCGGGCGGATGGTTCCTCCCTTTCCCCGTCGAAGGCGCGGCGCTGACCAAGGGATCGCCTGTCCTGGCCGCAGCACCCGGCGCCATCGAGGATCTGAAGAAAATAGCCGGCCTTGCTGCCGCAACCATCTGACAAGGGAAAAATCAGGCTGCGTCCGCATGACTGCAAAGCTTCGCTCAAGTTTGCCGCGCTACCTCTGGGGCCACACATCAGCAGGCAATGGCTTCCGAAGGAAGACAGGACCGCACCCTCCTTCCGGGCAGAAGTTATCTTGCCTGCTGATGTGACCAATCGACAGCCTCGCGCAGCAACGGCAGACCGCCGACAACACGGCGCGACAGTTCAGAGGCAAGCCCATGACAAAACTCTCGATCTGCATCCCCGTCGAACCAGGCGCCAGCGATCCGGCCGAACTGGTCGGCCTCCTGCTGCGGGACAGCACTGCCGATATCGAGGTGGTCGTCGCCCGCGCCGGCGACCTTTCGCTGGAGACGGTGGCCGGTCTGGCGGCAACGGATAGCCGCCTGAAGATCATTGACGCCGAAGCCGGCATTTCCCGCCAGCTCCTGTGGCGCCGCGCCGTGTCCGCGACCACGGGCGACTGGGTCACGCTCGTCAATTCCGGAGACATGATCGAGCCCGAACTGGTGACCATGGTCGGTTTTCTCGAGCACACTTCGCCGGCGATCGACGCGCTGGCATGGAACGTCTTCCAGATCGACCGTCATGCCGAACCGGGCAAGGCAAGTTCAATCGCCGTTCCGGCCGGCTACCAGATCGACACGTTTGAAAAGGCGTCGATGCTGAAGAGCTTCTTTTACTGGGAAAACAGCCTGAACGTGCCGAAGATGCCGTTCGGCCTCTATCACGCAGCCATTCGCCGGTCTTTGATCAACACCCTGCTGCAGCTTCCCGAGCCGAGCGACTGGGCAACTTCCGTGCCGCAATATGAATGGGCGGCCAAAGTGCTGCTGTTTTCCGAGGAACTCGCCTTCTGCTCGCGCCCGATGTCGGCCGCCGCGACCACGTCCTATGTCGCAGAGCGGGTTGGTCAGCCCTGGAACTTCCCCTTCCATGGCGGGATCGGCCTCACAGGCGCCATTGCCGACGTTCAGTTCCATGTCCTGCGGGAACTCGGCACGCCCTGGTCCGGCGGCGGCGAAGCCTTCGTCCGCGCGCTGGTGATCGACTGCATGATGGAAACCACCCGCGAGGCCTTCCGCGCTAAGGGCAATGCCTATTTTGCCGGGCTCCAGCTCTTCGAGGACGGACATCTCGCGCCGCTGTTCAAGCCTGAATTCATCGAAGCTCGCCCGCGCGACAATCGCCGTGGCCTGCACGACAGTGCCGTCCTTGTCGATCGCTTCATCGGCGGCGCCCGCACGGCGCCGGAATTCTACAATGTCGTCAAATCCATGATGGCGCCGGTCGGCCTGATCTGCGGCGGTGTCACCGGCAGCGCCTGAACGGCCAAATCCGAACGGCAAGGAAACACCCGGCCAGCCTCGCTGCCGGGTGTTTTCCGTTGATCAGATTGCAAGCGAAGGGTCGTCCGGAAAGCAGCTTCGGAAATGCACGAGGCTACCCTTGGCCTCGGAGCCGACAACGGAGAAGCTGCGCACCAGCGCCTGGGCCACATCGGCGGAAACCGGTTCGCGCAGCTGGGTGCCGAGAAACCATTGCGCCGGCGTGTCGCCCAGCAGGGTGCGGAAATCGAACAGCTGTTTTTCAGTCTGCAGCAGGTCTGTGTAAACACCGTCGAACCGGGCCGCCGAAATATCGGGCGTACGGGTAGCGGCCGTTACTGCCATCGCCCGGTTGCCGATCTCTTCGAGTGCAGCCGGATTTTCCAGCATCCATTCCAGCCTGCGGGCGGCGGCGGCGATATCCGTCTCTACAAATCCCGTCACGCCATCCTCGACGATTGCCTTTTCCGCGGGATTTGCGAAGACCAGCGGCACGCAGCCGAGCGACATGGCTTCGATCAGCGCATTTTCCGCCGTTCCGTAGTGCTCACGCTGCAGCAGATAGAGAAAGATCCCGGTTTGCGAAAGAACGCCCAGCGGATGGCCGGCATGTCCCTCGAAACGGATGCGCTCGGGATGCCGCATGCATTGGGCTGCCTTGACGACGGCGCCCTGCGGGTCATAAGCGCCCCAAAGAGACACCTGTAAAGGCGCGGCCTCGATGGCATCGACGACATCGAAGAAATCGGGGCTCATCTTCGCAAAATCGAGTGTGCCCAGATAGGCGATCCGGCGCGGATTGTGGAGAACCGCCGGACGCTCCGGCGCATCGCCACCAAAACCGAAACCGCTGCCGATCGCCTCCAGCCTTGCCTTCACATCGGCCGACAGGGTGGCGATCTGCGGTGCTTGCAGCGAACAGGGCGAGGTGAACACGAAGCGGCCCGCTGCGCCATGGAGCGCGGCTGGAACATAAGGCGCAAAGAGCCCGGAGATATGACACCAGAACACGGTGCGCATCGCCGGAAACCGTGTCTCGCAGAGAGCGGCATAGAGGCGCGGATGGTTCCACCATTCGATCTGGACGATGTCGGCGTCTGCGCTTAACGCCGCCAGCGTATCGGCGTCCGGTGCGATCGTCAGCCGCGCACCGGTAGCCTCCAGCTGATCGGCAAAACGCCGGTCACGCGGCGTCTCCAGAAGCACGTAGTGCCGCTCGATAGACCGATCCGTCGATATGCAAAGGGCGGAGTGAGCCTTTCCGACTCCCCCGCCCAGATGCGCAGTAATGTGCAGAACCTTCATTCGGCCGCGATAGGCATAACCAGACCGCCGGGTGCCGGCACGTTGGGATCGAGCTTGACCAGGCTCTTGAACTTTTCGAGCAGCATCGGACGGTGGTCGTCGACGTTGTCGGGCAGGCAGTGAGTGAGCTGACCGCAGCTGCCGCAGACCTTGTTTTCGCAACGTCGGCCTTCGAGGTGCTGCAGGCGCAGCGCGTTCATCTTGTCGGAGTTCCAGATGTCCTTCAGCGGCGTGGTGCGCACGTCGCCAATGATCAGCTTGCGACCCCAGTCGAGGAAGCAGGACGAGACCAGGCCATCGGCGTTGACGCTCATCGCATAGAAAATATAGGGGCAGGTATCGGTCGGGCGCAGCGTCTGCTGATAGATGCCGGTGTCACCGATCTTGATGCCCGAACGCTCCTCGACATCGAAATTCGGCCAGCAGGGCGCGAAATTCTCGATGAAGATGCGGTCGCAATAGTCGCCGAACGTGTCAAAGAATTCCTGGCGCTGGTCCTGCGTGATCAGTTCGCCGGGGATCTTGATCGACACTTCCATGTCGCCCTTGTTGGCATCCAGCCACTTGACGCCCTCGATGAATTTCTGGAAGTCGAAGTTGAAGCCGGTAAATTCCTGGTAGGTTTCCTTGGTCATGCCGTCGACGGAGATGTTGATCTTGTCGAGACCGGCCTCGATGACCGGGCCGAGCCGCTCAGGCGTCAGGAACGTGCCGTTGGTGGTGGTGTCGATGTAATCGACATAGCCGCTTTGCTTGGCATAGCGGATCATGTCGGCCAGGCGCTTGTTGAGGAAGGGCTCGCCATCCTTGTACATGCGCAGGACCTTGATCGGCTTGTCGAAAGCAGCCAGATCGTCGATCGCCTTGGTGAAGACCTCGTATTTCATCGCGCCCTGATAGCGGCCGGTTTCGGCAATCAGGCTGCGGTGGCCGGTCGGGCAGAATGTGCATTTGAAATTGCAGGAGCTGGCCGGGTCTATGAAGACGATGAAGGGGGTCTCGATCGGAATGACCGTTTCGAGCGCCGTGCGACCTTCAAGATTGATCCGTGGCTTCAGTTGGGCTTTCATTCACTTGTCTCCGGCACATCCCGCTTCGGGATGGCGTTGCAAACACCTACGACAGCCGCCGGATCGGAAGGATGGATCTGCGCCGTGCCGAATTCCAGCAGATCGCGTCTGCCATAGTCGTCGGCGATCCGCTCCGCGAGCTGGCGAATCGTTGTTGGCCTACCTGAACAAATATTGATTGCCCCAGGCTGACCAGTTTCAACCACATTGGCGATCATCGCCCCGGCAAGTGTTACATCGAGGAAATCGCGCAGCTGGGTACCAGCCGACAATTTTGCGATTTCGCCCGTCTCGAGCCGTCTGCGAAGGTAGGGCACGAGCCTTGCCGGATGCTCTCCCTCTCCGAAAAGATAGAAGATCCTGCACCAGGAAAAAGTGCCCTCCTGTTTCGCGAACCACTCTCGCAAGATATGGTAAACGGAAAGTTTACAGGCTGCATAAAGCGTCGCCGGGTCAAGCGGCGCATCGATATCCAGATGTGTCGACGGCAGACGGTATTCCATGCAGGTCCCGATGCCGATGAAGTGGGCTACGCCCGCTTCCAGCGCTCCCTTTGCCAGCTCGAACGTGCCGTTGACGCAGGCAATATTCTCCGGACTGTCGAGATATTGTCCCGGCTCCACATACCAGGCTGCGTGGATGACGGCATTAATGCCGGCGCAGGCATCGGCCCACCAGTGCGCGGTCTCCCGGAAACCGTCCGGCGTGCGGACGAGTCGGTCAGCCGGACCGATCAGCCGATCTTCCGAACCCGGTCGGACCACGGCAACGACCGCATGTCCACGGGCCAGCAAATGCCTGTGGATCTGCCGCCCGACAAAACCGGTCGCACCGGTCAACAGCACGCGGCTCATGACCGTATCCGGGACAAGCTCCAGGAAAGGTCGGGTCTGTTAGGTGCGGATAAGACAAGCATCATTGGAACCGCCCGAATCGGATAGAATGGAGCTTGAGCGTATCAATCCGCAGACGGGACCGAAATGGCGCATTTGCAGTTAGATGAGACGGCGGGCACGTCCGGCGCCTTTGCCGAACGGCTGGTTCATAAGGCGCGCCTCCTGCCGTCCCTGCCGGACCGGCCTGCTGCGGCAGCCCTTCTCGATTCCATCGATGACGGCATCTGCGCCTTCCAGGCAGAAACGCCGCGCCAGCCGCTCGTGCTCTATGGAGCCGGTAATATGGGCCGCCTTGCGCGCGACCATCTGCGTCTCGTCGGCCTCGACTTCGCGATGGTGATCGACCGTCAGGCCGACAGGCTTGCCGCAGATCCAGCCTGGGAAGGCGTTGTCCTGCTAAAGCCGGAGGATGTGCCGGCGTCCGTCAAGGCCGGCAGCCTTCTGGCCGTCAGCGTCGCGACCAGCGCCTATGCACCGATCGAGGCGGCGCTCATGGCGGAAGGATGGGCGCATGTCGTTCCGTTCTACGATCTTGCCGAAAGTTTCCGCGATCGCCATCCACTGTCGAACGGCTGGTTCGCCGAACCGCTCGATACGGTGGCACGCGCGCACACCAAGGACGTGCTCGACAGCTGGGACGACGACCACTCCCGTGCCCATCACCTTCAGTTCATCGCCTGGCGACGCCTGCGCGAGGAATGGACCTTCGCGCCGGCGCCCGTCGCCAGTTGCGTCCGCTTCTTCATCCCGCAGATCGTTTCCACCCTGCGCAAGGACGAAGCTCTGCTGGACGGCGGCGCGCACCACGGCAGCGTCGTCGAAGCCTTTCTTGCCCAGACAGGCGGTGCTTTCTCGCAGATCATGGCTATCGAACCGGACGCGGAAAGCCGCGCTCATCTGGAACGGATGGTCGGGGCGCTGCCGGAGAACGTTGCCGCGCGGATTGAGATCAGCGAGGCGGCGCTCGATGCGGTATCGCGGCCGCGCCGTTTTCACTCGGGCCTCGGTTATGCGTCCCAGTTCTCCGAAACCGGGCAGGATACCATCCGGAGCACGACGATCGATTCCCTGAAGTTCGCGCCCAGCTTCATCAAGCTGCATCTGGAAGGCGGCGAATACGACGCCCTTCAGGGCGCCATGGAAACCATCCGGCTGCATCGCCCGATCGTTGCCGTCACGGTCTATCACAATGATGACGGGCTTTGGAAAACCCCGCTGTTCATGATGGAGCATTTCGAAAACTACCGTTTCCTGATGCGCCTGCACAGCTGGTGCGGCACCGGCGCGGTCGTCTATGCGATCCCGCAGGAACGGCAGGACATCCAATGACCGATTTCGCCTTCGACAGCAACCTCGTCTTCGATCTCGGCATGAACAATGGCGACGACACGGACTATTACCTGAAGCGCGGTTTTCGCGTGATCGGTCTTGAGGCCAATCCGGGGCTTTGCGAGAAGGCTGCCCTCCGCTTCGCCACGGCGATCGCAGAAGGCCGACTGACGATCGTGCACGCGGCCATCTGGGAAAGCTCCGGCGAGACCGTCTTCTACGTCAATCTCGAAAACGACCACTGGAGCAGCATCGACATCGGCTGGGCAGGCCGCAACGACAGCAATTGCCAAGCGATCACCGTCCGCTGCGTCACCCTGCCGGAGCTTTTTGCCGAATATGGGGTGCCCTTCTACCTGAAGATCGACGTCGAGGGTGTGGACCATGTGGTTCTCGACCAGCTGCGCGGGCTGGCAAAGCTCCCGCAATGCGTCAGCGTCGAGGATTGCCGCTTCGGTTTCCAGTACATGGAGACCCTGTCGGCCTGCGGCTATGACGGTTTCAAGCTGCTGGATCAGTCGACCGTGCCCGATCTCAGCGATCCTGCGCTCGGGCATCAGTTTCAGCCCGGTTCCTCCGGCCCGTTCGGAAACGACGTGCCCGGCAGCTGGGCCGCCTACGACAGCGTCGTGGCCCTCTACGCGCAAACCGTCAGGGACTTTGCGGGCAATCGGCTCGCGCCAAGAACACAATGGTGGGATATCCACTGCACCCATACCGAGACTTCCGCCAGCGGACCTTCCAGGAAAGAAAATCATCATGTCTGAGGAACAGAAATTCGCCGAATACGTCCGCAGCAATATTGAGGGCGCGGGTAACGATACCGGCTTCATCGGCCTGTCGCAGGTCTGGGTCCGCGAGTGCATTCGCCACAATTACGCGCAGAATTTCACCTGGCTCGGCCGTCCGATCATCNNGACCGGCATCGCCCATGGCGGCTCGCTGATCATGAGCGCCTCCATGCTCGCCATGCTCGATTACTGCGACGCCGTGACGGCGAGCACCGTGCTGGATCCGAAGGCAAGCCGCCGCCGCGTGGTCGGCGTCGATATCGATATCCGCGCCCACAACCGCGCCGGCATCGAGAACCATCCGCTGGCGCACAAGATCACCACCTTCCAGGGATCATCGGTCGCGCCGGAGATTTTCGCGCAGATCAAGGCGATCGCCGACGGTTACGATCGGATCATGGTGTTCCTCGATTCCAACCATACCCATGAACACGTTCTGGCCGAACTGGAACTCTACGCCCCGCTGACAAGCAAGGGATCTCACTGCGTCGTCTGGGACAGCGGCGTCGAGGACCTGCCGCCGGACATGTGTGCCGACCGTCCCTGGGGCAAGGGCGACAATCCGAAGACGGCCGTTTGGGAATACATGAAGATCCTTGCGGGCGAAGGCCGTACGGCCGCCGACGGGGCAGCGCTCCACTTCGATTACGACAAGACGATCGAACACAAGATCATGATCACCGCATCGGCAGACGGCTTCCTCAAGCGCGTGTGATTGCGCATCTATAAAAAAAGCCGCGCGGAACCTGTTTTCGCGCGGCTTTTGCTTGTGGATCAGGATTCGGTCTTGGGCCTTTTGCGCCTGCTTCGGAACGAAAAGACCGCCGGCAGTGTCCTGCCCGGCGGTCGATACGCAATTGATCGGCCTGAATGAACTACGCCGAAGCCGTCATTGCCTCCGGCTTGACGACCAGCGGCGCCAGCGTCAGCATCGCGCGGTAGTCGACCTCATACCGCTCAGCAAGGTTGGCCCAAAAAACATCTCGCTGGAAAATATCGAGGGCAGAGGCGGCATGGCTCATGGCCAGCTGGAGATCGTCCATGGCCTCGTAGCACTTCGACATGTAGAGATGGCCGAAGGCGTGGTCCGGATATTTCGCGACGACGTTCTTCATGTAGTGGATCGCCACATCGTAGCGGCCGATCTTCATGTTGTGGTTTTCAATGAAATTGACGCGCAGCTGCGTTTCGTAGGCATAGGCTTCCAGCTTGACGGGATCAACGCCCGGAGCCCGGATGACCGATTTGGTTGCGACGAAATCGTCGTTGCTGGTGTTTTCGATATAGCCGTTCTCGACACAGATATCGTAAAGCCGACTTCCGAAGATGGGGATCGCCAGATAGACGTGGACCCAGTCGAAGCCGTGGTCGATCAGCATTTCCAACGTTTCCTGGCGATGTTCGTCCTGCTCTCCGGGAAGACCCGTGACAATGAAGACGTGGGATCGGACGTTGAACTTGCGCAGCGCCTCGACGGCGGGACGGATCAGCTTCTTCTTCAGCGGCTTCTTGATGATGTTGTTCAATACGTGGTCCGAGCCGGACTCCACCGCGAGCGCAACCGCGGAAACGCCGGCGCGCGAGAACAATTCGGCGACTTCCTCATCGATCGCGTAGACGGCGACGCCATTCGGGAATTCGCAACGGATACCGAGATCGGCGAGCGCCGCCAGAAGTGTCTTTGCCCGTTCCTTGTCGTGAAAGAAATGGTCATCCTCGACCATCAGCACCGTCATGCCGAACTCGTCGCGCATGCGCGTGACGTCCTTGATGATCCGGTCGATCGACATGAAGCGAACGTCCCGTCCGTGCAGCGACGGATTCGAACAGAAGACACAGAGAAACGGACAACCGCGCGACGTATGGATCGCCATCTCCCGCTTCGGCTGGTCGGTGTAGCGTTTGTCGATGCCACGATTGTTGTAATTGTCGAGATCGACCATCGCATAGTTCATCTGTGGGATATCGTCGAGATTGGCGATGAACGTATGGGCCGGCATCTTGCCCTTCTCGGCGCCGGCGCGGTTGATCCACGACTTGTGCGTGGCGATGACGGCCGCCGGATCGTCGGAATCGATCAGTTCCTTCAGGGGCAGTTCGCCTTCACCCTTGCAGATCGCATCGAGGTCCGGGCATTTCTCGAGCATCAGCTTGAAGGCCGCGGACGGCAGGCCGCCGCCGGCAATGGTGATGATGTTCCGATCGAAGTCTTTTGCGGTCTTCACCAGGCTCTGGATATAGCCGAAGGACGAGTTGAACAAAGCCGAGACGCCGACGATGTCGGGTTGGAACTCTTCCAGGATCGCATGCAGCTCGGCACTGAAGATCGCTTCGTAACTCTCCACCGAGCGCTCCTCGACGAGCCGCTTCAGGGTGACGTTGAGATCGACCAGCCGAAGCTCGCCGAGGCGCTCGCAATGTGCCGTGAGGTAGGCTTCCATCGACAGAATGCCGTACGGGATGGTGAACGCCGGCAACACGGCAGCGCGTGCCTTGTCCAGATAGTCTGCCGCATTGAAATACGGCGGGATTACAAAAAGCAGCTTGCGCATGTCGTGGCGTCCTCTGTCGATGGGGGCACAGATAGATTCTATCAGGCTGCGCGCTCGTTGCCCGGAAGAAATCTGAACGTGAGGTCGGCGATCGGGGCGACGATCTGATCGACGAGATGGTAGAGTTCGGCCGGGGTCTGAACGCCGCCGATATCCTCGTCGATGAACAGGACGTTGTCCTGCACGCCGAAGAAGAACTTCGCACCCTCCGCGCTCACATATTTCGGCTTGAAGTACTGCAGATACTTGCCCCCCTTCCATTTCCGGAAGGCGGCCTCATAGCCCGCGACGCTCATGTCGTAGTGCGCGCGGTTCTGCGCGGTGCCGCAGCTGTAACCGCAGGCCTCGGCGAAATTCTTCTCCCAGCCGGGAATATTGTAGCCGTAGGTCTGCTTGAACCAGTTCTGCACCAGGCCGACGGCAGCGGAGACGCCGAGGATCGACGGGAACGGGAAATCCGCCATGTGCGGATCCTCGTCCATGTTGCGGCCGAGTTCCTGCATGAAAATGGCATGCTTGCGCTTCATGTCCTCGACATCGCCGATGCTGGCCGAGTTGCTTTCCGCGCAGGAACCGAGGATCGAGAAGGGGCGCTCGGAATAGAAGAAGGTTTCGGCCGTTACCAGAAGCTTGCAGCTGTTTTCGAAGTCCACCGTCGGATGTTCGAAATAGCGGCCGCCGAACTTGGATTTGACCTTGTCCATGATCTTCTTGGAAACGGCGCCGTGATAGATCGCAAAGGGGCAATTCGGCGTCGAGCTATGCTGCTTCCATGTAAAGAACTCTTCGTAGAGCCATTCGCGCTTGATCTCGTGAACGCCGGTGTTCAGCGGAATGCAGACATTGCATTTGTTGCGACGATTGCCTGGCCAATTGTAGGTGAAGCGGCTCCAGACGAAGACATCGATCGAACCACGTTCGGCCTTCGTGCTGTTGATCAGGTCAATGACATTCGGATCCGCATAGTCGTCGTCGCCGATGATGCAGACGAATTCGCCCGTTGCCGCCTCGACGCAACGCTCCCAGTTATCGACCATGGAATAGACACGGTCACCCGGCGGAATGAATTTTACCCGTGGATCGCCGATGACATCCGCCATGAATTCGCGCATCGGCATCGGGTCGTCGGAATTGTCGGCAAAGACAAATTCGACGTCAGTCCTCAGATTGACGAGCAGGCTCCTGATCGTCTCCTGAAGGTAGCGCTGGCGGTTGCGGGAAGGCACGCAGATCGTCAGGGTCGGTTGGGCAAGCATCAAGATTCTCCGTTTGCGGAAACGATACGGATGAGGGCTTTCGCGAAGCTGACGCCGGAAGGTGCGGCGCTTTGCGGCTTTTCAACTGGTCGCGGGGTTGATAGAGCAGCGCGTGAACGTGAAGGACCATCCGGAGACACATCATGGCAAGATTGCCGGCCGACTGCACCTCCATGACGGATATCCGTCAGGAAATAGACCGGATCGACCACGCCCTGATGCTGCTTTTCCGCGAGCGCTGGGGCTATATCGGCCGGGCTGCGGAAATCAAACAAGGCACCGGCATGAAGGCCGACATTCCGTCCCGCGTGGAGGAGGTTCGCAACAATGTGCGCGCCATCGCCACCACGCTGGGTCTCGAACCGGACGTCTACGACACGATCTGGACCGGTCTCATCCGCCAGTCGATCGCGCATGAAAAAGGCATCCTCGGCGAGACCGACGATTGAGACCGGCAGAACGGTCCCGCACTTTGACCAACGCAAAGCTCAACGATCGGTGCCGCTGATCTTGATGGACGCCGATTTCACGACATCCTTGATGACCGGGGCAACGCGATCCGGGACCGGCAGAACGGCCGGGTTCAGGGATGCACCGTCAGCGACGGGACTGCCGTCACGAATTTCCCACCCCAGTCGCTGATATAGGAAAGCTGCTGTTTGATTTCGTCCTGAAGGTTCCATGGCAGAATAACCACCCTTTCCGGTTTTTCAGTTTTCAGAAACTCTTCCGCGACAACCGGAATTCGGCTGCCTGGAAGCAGAAGGCCCTGCTTGGCGGGGTTCTTGTCGACCACGAAGGACAACAGGTCCGGCTTTACGCCCGCGAAGTTCAAAAGCGTGTTGCCCTTGGCGGCGGCGCCATAGGCCGCCACCTTCAGACCGGCACGCCGGTTTTCGATGAGAAATTCCAGGAAGCCGTCTCGAACGGTTTCGGCGGCCTCCTGGAAAGCCGTGTAGAACGCATCGTCCAGCATGCCCGCGCGTCGCTCGGCGGACAGCTTGGCTTCCACGGCCTGCGTCTGCGCCCGGTTCCCGGTATCGCTGCGCTGGGCAAAAACCCGGAGGCTGCCCCCGTGCCAGGGCGTCGTCTCGACGTCGAAGACATCAAGCCCGTTGGCTTCGAAGGTACGCTTCACGGCCGTCAGCGACAGGTAGGAATAGTGCTCGTGATAGGCCGTGTCGAACTGGCTTTCGCTGACCATGTTGAGCAGGTGCGGAAATTCGAAGGTCGCGACGCCATGCGGCTTCAGAAGCAACGCAAAGCCGGCAACGAAATCGTTGATATCCGGCACATGCGCCAGAACGTTGTTTGCCGCCGTCAGGTCGGCGGAACGGCCTTCCGAGACCAGCCGTTTTGCCACCTCGACACCGAAGAAATCCTCGACGATCTCGATGCCCTTGGCGCGGGCGGCCACCGCCGTGCTGGTCGTGGGCTCGACGCCGAG
>UCJH01000103.1 GCA_900472785.1 Hyphomicrobiales bacterium | reverse complement strand
ATGGCAAAGAGCAAATTTGAGCGCAATAAGCCGCACGTCAACATTGGCACGATTGGCCACGTCGACCATGGCAAGACGTCGCTGACGGCAGCGATCACGAAGTATTTCGGCGAGTTCAAGGCGTACGACCAGATCGACGCTGCACCGGAAGAAAAGGCGCGCGGCATCACCATTTCGACGGCACACGTCGAATATGAGACGGCTGCCCGTCACTACGCGCATGTCGACTGCCCCGGCCACGCCGACTACGTCAAGAACATGATCACCGGTGCGGCGCAGATGGACGGCGCGATCCTGGTTTGCTCGGCCGCTGACGGCCCGATGCCGCAGACCCGCGAGCACATCCTGCTCGCCCGTCAGGTCGGTGTTCCGGCGATCGTCGTGTTCCTGAACAAGGTCGACCAGGTGGATGACGCCGAACTTCTCGAGCTCGTCGAGCTGGAAGTGCGCGAACTTCTGTCGATGTACGACTTCCCGGGCGACGACATCCCGATCGTCAAGGGTTCGGCTCTGGCAGCCCTTGAAGATTCGGACAAGAAGATCGGCGAAGACGCGATCCGCGAGCTGATGGCGGCTGTTGACGCCTACATCCCGACGCCTGAGCGTCCGATCAACCTGCCGTTCCTGATGCCGATCGAAGACGTGTTCTCGATCTCGGGCCGTGGTACGGTCGTGACCGGTCGCGTCGAGCGCGGCATCGTCAAGGTTGGTGAAGAAGTCGAGATCGTCGGCATCCGCGCGACGTCGAAGACGACGGTGACCGGCGTTGAAATGTTCCGCAAGCTGCTCGACCAGGGCCAGGCCGGCGACAACATCGGCGCACTCGTCCGCGGTGTGAACCGTGACGGCGTCGAGCGTGGCCAGATCCTGTGCAAGCCGGGTTCGGTCAAGCCGCACAAGAAGTTCATGGCTGAAGCCTACATCCTGACGAAGGAAGAAGGCGGCCGTCATACGCCGTTCTTCACGAACTATCGTCCGCAGTTCTACTTCCGCACGACGGACGTGACCGGCATCGTGTCGCTTCCGGAAGGCACGGAAATGGTCATGCCTGGCGACAACGTCACGGTTGCCGTCGAACTGATCGTGCCGATCGCGATGGAAGAAAAGCTGCGCTTCGCCATCCGCGAAGGCGGCCGCACCGTCGGCGCCGGCATCGTTGC
>UCJH01000104.1 GCA_900472785.1 Hyphomicrobiales bacterium | reverse complement strand
GCCAATGCTGCTTCCGCTTCGGCGGCCTGCGCTGCCTCGAGGGCTACCTTCTCGGCTTCGCGCTCCGCGGGGGTACGTGCGGCTTCCTCGGCGGCGAGGCGGGCCGCCTCTTCCTGTTCCAGCTTCAGGCGAGCCGCTTCCTCGACCTGACGGCGCGCTTCTTCCGCAGCCCGGCGTTTAGCGTCTTCCGCATCGCGGATCTGGGCTTCTGCAAGGGCGCGGCGACGGGCATCGATCTCACCGGCCGAAAGCTGGTTGAGGACGACGCCGACACGCGGCCGGTTTTCCTGCGGACGGGGCTGCTGAGCCTGCGGCTGCGACGTCTGTCGAACAGGCTGCTGGGCCGGCGCCTGGCGCACGTCCGGTGCCTTCTGCACGACGGGTGGCGCAGCGACGATCGGCTTTTCGTCTTCGGGGCGTATCGGGCGCCGCTTGCGGGTCTCGACCACAACGGCTTTCGTCCGGCCACGACCCATGTCCTGCCGAACTGTTCCCTGCTGAACCCCCAAAGGTTTCAGGGTCAGCGTCTTCTTGCCCGCTGCGCCGTGTGTCTTGTCGTCGTTGTTGTCGGTCATTCCGTTCCGTTCCTAAGATCAGGGCCGGATGCGTATCACCAGACCCCGCCGTTCAATTTCTGTTCTGTATTCGCAGTGTTTCCGGCATGTGCCGGTCACCCGCGTCATTGTGTCGGCAGGCCAGTTTCGGCGCCAACGGCTCGAGCGGGGACGGTTCCCCGGTATTTTTCGAGCATGTTTGCGCGCTTCACTACACCCTCACCCGCCTGCCCTGCAAGCGCTGCGGCATGGATAAAAGCATTCTGGCCCAAAAGCCCGTCCATTTCGGCCTCAGTGAAGAAGCGAAACGAGCGTATTTCCTGTCCGTCCTCGGCCACAAAGCTCATCGCCTTGCGCGCCTGGTCTATCTTGCGCACCCCGTCGGCGGCGGCATCGACCGCGTGGAAGGTGGCCAGGGCCGCCATGCCGCGCACCGCCTGATCGACTTTCGACGCGCCGCTGATGAACTGGCCGGCCTTGCGCGCCATGTTCATCATGCCTGCCAACTGCACGGACAGAAGCCTGTCGACATCGTCGGCCAGGTCCGGCCCGGCAATCACGTCCCTTTTCAGAGCCCGCGAGAAAGCCTTCTTCGCAATCGCCTTTTCGACGACCGCACGTTCGGCCGTGACCCAGCAACCGCGCCCGGGCAACTGTTTCTTCAGGTCCGCCACGACACGTCCCGTAGGATCGGCGACGAAGCGGATGAGATCGTCCGCCTCGCCGCTCTGCCGCGTCACGATGCACATCCGGCCGTTCACGTCGCCATCGCCCGCATCATCCGTCGTTTCTGTCTCTTCAGCCGGCATGGTCGCCCGGATCACGGTCAACACGCCGTCAGGCGTCCTGTTCCGCGCCTTCCACGACGTCGAGAGCTTCCAGTTCCGTCACCAGTTCTTCCTCGGTGATCCAGCCGGCGGCAACGCGCGCCTGAAGGATCATGGTTTCCGCTTCCGTCCGCGAAATCTCGATCTTGGAGAACAGGCCTTCGAACTTCTTCGTCTCGCCGTCCTTGCGTTCCGACCAGCCGACGAGATCGTCGGCGGCGCAGCCTGCAAAGTCCTCGATCGTCTTGATGCCGTCTTCACCGAGCGCAACCAGCATCTGGCCGGTCATGCCGTTGATCGTGCGCAGTTCGTCGGCGACGCCGAGTTCGATGCGCTTGGCGTCCATTTCAGCCTCAAGCCGCTCCAGATATTCGCGGGCGCGGGTCTGCAGTTCGCTCGCCGTATCTTCGTCGAAGCCGTCGATGGAGGCGATTTCGTCGAGCTCCACATAGGCCAGTTCCTCGACGGCGGCAAAGCCTTCCGAGGCCAGAACCTGGCCGACCATTTCGTCGACGTCGAGCGCTTCCATGAACAAGGCGGTGCGCTCGTTGAATTCCTTCTGGCGGCGCTCGGACTCGTCCGCTTCCGTCATGATGTCGATGTCCCAGCCCGTCAGCTGCGAGGCAAGACGGACGTTCTGGCCGCGGCGGCCGATGGCCAGCGACAGCTGCTCGTCCGGAACCACGACTTCGATGCGCTCCGCATCCTCGTCGAGAACCACCTTGGTGACTTCCGCCGGCTGCAGCGCATTGACGATGAACGAGGCCGGGTCCTGGCTCCACGGAATGATGTCGATCTTCTCGCCCTGCAGTTCGCCAACGACGGCCTGGACGCGCGAACCGCGCATACCGACGCAGGCGCCGACCGGATCGATCGACGAGTCGTTCGAGATCACCGCGATCTTGGCGCGCGAACCCGGATCGCGGGCAACCGAGCGGATCTGGATGATGCCGTCGTAGATTTCCGGCACTTCCATGGTGAAGAGCTTCACCATGAACTGCGGATGCGTGCGCGACAAGAAAATCTGCGGGCCGCGCTGTTCGCGACGCACGTCGTAGACATAGGCGCGGACGCGATCGCCGTAGCGCATGTTCTCGCGCGGGATCATTTCGTCGCGGCGGATGATGCCTTCGCCACGGCCGAGATCGACGATGACGTTGCCGTATTCGACGCGCTTGACCGTGCCGTTGATGATTTCGCCGACGCGATCCTTGAATTCGTCGAACTGGCGGTCCCGCTCGGCTTCACGCACCTTCTGGACGATGACCTGCTTGGCCGACTGAGCGGCGATGCGGCCGAAATCCATCGGCGGCAGCGGATCGGCAATGAAGTCGCCGAGAATGGCGTCCGGGTTGCGGTCGCGAGCCAGTTCCAGCGGGATCTGCGTCGAATAGTCTTCCGCGACTTCCACCACTTCGAGCAGGCGCTGGAGACGGATTTCGCCGGTCTTCGAATTGATGTCGGCGCGGATGTTGGATTCCGAACCATAGCGCGAGCGCGCGGCCTTCTGGATCGCATCGGCCATGGCGGCCAGCACGATTTCGCGGTCGATCACCTTTTCGCGCGCGACGGCATCCGCAATCTGCAGAAG
Source organism: Hyphomicrobiales bacterium (assembly GCA_900472785.1). Classification (GTDB taxonomy): domain Bacteria; phylum Pseudomonadota; class Alphaproteobacteria; order Rhizobiales; family Rhizobiaceae; genus Pararhizobium. The sequence goes on along the minus strand of UCJH01000104.1, from coordinate 6,115 downwards.
TTCGAGCCGGTTAGCACTGACTGCCATTTCATGTCTCCGTCTGTTGCCGGGGGCTTTGTGCGCCACCCCGTGCCTTAGTCGATTGGTGAGTTCTCGTCTTCGAAATTCTGGTTCGCGGCCTGCTGGGCCTTCGCCTTCTTGTCGGCGACCAGAGCATCGCGGATCAGGTCGTCCGTCAGGATCAGTCTGCCTTCGGCCAGCGCCGTGAACGGAATAACCACCTTCGGCTCCTCGCCGTAGGCCGGCTGGTCGCGCTCGATGGTGAAACCCTCATCATCCGCCGCAACGATCTTGCCGCGAAAACGCTTGCGATTGTCGACCAGGATCGAGGTTTCGCACTTGATGAGATGGCCGGCCCAACGGGTGAAATCCGACTTGCGCACCATCGGGCGGTCGATGCCGGGCGACGACACTTCCAGATGATACTGTTTTTCGACGGGATCTTCCACATCCAGCACCGGCGAAATCGCCGTCGAGATCGCTTCGCAATCCTCGACCGTCATCGTGCCGTCGGTCCGCTCGGCCATGATCTGCAGCGTCGCGCCGTTCTGCGAGGAAAGCCGCACCCGAACGAGCTGATAGCCCATCGGCACCAACACCGGCTCGATGATGTCGGCAATGCGCCGGTCGAGCCCCGTCTCGGTGATCAGCCGCGGTTCCTGTGTCTGTTCTGCCGTTGTCGTATCGGACAAACGCTGTTCTCCCTGAGCGTCCGCAACCCTGCCCTGAAAGGCCTATGAGGGCGAAGCGGATCGAAATCTGCCTGCGTGCATTCCGCCCCGGCAAAGACCGCGGCGGGCCGCACAGACCTGAAGGTAATAAAAAAGAGCGGGTCCTGACGGGCCCACTCTTCATCAACCGATCAAGAATTTGAGGGTCATATACGCTCGATCATCCGTAAATGCAAGATATGCCTGGGCGCCGTCCACACGTGCACCGAAATCCGGCCTGTTGCATGGTAAAGTCCGTTGCCGTTGGAATAGGCTGGACTACATGACATCGGATATCAGGAAAGGTTAGGGGACGCGCTTTGCCGGATCGACTATCGCCCTTGGCGCCTTTCAGACATGAGATTTTCCGGACCATCTGGCTGGCGAGCCTGGCGTCGAATTTCGGCGGGCTGGTCCAGGCGGTCGGCGCTGGATGGCTGATGACGTCGATCTCGGATTCGGTGAACATGGTGGCGCTGGTCCAGGCCTCGACATCGCTGCCGATCATGCTGTTTTCACTGGTGTCCGGCGCACTTGCGGATAATTTCGACCGCAGGCGGATCATGCTCATCGCCCAGTGTTTTATGCTCTGCGTCTCCGCATTGCTGACGGCCAGTGCTTGGCTCGGGTTCATCACGCCGTGGCTGCTTCTGTTCTTCACCTTCCTGATCGGCTGCGGCACGGCGCTCAACAATCCCTCCTGGCAAGCCTCCGTCGGCGACATGGTTCCGCGCGACGTCCTGCCGGCGGCGGTGGCGCTGAACAGCATGGGCTTCAACATCACGCGCTCGGTCGGTCCGGCAATCGGCGGCGCGATCGTTGCTGCGGCCGGTGCGGCAGCGGCGTTCGCTGCCAACACGCTCAGCTACTTCGCCATCATCTTCGCGCTGGTGCGCTGGCGCCGTGAGGTGACCTTGAGCAAACTGCCGCGCGAATCGATGGGTCGGGCGATTTCCGCGGGTCTGCGCTATGTCGCGATGTCGCCGAACATCGGCAAGGTGCTCTTGCGCGGCTTCGTCTTCGGCCTGTCGGCCAGCGCGATCCTGGCACTCTTGCCGCTGGTTGCGCGCGATCTCGTGTCCGGCGGCCCGTTCACCTTCGGCGTACTGCTGGGCGCTTTCGGGCTCGGCGCCATCGGCGGAGCCCTGCTCAGTGCCCGGCTGCGTGAACACCTGTCGAGCGAGGCGATCGCCCGCATCGCCTTTGCCGGCTTTGCGATCAGCAGCCTCGTCACCGCGCTCAGCTCCTACAGCCTCGTCACTTGTCTGGCGCTGCTTCTGTCCGGCTGCGGCTGGGTGCTGGCGCTGTCGCTGTTCAACACGACCGTGCAGCTTTCCACCCCGCGCTGGGTGGTCGGTCGCGCCCTGTCTCTCTACCAGACCACCACTTTCGGTGGCATCGCCGCCGGCAGCTGGATCTGGGGACAACTGGCGGAACTGCATGGCCCGGCGAGCGCACTGATGATCTCCGCCGCCGTCATGGTCGCAGGGGCTGCAATCGGCCTACGCCTGCCGCTGCCCGAATTTCAGTCGCTCAATCTCGATCCGCTCAATCGTTTTTCCGAGCCGCCGCTGCAGCTGGACCTCAAGCCGCGAAGCGGACCGATCGTGGTGATGATCGATTATGAAATCGCCGATCAGGATGTACCCGAGTTCCTCACCGCCATGGCCGAGCGCCGCCGCATCCGCATCCGCGATGGCGCCGGCCAATGGGCGCTGATGCGTGATCTCGAAATCCCGACGATCTGGACCGAGACCTATCATGTGCCCACCTGGGTCGAATATGTTCGTCACAACCAGCGCCGCACCCAAGCCGACGCCGCCATCGGCGACCGTCTGACCGCCCTGCACCGCGGCTCGTCGCCGCCCCGCGTTCATCGCATGATCGAACGCCAGACCATCCTTCCTTATGACTACGAGCGCTACAAGCAGCAGATGGACATACATTGAAGGATCCATTCCCTGCCACCGCTTCGCTTCGAAGCGGCTAATCTCCCCCTTGTCGGAGAGATATCCTGGAGTGACAGAGGGGGTGATGCCACGGGCTCACCGTGTCCAAAAATAAAATCTCATCCCCGGCTCATTCGCCTGTGGCACACGTCCTTCGTCCCGCCATCGGATACACCGGAGAGCGTTGCCGGCGAGGCGGGGCCGTTGCCTTCGGTTTGCGTTTGAAACGCAGATGCTGGCGCGGGGGCCTGCAGAAAATGGTTTCCCTCTCGTCTGAAACACGGCGGGGCATGCAGGCATGTTCCGCCCGGTAGAGCCGGGCGAAAGAGACATGCCCACTCAAAAGCAAAGCCAGCTTTGCGCGATCAAGGATCGCGCGCGGCTTTGTGGGGCACACATGAGGAGCGGCGACTGTGGATGGCAACTTCCGCTTTCGCGGCGCCGTCGATGACGGAGCGATCCGGTTATCGTTGAGCGTCGCCCGCACCGGAAAAAGGTGCCGGCACCCCCGCAGAGACACCGCAGTTGCAGGTAAAAACCACCGAGACGGGACACATCGCGTGTCATCTAACGACCACGCCATCCGGCACCCGATGTGTCCCGGCCGAGTTTCGCCATCCGCAGGCTCAAGCGGACCCTCAAACCACGGGCAGAACAGGCCGCGTGAACGCCGACGGCTGCAACGCCGGGCGGGTGCCCATCGCCGCAGATAACCTCTTCTTGATCGCAAGTTGATTGTCCTGGCTGCAACCAATGCCACATTCAACGGGTTCTGTGGACATGAGCGCCTGTCCGGCGCGACGACAGGAACAGGAGCTTTTCATGCGATCGACATCCCTTCTGCTGAGTGGGACCATGCTGTCCATTCTTCTTGCCGGTTCGACGTTCGCCCAACCTGCAGGCGGAACCGCGGTCGAGACGGGGCAGCCCAATGGCGTAGACCAGAAACCTGCCTTTAAAGGCCAGACACGGGCGGCTCAGCCGGCGCATATGCCGAAGATCAGTGCGGAAGTGGTCGCGCAAGACCTGCCGCATCTCTGGTCGATGGAATTCCTGCCGGACGGGCGCATTCTGGTCACCGCCAAGGAGGGCACCATGCATATCGTCGGCAAGGACGGCAAGGCCGGTGTTGCGTTGAAAGGTGTGCCGGAGGTGGATGCCAGCGGCCAGGGTGGGCTGCTCGACGTTGCGCTGGCGCCGGATTTCGAAAGCTCCGGCCGGATTTTCTTTTCCTTCTCGGAACCGCGCGACGGCGGGAACGGCACGTCGGTCGCATCCGCCAAACTCGTTCAGTCCGGAGATGGCGGCGCATCCCTCGAAGGCACCAAGGTCATTTTCCAGCAGATGCCGACCTATGACGGCAACAAGCATTACGGCTCGCGGCTGGTCTTCGGCCCGAACAACGAACTCTACGTCACGGTCGGTGAGCGCTCCGACCGCCAAACGCGTGTCCAGGCGCAGGACCTGGCAAGCGGCCTCGGCAAGGTTTTCCGCATCGACGCGGACGGCAAGGCGCTGCCGGACAATCCGTTCGCCGGCAAGGGCGATGCCCGCCCGGAAATCTGGAGCTATGGCCATCGTAACCTGCAGGCCGCCGCGCTGGATGGGCAGGGGCGGCTCTGGACCGTCGAGCACGGGCCGAAGGGCGGCGACGAGTTGAACCGTCCGGACGCGGGTAAGAATTACGGATGGCCGAAGGTCACCTACGGCATCGAGTACAGCGGCGGGAAGATCGGCGACGGTATCACCGCACTGGAAGGCACCGAACAGCCGGTCTATTACTGGGATCCGGTCATCGGCCCGTCCGGCATGGCCTATTACGATGGCGATCAGATTCCGGAATGGAAGGGATCGTTCCTGATCGGCGGGCTTGTCGCCGAAGCCGTCGTCGTCCTGCACATGGATGGCGACAAGGTCGGGTTCGAGGAACGTGTTCCGCTGAATGCCCGTATCCGTGACGTCAAGGTCGCGCCTGACGGCGCTGTCTATGCGTTGACGGAGGACGGCGAGTCCTCGACGATCCTCAAGTTGACGAAAAGCTGAATCGCATCGCCCTTCGATCTGGCCCTCTCCCCACTTGGGGGGAGAGGATGCCCGAAGGGCGAGTGGAGAACTGCTCCTCTATCAAAGCTTGTCTTTCAACGACGCTTCCGGAAAACACGTCGGCTCCATTCCGTTCTTCGCCTGCCAGTCGCCCAGTGCCCGTCGCGTCTTGTAGCCGGGCAGGCCATCGGAGCCGCCGACGTCGTATCCCTTGGCCTCCAGAGCCCGCTGCATGGCCGCGACATCCGAGCGCAGCATCTTGCCGACATCGCCCCAAGGACCCTTGAACGATCCGCCGCCGCCTGAAATGCGGTCGGCGAGATTGCCGATGAACAGGGCGTAAAGATCGGAATTGTTGTATTCCTTGATCACATAGAAATTCGGCGTGACGATGAATTCCGGCCCGTTGCGCCCGGCCGGCACCAGCATCATGCCGTCGGCCTTGGCCTCGCTGGCAGGAAACGCTTTGCCGGACGCTCGCTCGATACCGTCCGATGTCCACTGCGAGATGGGCTTCGCCAGATCCGGCCCCTCCTGTGCGCAGGACACATTCGCAGGGATGTAGACCTCATAGCCCCAGTCACGGCCGCGTTGCCAGCCCTTCTTCGACAAGTAATGACCGATCGATCCCAGCGTGTCGGGCACTGAATTCCAGATGTCGCGCCGGCCGTCCCCGTCAAAATCGACGGCATATTTCAGGAAGCTGGTCGGCAGGAATTGCGGCTGGCCCATGGCGCCGGCCCAGGAGCCGCGCATGTCCGCTTCCGACACATCCTTGCTGTCGAGAATATGCAGGGCGGCGATCAGCTCGCGCCGGAACAGCTCCGGCCGGGTGGAAAGGAATGCCTTGGTCGCCAGCACGTCGATGATCGGGTGCGGAATCTTTGCCCGGCCGAACCCCGATTCCCGTCCCCAGATCGCAACGACGATGCCGGCCGGCACGCCATAGGCTTTCTCGACCCGACGCAGGGTCGCCGCATGGGTCTTTGCCAGCGTCCGGCCTGTCGCGGCCAGTCCCTGCAGGCGCTTTTCGGAAAAATAGGAACCCGGCGAGGAGAATTCCGCCTGGCTCTGCTTGCGGTCTCCGGTCGGCTTGGTGCCGGGCATGACGAGATCGGGCAGGTCCCAGTTAAGCTTCACGCCGGCAAATGCGGCCTTGAAACTGTCTGCCGCAATCCCGGATTTCTGCGCCTCCGGCCAGAGATCGGTCTGCAGCCATTGGCGGAACTGCGCTTCGGTCTCGGCCTTGGAGGCAGCGAGAGTGGGGGATGCTGTCAGCAGCAGCAATGCGGCGATGGTTGACGCCAGAATTTGGCGAGACTTCCCCCCCTCTGTCGGCGACGCCAACATCTCCCCCTCAAGGGGGGGGGTTGGCTGTGAAAATTGTGCGCTCCTTGCGGAAAAAGCAAAAAA
>UCJH01000105.1 GCA_900472785.1 Hyphomicrobiales bacterium | reverse complement strand
GCCGCCCAGTTCGATCAAACCCAAAAGGGGTCTCGGGGATGCGGGCCACGTCGCTCGTCGCAGCGGCAACTACGCCGGCGCTCGTACCTACCCCACCCGCGTCACTACCAGCATCGCCGACCGATTGCAGCTCAAAAGCCAAGTCCACGGCATCGGATGCTGTCCCAGCAATAGTCGCTGCGGGAGGCAGCCTTTCACATGCGCGCGAACAGTCGATCGCCCGAGACAACCGATCCGTCACTGCTGCTGACTCATGATCTTTCGGCGGATTAGGACCTCCCGCCGGGGCGCCGCTCTCATCGTGGAACCGCAAGGCGCTGCAAAGCCTATCTAACTCGCGGCGCTCCTAGCAGAGGGCTTCGAGGGCTACGTCGTCGCTTCGAAAATACTGGCAGATCAGGCCTTAGCCCGTTTCGACAAACAGACCAGACAAGCGATCGTAACCGGGAGCGGCGAAGACGGCCGAAGGCTGGCTTCGTGCCGAAGGCATAGAGCGCGGTCGCCAGAGGCGATGGCTCCTGCAACAAAACACAGGAAACAGAAGCCCTATTCTGCTCGGTTGACGCGCGCAGTTTTCACGGAGAGGAACGGTTTGAAAGCTNNCCGCCACTTTGCCGAGGAACCCCCTGCTAAAACTCCCCAACGTTTCGGTATTCGAATCGTAATAGAACGACGTTTCCGCGATATCGTGATTAAATTCCGAGACAGTGATCCAAGCTTCCTTCCAGTCTCGGATGCCTGCCCGACGGCATTCAAGCTGTGGGATTTCCAGTGCTGTCTGATCGACACGAGGCGGTGTGCCAGAGATGGCCAGGATCACGAGATGCGTCTGAGGGCCCTTAGGAATGGCCAGCACCATGCAGACGGGACGAGACTTCCGTCCCTCGGTTTCGCCCTTGTCGCGCTGCCAAGTCCAAAGATAAGGATACCGTAAAACGGAACCGCTGGCCGGAATGTCAGCCATCAGCGTCCCGTCCTTCAGCAATAAGCCGATCCAACTCAGGCATCATGATGTCAACAAGTTCCTCGGGGGCTTCGTTGGCAGCATAGGCTCGACGAGGATCAAGCCTGCTGTTCATCGCTTCGAATTCGTCATAGGTCATGAGGACATAGCGCGGCTTGCGGTGCTGCGTGATCGCGACTGGTTGTCGATCGGCCGCCATGGTCACCGTCTTGATGTCGCGTAGCAGTTCAACAGTCGTAAATCTCTGCATTCTTTAAACTCCTTCAACTTATTTGCTTTATACGAATTATTTGACTATTTGGCAAGGGATCGCGATCCAACCGCCGCCTCTACTCAAGCGAACATGAGGGGAGGGGAGGGGAGGGAGGGATCACCTAGCCAACCAGCCCCAGCA
>UCJH01000106.1 GCA_900472785.1 Hyphomicrobiales bacterium | reverse complement strand
GAACGGATAGAGCGCCGGCTCTTTGCGGATTTCAGCACCGGTGACCTTCGGTCGCCTGCATCTCGGGCCGGCGCTCTATCCGTTCCTGTCCGCCAATCCGAAGCTGGAATTGACGCTCGATCTCGACGACCGCCGGGTCGATGCCGCAGCGGACGGATATGATGCGGTGCTTCGCCATGGACCGATCCTCGATTCGCGATTGATGGCCTGGCGACTGGCCCCGAGCCGCCGCGTTCTCATCGCCTCGCCGCAATATCTTGAAAACAATGGCCGCCCCGCCTCCATAGCCGAACTGGAACAGCACCGGGGCATTTTCTACACCAATCGCGGCATCGCCGACTGGCGGTTCCCGACGCCAGGCGGAACCGTCGTTGTTCGCGGCCAGTTCGGTCTTGGCCTCAACAATGGCGACATGATCCGCGATGCGGCGATCGCCGGTCTCGGCATTGCGCTGATGCCGATGTTCGCCGTCTGGCAGGCGATTGACACCGGCGAACTCGCCATGATCGACATCGGCGTGACGGCGGAACTGGAATATATCTACATGGCGCATCCCGAAGGCCGGCGTGCCTCGGTGAAACTGCGCGCGCTCGCGGATCATCTGCGCGCCGCCTTCGGCAGCCCGCCCTATTGGGACAAGACGATCAAGGTCTGAGCTTTCGGCCTTGATATCAGTCGCAGCTGCGCAGCTGCTGCGCATAGGACCGGGCGAGATTGGCGGATCGCTGCGCCGCCTGCTTCAGGCGGCTGTTGTTGCGCCAGCTGCCCTTGGCATAGCCGGCATCGCCGGAATAATAGGCCAGATAGAGACTGTAGGCGTCGTTCAGCGGGATGCCGTTCTTCCGGTGGCTGTTGTAGTGGTACCAGCCGACGAAATGCACCGCATCCGCAAACTTGGTGCGGCGTGCGCTCCAGCGGCCGGTTTCCTTCTTGTAGCGGCTCCAGGTGCCGTCCAGCGCCTGCGAGAATCCATAGGCGGTCGACTGGCGTTTCCAGGGAATGAAGCCGAAGAGCTTGGTGCGCGGCGGCCGTGCCTTGGCGCGAAAACCGGATTCCGTGTAGATCGTCGCCATCAGAATCGGGACCGGCACGCCGAACTCCCGCTCCGTCTTGTTGGCCGCACGCTGCCAATTGTCGAACAGCCCGTCCCGCTGCTCGAACACAGCGCAGGCATTTGTCGTATGGCGCGGCGCGGTGGCACAGCCGGCCAGCATCAGAAGGGCGACGATAAACGCAATACGCATCGCTTCAGATCTCTCACATTCCAAGAGATTACTAACCCGTAAATCTTAAAAAGAGGTTTTGATGCGAATTGTCCGCAATGCCGTCCGGCCCTTAACAAGGGAGCAGACACGAAAAACCCGGCTTTCGCCGGGTTTTAAAATATGCAGATCGCCACGGATGACGGGATTAGACCAGGCGGCTCTGTTCGAGTGCCGCGGAAATGAAACTCGCGAACAGTGGATGCGGATCGAGCGGCCGGCTCTTCAGCTCCGGGTGATACTGGACCCCGATGAACCACGGATGATCCGGATACTCGACCGTTTCCGGAAGCACGCCGTCGGGCGACATGCCGGAGAATTCCAGGCCGCAGGCCTCGAGCCGGTCCTTGTAATCGACGTTGACCTCGTAGCGGTGACGATGACGCTCGGAAATCTCGGTCGAGCCATAGATATCGGCGATCTTGGTGCCCTTTTTCAGGCTCGCCTTGTAGGCGCCGAGACGCATGGTACCGCCGAGATCGCCCGACGCCGCACGCTTCTCCAGCGCATTGCCCTTGACCCATTCGGTCATCAGGCCGACCACCGGTTCGCCGGTCGGACCAAACTCCGTCGACGAGGCCTTCTCGATGCCGGCGAGGTTGCGGGCTGCTTCCACCACCGCCATCTGCATGCCGAAGCAGATGCCGAAATAGGGAACCTTGCGCTCGCGGGCGAAACGGACGGCCTGAATCTTGCCTTCCGAACCCCGTTCGCCAAAACCGCCGGGAACGAGGATGCCGTGAACCTTCTCGAGGTAGGGCGACGGATCTTCCTTTTCGAAGACCTCCGACTCGATCCATTCGAGCTTGACCTTGGTGCGGTTGGCGATGCCGCCATGATACAGCGCTTCGATCAGCGACTTGTAGGCATCCTTGAGGCCGGTATATTTGCCGACGATCGCGATCGTGACCTCGCCTTCCGGCGTGCGGATGCGGTTGGCGACATCTTCCCAGTTCTCGATACGCGGCTTCGGCGCCGGCTCGATGCCGAAGGCGGCGAGAACCTCGTTGTCGAGGCCTTCCTTGTGGTAGGCGATCGGCACATCATAGATCGAGGCGACATCGAGCGCCTGGATGACGGCGGACGGACGGACGTTGCAGAACAGCGACAGCTTGCGCCGCTCGGCCTCCGGAATTTCGCGGTCGGCACGGACCAGCAGGATATCCGGGTGGATGCCGAGCGCCTGCAGTTCCTTGACGGAATGCTGGGTCGGCTTGGTCTTCAGTTCGCCTGCGGCAGCGATATAGGGCATCAGCGTCAGGTGAAGGTAGATCGCGGTGCCGCGCGGCAGATCGTTCTTCAGCTGGCGGATCGCCTCCATGAACGGCATCGCCTCGATGTCGCCGACGGTACCGCCGATCTCGCAGATGACGAAATCGAATTCGTCATTGCCTTCGGTGACGAAATTCTTGATCTCGTTGGTGACGTGCGGAATGACCTGGACGGTGGCGCCGAGATAGTCGCCGCGACGTTCCTTGTCGATGATGTTCTTGTAGATGCGGCCGGTGGTGATGTTGTCGGTCTTGGTAGCCGAGCGGCCGGTAAAGCGCTCGTAGTGACCGAGATCGAGGTCCGTCTCCGCGCCGTCGTCCGTCACGAACACTTCACCGTGCTGTGTCGGGCTCATGGTGCCCGGATCGACGTTAAGATAGGGGTCGAGTTTGCGAAGCCGCACCCGGTAGCCCCGGGCCTGCAGCAATGCTCCGAGAGCAGCTGCGGCGATCCCTTTACCAAGGGACGAAACCACGCCGCCAGTGATGAATACATATCGCGCCATGGGCTTCACCGGATACCGTTTCAAAATCGATTCCGCCACCGAAAAATTCCTCATTCCAGAATTTTTCGGTTGAAATGTTCAAGGAGGCGAAATTCAAGCAAAAGAAAACCGGCGGAAGAAAGCCTTCCGCCGGCGGGTTCATTCAGGCCAGACCTTACTGACCGCTTGGGACATCCGAACCGGATGTCGCCGGCTTGGTCTCGGTTCCCGTGGTCGCGGCGCCAGCCGGCGTTTCGGTCGTCGTAGTGGCCGGGGTCTGCGTCTGCGTTGTCGCAGGGGTCTGCGTGGCTGGCGTCGTTGCCGCGCCGGAATCGGTCGGAACGGCATTCTTGTCGTCAGCAGGCGTCGGTGTCGTCGCGCCGCCGAGCGAATCGAGAACGCCCTTGCCGTTGTTGGTCGTGCCGGGGATGCGGTCGAGAACGTCCGTTGCATTCGGCTCGTAGCGCGACAGGATGCCCATGCCGAGCGCCAGGACGAAGAACAGCGTCGCCAGGATTGCCGTCGTCCGCGTCAGCGCGTTGGCCGCGCCGCGTGCCGACATGAAGCCGGAGCCGCCGCCGATGCCCAGTCCACCGCCCTCGGAGCGCTGAATGAGCACCACGCCGATCAGCGCGAGAACGACCATGAGATAGATGACGAGCAATACGGTCTGCATTTTGTCCAGTCCTGCCTTAGATCACGTTCAAGCTTCGTGCCGGCGGATGCTCCGCCTGACACTTTGGAAAGCGCGCTTGTACGGCTCAATATAAGTGTTGGCGGCTGCATATACCAAGCAACCGATCATTCCAAGCCCTGCCCGCGATCAAATCCCGTCAGGCCGTCAATTCTTCGTATGCCCGGTAAATGGCGAGGAAGTCCTCCGCTTTCAAGCTTGCTCCACCGATCAGTGCGCCATCGACGTTCAACACGCCCATCAGTTCCCGGGCGTTCGAAGGCTTGACGGAGCCACCATACAGAATGCGCATCCTTTTGCCGGCAGCACCGAAGCGTGCGGCCAGTTCGGCCCGCATGAAGGCATGCGCCTCCTCGACATCCTGCGTCGTCGGGGTGAGACCCGTCCCGATCGCCCAGACAGGCTCATAGGCAATGACCGTGTTTTCGGCGGTCGCCTCGTCCGGCACGGAACCCGACAGTTGCGTCTTCAACACATCCAGCGTCTTGCCCGCCTTGCGCTCATCGCCCGTCTCGCCGATGCAAATGATCGCGACGAGCTCCGAAACGAAAGCCGCCGTCGCCTTGGCCCGCACCAGCGCATCGCTCTCGGCGTGATCCGTGCGACGCTCCGAGTGACCGACGATCACATGCGTGCCGAAACAATCGGCGATCATCGCTGCCGAAACGTCGCCCGTATGGGCGCCCGACGCATCCTGGTGGCAATCCTGCGCACCGATCAGAAGCGGGCTGTCGTCGCAAAGTGCCGTGGCGACATAAAGCAAGGTCGCTGGAGGGCAGATCAGCGTTTCGACCTTTTCGGACAACGGTCCCTTGACGCCCTCTGCCATGGCCTTGAGCTGGTCCAGCGAACCGCGCAGACCGTTCATTTTCCAGTTTCCGGCAACGAGCGGGCGTATTTCGGGCGTCATGGATTCTCCTCCGGGGACTGCTTGTCCCGGCACTGGCCCTAGCAAATAAGACAGTGAAAGAAAAGTGCGGCGTGCATCGATGAAAACGGGACGCTGAAACGTCTAGAATTGACGGGAAACAAAGCGTAACATAGTCTTTCAGCGTTGGGAAAATTAGCATTTTTCACGTTGAACGAAGCCAGGGGAGCATGCCGATGCAAGGCAGGGTTGGCGTTTCATTTATAGCATTTCTTTTGTGTCTTCATGGCGCGGCAAACGCGCAGGATTTGTTGACGAAGACGTCGCCCGAAGACCTCGTGCGATCGCTGACACCCGGCGGCGGCTCGTCCGGCGGCGGCAGCAGCCAGATCGATGACGGCACGCGCGGCCTGAAACCCGCGCACAAGGGCGTGCTGTTCCAGGGCGCCGAAGGCACGGAGACGACTTACGAGCAGCCGGTCGATTCCTACCAGAAACCGGTCGACGGGTATCAGAAGCCGGCCGACGCCTACCAGAAGCCCGCTGATTCCTATGCAGCGGCGACCACGAACAGCTATGGCGACAAGGTGTCCGCGACGGTCAACCTGGCAGTGACCTTCAGGCTCGGCTCGGCCGAACTGACCCCGGACGCCCGCTATCTGCTCGACAGCGTCGGCAAGGCATTGCAATCCAGCGAGCTTGCCAACTACCGCTTCCTGATCGGCGGCCATACGGACGCGACCGGCAGCGACTATGCCAATCTCGAACTGAGCCGCCGGCGCGCGGAATCGGCGACGGGTTATCTTGTCGAATACTATCACGTCGATCCGCATCGCCTTGTCGTGCGGGCGTTCGGCGAAAATGCGCTGCTCTTCCCGGATTATCCGGATGATGGCCGCAACCGGCGCGTCGAGATATCGACGCTGCAATAGACCATTTCCTGCTCAAGCCTTTCACTGAACCCGCAAGGCCCAAGACAGAACGGAGACAAGACGGAGGTGCGACGACGCACCTTCCGTCTTCTACCCGTTCGCAGAAAGACTGTATTTTATCGCATGACGTGCCGTTTCGGGGGGCCAGACTGCAATGCTTGAATTTCAAAACAAGTGCTTAAAAACCAGCCTATGGCTGCTCCTGTTTGTCGGAGCCAGTTCTTTCGCGTCCGCCGCCATGGCCAGCGAACGCATCGCGCTCGTGCTCGGCATGGCAAAATATACGACGATCAGCGCGCTCAAGAACACGACCAATGACGCAACCGCCATCGGCGCGACGCTGTCAAAGCTCGGTTTCGAGACGGAGATCGCCACCGACAAAACGCTTCCGGAACTCGTAAAGCTCGTCAACGACTTTTCCTTTCGGTCCGAAACGGCGGATATCGCGCTGGTCTACTATGCCGGGCATGGAGTCGAGGTTGGTGGAGAAAACTACCTCGTCCCCATCGACATCGACATCAAGGCCCCCACCGAGATCGCCGACAAGGCGCTCAGCCTGAAGCGGCTACTGAACGCGGTGGATCGGGCGCGCAAACTTCGGATCGTCATCCTTGATTCCTGCCGCAACAATCCGTTTTCCAACTGGCCTGCAACATCGACGGACGTCGCGACGCTCGATCCAACCGCCACCAAAGTGGTCGATACGGTGCGCGGCGCCGGGCTTGCCGCTCCGACGCCCGATCGGGGCATGATGGTCATGTATGCGGCCAAGGATGGTGAAGTCGCCCTGGACGGAACGGGCGACAACAGCCCATTCGCGACAGCCCTGATGCAACTTCTGCCGGAAAAGAATGTCGAGATCGGCCTGATGTTCCGCCAGGTTCGCGACCGGGTGATGGCCGAGACGCTCAACCGCCAGCAGCCGCATTTCTACGGTTCGCTCTCCGGCGTCCCGTTCTTCCTGGGCGGCTCCGACAGTGCCACAGACGGCAAGGACAAGATGGCGGCATGGCAATCGCTGGCCCCGGATCAGGCCGTTCAGCTCGCAGCCCTTGCCGAAGACGGCAACACGCGTGCCATGATCGGTCTCGGCTATATGTCGCTCAGCCCGGATCAGCAGCGTTATGCGCCGGACAAGGCATTTACACTGTTCAAATCCGCAGCAGCGGCCGGCGATCCGGAGGCGATGTTCGAGCTTGCCAAACTGCACGAGAAGGGCATCGGCACGCCGCAGAACGTGGCAGAAGCGATCCGGCTCTACCAGCAATCCGCCAGCCTTGGCTTCGCCGATGCGATCAATGACCTCGGCTTCCTCTATTATCAGGGCGCGGAGGGCCTGCCGCGTGATCCGACAAAGGCAATCGGCCTGTTTCAGCAAGCCGCCGACCTGCGCCATCCGCAGGCGATGTTCAACGTCGCCGCGCTGATCGACGACAAGGTGATCAAGGACAAGGGTCCGGAAGATGCGGCGGGTTATCTGTATCTCGCACTTCGCTCGGGGGTTGAGGACGTCCTCAAC
>UCJH01000107.1 GCA_900472785.1 Hyphomicrobiales bacterium | reverse complement strand
TCGGCGCCGGCATCGTTGCCAGCATCGTCGAATAATCGTCTGACTCCGAAATTAAAAAAAGCCCCGCTGGAAACAGCGGGGTTTTTTGTGTTTTTGCCTGCCCATTTGGCAGATGCCTCAATCGGCGGCAGGCGGCCGTGTGATGTTTGCAACAGTCGCCGCGGCGATCCCTGCCTGATCGGTTTTAAGGGTCGGCATGGCGGATATTCTTTGGTATTTTCCGGATTAGATGATTTGCCCCGCTAAGGCCGGGCGATGCTTGAATCTGCGCACGTGTTTTCCGACCGCGGTTCCGCTTTTCGGGCCGGCGCATATCCGGATCGGATTTTCACATGATAGGAACTGTTTTGGCGCGCGGTGTTGCGTGCGGCTTGTCGATTCTCGTCCTGCTTCCCGCCGCAGCATGGTCGGCGGAGGATCGCCCCCTCATCTGGTCGCCAAGCCGGACCGGGATCAATGCCTATGCTTTGAAAATGGGTGCCCGCTTCGGTCAGCGGTGGAGCGCCGGCACCGAAGTGTCCATTGCGGCGACCACGGCCGGCCGGGTTCAGGAACCGCCGCCGGTTGGTCTCTGGGGACGGTTCTCGCGGAAAAACGGCACCGATACGGCGCGCAGCCTGTCGCAGGACGTCGATATTAAATTCGACGCGCCGAGCGGTACAGGCACGGTCGGGCTGAGCAGCACGCGTCGCTGGATCGCCACCCGCCGGCTCGATGTCGTCAGTCAACGATCAGTCTCTCTCCAGTGCACGGCCTATGATCATCATTGCGGTTCGGCGCGGTTGTCGCAGTCGATGCGGATCGTCGCGGCTGGTACGGGAACAGCGATCGTTGCCCAGGGAGGGATTAATGATGGGCGTTTGAGAGCGCTTGACCGATTGGGGATCGAGCAGACGCTCGGGCGCTTGAGCATCGGGGCGGCGATATCCAACCCGGTAAGCAAACCGCTCGGCAGCATTACCGCGCGCTATGCGCTGAACTGGTGACACGAGCCGCCGGTCCCGCAGGCGACCGTTTTGCCGTGCCGGCGCCCTTGCTTCAAAGGCCGCTGTGGACCATATCGTCGCGGAGACAGTCGCCGTCGGCGAAATGGCAAGGGAGCGCATATGAAGAAGCGGATATTGTTCACCGGGGGTTCCGGCAAAGCGGGCCGGCACGCTGTGCCCTATCTGGTAGAAGCAGGTTACGAGGTTCACAATATCGATCTCGTGCCGCTCGACAGCCCCGGTGTCACCAATCTGATCGCTGATATCACCGACAGCGGCCAGGTTTTTAATGCGCTGTCGATGCATCGTGATTTTCCGGACCTTGAGCACGGGCATGGGCCTCGATCGTTCGATGCCGTGGTACACTTCGCCGCCGTCCCGCGCATCCTGATCAAGCCCGACAACGAGACGTTCCGCATCAATACGATGGGCACCTACAATGTCATCGAGGCAGCGGTAAAGCTCGGCATTCGCAAGATCATCGTCGCCTCCAGCGAAACCACCTATGGCGTTTGCTTTGCCGAAGGCCATCGCGATTTTCATCAGTTTCCGCTTGAAGAAGAATACGATGTCAATCCGATGGACAGCTACGGCCTCTCCAAGGTCGTCAACGAGAAAACCGCGCGCGCGTTTGCAGAACGGAGTGGGTTCGACATCTATGCGCTGCGAATCGGCAACGTCATCGAGCCGCACGAATACGAACGATTCCCGAGCTATTTCGCCAATCCGGAAATCCGCAAGCGAATCGCCTGGAGCTACATCGATGCGCGTGATCTCGGCCAGATCGTCGGGCTCTGCATCGAGAAGGATGGGCTCGGCTATCAGGTGTTCAATGCGGCCAATGATACCGTTTCGGCCGATACACCGACCCGGGAACTGGCCGCCCGCTATTTCCCCAGCGTCCCGTTTACGCGGGAGATCGGCGAATTCGAAGGCTTGCTGTCTAACCGCAAGATTCGCGAGGTGCTCGGGTTTCGCGAAAATCATGACTGGCGCAAATACGTCGCGCGATGATCGCAGGTCCGCGGATCGAGAAAAGAGCGCAAGAAATTGCGCTTTTCCATCAAAGGTGCTTGTCACGGCGAAACAAACTGCCTATTAAGCCGCTGACTTGAAATGCGGCTGTCTGAAAGGGCGGCAGGCGTTTCGGTAAAGGGGCATAGCTCAGTTGGTAGAGCGGCGGTCTCCAAAACCGCAGGTCGTCGGTTCGAGCCCGGCTGCCCCTGCCATTTTCCTGCAAGCGCATGTTCGTCATGCTGTGCGGAAATGACGGACGGAAACGCAGGAGCCGTTTCCGTGTAATTTAACAAAACCACCGATGACCTCTTGTGGTTTTGGGAATCGGTGGTTATGTAGGGGTTCAAACAGACACGCGGCGCGTGGGGCTGAAACGTCAGCTTTACGGGCCGTAATGGCGTGGGCATTCAATGGCATCCAAAACTAATCCATTCACGTTTCTGCAGCAGGTGCGGTCCGAAACGTCGAAAGTGACCTGGCCGTCCCGGCGCGAGACGATGATCTCGACGCTGATGGTATTCGTCATGGTCTTCTTCGCGGCCATCTTCTTTTTTGCTGCAGATCAACTGATGGGCTGGGCGATCGGCCTTGTCCTGAATGTTGGCGTCTGATCGGGTGGGGATAGCCATGGCATCGCGTTGGTACATCGTTCACGCCTACTCGAATTTCGAGAAGAAGGTTGCTGAATCGATTGAGGAAAAGGCACGGCAGAAGGGTCTCAGCCACCTTTTTGAGCAGATTCTCGTTCCGACCGAAAAGGTCGTTGAGGTTCGCCGCGGCCGCAAGGTCGATGCTGAGCGAAAGTTTTTTCCCGGCTATGTCATGGTGCGGGCCAACCTGACGGATGAGGCCTACCATCTCATCAAGAATACGCCGAAGGTTACGGGTTTCCTGGGTTCCGACAACAAGCCGGTCCCGATCCCCGATTCCGAGGCCGAGCGTATTCTCGGTCAGGTTCAAGACGGTGTCGATCGTCCGAAGCCGTCGATTTCCTTCGAGGTTGGCGAGCAGGTTCGCGTCTCCGACGGTCCGTTCGCCTCGTTCAACGGCATCGTTCAGGATGTTGATGAGGAGCGGTCGCGCCTCAAGGTCGAAGTTTCGATCTTCGGTCGCGCAACGCCGGTCGAGCTCGAATACGCTCAGGTCGAGAAGGTCTGATCAAGAGGTTCGCAGCCGGAGTTATCTCCGGTTGGGCGCCGTTTAGGGATTTGTCGGTTTTAACAGGCCGGCAAGCGGCGGAGTGATCCGCCAAGCGCGTGGGAGGATGGCGATCTTAGCCGGATCGCAGGGCCGCACCACGCAACCGCAGCCGCCTCGCCCGTGTGGGACGATGGCACAAGAGGCCGGGCAACCGGTCGTGATGTTTCGGGCTGGCCGCTTTGCGCGGTGGTTTGAAACGAAGACAAAGGCAGAGAGAAATGGCTAAGAAAGTTGCAGGCCACCTCAAGCTTCAGGTCAAGGCAGGATCGGCAAACCCGTCCCCGCCAATCGGCCCGGCGCTTGGTCAGCGTGGCGTAAATATCATGGAATTCTGCAAGGCGTTCAATGCCGCCACGCAGGAACTTGAAAAGGGCATGCCGATCCCGGTCGTCATCACCTACTACCAGGACAAGTCCTTCACCTTCATCATGAAGCAGCCGCCGGTCAGCTACTTCCTGAAGAAGGAAGCGAAGCTGACGTCCGGTTCCAAGACGCCCGGCAAGGGCCCGAAGGTCGGTACGCTGACCCAGGAACAGGTTCGCAAGATCGCTGAAGCCAAGATGAAGGACCTCAACGCCGCTGACGTTGAAGGCGCAATGGCAATGGTCGAGGGCTCCGCCCGCTCCATGGGCCTGGAAGTGGTGGGCTGAGACCATGGCAAAGATTGCAAAGCGCGTACAGAAGACCCGTGAAGGCATCGATCCGACGAAGCTCGTCGCCCTGACGGAAGCGATTTCGCTGGTCAAGGACCGAGCGATCGCCAAGTTCGACGAAACCATCGAAGTATCGATGAACCTCGGCGTCGATCCCCGCCACGCCGACCAGATGGTCCGCGGCGTCGTCAACCTGCCGAATGGCACGGGCCGCACGGTTCGTGTCGCTGTTTTCGCACGTGGCGCCAAGGCTGATGAAGCCCGCGCTGCCGGCGCAGACGTTGTCGGCGCGGAAGACCTCGTTGAAATCGTCCAGGGCGGCAAGATCGATTTCGATCGCTGCATCGCAACCCCGGACATGATGCCGCTCGTCGGTCGTCTCGGCAAGGTTCTCGGCCCGCGTGGCATGATGCCGAACCCGAAGGTTGGAACGGTCACCATGGACGTAGCCGGAGCCGTCAAGGCATCCAAGGGCGGCGCCGTAGAGTTCCGCGTCGAGAAGGCTGGCATCGTCCATGCCGGTATCGGCAAGGCCTCGTTCGATGCTGCTGCTCTTGAAGAAAACATCCGCGCTTTCGCCGATGCCGTCATCAAGGCGAAGCCGGCTGGTGCCAAGGGCAACTACGTGAAGCGCGTGGCGATTTCGTCGACCATGGGCCCGGGCGTCAAGATCGATCCGTCGACCATCAACGCCGCATAATCCTTCAGCCGGGCTTTTGCCCGGTGACGGACATGACCGGAGACGGTTGATGTCCAAACCAAGATTTCCGGCCCTTCGGGGCCGGGAATTCCGGTGTAGAAACCGGAACTCCTGTCCGAGACTGCAGGTGGTTTTCCCTTAATCACTTTGCCTGCATGAGATGGGTAAGACCCGAATTTCGTCAACACGCTGAGGCGTGGAAATTTGGTTCGAACCTCGGCTTGCCTTGTGCCAGATCCGGTTGACGGACCTGCGCAGGGGACAGGATCCTCGAGCGTCGCTCCGGATCATTCTTTGGTCCTCGAGCGACAAAGGCAAACCGACAGGTCCGCGATTTTGCGGTCCTGTCAACTGGAGATAGGCAGTGGAAAGAGCGGAAAAACGCGAATTCGTCACGGAACTGAACGAGGTCTTCAAGGCTTCGGGTTCGGTTGTCGTGGCCCACTATGCCGGTGTCACAGTCGCACAGATGAACGATTTTCGTTCGAAGATGCGCGCTGCTGGCGGCACCGTCAAAGTCGCGAAGAACCGTCTGGCCAAGATCGCCCTTCAGGGTACGGAGTCGGAAGGGATCGTCGATCTCTTCAAGGGACAGACGCTGATTGCATACAGCAATGATCCCATCACGGCTCCGAAGGTTACCATGGAATTCGCCAAGACTAACGACAAGGTCGTTATCCTCGGCGGCGCCATGGGAGCAACCGCTCTCAATGCGGACGCAGTCAAGTCGCTTGCGACCCTGCCTTCGCTGGACGAGCTGCGTGCAAAGCTGCTGGGTATGATTCAGACCCCGGCACAGCGCATCGCATCGGTTGTTGCAGCACCGGCAAGCCAGCTTGCCCGCGTGTTCGCGGCCTACGCCAAGAAGGACGAAGAAGCCGCATAAGGCGGTTTTTCGCTGTAAATTTTCAAACAAGTTCGAACCAAGTACAAAAGGAACTATCACATGGCTGATCTCGCAAAGATCGTAGACGACCTGTCGTCGCTCACCGTCCTGGAAGCTGCTGAGCTTTCCAAGCTTCTCGAAGAAAAGTGGGGCGTTTCGGCTGCTGCTCCTGTTGCTGCTGCTGCTGGCGGCGCTGCCGTTGCTGCTGTCGTTGAAGAAGAAAAGACCGAGTTTGACGTCATCCTCGCTGATGCCGGCGCAAACAAGATCAACGTCATCAAGGAAGTTCGCGCTATCACGGGCCTCGGCCTGAAGGAAGCCAAGGACCTCGTTGAAGCCGCTCCGAAGGCTGTCAAGGAAGGCGTTTCCAAGGCTGAAGCTGCTGACCTCAAGAAGAAGCTTGAAGACGCTGGCGCCAAGGTTGACGTCAAGTAATCTTGCTTTCTAAAAGGGGGGGTGGCCTGTAAAAGGGCCGCCTCTCTTTTACCGCTTTCTGAACCTATTACCCAAAAGCCCGTCAAAACGGCTTTTGGGTAATGAGTTCTTCAAGAGGATAGTCCCGTTCCAAGGAGACGACAGCAATCCGCGCTGTGTGTTTTTGGACGTTGGACGAGATTGAACCACTCATTGATTGACGGGGTCGACTGGCCATCGGTTCCCGTCCGTTGCAGGCCCGGATGCAAAATTTGAAGGAGCGACGATGGCTCAGACCCTTTCATTCAATGGTCGTAGGCGCGTACGCAAAGTTTTTGGTAAAATTCCCGAAGTCGCAGAAATGCCGAACCTCATCGAGGTTCAGAAGGCGTCCTACGACCAGTTCCTCATGGTGGACGAACCGCAGGGCGGCCGTCCGGATGAGGGTCTCCAGTCCGTATTCAAGTCCGTTTTCCCGATCACCGATTTTTCCGGCGCATCGATGCTCGAATTCGTGTCCTACGAGTTCGAACAGCCGAAGTTCGACGTCGAGGAATGCCGTCAGCGCGACCTGACCTACGCAGCGCCGCTCAAGGTGACACTGCGCCTCATCGTGTTCGATATCGACGAGGATACGGGCGCAAAGTCCATCAAGGACATCAAGGAACAGAACGTCTACATGGGCGATATGCCGCTCATGACCAACAACGGTACGTTCATCGTCAACGGCACCGAGCGCGTCATCGTTTCCCAGATGCACCGTTCGCCGGGCGTGTTCTTCGACCACGACAAGGGCAAGAGCCATTCCTCGGGCAAGCTCCTGTTTGCTGCCCGCGTCATCCCGTATCGCGGTTCCTGGCTCGACATCGAATTCGACGCCAAGGACATCGTGCACGCCCGCATCGACCGCCGCCGCAAGATTCCGGTGACGTCGCTGCTCATGGCGCTCGGCATGGATGGCGAGGAAATCCTCGATACCTTCTACACGAAGTCGCTCTACCAGCGCGACGGCAAGAGCTGGCGGATTCCGTTCCAGCCTGACGCGCTGCGCGGCCAGAAGGCTCTTACCGACCTGATCGACGCCGACAGCGGCGAAGTCGTCGTCGAGTCCGGCAAGAAACTGACCCCGCGCCTGCTCAAGCAGCTGACGGAAAAGGGTCTGAAGGCCATCAAGGCGACCGACGACGATCTCTACGGCAACTATCTTGCCGAAGATCTGGTCAACATGCAGACCGGCGAAATCTTCCTCGAAGCCGGCGACGAGATCGACGAGAAGACGCTTGGCGTCATCATGTCCTCGGGCTTCGAAGAAATTCCGGTCCTCGACATCGACCACATCAATGTCGGTGCCTACATCCGCAACACCTTGGCTGCCGACAAGAACGAGAACCGCCAAGACGCGCTGTTCGACATCTATCGCGTCATGCGTCCGGGTGAGCCGCCGACGATGGATTCGGCCGAAGCCATGTTCAACACGCTGTTCTTCGATTCGGAGCGTTATGACCTCTCCGCCGTCGGCCGCGTGAAGATGAACATGCGCCTCGATCTCGATGCCGCCGATACCGTTCGCATCCTGCGTAAGGAAGACATCCTGGCCGTGGTCAAGATGCTCGTTGAGCTGCGTGACGGCAAGGGCGAGATCGACGACATCGATAACCTCGGCAACCGTCGTGTCCGCTCTGTCGGCGAACTGATGGAGAACCAGTACCGTCTCGGCCTCTTGCGCATGGAACGTGCGATCAAGGAACGCATGTCGTCGATCGAGATCGACACTGTCATGCCGCAGGACCTGATCAACGCCAAGCCGGCTGCTGCTGCCGTCCGCGAATTCTTCGGCTCCTCGCAGCTGTCGCAGTTCATGGACCAGGTCAACCCGCTGTCGGAAATCACCCACAAGCGCCGTCTTTCGGCTCTTGGCCCGGGCGGTCTGACGCGCGAACGCGCCGGCTTCGAAGTCCGCGACGTTCACCCGACCCATTACGGCCGCATCTGCCCGATCGAGACGCCGGAAGGCCCGAACATCGGTCTGATCAATTCGCTGGCAACTTTCGCCCGCGTCAACAAGTACGGCTTCATCGAAAGCCCTTACCGCAAGATCATCGACGGTAAGGTCACCAGCGACGTTGTTTACCTGTCGGCGATGGAAGAAGCCAAGTACCACGTGGCGCAGGCCAATTCGGTGCTTGATGCCAATGGTTCGTTCTCGGAAGAGTTCGTCGTCTGCCGTCATGCCGGCGACGTCATGCTCGCTCCGCGCGACGTCGTGAACCTGATGGACGTTTCGCCGCGCCAGCTCGTGTCTGTCGCAGCCGCGCTCATTCCGTTCCTCGAAAACGACGACGCCAACCGCGCGCTCATGGGTTCGAACATGCAGCGTCAGGCCGTGCCTCTGCTGCGCGCCGAAGCCCCGTTCGTCGGGACCGGCATGGAGCCGATCGTGGCCCGCGATTCCGGTGCTGCCATCGCTGCCCGTCGTGGCGGCGTGGTCGACCAGGTCGACGCGACCCGCATCGTTATCCGTGCGACGGAAGATCTCCAGGCCGGCAAGTCCGGCGTCGATATCTACCGCCTGCAGAAGTTCCAGCGCTCCAACCAGAACACCTGCGTCAACCAGCGCCCGCTGGTCACCGTCGGTGACATCCTGAACAAGGGCGACATCATCGCCGACGGTCCGTCGACCGACCTCGGCGATCTGGCCCTCGGCCGCAACGCGCTCGTCGCGTTCATGCCGTGGAACGGCTACAACTACGAAGACTCGATCCTGCTCTCCGAGCGCATCGTGCGCGACGACGTGTTCACCTCCATCCACATCGAGGAATTCGAAGTGATGGCGCGCGACACCAAGCTTGGTCCGGAGGAAATCACCCGCGACATTCCGAACGTTTCGGAAGAAGCGCTGAAGAACCTCGACGAAGCCGGTATCGTCTACATCGGTGCGGAAGTTCAGCCGGGCGACATCCTCGTCGGCAAGATCACGCCGAAGGGCGAAAGCCCGATGACGCCGGAAGAAAAGCTTTTGCGCGCCATCTTCGGCGAAAAGGCTTCCGACGTCCGCGATACGTCCATGCGCATGCCTCCGGGCACCTTCGGCACCATCGTCGAAGTCCGCGTTTTCAACCGCCACGGCGTTGAAAAGGACGAACGTGCGATGGCGATCGAGCGGGAAGAGATCGAACGTCTCGCAAAGGACCGCGACGACGAACAGGCGATCCTCGACCGCAACGTCTATTCGCGACTGCTCGACATGCTGCGCGGCCACGTCGCCGTTGCCGGCCCGAAGAGCTTCAAGAAGGGCACCGAGCTTTCGAACGCCGTCATTTCCGAATATCCTCGCTCGCAGTGGTGGATGTTCGCGACGGAAGACGAAAAGGTTCAGGGCGAAATCGAAGCCCTGCGTGGCCAGTACGACGAATCCAAGTCGCTGCTCGAGCATCGCTTCATGGACAAGGTCGAAAAGGTCCAGCGCGGCGACGAAATGCCTCCGGGCGTCATGAAGATGGTCAAGGTCTTCGTCGCTGTGAAGCGCAAGATCCAGCCGGGCGACAAGATGGCCGGCCGCCACGGCAACAAGGGTGTGGTTTCCCGCATCGTGCCGATCGAAGACATGCCGTTCCTGGAAGACGGTACGCATGTCGACGTGGTTCTGAACCCGCTGGGCGTGCCATCGCGCATGAACGTCGGCCAGATCCTCGAGACGCACCTGGGCTGGGCTTGCGCCGGCATGGGCAAGAAGATCGGCGCCATGCTCGATGCGTACAAGGCGGGTGCTGATATTCAGCCGCTGCGCGATACCATCGACAGCGTCATCGGTTCCGGTCCGAAGGGCGAGCCGATCAAGGACTACGACGATGATTCCATCGTCCGTCTGGCCGAGCAGACCCGCCGCGGCGTCTCGATCGCAACGCCGGTCTTCGACGGTGCTGTCGAAGCCGACGTCAACATCATGCTGGAGCAGGCAGGCCTGAACGTCACCGGTCAGTCGACGCTGTTCGACGGTCGTACCGGCGAGCAGTTCGACCGTCAGGTCACCGTCGGCTACATCTACATGCTGAAGCTGAACCACCTCGTGGACGACAAGATCCACGCCCGTTCGATCGGTCCTTACTCGCTCGTCACCCAGCAGCCGCTCGGTGGTAAGGCGCAGTTCGGCGGTCAGCGCTTCGGGGAAATGGAAGTCTGGGCACTGGAAGCCTACGGCGCCGCCTACACCCTGCAGGAAATGCTGACCGTGAAGTCCGACGACGTGGCCGGCCGAACCAAGGTCTACGAAGCGATCGTCCGTGGCGACGACACCTTCGAGGCAGGCATTCCCGAGAGCTTCAACGTTCTCGTCAAGGAAATGCGGTCGCTGGGTCTGTCGGTGGAGCTGGAGAATTCCAAGCTCGAGGATGTGCACGCAACGCAGCTGCCGGACGCGGCCGAGTAAAAATATCAAGGTGTATGCCGCTTTCCCAAGCGGCATACACCGTTTCCACCCGGTTCCTCCAAAAAGGGGCAGGGCAGGGAATGCGGCCGCATTTTATGCGGTCATATCCGTTTCAAGCAGGGGCCGGCGCCCGGGATTGCCGGTATCCTTGCCAAAGCTGAGGGCGACACGCCCACGAAGGAGACAGGCATGAACCAAGAGGTCATGAATCTTTTCAATCCGCAGGTGCCTGCACAGACATTCGATTCCATCCGGATTTCGATTGCCTCGCCGGAGAAGATTCTCTCCTGGTCTTACGGTGAAATCAAAAAGCCGGAGACGATCAACTACCGCACCTTCAAGCCGGAGCGCGACGGTCTTTTCTGCGCGCGCATCTTCGGCCCCATCAAGGATTACGAGTGCCTGTGCGGCAAGTACAAGCGCATGAAGTACAAGGGCATCATCTGCGAAAAGTGCGGCGTCGAAGTGACGCTGTCGCGTGTGCGCCGTGAGCGCATGGGCCATATCGAGCTCGCAGCGCCCGTTGCCCATATCTGGTTCCTGAAGTCGCTGCCTTCGCGCATCTCGACGCTGCTCGACATGACGCTGAAGGATGTCGAGCGCGTCCTCTACTTCGAAAACTACATCGTCACCGAGCCGGGTCTGACTTCCCTCAAGGAAAATCAGCTGCTCTCGGAAGAAGAGTACATGATCGCCGTCGACGAGTTCGGCGAAGACCAGTTCACCGCGATGATCGGTGCTGAAGCGATCTACGAAATGCTCGCCTCGATGAACCTCGAGAAGATCGCCGGCGATCTGCGCGCGGAAATGGCTGACACCACGTCCGAGCTGAAGCAGAAGAAGCTGATGAAGCGCCTGAAGATCGTCGAGAACTTCATGGAATCCGGCAACCGTCCGGAATGGATGATCATGAAGGTCGTTCCGGTGATCCCGCCGGACCTGCGTCCGCTGGTTCCGCTGGATGGCGGCCGTTTCGCCACCTCCGACCTGAACGACCTCTATCGCCGCGTCATCAACCGGAACAACCGCTTGAAGCGCCTGATCGAGCTTCGCGCGCCTGGCATCATCATCCGCAACGAAAAGCGCATGCTGCAGGAATCCGTCGATGCGCTGTTCGACAACGGCCGCCGCGGTCGCGTCATCACGGGTGCCAACAAGCGTCCGCTGAAGTCGCTGTCCGACATGCTCAAGGGCAAGCAGGGCCGCTTCCGCCAGAACTTGCTCGGCAAGCGCGTCGATTATTCCGGCCGCTCCGTCATCGTCACCGGTCCGGAACTGAAGCTGCACCAGTGCGGCCTGCCGAAGAAGATGGCGCTCGAGCTGTTCAAGCCGTTCATCTATGCCCGCCTCGACGCCAAGGGTTACTCCTCGACCGTCAAGCAGGCCAAGAAGCTGGTCGAGAAGGAAAAGCCGGAAGTCTGGGATATCCTGGACGAGGTCATCCGCGAGCACCCCGTGCTCCTCAACCGCGCTCCGACGCTGCACCGCCTGGGCATCCAGGCCTTCGAACCGACGCTGGTCGAAGGCAAGGCGATCCAGCTGCATCCGCTCGTCTGCACGGCCTTCAACGCCGACTTCGACGGCGACCAGATGGCCGTTCACGTGCCGCTGTCGCTAGAAGCCCAGCTTGAAGCCCGCGTTCTGATGATGTCGACGAACAACATCCTGCATCCGGCCAACGGTGCACCGATCATCGTTCCGTCGCAGGACATGGTTCTCGGCCTGTACTATCTGTCGATCATGAACCAGAACGAGCCGGGCGAAGGCATGGCTTTCTCCGATCTCGGCGAACTGCATCACGCGCTGGAAACCAAGTCCGTGACGCTGCATGCCAAGATCCGCGGCCGCTTCAAGACGGTTGACGCCGAAGGCAAGCCCGTTTCGAAGATCTTCGAAACGACGCCTGGTCGTATGCTCATCGGCGAACTTCTGCCGAAGAACGTCAACGTACCCTTCGACGTCTGCAACCAGGAACTGACCAAGAAGAACATCTCCAAGATGATCGACACGGTCTACCGTCACTGCGGCCAGAAGGACACGGTCATTTTCTGCGACCGCATCATGCAGCTCGGCTTCGCCCATGCCTGCCGCGCCGGCATTTCGTTCGGCAAGGACGACATGGTCATTCCGGTCACGAAGGCCAAGATCGTCGGTGACACCGAAAGCCTCGTGAAGGAATACGAACAGCAGTACAATGACGGTCTGATCACCCAGGGCGAAAAGTACAACAAGGTCGTCGATGCCTGGGGCAAGGCAACAGACAAGGTCGCCGACGAGATGATGGCCCGCATCAAGGCCGTCGAATTCGACGAAAACGGCCGTCAGAAGCCGATGAACTCGATCTATATGATGTCGCACTCCGGCGCCCGTGGTTCTCCGAACCAGATGCGCCAGCTGGGCGGCATGCGTGGCCTGATGGCCAAGCCGTCGGGTGAAATCATCGAGACGCCGATCATCTCGAACTTCAAGGAAGGTCTGACCGTTAACGAGTACTTCAACTCGACGCACGGTGCCCGTAAGGGTCTGGCGGACACGGCCTTGAAGACCGCAAACTCCGGTTACCTGACACGCCGTCTCGTCGACGTCGCGCAGGATTGCATCGTCAACTCGGTCGATTGCGGTACCGAAACCGGCCTCACCATGACCGCCATCGTCGATGCCGGTCAGGTCGTTGCCTCCATCGGCGCCCGCGTTCTGGGTCGTACGGCTCTCGACAACATCGATCACCCGGTCACCGGCGATCGCATCGTCGATGCCGGCCGCATGATCCTTGAAGCCGATGTCGTCGAAATCGAGAAGGCCGGCATCCAGTCGATCCGGATTCGCTCGGCCCTGACCTGCGAAATCCAGACCGGCGTCTGCGGCGTCTGCTACGGACGCGACCTTGCACGCGGAACACCCGTCAACATGGGTGAGGCTGTCGGCGTTATCGCCGCGCAGTCGATCGGCGAGCCGGGCACGCAGCTGACCATGCGTACGTTCCACCTTGGTGGGACGGCCAACGTGGTCGACCAGTCGTTCCTGGAAGCGTCCTACGAAGGTACGATCCAGATCAAGAACCGCAACATGCTGCGCAACTCCGAAGGTGTTCTCATCGCCATGGGCCGCAACATGGCGATCCAGATCCTGGACGAGCGCGGCGTGGAACGGTCCTCGCAGCGTGTCGCCTATGGTTCGAAGATCTTCGTCGACGATGGCGACAAGGTTCGTCGCGGTCAGCGTTTCGCGGAGTGGGATCCCTACACGCGTCCGATGATGACGGAAGTCGAGGGTACGGTTCATTTCGAGGATATCGTCGATGGTATCTCCGTTCTGGAAGCGACCGACGAAGCCACCGGCATCACCAAGCGTCAGGTTATCGACTGGCGTTCGACGCCGCGCGGTATCGACCTGAAGCCGGCGATCGTCATCAAGGACAAGAACGGCGCCGTTGCCAAGCTGTCGCGTGGCGGCGATGCTCGCTTCCTGCTCTCGGTCGACGCCATTCTGTCGGTCGAGCCGGGCACCAAGGTCTCCCAGGGTGACGTGCTTGCACGTTCGCCGCTGGAAAGCGCCAAGACCAAGGACATCACCGGCGGTCTGCCGCGCGTTGCCGAACTCTTCGAAGCGCGCCGTCCGAAGGATCACGCGATCATTGCCGAAATCGATGGTACGATCCGCTTCGGTCGCGACTACAAGAACAAGCGTCGCGTGCTGATCGAGCCGGCGGAAGACGGTGTCGAGCCGGTCGAATACCTGATCCCGAAGGGCAAGCCCTTCCATCTTCAGGATGGCGACTACATCGAAAAGGGTGACTACATCCTCGACGGTAACCCGGCACCGCACGACATCCTGGCGATCAAGGGCGTGGAGGCACTCGCTTCCTACCTCGTCAACGAAATCCAGGAAGTCTACCGCCTGCAGGGCGTTGTCATCAACGACAAGCACATCGAGGTGATCGTTCGCCAGATGCTGCAGAAGGTTGAAATCACCGACGCCGGTGACTCGACCTATATCGTCGGTGACAGCGTCGACCGCATCGAACTCGATGACGTCAACGACCAGCTGATCGAACAGGGCAAGAAGCCGGCTTACGGCGATCCGGTCCTGCTCGGCATCACCAAGGCATCGCTGCAGACACCGTCGTTCATCTCGGCTGCATCCTTCCAGGAAACCACGAAGGTTCTCACGGAAGCTGCGATCGCCGGCAAGACCGACGGCCTGCAGGGCCTGAAGGAAAACGTCATCGTCGGCCGTCTTATCCCGGCCGGTACCGGTGGCACCATGACCCAGATCCGTCGCATCGCGACGGCGCGCGACGAGATGATCCTCGAAGAGCGCCGCAAGGGCACAGGCGCAGACACTGCAACTCCGATGCTCACCGACATGGCATCCGAAGGTGCTGCTGCCGAGTAAGGCTTGAAAGGCGAGGGCGGTTCTGCCGCCCTCTAGACAACCATCAAAAAGCCGCCCGGAGCGATCCGGGCGGCTTTTTCGTGTTTCGCCGTGCCCGACTGTCCCATGGACTTTCAGGTAGATTTCCCATACCATTGTTGCGGGAGCTCAAATTCGGGGGAAGGCGTCATGAAGACGATATCAAGTATGATTTTGGCCGTTTCGGTTTTGCTGGTGTCGCATATTTCGTTGTCTGCCGCTGAGCGACGTGTTGCCCTGGTCATCGGAAATGCCGCCTATTAGGTGGCTGGGACTTTGCGCAATCCGCTGAACGACGCTGCTGACATTACCGAGAGCTTGAAAAAAGGTGGGTTTCGACGTGATTGTCGGAACGGATATGACGGGCGACAAG
The DNA here is from genome assembly GCA_900472785.1 of Hyphomicrobiales bacterium. Lineage (GTDB taxonomy): Bacteria > Pseudomonadota > Alphaproteobacteria > Rhizobiales > Rhizobiaceae > Pararhizobium. The sequence goes on along the minus strand of UCJH01000107.1, from coordinate 5,214 downwards.
TTCGCCGCTATCGTCAACGATTTTGCCACGGCGGCGCGGAATGCCGATGCGGCGCTCTTCTACTATTCTGGGCATGGCATGCAGTTGAATGCCGTAAACTATCTGTTGCCGGTCGATTTCCGAGCGACGTCGGAAATAGAATTGAAGCGACAGGCCATAGATCTGGGCGACATTATTTCTCAGATGGAAACCAACGCCAAGATCAACCTTGTCTTTCTCGATGCCTGCAGGGACAATCCACTCGCGGAAATATTTAAGAAGACGATTGTGGCATCCGGACGTTCGGCCTCGCTGTATCGAGGGCTGGCTCCGGTCAACAGTGGTGATAGTAATACGATGATCGTATTTGCCACAGCGCCCGGCAAAACCGCTGCTGACGGCGATGGTCGTAACAGTCCTTTTACCTCTGCGATCCTCCAAAATATAGCGTCGCCCGGCGTCGAGGTCGAAACACTCATGAAACGGGTCAGCAAGGCTGTTTCGGAGATTACCCGAAACGAGCAATTTCCCGAACGCCTATCAAAATTGAAGATCGAATTTTACTTTCAGCCGGCAGGCGAAGACGACGACGATCTTCCGCCGCAAACCACAGTTGAGGTTGGTGAGCAGGATTTTGCCAGGGAGACGGCGTTCTGGAAGGGCATCGAAAACTCGAACCGCATCGCCGATTTCGAGGACTATCGATCGATGGTTTCGTCCAAGGTATTTTCAGGCCTGTTTTCAAGCCTTGCAGAGAAACGCATAGCAACTCTTTCACAAACGGCAAAGATCGAGCCGGCGCTCGACGTGAAACGGAGTTCAGAACCTGAAACCCAGTCGGCACCAGCTGGATTTCCGACGGTGATTTCGACGTCCGGCTACAATGGCAGCAATTTTGTCGAGGGTGCCTTCACGCAAACGAGCCCGAAGAGATGGGAAGAGCGGAACTCGGAAAACACCGGCGCGTATCGATTCAAGGAACTGGAGCAGAAGAATGGCCGCATACTTCTGTTTGACGAAAGCCGGCAGCTCTACCTGGAGATTGATCTTGAGAAAAAGAAGACAGCCTGGCGCCTTGAGGGGCCGAAAAACTGGAATCCGCTCTACGATATCGTCGCGGTGAAATGACCGCCGGCTCTGCCCGAAGGAAGCGAGGCTGCTCGATTCGAACATCTGCAGCCAACCACTGTCTGTGTTCACCCGAAGCGGATGATCGCCACTTCGCCGGTGAGCGCGCCCTTGTAGGCGGAGGCGTGCGGCTCCTCGTCAGGGACATCCTCGAGCGTGCCGATCTGGTCGAGGTCGGCCTCCAGGAAGCCCTCTTCGGCCAGCGCGTTCAGTGCCTCGCGCACGGCGGTATCGTCATCCGGTGCGCGCAGCATCACGTGGATGTCGACGCCTTCCTTGTCTCCGTCCTGCTCATAGGCCTTGCCGATGATGATGAAGACCATCGGGCCGTCGATGGAGTTGTCGTTGTCGGGTATGGCAGGCATGGAGCGATCCTCTTTCGAACTTTTCATGCATGGACGTTACAGCGAATTCAACGGCGGTGCGCCTGAAAAATGCACTGCAGCAGAATCGTTTTGCATGAGCACACCGATTATTCATCCACGACGCGCTCTTTGCGGTCGAAAGCAAATTGATTTATGATTCTTTAATGGAGCAGGCGAACCGTTCGATTTCGCTCTCCAGCGCGTCGCGATTGGATCGAAACCGCCTTCGAAAGCCTTGTTTTGCAGGCATGTCAGCCCCGCGGAGCCAAGATTATTTATGAATCGCCCTTGACGACAGTCCCTTAAATCAGTACACCCCGCCGCATCGGAGCCCATGTGAGGCTGGTAGTTCGGAACGACACGTTCTGGAGTTCGCCTCAAACAAGGTTCCAAAACGCACGCTGAAGACCAAAATGCTGCACGCACGACGCCTTACAAGGCGTCCTCTGCTTTTTGCGGGCCATCTGCCGAGAGGCGGATCGGTCCTCGTTTTGCGCATTTATCAAGCGTTCGAAACCGCCGGAGACGGCATCGATCCGCCCGCAAGGGTAATGAGACAGAATTTGTAAGGGATGGTTATATGCCTACCGTAAACCAGCTGATCCGCAAGCCGCGTCAGGCACAGGTAAAGCGCAACAAGGTTCCTGCCCTGCAGGAAAACCCGCAGAAGCGTGGCGTTTGCACCCGCGTTTACACGACGACCCCGAAGAAGCCGAACTCGGCTCTGCGTAAGGTTGCCAAGATTCGCCTGACCAACGGCTTCGAAGTCATCGGCTACATTCCGGGTGAAGGCCACAACCTTCAGGAACACTCCGTGGTGATGATCCGCGGCGGCCGCGTCAAGGACTTGCCGGGCGTTCGCTACCACATCATCCGTGGCGTTCTCGATACCCAGGGTGTCAAGAACCGCAAGCAGCGCCGCTCCAAGTATGGTGCCAAGCGTCCTAAGTAATGGGGCGTCCGAAGCAATTCGGTTTTCCACGATCAGGCGCTGCGCGAGGTTCTCCGCGTATTGAGGCGCCAACTAACAATTGAGAGACAAAACGTATGTCCCGTCGTCATAGTGCAGAAAAGCGCGAGATCAATCCGGACCCGAAGTTCGGCGATCTGGTCGTCACCAAGTTCATGAACGCCATCATGCTTCATGGTAAGAAGTCGGTTGCTGAAAACATCGTCTACGGTGCTTTCGATGCGGTCCAGGCAAAGCTGAAGCAGGAGCCGGTCACCGTGTTCCATTCGGCCCTCGACAACATCGCACCGCATGTCGAAGTGCGTTCGCGCCGTGTTGGTGGTGCAACCTACCAGGTCCCGGTCGACGTCCGTCCGGAGCGCCGCCAGGCCCTCGCCATCCGCTGGCTCATCACGGCTGCCCGCAAGCGCAACGAAACCACCATGATCGATCGCCTCTGCGGCGAACTCATGGATGCAGCGAACAACCGCGGCAGCGCAGTGAAGAAGCGCGAAGACACGCACAAGATGGCTGACGCCAACCGTGCATTCTCGCACTATCGCTGGTAACCGAAACTAGACGTCTCGAAAGGAGTCCATCATGGCTCGCGAATATAAAATCGAAGACTACCGCAATTTCGGTATCATGGCGCATATCGACGCCGGCAAGACCACGACCACTGAGCGGATTCTCTACTACACCGGCAAGTCCCACAAGATCGGCGAAGTCCATGACGGCGCCGCAACGATGGACTGGATGGAGCAGGAGCAGGAACGCGGCATCACCATCACCTCCGCTGCGACGACCACCTTCTGGAAGGGTCGCGACGGCAAGATGCGCCGCTTCAACATCATCGACACCCCCGGCCACGTCGACTTCACGATTGAAGTCGAGCGTTCGCTGCGCGTTCTCGACGGCGCCATCGCGCTGCTCGATGCCAATGCCGGTGTTGAGCCGCAGACGGAGACCGTCTGGCGCCAGGCCGAGAAGTATCATGTTCCGCGCATGATCTTCTGCAACAAGATGGACAAGACCGGCGCCGATTTCTATCGCTCGGTTTCGATGATCAAGTCGCGCCTCGGTGCGATCCCGGTCGTCATGCAGCTGCCGATCGGCGCTGAGACGGAATTCAAGGGCGTTATCGATCTGATCGAGATGAACGCTCTGATCTGGCGCGACGAACAGCTCGGCGCTCAGTGGGATGTTGTCGAGATCCCGGACGACATGAAGGAAAAGGCCGCGGAATACCGCGAACTCCTCATCGAGACCGTTGTCGATATCGACGAAACGGCCATGGAAAACTATCTGAACGGCATCATGCCCGACAATGAGCAGATCCGTGCACTGGTTCGTCGCGGCACCATCGACGTGAAGTTCCACCCGATGTTCTGCGGCACCGCGTTCAAGAACAAGGGCGTTCAGCCTTTGCTCGACGCCGTCTGCGATTACCTGCCGTCGCCGCTCGACATCCCGTCGATCAAGGGCATCGACGTCAAGACCGAAGCCGAGATCGAGCGTCATCCGTCGGATGAAGAGCCGCTTTCGATGCTTGCGTTCAAGATCATGAACGACCCCTTCGTCGGTTCGCTGACCTTTGCCCGTATTTATTCCGGCAAGCTCGAAAAGGGCACGTCGGTCATGAACACGGTCAAGGAAAAGCGCGAACGCGTCGGCCGTATGCTGCAGATGCACTCCAATTCCCGTGAAGACATCGAAGAAGCCTTTGCCGGCGACATCGTTGCTCTCGCAGGCCTCAAGGAAACCACCACCGGCGACACGCTTTGCGATCCGCTGAAGCAGGTCATCCTCGAGCGCATGGAATTCCCGGAGCCGGTCATCCAGATCGCGATCGAACCGAAGACCAAGGGCGACCAGGAAAAGATGGGCCTCGCGCTCAACCGCCTGGCTGCGGAAGATCCTTCGTTCCGCGTCAAGACGGACGAAGAATCGGGTCAGACGATCATCGCCGGCATGGGCGAACTGCATCTCGACATTCTCGTCGATCGCATGCGTCGCGAATTCAAGGTCGAAGCAACCGTCGGCGCGCCGCAGGTTGCCTACCGTGAATCGATCACGCGCAAGCATGAAGAAGACTACACGCACAAGAAGCAGTCCGGTGGCACCGGCCAGTTCGCGCGCGTCAAGATCGTCTTCGAACCGAACCCCGATGGCGACGACTTCAAGTTCGAGTCGAAGATCGTTGGCGGTTCCGTCCCGAAGGAATACATCCCCGGCGTCCAGAAGGGCATCGAGAGCGTTCTGTCTTCGGGTCCGCTGGCGGGCTTCCCGATGCTCGGCGTCAAGGCGACCCTCATCGACGGCGCCTTCCACGACGTCGACTCGTCGGTTCTCGCCTTCGAAATCGCCTCGCGTGCCTGCTTCCGTGAAGCAGCCAAGAAGGCCGGCGCGCAGCTGCTCGAGCCGATGATGAAGGTCGAAGTCGTGACGCCGGAAGATTACGTCGGTGACGTGATCGGCGATCTGAACTCGCGTCGCGGTCAGATCCAGGGTCAGGAATCGCGCGGGATTGCCGTTGTCATCAATGCCAACGTGCCGCTCGCCAACATGTTCAAGTACGTGGACAACCTGCGCTCGATGAGCCAGGGCCGTGCACAGTACACGATGACCTTCGATCACTACTCGCCGGTTCCTTCGAACGTGGCACAGGAAATCCAGGCGAAGTATTCCGGTCAGAAGTGATCGGAATACCTTCAGTCCTCTGACAGAAACATTGAATTACCCCCTTTGCGGGGTCAGAAAACGGAGAGCCGGAAATGGCAAAGAGCAAATTTG
>UCJH01000111.1 GCA_900472785.1 Hyphomicrobiales bacterium | reverse complement strand
TGGGAAAAGAAGGGCGCATCTGCCACGGTTCACGCCTGCGACGTCACCGACGAAGCTGCCGCCGCCGACCTCCTCTCCGCACTCCGGCAGACCGGGCCGATCAAGGGTGTCATCCACGCCGCCATGGTTCTGGACGACGCGCTGATCAACAACCTGACGCGCCAGCGCAACCAGCCGGTTATCGATGTGAAGGCCAAGGGTGCCGCGGTCCTCGACAAGCTGACCCGCGTCGACACGCTCGATCACTTCATCATGTTCTCCTCTGCGACGACACTGGTCGGCAATCCGGGACAGGCAAATTACGTCGCGGCGAACGGCTATCTCGAAGGCCTGGCCCGTGCGCGCCGCAGCGAAGGCCTTGCCGGTCTTGCCGTCGGCTTTGGTGCGATTGCCGACAAGGGCTATCTGGCCCACAACACCGACGTCAACGATCTGCTCGCCAAGCGCATCGGAAAGACCGCGCTGAAGGCGCAGGCGGCGCTCGATCAGGTGGAAAACTATATCCGCTCCGAGCCGGGCAGCGTCGATGCAGCCGTCGTGATGATTTCGGAATTCGATTGGACCGCGGCGCGCAACCTGCCGGTGGTCAAGCAGTCGCTCTTCGAAGTGATCCTGCGGACCGCCGACCAGCATTCCGCCGGCGGCGAAGGCACGGCAATCGATCTCGTGGCCATGATCGAAGGCAAACCGCCGCAGGAGGCCGAAGATATCCTTTATGAATTGGTGGCAAGCGAAATCGCTGCTATCCTGCGGGTCTCGAAGGACACGATTTCGCGGAACAAGATCCTGAAGGAAATCGGACTGGACAGCCTGATGGCCGTCGAGCTCGGCATGAGCTTCCAGCAAAATACCGGTTTCGACATGCCGCTGAGCGGCGTTGCCGACAACACGACGGTTGGCGACGTGGCCCGCAAGCTGCATGAAAAGGTCGCGAAGCGCGACCAGGGCAGCGGCGATCAGGACGAACCCGGCGATAACAAGCTGGTCAGCGAATTGACGCAACGCCACGTCGGCACGGCCACGGAGAAAGCAGCGAGCCAATGAGCAAGGAAGACGACCGCCAGGCGGTTTCCAAGATGAACAGCAGCGTCAAGGAAAGCCTGCTGGATCGGATGCGCAATGCGCATCAGTCTTCGGAACGCAACCGCATGGCACGGTCGGAACGCGATGTTCCGCCGCCCGTTCGTCGCAAGCAGACAAAATTCGAGGACCTGCCGGAATACAAGCAGGTCCTGACACAGCAGCTGGCCAGCGAGCAGCTCGGCATCAGCAACCCGTTCTATCGCGCGCATGAAACCGCCGCCGGTGCGACGACGATCATTGACGGGCACAAGCTCATCAATTTCGCGTCTTATGATTATCTCGGCCTCAACCGGCATCCGCATGTTCTGACCCGGGCCCGCGAGGCCATGCAGACCTTCGGGATCTCGGCATCGGCAAGCCGTCTGGTGGCGGGCGAACGTCCCGTGCATGCCGAACTGGAAGGGCGGATTGCGTCCTTCTACGGCGTCGATGCGGCCGTGTGCTTCGTCAGCGGCTATCTGACCAATGTCGCGGCGATCAGCTGCCTGATGGGACCGAAGGACCTCGTCGTCCACGACGAGTTCATCCACAACAGTGCGCTTGCCGGCATCAAGCTGTCGGGCGCGACGCGGCGGCTTTTCAAGCACAACGACGCGACCGATCTCGAGCACGTGCTGCGCACCGTGGCCGGCGATTACCGCCGGATACTCGTCATCGTCGAGGGCATCTATTCCATGGATGGCGATGTCGCCAACCTGCCGGCAATCATGAAACTGAAGGCCGAATACGGCTTCTGGCTGATGGTCGACGAAGCCCACTCGCTTGGCGTCCTCGGCAAGCGCGGCAAGGGCACGTTCGAGCATTTCGGCATCGATCCCCGTCAGGTCGATATCTGGATGGGCACGCTGTCGAAGACGACGTCGAGCTGCGGCGGCTATATCGCGGGCAGCGCGGCACTTGCCGCCGTCCTCAAGGCTTCGGCCGGCGGCTTCGTCTACAGCGTCGGCCTGGCGCCGGTGCTCACTGCATCGGCGATCGCAAGCCTCGATATTCTGGAGAGCGAGCCGGAACGGCCGGCAGCCCTGAAGCGCAACGGTGCGCTGTTCCTCAAGCTGGCGCAGGAAGCCGGGCTTGATACGGGTCTCAGCGCCGGTTTTTCGGTGGTGCCGGTGCTTGTCGGCGATTCACTGCGGGCGGTCCAGCTTTCCAACGATCTTCTGGCGTCCGGTGTGAATGCCCTGCCGATCATCCATCCGGCGGTTCCCGAGGGGCTCGCCCGCCTGCGCTTCTTCATCACCAGCGACCACACCGAAGAGCAGATGCGCCAGACTGTGGCGCTGACCGCCGAGAAACTGAAGGATCTGACGGAGCGGAATTTCGGTCTCGGCTCCGTCGATATCCAGCAGATGATGAAGATGCTCGCCGCGCGCTGAAGCCAGACACGATGCGGGCCGCTCCATGACACATATCATCATCACGGGCGGCTCAAGCGGGATCGGCCTTGCCATCGCGCNNGAAATCGCTGCAGCCGATGTCTGCGACGAGGCGACGCTTCGTCTTGCCATCGCCGCCTGCGAAGCACGGCTTGGTGCCTGCGATATCCTCGTGACCGCGGCCGGTATTGTTCAGCCCGGCCGGTTCCACGAGATTTCGCCTGCGGATTTCGAGCGCCAGATGGCCACCAATTTTTCCGGAAGCGTTCATGCCGTGCGGGCCGTCTATGAAAATATGCGGGATCGCAGCGACGGTCGCATTATGCTTATTTCCTCGGGCGCGGGACTGATCGGCATCTACGGTTATGCCGCCTATTGTGCGTCGAAATTCGCTCTCCACGGCTTTGCCGAAGCCCTGAGATCGGAGGCGCAGCCCCATGGCGTGCGAATTTCCGTCTGTTTCCCGCCCGATACCGCGACGCCGCAGTTTGCCGGCGAAATCGCCCATCGCCCTCCCGAAGCTGCGATCGTCATGGGCAAGGTTGCGCCCTGGCCGGTCGAAACCGTCGCAGCGCGAATTGTTTCCGCCATCGACAAAGGTCGTTTCGAAGTCTTTTTCGGACTGTCGCTCTTCGCGCTCGGCCGCTTCGGTTCTGTTGCGAAACCATTCCTCAACCGCTGGTTCGATCGCGGCATCGGCCGTCTTGGCCGCCGCTGAAAGAGGGTCCCTGCGCAAAAGGGACTGTAAGCTTGTATACGCCCCTGATTGCATTTAAACCTCGCGATGGCGCACCGCTGGTGCCAAGGCACCACTGCAAGATTTCAAAGGTATCCGTTTGGCGTCGACGTCGATCCACCTGCATGACAGTCCGGTATTGCTGACGCTTTTCTGCTATGCACTTGCCTGTTCGGTCATCCTGTTCACGGATCGCTTCGCCTTGCCGAAACGCGAGCGGAGAAAGCATCGACCGCCGACCAGCCGCAGGCAGTACGTCGTCGAGGCGCTGGCCCGTCTTCCGGTTATCTTTCTCGTATTCGCCGGTTTCTTCGCGATCTCCTGGCGCCCGCTCTATGCGGGCGCGGGNNGCGATGAGCTTTTTCATCATCTTCACCGGGATTTCGCGTGCCAAATTCAAGTTCATCCGCGAGCCGCTGGTCTTTTCCGACATTGCCCTCGTCGCCGATGTTTTCAAATACAAGTCGATCTTCTACGCCAACTCGCTGAACATCGTCTTCTGGACGGTTGCCTTCCTCTACGTGTTCGGGGTCTCCGCGCTCTATATGTACTTCGAGCCGGACCTTATTCCCGACAGGCACTGGTACATCTGGGCGCTGATCATGCTCGCCATTGCCGACGTCCCTTGGCTGCTTTTGTTTTACGGTCCCGTCAACAGGTGGACGGCCGACATGGTCCGGCATCTCGTCGGCAAGCCAAGTGCTCGAATCAGCACCATCCGCTTCGGCACCTTCACCTCCGTCGTCTTCCACTTCATCATGTGGCTGGGCGCCCGCCGCGAGAAAATCGTCTCTGAACTGCAGGGCCGCTTTTTCGCCGCCGTACAGGATCTGATCGGTCACGACGCGGATAACAAGGCGCCGCTGATCATCGTCTGGCAGTCGGAATCCTTTCTCGACATGCGGCGGCTGGGCGTCGAAACCCTCAAGCTTCCGACCCTGGACCGGATCCGGAAACGTGCATCGCAATGGGGACTGCTCGCCACCGTATTCGAGGGTGGCTACACGCTCCGGACGGAATTCGCGGTCCTGAGCGGCCTCCTCCCGGACGATCTTCATGTCGATGCCAGCTATCCCT
>UCJH01000114.1 GCA_900472785.1 Hyphomicrobiales bacterium | reverse complement strand
TCGGCGCCGGCATCGTTGCATCGATTGTTGAGTAACAGTCGACCTTAGGAAATGGCGCCGACAAAGCGCCGTTTCCTCGATCATTTGTTGGTCGAAGCATGCGATTTTCTCGTATGCCTCTCGAATTGACGGAAGCGTGAAAAAAACACGCTTCCGTAGGCGTTCGGTCATTGTGTCGGACGTCGATTCCGTATATTGGGCGGGTCGAATTGCAGATTTAAGACAGAGAGTGATTTGCTCTTTGTGCTCTTTGAAGCATCAGCACCCGGAAACGAATGACGAAGCGCCTCGGTTGAGGTCTTCGCCCAAAAGAGAACAAGGACAAGTCGAATGAACGGCCAAAATATCCGTATCCGCCTCAAGGCGTTTGATCACCGGATTCTTGACGCTTCTACGCGGGAAATCGTTTCGACGGCCAAGCGCACAGGCGCTTCGGTCCGTGGCCCGGTGCCGCTTCCGACGCGGATTGAAAAGTTCACCGTCAACCGCTCGCCCCACGTAGACAAGAAGAGCCGCGAACAGTTCGAGATGCGCACGCACAAGCGTCTTCTCGATATCGTGGATCCGACTCCGCAGACCGTTGACGCGCTGATGAAGCTCGATCTCGCTGCCGGCGTTGATGTGGAAATCAAGCTTTAAAAACAAGGAAGGTACGTGGATCTCGGTCCAACGGCTTCCAAAAACGGGCGACCCCGAAGCCTTCCGGTTTTACCACCGGTGGATTGAGGGGAGACCTTAAACCAGAGATGCGAAGGGGATTTCCCCGTCGCTAACTCTTAAGAGGATGAACCAATGCGTTCAGGTGTGATTGCACAGAAAGTCGGGATGACCCGCGTCTACAACGACGCTGGGGAGCATATCCCGGTAACAGTATTGCGGATGGAGAACGTACAAGTCGTTGCCCAGCGCACAGACGACAAGAATGGCTACACGGCAGTTCAGCTCGGTGCTGGTACCGCCAAGGTCAAGAACACGCCGAAGGCCATGCGTGGCCATTTCGCCGCTGCAAGCGTCGAGCCCAAGGCAAAGCTGGTCGAATTCCGCGTGTCCTCGGACAACCTCATCGACGTCGGCTCTGAAATCACCGCAAGCCACTTCATCGCCGGCCAGCTGGTCGACGTGACGGGTACTTCGGTTGGTAAGGGCTTTGCCGGTGCCATGAAGCGCCACAACTTCGGCGGTCTTCGTGCGACGCACGGCGTCTCCGTTTCGCACCGTTCGCATGGTTCGACCGGTTCGAACCAGGATCCGGGCCGCGTCTGGAAGGGCAAGCGCATGGCTGGCCACATGGGTCAGACCCGCATCACCACACAGAACCTCGAAGTCGTATCGACCGATGAAGATCGCGGTCTGATCCTCGTCAAGGGTGCCGTCCCCGGCTCCAAGGGTTCCTGGATTGTCGTTCGCGACGCCATCAAGTCGGGTATCCCGGAAAGCGCTCCGCGCCCGGCAGCACTCCGTACTGCAGTAACCGAGGGAGCCGAATAATGGATCTCACCGTCACCACCCTTGAGGGTAAAGACGCTGGAAAGGTCTCCCTTTCTGACGCAATTTTCGGCCTCGAGCCGCGTGAAGACATCATCGCACGCGTCGTTCGCTGGCAGCTCGCCAAGAAGCAGCAGGGCACGCACAAGTCCAAGACCCGTGCGGAAATCGCTCGCACCGGCGCCAAGATGTTCAAGCAGAAGGGTACGGGCCGCGCTCGTCACCATTCGGCGCGCGCTCCGCAGTTCCGCGGCGGCGGCAAGGCCCACGGCCCGGTTGTTCGCAGCCATGCCCACGACCTGCCGAAGAAGGTTCGTGCTCTCGGCCTGCGCCATGCGCTGTCGGCCAAGCTGCGTGCCGAAGAGCTGATCATCATCGACGATCTGGTCGCGACCGAAGCCAAGACGAAGGTGCTGACCGGCGCATTCGCCTCGATGGGCCTGACCAACGTGCTGTTCATCGGCGGCGCCGAACTGGACAACAATTTCAAGCTCGCGACCCAGAACATCCCGAATGTGGACGTTCTTCCGGTTCAGGGCATCAATGTTTATGACATCCTGCGTCGCGGCAAGCTCGTGCTTTCCAAGGCAGCGGTTGAAGCCCTCGAGGAGCGGTTCAAATGACGGATCTTCGCCACTATGATGTGATCGTATCACCCTCGATCACCGAAAAGTCGACGCTGGTCTCCGAGCAGAACCAGATCGTCTTCAACGTTGCCAAGACTGCATCGAAGCCGGAAATCAAGGCTGCCATCGAAGCACTGTTCGGGGTCAAGGTTCTGGCCGTGAACACGCTGCTGCGCAAGGGCAAGACCAAGCGGTTCCGCGGTTTTGTCGGCAAGCAGAAGGATGTCAAGAAGGCAATCGTCACGCTCGCGGACGGTCAGTCGATCGACGTCTCCACCGGCCTCTAAAGGTTAGACCCAGCGCGGTTACAAACCCCGGGTACAGACCCAAAAGGGAACAAGAAAATGGCATTGAAAAGTTTCAATCCGACGACACCGAGCCAGCGTCAGCTGGTCATCGTCGACCGGTCCGGCCTTCACAAGGGCAAGCCGGTCAAGGCGCTGACGGAAGGTCTTTCGTCGAAGGGCGGTCGCAACAACCTCGGCCGCATCACCGTGCGCTTCCAGGGCGGCGGTCACAAGCGGACCTACCGTCTGGTCGACTTCAAGCGTCGCAAGTTCGACATTGAAGGCACTGTCCAGCGCCTCGAATACGACCCGAACCGTACAGCCTTCATTGCGCTGATCACCTACGCGGACGGCGAGCAGGCCTACATCATCGCTCCGCAGCGTCTTGCTGCCGGCGACAAGGTCATCGCTTCCGAGAAGGCCGTCGACGTCAAGCCGGGCAACACCATGCCGCTGCAGTACATGCCGGTTGGTTCGATCGTTCACAACGTCGAGATGAAGCCGGGCAAGGGCGGTCAGATCGCCCGTTCGGCAGGCGCCTACGTGCAGCTGGTCGGTCGTGACCAGGGCATGGCGATCCTTCGTCTCAACTCCGGCGAACAGCGCCTGGTGCATGGCTCCTGCCTTGCAACGATCGGCGCCGTATCGAACCCCGATCACGGCAACATCAACGACGGCAAGGCCGGTCGTTCGGTGTGGCGTGGCAAGCGTCCGCACGTTCGCGGCGTCGTCATGAACCCTGTTGACCATCCGCACGGCGGTGGTGAAGGCCGCACCTCGGGTGGCCGTCATCCGGTTTCGCCTTGGGGCAAGCCCACCAAGGGCAAGCGTACGCGCTCGAACAAGTCGACAGACAAGTTCATCATGCGCTCGCGTCATCAGCGTAAGAAGTAAGAGAGGAAGTCTCCAATGGCTCGTTCAGTATGGAAAGGTCCGTTTGTTGACGGCTATCTTCTCAAGAAGGCTGAGAAGGTTCGTGAAGGCGGTCGTAACGAAGTGATCAAGATGTGGAGCCGTCGCTCCACCATCCTGCCGCAGTTCGTCGGTCTCACGTTCGGCGTCTACAACGGCAGCAAGCATATTCCGGTCTCCGTCAACGAAGACATGGTTGGTCACAAGTTCGGCGAATTCTCGCCGACCCGGACCTACTACGGTCACGGTGCGGACAAGAAGGCAAAGAGGAAGTAATCATGGGCAAGGCAAAAGCCGAACGCCGGCTGAAGGATAACGAGGCGCAGGCAATCGCGCGCACGATCCGCGTCAGCCCCCAGAAGCTCAACCTGGTGGCTGCGATGATCCGCGGCAAGAAGGTCGACCGCGCTCTGGCCGAACTCGAATTTTCGCGCAAGCGCATTTCGGACACCGTCAAGAAGACGCTCGAGTCCGCAATCGCCAACGCGGAAAACAACCACGATCTCGACGTCGATAGCCTGATCGTCGCCGAAGCCTACGTCGGCAAGTCGATCGTCATGAAGCGTTTCCACGCTCGTGGCCGTGGCCGTGCGTCGCGCATCGAACGTCCGTTCGCTCACTTGACGATCGTCGTTCGCGAAGTCGAAGCCAAAGGGGAGGCCGCATAATGGGTCAGAAGATCAATCCAATCGGTTTCCGCCTCGGCATCAACCGTACCTGGGATAGCCGCTGGTTCGCGGACAATGCCGAATACGGTCAGCTGCTTCACGAAGACCTGAAGATCCGCGCTTTCATCATGGAAGAGCTGAAGCAGGCCGGCATCGCCAAGGTGGTCATCGAGCGTCCGCACAAGAAGTGCCGCGTCACGATCCACTCGGCTCGCCCGGGTCTCATCATCGGCAAGAAGGGCGCAGACATCGAAAAGCTGCGCAAGAAGATCGCCGAGATGACGAAGTCGGAAACGCACCTCAACATCGTTGAAGTGCGCAAGCCGGAACTCGACTCGACGCTCGTTGCCCAGGGCATTGCCCAGCAGCTCGAACGCCGCGTGGCTTTCCGTCGTGCGATGAAGCGCGCTGTTCAGTCGGCCATGCGTCTCGGCGCAGAAGGCATCAAGATCACCTGCGGCGGCCGTCTCGGCGGTGCTGAAATCGCTCGTACGGAATGGTATCGCGAAGGTCGCGTGCCGTTGCACACGCTGCGCGCCGACATCGACTACGGTGTTGCCGAAGCCAAGACTGCTTTCGGTATCTGCGGTATCAAGGTCTGGATCTTCAAGGGCGAAATCCTTGAGCACGATCCGATGGCTTCCGAGCGCCGCGCGTCCGAAAACGATGCCCAGGGGGCTGCTTCCAACAACCGCCGTCGTGAAAACGCGTAACAGGCGCATCTGGCAGCCGATATCGGAGAATTAAAAAAATGTTGCAGCCAAAGCGTACTAAATACCGCAAGCAGTTCAAGGGACGCATCAAGGGCGTTGCCAAGGGCGGTTCCGACCTCGCATTCGGCGAATTCGGCCTGAAGTCTCAGGAACCGAACCGCGTCAATGCACGTGAGATCGAAGCGGCTCGCCGCGCGATCACGCGTCACATGAAGCGCGCGGGCCGTGTATGGATCCGCGTATTCCCAGACGTTCCGGTCACGGCGAAGCCGACCGAAGTCCGCATGGGTAAAGGTAAGGGTTCGGTCGAATATTGGGCTTGCAAGGTCAAGCCCGGCCGAATGATGTTCGAAATCGACGGCGTCAGCGAAGAACTCGCCCGTGAGGCTCTTCGCCTTGGTGCTGCGAAACTCTCTGTCAAGACGCGCTTCGTTCAGCGCATTGCAGAGTAAGGAGTAAAGCCCATGAAAGCCACCGACGTTCGCGCGCTCAGCGCCGATCAGCTCAACGAACAGCTTGCCAACCTGAAGAAGGAGCAGTTCAACCTGCGCTTCCAGAAGGCCACCGGCCAGCTCGAAAAGTCGTCGCGCATCAATGAAGTCCGCAAGGACATTGCGCGCGTCAAAACCATTGCCCGCCAGAAGGCGGCAGAAGCCAAGGCTTAAGGAACTAAGAATATGCCAAAACGCATTCTGCAGGGCACCGTCGTCAGCGACAAGAACGACAAGACCGTAGTGGTCCTCGTCGAGCGCCGCTTTGCGCACCCGATCTTCCAGAAGACCGTTCGCCGGTCCAAGAAGTACAAGGCGCATGACGAAAACAATCAGTACAAGGTCGGCGACGCCGTTTCCATCCAGGAATGCGCCCCGATTTCCAAGGACAAGACCTGGACGGTCGTTTCCGCCCAGGCTTAATTTGCAGTAGATCCGCGTCTGGCCCTTGCGCCGGACGCGAAAATCTGTATGAAGCAGCACCAGAACGCTCGCACTTCGGGCGTTCTTTTGCTTTAGCGCACGGAAGGTCCTGTTTTCAGGAAACCACCCTGGCACGATCGATCCCGCGCGAAGACAGAAATTTCAGAAGCTGGAACAGGGGGCTCTCCATCTGAAGGAGTTTGCCCAACCGGTCCGGTCACAACAAGAAGGCGACCTGACATGATTCAGATGCAAACAAACCTCGACGTGGCGGATAATTCCGGCGCACGTCGTGTCATGTGCATCAAGGTGCTGGGCGGCTCCAAGCGCAAGTACGCTTCGGTCGGCGACATTATCGTCGTTTCGATCAAGGAAGCGATCCCGCGGGGCCGCGTCAAGAAGGGTGACGTGATGAAGGCGGTTGTCGTGCGCACCGCCAAGGACATCCGTCGTCCGGACGGCAGCGTCATCCGTTTCGATAACAACGCAGCTGTTCTTATCGACAACAAGAAAGAGCCGATCGGCACCCGTATCTTCGGACCGGTTCCGCGCGAACTTCGCGCCAAGAACCACATGAAGATCATCTCGCTGGCTCCAGAAGTGCTGTAAGGAGCGATTAGAGATGCAAAAGATTCGCAAGGGCGACAAGGTCGTCGTACTCACCGGCAAGGACAAGGGCCGTTCCGGTGAAGTCATTCAAGTGCTGCCGAAAGAAGATCGTGCCGTTGTGCGTGGCGTGAACATGGTGAAGCGTCACCAGCGCCAGACCCAGGCACAGGAAGCCGGCATCATCAACAAGGAAGCCTCCATTCACCTGTCCAACCTCGCGGTTGCAGACAAGGACGGCAAGCCGACCCGCGTCGGTTTCAAGGTTCTTGAGGACGGCAAGAAGGTCCGCGTGGCCAAGCGTTCGGGAGAAGTGATCGATGGCTGACACCAAGAAGTATGAGCCCCGTCTGAAGACGGCCTATGTCGAGCGTATCTCGAAGGCGATGCAGGAGAAGTTCTCCTATTCCAACGTCATGCAGATTCCGCGCCTCGACAAGATCGTCATCAACATGGGCGTTGGCGAATCGACCGCCGACTCCAAGAAGCCTACGGTCGCAGCTGCCGACCTCGCGATGATTGCCGGCCAGAAGCCGGTCATCACCCGCGCACGCACTTCGATCGCCGGCTTCAAGCTGCGCGAAGACATGCCGATCGGCGCCAAGGTTACCCTGCGCGGCGTTCGCATGTACGAATTCCTGGACCGCCTGATCAACATCGCGCTTCCGCGCGTTCGAGATTTCCGCGGCCTGAATCCGAAAAGCTTTGACGGCCGTGGCAACTTCGCCATGGGCATCAAGGAGCACATTGTGTTCCCGGAGATCAACTACGACAAGGTTGATCAGATGTGGGGCATGGACATCATCGTTTGCACGACGGCAACGAACGACGAGGAAGCACGCGCTCTGCTCACAGAGTTCAACTTCCCGTTCCGCCAGTAAGCCGTAACGACAAGCAGAAGGATACAGTTTAATGGCGAAAACGAGCGCAGTTGAAAAGAACAACCGCCGCCGTAAGTCGGTTGCCCAGGATGCCTCCAAGCGGGCAGCCCTCAAGGCAATCATCATGAACCAGTCTCTTCCGATCGAAGAGCGGTTCAAGGCAACTCTGAAGCTGGCCAGCCTGCCGCGTGACGGGTCGAAGACCCGCATTCGCAACCGCTGCGAAGTTACGGGCCGTCCGCGCGCATATTATCGCAAACTCAAGATGTCGCGTATTGCGCTTCGCGAACTGGGCAATTTCGGCAAGGTGCCGGGCATTGTCAAGTCGAGCTGGTAAGGAGACGGGCACATGGCAATGACAGATCCGCTGGGCGATATGCTCACCCGTATCCGCAACGGTGCTGCACGCCGCAAGTCGGTCGTTTCGACCCCGGCTTCCAAGCTGCGCGCACGCGTTCTGGATGTCCTTCAGGCTGAAGGCTACATCCGTGGATACTCTGAAGTCGAATTCGGCAACGGCAAGGCCGAGCTGAACATCGAGCTGAAATACTACGAAGGTACGTCGGTGATCCGTGAGATCGGCCGCGTATCGAAGCCGGGCCGCCGAGTTTATGTCTCGGTGAAGTCCATTCCGCAGGTCGCGAACGGTCTCGGTATCACCATCCTTTCGACTCCGAAGGGTGTGATGGCCGATCACCAGGCACGTGAACAGAACGTTGGCGGTGAGGTTCTCTGCTCCGTATTCTAATACGGCAGCAGTGATCTCCATAACGGACAGACAGGTTGAACAATGTCTCGTATCGGTAAAAAACCCGTTCCGGTTCCTGCAGGTGTCACGGCTACGATTGATGGCCAGAAAGTGACTGCCAAGGGCCCGAAGGGCGAACTCTTCTTCGTCGCGAATGACGAAGTGCTCGTAAAGCTGGAAGAAAACAACGCGGTCTCCGTGACCCCGGTTGACCAGTCGAAGAATGCTCGTTCGAAGTGGGGCATGTCCCGCACGATGATCGAAAACATCTTCAAGGGCGTCAAGGACGGTTACGAGCGCAAGCTCGAAATCAACGGCGTCGGCTATCGTGCGGCTCTGCAGGGCAAGAACCTGCAGCTGGCGCTCGGCTTCAGCCATGACGTTGTCTACCAGACGCCGGAAGGCATCTCCATTGCTGTGCCGAAGCCGACGGAAATCGTCATCACCGGCATCAACAAGCAGCAGGTCGGCCAGGTCGCCGCGGAAATCCGCGAATACCGTGGCCCCGAGCCCTACAAGGGCAAGGGCGTCAAGTATGCCGGCGAGCGGATCGTCCGCAAAGAAGGCAAGAAGAAGTAAGGATCACGCGAAATGGCTACAAGGAAAGAGACTCTTGTGCGCCGCGCCAGCCGCGTGCGCCGTCAAATCAAGAAGGTGGCCAATGGCCGTCTTCGCCTGTCGGTTCATCGCTCGTCGAAGAACATCTACGCACAGGTTATCGACGACGTTGCAGGCAAGACGGTTGCGTCCGCCTCAACGCTCGACACCGATCTGCGCACGTCTTTGAAGACGGGCGCCGACACGGCGGCAGCTGCCGCCGTTGGCAAGCTCCTTGCGGAGCGCGCTTCGAAGGCCGGCATCAAGGACGTTGTCTTTGATCGTGGCGCCTTCATCTATCACGGCCGCGTCAAGGCGCTCGCCGAGGCAGCCCGCGAGGGTGGTCTGAACTTCTGATGCGCTTTTCCAGGCGCTCGCGTCTGGACTCGATCAAGTTGCGTCTGTAATACCCGGTCGCTTCGGTTCATTGAAACCGAAGCGACTTTTGTCAATCTGCCGATTGCACCCGGAAAAGAAAAAGGAAAAGGACAATGGCACAAGAAAAAAGAGGTTCTCGCGACGATCGCCAGAACCGCGAGGAGCGCGACAGCGAATTCGTCGATAAGCTCGTCGCAATCAACCGCGTCGCAAAAGTCGTCAAGGGCGGCCGTCGTTTCGGCTTTG
>UCJH01000118.1 GCA_900472785.1 Hyphomicrobiales bacterium | reverse complement strand
TGGTCGTTGCGATCGACCAGTAGGCGGCGTTGTCCGAAGCGCTGCCGACGCGCAGGCCGGACGAGATGCGGCCCTGGGTAGCTTCCATGTCGGAAGAGATCGAGCGCAGCGTGGAAAGTGCCGCCATTGCGGACGAGTTTGTCAGAATGCTTGTCATTTACAGTGTCCCTCTAGGATACAAGATACAAGGATAGGGGACATACCGGACTACAAATCACCGGTGATAATGGATCGGCATCATGCCAACTTGGCGCTGTTTTTGAGACGAGGTCGCCAAACCCGTTATGTGAGGGGCAATGTCGCAGGAATACCTTGCAATTTGCTTAAAGAAGGGCCGAAAATACGTATTTCATAATATACTAAGTAAATAGCGCGAGATGAAAATGAAGATGAAATTAATTCAATATTTTCAAAGGAATGACGACAAATCCCGCGACAATTCAAATGCCGGAAATAGACGTAAAATTAACCACGTCGGCCGGTTCAGTTAAACGAGCGGACAAGACTGCCGACGAGCAGGTTCCAGCCGTCGATCAGGACGAAAAACAGAATCTTGAACGGCAGCGAAATCGAGGTGGGCGGCAGCATCATCATGCCCATTGCCATGGTGATGGTGGCGACGACCAGATCGATGACCAGGAACGGCAGCATGATCAGGAAGCCGATCTCGAACCCGCGGCGGATTTCGGAGATCATGAAAGCGGGAACCACGGCACGAAGATCGACCTTTTCGTCGACAACGACGGTCTGGCCCTTTTCCCGGGCGATATCGATGAAAAGCTGGAGATCCTTTTCCCGGGTGTTGGCGACCATGAATTCCCGGAACGGTTCCGAAACGCGCGCGATGGCTTCGGTTTCGGTGATCTCGTTCTTCAACAGCGGGTCGATGCCGGACTGCCATGCCCGGTCGAAGGTCGGCGCCATCACATAGAAGGTCATGAAAAGCGCAAGGCTGACCATGATCATGTTGGATGGCGTCGTCGCCAGGCCCATGCCTGTGCGCAGGATGGCGAAGGCGATGACGAAGCGCGGAAAGCTGGTGACCATGATCAGGATGCCCGGCGCAACCGAAAGCACCGTCAGAAGACCGAAGGTCCGGATGATCCAGGACGCGACGGAACCGTCGATCGGTTGCGTCAGGATGTCCGCAGGAAAGCCCTGCGCACCCGCAATACCGGACATCGCCAGCATGGCGACTATGAATGCGACGGTACGGATCATGGGCGAATCATTGGATGACAAATGTCCTGAAGATCACATTGGTTACGCGCCCTTCGGAACGAAGGTCAACCCGTTCCTGTATGTCGTCCTTCAAATACTGGAATCCACGCGGCCCCTGGATCTGCTGCAGCGACACGGTTTTCAGATAACCGGCGATATCCTGGTGGATTTGCTCGGACATCGTAACGTCCGGCGCGCCGTTGAACTGCAGGGCGACCTCCAGCCGAATCCAGTTTTCCGAAGGATAGGCAAGATTGGTGGTGATCGGTTCGAGCTGGACAATGCCATTGGCTTCCGTCGCGATGTGCGGCAGCCCCTCGTCCTTCTTCTTGTCGCCGCCGTGCTCGCCGCCTGCAGCGGGCTCGACGGCGGCCTCGGCCTTGTTTTCCGGCGGTGGTGCAATCATGCCGCCCAGAACCCAGCCGCCGCCGCCTGCAAGCAGGGTCAGGACAGCGATTGCCGCAATCGTCACGATCGGCGATGGCTTCTTGGATGCAGGCGTGCCGGTGTCGAGTTCGTCCATGATCAAAAATCCATACCTGTTTCAGCCTCGCCCGCCCCTGCGGTGATGCTCCTGCTTAGAGCGGCGAGATGATGTCCATGACCTGCTGCCCATAGGGCGGCTGCTGCACTTCCGTCAGACGGCCACGGCCACCATAGGAGATGCGGGCTTCTGCGATCTTGTCATAGGAAATCATGTTCTTCGCATCGACATCCTGTGGCCGCACGATACCGGCGACGTTCAGGATACGGATTTCATGATTGACCCGGACTTCCTGCGAACCGCTGATCAAAAGGTTGCCGTTCTCCAGCACGCCGGTCACGACGGCCGCGACGAGCAGGACGAGCTTCTCCGACCGCTCCGTCGTCCCCTCGCCCTTTGTCGAGGTGTTCGAGCCGTAGTCCAGCCCCCCCTTCCATCCGAAGTCGCTGACCTCGGACTGGCCGTTGGCGCCGATTTTGAAACCGCTGTCATTGACGCGACTGCGATCCGTCTTGTTGTCGAACGAGGCCTTGTCGTCGATCCGGATATCGACTGTCAGGATATCGCCGACATTGAGCGCACGCGCATCCTTGAAGAGCGCCGCCTGCTGGTCGCTCCATAGCGAGTAGCCATGCGCTGTGGGCTGCGCCTGTTTGGGATAGCTCGCCATCTGTGGCGTCTGCGCATATTGCAGGCCGCTGCCGATCGGACTCATGGCCGGCGCGCGGCCGATTTCGTTGAACGTCTGGCTCTGGCAGCCGGACAGCAGGCTTGCGACCATCAGCACCGGAAGAGGATATTTCATGATGGTTCCTTCGATGTGTTGGCGTCGCTTGCACTCGAGATGATATTGGTCAGCACGGCGGCCTTTTCGGCGGACATCTCGCTGAGAATGAGGCTCGACTGGCGCGGCGGAAGCTTCATGACGATTGCGGCGGCAATTTCCGGGTTGACGAGTTCCAGCTGCCCGGCCGCTGCATCCGCCTTCATGGTCTTGTAGATATCGACAAGCCCGAGTTCGGCCTGCTTCAGGAAATCGTCCCGCCGCTTCAGCCAGTCCTCATATTCGGCCCGGCGCTTTTCCAGCAGGGTGATCCGCTCGTTGACGCCCGCCTGAAGATCCGCCAGCTCCTTCTTCTGCAGCACGTAACGCTGATCGCGTGCCGCATCGGCGATATTCGTGCAGAACTGCTTGATTTCGTCGGCTGTGCCGTTTCCGGCGACCGGGGTCGCGACTTCCTGGGCGAAGGCGCCCGGGATGGTCAGCATGGCGCAGATCATTCCCGTCACAAGAAGCCGGGGGGCCGTGAGTTTGATGGAGATGCTGGTCATTGCAGAACGAGCTCCGCCTGAAGGGCTCCGGCCGACTTGATGCCCTGGAGAATGGAAATGATACCGTCCGGCTTGACCCCGATGCTGTTAAGCCCCGCCACCAGCGAGCGCAGGTTCGGCCCGTTGAGGATCGCGACCGTGCCACCTTCCGCGGAGGCCTGTATCGTCGTGTTGGGCTCGACCGCGGTTTCGCCGCGCGAAAAGGGTTCCGGCTGGACCACGGTCGGCGTCTCCGTGACCTGGACGGTCAGCGTTCCGTAGCTGACCGCGACCTCCGAGATCCGCACGTCCTGGCCGATCACGATCGTCCCTGTCCGCTCGTTGACGACGACGCGGGCCGGTACATCCGTTTCGATTACCAGGTTTTCGACATCCGCCATCAGCCGGGCAAGATCGGCCATCTTCGGCTTGTCGACGACGACGGATTGCGAATCCCGCGCCTCGGCGATGCGACCGCCGAACTGCTGGGTGGCATAGCGGTTGATCGCCTCGGCCATGCCGACGGCCGTCGAAAAATCGGGGTTGCGCAGTTGCAGGACGAGATTGAAACCGTCCTTGAATTTCGAAGGCAGTTCGCGCTCGATGATCGCACCGTTCGGCACCCGGCCGGAGGTGGTGATGCCCTGCGAGATCGACGCGGCGTCGCCCTGTGCGTTGAAGCCCGTGACGACGACGGATCCTTGAGCCACGGCATAGATCTGGCCGTCGGCACCCGAGAGCGAGGTCATCACCAGCGTACCGCCCCGCAGCGATGTCGAATCGCCGAGCGAGCCCACCGTCACGTCGATGCGGCTGCCGGGGCTTGCGAATGGCGGCAGGGTTGCGGTCACCAGGACGGCGGCGATGTTCTTGGAACGCGAGTCATTGCCCTGCGTCGAAATTCCGAGATTCTGCAGCATGGCGCGCAGCGACTGCTCGGTGAACGGCGAGGAGCGCAGGCTGTCGCCCGTGCCCTGCAGGCCGACGACAAGACCGTAGCCGATGAGCTGGTTGTCGCGTCCGGACTGGAGCGATGCCACGTCCTTGATGCGAGAAGCCGCCGCGACGGGCGTCGTTGCAAGCGACAGGGCGGTTGCCAGGGCCAGAAGCCAGCGGCCGAAAGGAAAGGTCATTTTGCCACCACATGAATAGTGCCGTCGGACATGACCGTTCCGGAGACGATGATGCCGGAATCGGTGTTGCGTACGCGGATCAGATCGCCGATCGCAGCGCTTTCGAGCGGTGCGCCGGCGGCCGTGATCGTCAGCGGGCCGTTATTGAAGACAATGCGAACCGCCTTGCCGCGTTCGACGGCATAAGGATCGCGAAGCGCCGAGGTCAGGATCACCCGGCCGGCGAGAAGCGTGCGGCTGGTGATCTTGCCGGTCACCTGATCCACGGCGGACGCGTAGTCGCCGGTCAGGTTGGGGTTGGTCACCTCGACCGCCTCGACCTGATTGCTCTGGATGACCTCGCCGGGATAGATCGTCCGGGTCGGAATGACAGCCATGGGGTTCTGCGCTTGCGCCTGGCCTTGCAGCGTCAGGCTGATGCACAGAAAACCCGCAACGGCCGACGCCCGCAGAAGATGACTTCCGCGGGTACCTTTTGCTTTTGCTGCCGATGCAGTCAGGCGAAACGTCATGTTTGCCATTCCTTCTTTTATCTGAGGTTCTTGCTCACGGTGGAGGCCATCTCGTCGGCAGCCTGGATGATCTTCGAATTCATCTCGTAGGCGCGCTGCGCCGAGATCAGATCGGTGATTTCCTTGACAGGATCGACGTTGGAGGCTTCGAGGTATTTCTGTTTGATCTGCGCGTAGCCCGGATCCGCCGGCGTGCCGATGACCGGATCGCCGGACGCCGGCGTCTGCTTGAACAGGTTGTCGCCCTGCGGCTCGAGACCCGCCTCGTTGACGAAGTTGGCGATCGTCAGCTGGCCGATTTCCTGCGGGATCGTATCGTTGCCGACCCGCGCCATGATCTGCCCCGAGGTCGAGACCGTAATTTCGCTGGTGTTCGGCGGAACGGTGACGCCGGGCACGACCGTATAGCCGTCGATCGTGACGAGCTGGCCTTCGGCATTGGTATTGAAGGCACCTGCACGGGTATAGGCCGTTTCGCCGTCCGGCGTTTCGATCTGGAACCAGCCGCGCCCGATCAGCGCGAGATCGAGATCGTTGCCGGTCGAGACGAGGCTGCCCTGGAGATGCAGGTTGCGGACGGCCGACGTCTGGACGCCGAGACCGATATTGGCGCCTTCCGGCACGACGGCCTGGTTGGCGCGGTTCGGAACGCCCGCGGCCCGCTCGGTCTGGTAGAGAAGGTCCGAGAATTCGGCGCGGGCGCGCTTGTAGCCCGTGGTGTTGATGTTGGCGATATTGTTCGCGATGACTTCGAGGTTCAGCTGCTGGGCATTCATGCCGGTAGCGGCAATGGAAAGGGCTTTCATCAATCTGATCCTTTAAATCGGCATGCGTGCGATTTCGAGATAGGCGCTGACGACCTTGTCGCGCACGGCGATGGCGGTCTGCAGCGACTGCTCGGCGTTCATGACGGCGTCGATGACTTCACGGGTATTGGCTTCGCCGCGGATACCCTGCAGCGAGGAGACTTCGGCCTTTTTCATGTTGCCGACCATTTCGCTGGCCATGCTGCCCATGACGTCTGCGAAGCTCTGCGTCTTGCCCGCCGCCGAAGCGCCGCCGAGCATGGCCTGAGCGGTGGAAGCTGCCGACGACGTCGACGTCGTGGCGTCGAGGCCCTGCATGCTGGAAAGACCGCCGATGTTCTGGATTGCGTTTATCATTACTGCGAAGCCCTCAGGAGATCGATGGTTGCCGAGATCAGGTCGCGCGCCTGCTTGATGGTCTGGAGATTGGCCTCGTAGGAGCGATTGGCTTCCCGCATGTCGGCCATTTCAATCAGCACGTTGACGTTGGGCAGCTTGACCATGCCTTTGTCGTCCGCCGCCGGATTGCCCGGGTCGAATTCGATGGTGAATTCCGAATCGTCCGTGCCCAGTCGCTTCACCTCGACGGTGGAGGCGCCGCTGGCGCGATCCACCTCGGCAGCAAAGCTGACGGTCTTGCGACGATAGGGATCGGTGCCGGGTGCATCACCGGTGGAGCGCGCGTTGGCTATGTTTTCCGAAACGATGCGCAGACGCGTCGATTCCGCTTCGAGGCCGGAGGCCGAAACTTTAAGGGCTGAGATCAGAGGATCCATGGGTCTTACTTCCGTACCGTCATGAGCATCATTCGGTGAAAGGCTTTCACCAGACCGGTATTGAGCTCGTAGTCACGCTTGATTTCGCCGGTCTTCATCATTTCCTTTTCCAGCGCGACGCTGTTGCCGGATTGCTGGACCTGCGCATCGTCGAGCATGCCGACTTCCGTTACCTCGGACGCGCCGGGCGCCTCGGTGAAATGTCCCGGCTGCGTGGCGGCCATCTGGACGCCGGTGGACTGAAGAACACTTTCGAAGGGCTTGACGTCCTTCGCCGCATAATGCGGCGTGCTGGCATTGGCGATATTGCCGGCGACGACGTTCTGGCGGACCGATAGCCATTGGGCCTGACGGGACGCGAGATCGAAAAGCTGAATAGGTTGCATCATGCGACTCCATGCTTGTTGACGCCGAACCTAGGGCGGTAAACTTGCGTGGGACTTGTCTTGGGTGCAGATGCGAAAAATCGTCCCCTGGGAAGCGGGGGAGAATCCGCAGCGATGGGCAGCGGGTACCGGCCCGCGAAGTCGCGTCCGGATATTCGGCCATCATGGCGGATTGATCGGCGGTCGGCTGCGACCGCCGCAGGGTCAGTTTGTCTGGAAGACGTCGCCGTTGGAGGTGATCATCACCCAGCGGCCATCGCGCTGCTCGAGTGTCGCGAGCTTGCTGTTGTCCGGCAGGACCGAACCGACGCGCACGATATACATGCCGCTTGCGTCCTCGATCAGAGCCCGGCCATTGGCGACGTGCATCAGCTTGAAGCCTGAAGAGCCGGGGAAAGGTTGCTCCAGCCCATCCTTCTGGCTGGCCGCAGCTTCTTCCGGCAAGGGAACCGTCGCCGTAAACAGCTGGTCGACGGCGGCCTTGATTTCCGGATCGTTTTTTTCCAGCCGGCCTTCGGAAGACAGGGATGCGACAGCGCCGGACCCGACCTTCTCAGGCAAATCACGCGTCGCGCCGCTCCAGGGAGCCGGCATGGAGAACTTGTCCTGATTCAGGAAGGCATACCACGGAAAGAAGGTTGCAACGGCAGCAAGCGTTATGCCTGCCACGCCCAACGCCTTGTCGATGGCTGGTATGCGTTCGCCGCGCTTGCGCTGCTGGATGATTTCATCGGCGTCTTGGTCGTTCATGGTCATGCTCTTGGTCTCAGACCCGGCTGATTGCCGGCCGTCGCCGCCGCCTTGAGCGCATTGGCGAGATCGGTAAAGGCATCGAAGGCAGGCCGTTCGCCCGGCGTCTGTTTCAGGATTTCATAGATTACCGGCACCTGCTTGATCGCCATGTCCAGATCCGGATCGCTGCCGGGCCGGTAGCCACCGATCAGGCGCAGGTCCCGGGTTTCCTCGAATCGATGGATCAGCGATTTCAGTCGAGAAACCAGCTTTTCCTGATCCGGCGTCCAGGCCTTGCGCGCAAGTCGCGAGACCGATGCCAGCGGATTGACGGGCGGATAGCGCCCCTCCTCTGCCAGGCTTCGATCCATGACGATATGCCCATCGAGAATGCCGCGGGTCGAGTCGGCGATCGGATCGTTGTGATTGTCGCCATCGACGAGGATCGAGATGATCGCGGTAATGGTGCCAGTCCCCTCGGCGCCCGGTCCTGCGCGCTCAAGCAGGCGCGGCAGTTCGGTGAAGACGGAGGCCGGATAGCCGCGCGCGATCGGCGGCTCGCCGGATGCGGTCGCGACTTCGCGGATGGCGTGGGCGAAGCGCGTCACGCTATCGACGATCAGGAGCACGTTGTCGCCCTTGTCGCGGTAATGTTCGGCGATTGTGATCGCGGTCAGCGGCGCCATCTTTCGCAGCATCGGGCTTTCGTCGCTGGTGGCGACGACGGCAACCGACTTGGAGAGGTTCTCGCCCAGCGTATCCTCTATGAATTCGCGCACTTCACGGCCACGTTCGCCGACCAGCGCGATCACGACCTTATCGAATGCGTCGGCGCGGGCCAGCATCGACAAAAGCGTGGACTTGCCGACGCCGGAGCCGGCGAAAATACCGAGACGCTGGCCAAGGCACAGCGGCGAGAAGATGTCGATGGCGCGCACGCCGGTGCGGAAGCCATGCTGCACGCGCTGACGCGTCATGGAGGGCGGCGCGCTATTGGAAATCGGGCGTCGGATGTCGCCCTGCAAAAGCGGACCGCGTCCGTCGATCGGTTCTCCGAGCGCGTTGATGGTGCGGCCGCACCAGCCTTCGGTCGGCGCGACGCGGAAGGCACCTTTGCGAATGACCGTATCGTGGATGCCGATCGGATCGCCCGGCTCGATCGGGCAGACGACCACGGTTTCCTGCTCCACCTTGACGACCTCACCCAGATGAATGCCGGTCGAACTCTTGTGCGCGACGAAATCGCCGAGGCGGACATGACGCGACAGGCCGCTGACGGTGTAGTGACCGGCCGAAATCGTCTTGACGTGGCCACCGGGCGCGATCGAGAAATCCGGATTGGAATATCGTCCGACGAGGCCTGCAAGCGCTGCAAGCGACGTCGATGTGTTGCGGATCTGGATTTTCTCGCCCTGCATGCCGTTTCCCGTCATGGTCGTGGTTTACTTGCTGCCGCCAAGCGTCTTGATCGCTTCGTCGAGCGTGCCTTCGCTGTCGCGCATCAGGGCCGTGATGTTTTCGAAAGCCCGTGAGACCATGATCAGCTGCGACATTTCCTGAACGGGGTTGACGTTGGATTCCTCCACGAAGCCCTGCAGCACGCCGACGCCGAAGCGATCAACGACCGGTTCCGGCTGCGTGGTTGGAATGACGGCACTGTTTTCATGGCGCACGAAGCCATTGCTGAAATCCGCCTCGTAAAGCCCGAAGGATGCGACCTGCGTGCCGTTCTGGCGGATCGCCCCGTCGGCGCCGACCTCGACAGGGCCTGCCGTGTTCGAGAGCTGGATCGGCGCGCCGCCGGGATCGAGCACCGGATAGCCCCGGATCGTCACCAGATCGCCGTTATCCGTCAGCGTGAAGCGGCCGTCGCGCGTGAGCGCCGGACCGGCGGGCGTCTCGATCTGGAACCAGGCATCGCCCTTGATCGCGAAATCCAGCGAATTGTTCGTCTGGTTGAGACCGCCATTGTTGGTATTGATGAATTCCTGCCCCTCGGAAACGAAGGCTACCTTGGCCGGCTGCGTATCGCCGATCATCTGGTTGAACTTCACTTCGGTGGCGCGAAACCCGACCGTGCTGGAATTGGCGACGTTGTCGGCCAGCGTATTCATCCGCTTTTCGAGAGCCATCTGCGACGAGACGGCAACATAGAGACCGGTCTGCATGTCAGAGCCCTCCAAGTTTCAGTTTGTTGATGGAGAGCAGCAAGTCCGAAGAAATGCCGTAACCGCTGGAGGAACCGAAGACGGCCAGCGGATCGTAGGGATCGGAGGAATTGTTCAGCTCCCACAGGGCCGTGAACCGCTCCATGAATTTTCCGAGCTTCACCGGATCCTTGAAGTCGTCGATATCGATGGTCTTTTCGATGGTGGCGACCTGCTTGTCGATATCGGAGGCAGCAAACTCGTCTGGCAGCTGCATGACGGTGCGCACGACCTGCGCCAAAGCATCATCGGCCAGGAGGCCGTAACCGCTGGTGATCGCCGGCGCCATGCGTTCGAAATAGAGCGCCAGGCGAACTCCGGAGTTTTCTTCGCCAGCGTTCTGTTCCAGCGTCTGGCGCTGGTACTTGTCGACGACGCCCTTCTGGGCCTTGTCGAACGTCGTGGCGACCGATCCGTTGCGGGCGAAATTCAGCGATTCCACCAGTTCGGAATAGCGGTTATCCGTGAGCTTCTTGGCAAAGGCGTCATCGGTGTCGATGCCTTCGGTCAGCACCTTGCGCATGAAAGCCTTGGCATAGCCCATGTCCTCAAGACCATGGGCCTTGATCGCATAGTTATAAAGCCTGCTGTCGGCAAAAAACTCGTCGATGGATTTCACATTGCCGATGTTGGCGAGGTAGTACTCGGTCTCGCGCGCCACATCGGGCTGCTTTGCCACCCGCTCCAGCGATTTCGACAGATCGGCCGTTATGAGTTTGTAGCTGGTATAGGTCGTCGTCACGACGGTATCCCCGTTCATCCACATTCGAAAACGGCGCATGGCGCGCCCATTGCGTGAAACCTGCATTCTTTTGCTTGCGCGAACCTGTTCCGAACAATGCGCCCAAAACGAGCCTAGAGCCAGCCTCACGCAAGGCTGAAACCGTATCGATTGCAGCGAAAATTGCGATTGTGGCGGACCAAAATATGAACATCATCATCGGCCTTCTCCTGACATTCGGCTGTATCCTCGGCGGCTTCATCGCCATGGGCGGCCATATGGAAGTGCTGAACCAGCCCTTCGAGCTCGTGATCATCGGTGGTGCCGGCCTCGGTGGCTTCATCATGGCCAATTCGATGAAAGTGATCAAAGACACCGGCAAGGCGCTCGGCGAGGCGTTTACGCACAAGGTGCCGAAGGAACGACAGTATCTCGATACGCTCGGCGTCCTGTACAGCCTGATGCGCGACCTGCGCACCAAGTCGCGCAACGAAATCGAAAGCCATATCGACAATCCCGACGAGTCCTCGATCTTCCAGTCGGCTCCGACGGTGCTGAAGAACAAGGAACTGACGTCCTTCATCTGCGACTATGTCCGCCTGATCATCATCGGCAACGCCCGCAGCCATGAAATCGAAGCCCTGATGGACGAGGAAATCAATACCATCACCCATGACAAGATGAAGAGCTACAACGCGCTCGTCACCATGGGCGACGCCTTCCCGGCCATCGGCATCGTTGCCGCCGTTCTCGGCGTCATCAAGGCCATGGGCGCGATCAGCGAGCCGCCGGAAGTGCTCGGCGGCAAGATCGCCGCCGCCCTCGTCGGCACCATGCTGGGCATCTTCCTGTCCTACTGCATCGTCAGCCCGATCATCGCCAACATCAAGACGGTGCGCGACAAGCAGGGACGGCTCTACATCATCGTCAAGCAGACGCTGCTGGCCTATATGAACGGCTCGGTTCCCCAGGTTGCGCTCGAATACGGCCGCAAGACCATTTCCGCCTACGAGCGTCCGTCGATCGACGCCGTCGAGCAGGAAATGATGAATCCGGGCGGCGGCGGCGAAAGCAAGGCGGCCTGATCCATGACAGCACCAACGACCAGCAACGTTCATCCCTTCGACCGTCGCCTCCTGGCGCGCATGACCGGCGCGCTCGGCGATACCCAGACGATCGGCAAGATCTGCGGCGACCTCGGCCATATCTTCTCGGAATTTCTTCCGGATATCCTGAAATCGGAAACCGGCCTCGACATCGCCATTGCCTATGCGGGTTTCGAAGTGGGCCTGGGAAGCGAACTTGTCACCGATCTCGGCACGGCCGTTGCGCTCAGCGACACCTCGCTGCGCAACTGGGCGGCGGATTTCACGCTGAGCTGCGACAGCCCGGTGATCATCACGCTGATGGAAACCTTGCTCGGCGCACCGCCTTCTTCCATCGAGGAGCCGAAGCCGCGGGCCCTTTCGCCCATCGAACTCGACGCCGCGACGATGATCTTCGAGAAATTCGCCGACGTCCTGCGTTCGGCGGTGAATGCGCCCGGCGGCTTCGAGCCGCTGGTCGGCCGCCCCTACAATGCCAGCAACCGTCCGGCCCCGGATCCGGAGGTAGAGGACTACTACGCCGCCTGCATCAATGTGACGGTCGGCTTGGGTCCGGTACTGTCGACGTTCTCCGTGATCGTGCCGCAGAAGACGCTTTTGAAGACGACGGTCGTTTTCCCGAAAGGCGTCGGGCAGAACAAGAAGGCGAAGACCGACTGGAACGAACAGTTGGAGCACCAGGTCCGCCGCTCGGCCGTGACGCTCGAGGCCCGCATCAAGCTTGAAAGCCTGACGCTCGACACGATCAGCCGTTTGCAGCCTGGCGACGTCATTCCCTTTCACGACGCACAGGATGTCCGCGTCGAGGTCAATGCCAACGGCCGGGATCTCTACATCTGCGAATTCGGACGCTCGGGTGCGAAATACACCGTCCGGATAAAGGACACCCACGGCTCTGAGAACGACATTCTTCACCATATCATGGGTTAAAAGAACCGCGACCCGACCGGCAGTATGGTTGGGGCAAGTTTCAACTGGAATAATTCAATCATGGCTACCAAAAAAGCACCCATTGACGAACAGGCGATTCTCAACGTCGGCGATGACGAACTCGATCAGGCGATCGACGATCTGCGCGGCGTATTGAAAAGCGATTCCGCAGGCACCCTGCCCGGTTCCGATTTCGGCATGGATTTCGGCTCGACCGAAACCTCTGACCTGACATCGGACTTCGGTGGCTCCCTCGACGAGACATCGGGCGGGCTGGACAGCTTCGGCGGTGATTTCGGCGCAACCAGCTTCGGCGAGGAAACTGCATCCGACACCGCGTTCGGTGCGGGCGACTTCGGTGGTTCCAGCGATTTCGGCGGATCGAGCGATTTCGGCGGCACATCCTTCGACAGCGAACCCGCATCAAGCGAGCCCGGCAGCAGCCTGACCTCCAATCTCGACCTGATCATGGACATTCCGATCGATGTCCAGATCGTTCTCGGATCCAGCCGCATGCAGGTCTCGAGCCTCATGAACCTGACCGAAGGCGCAACGATCGCGCTCGACCGCAGGATCGGCGAAGCAGTCGATATCGTCGTCAACGGCCGGATGATCGGTCGCGGCGAAATCACGGTTCTGGAAAACGACGAAACACGTTTCGGTGTGAAGCTCATCGAAATCAAGGGTACCAGTAAAGTTTAAAGCCCAAATCCGGGCCACGAGGATCAATCCATGATGGATTTCGACAATTTCGCGGCATCTGCGCCGACAAGCCCCCTCAGCCAGATCGACAAGGCTGCTGCGGTCCTCCTCGCCATGGGCAAGCCTATTGCCGGCAAGTTGTTGAAATTTTTCACGCAGAGCGAGCTGCAGGCGATCATCGCCTCTGCCCAGTCGCTGCGATCCATCCCGCCGCACGAACTGGAAATTCTCGTCAACGAATTCGAGGACCTGTTCACCGAAGGCGCCGGCCTGATGGACAATGCCAAGGCCATCGAGGGCATTCTCGAGGAAGGCCTGTCGCCGGACGAGGTCGATGGTCTGCTTGGACGCCGCACCACCTTCCAGTCCTATGAAGCCAATATCTGGGATCGCCTGCAGGATTCCGATCCGGTTTTTGTTGCCCAGTATCTCGGCAAGGAGCATCCGCAGACCATCGCCTACGTGCTGTCGATGATGCCGTCGACGTTCGGCGCAAAGGTGCTGCTGCAGCTGCCGGAAGCAAACCGGGCCGACATCATCAACCGCGCCGTCAACATGAAGAATGTCAGCCCCAAGGCTGCAACGATCATCGAGACGCGCGTTTTCGAGATGATGCGCGAACTGGATGCCGACCGCAATTCGACCGGCTCGATCAAGATCGCCGAAGTCATGAACGAGCTGGAAAAGACCCAGGTCGACAGCCTGCTTGCCTCGCTCGAAAGCCTCAACACCGACGCCGTCAAGAAGGTTCGGCCGAAGATCTTCCTCTTCGACGACATTCTTGCCATGCCGCAGCGCAGCCGCGTTCAGCTTTTCAACGACGTTTCGGGCGACATCATCACCATGGCGCTGCGCGGCTCGAGCATGGAACTGCGCGAATCCGTCCTCGCTTCGCTTGGCGCCCGCCAGCGCCGCATGATCGAATCCGATCTCTCGGCCGGCGACGCAGGCATCAATCCGCGCGATATTGCCATTGCCCGTCGCTCCATCACCCAGGAAGCCATTCGCCTTGCCGCCAGCGGCCAGATCGAACTGAAGGAAAAGACGCAAGCCGCGGCCTGACGACCGGCTGATCTTTCGAACGGACCTATGACACGCGCCGCCTTTTCAGGCCGGCGCGTGTTTTCGTTTGCAGGCGATCTCCGTCCGGCGATACGGTTTCTGTGAAGCCAGCGCGTTTAGCGAAGCCTGCCCCTTGCATGCTGACGGTGCCGGGATCACAACAGGCAGCCGCGCGCGCTGCGGCGCAGCACAAGGACTCGTCGATCCGATGTCTGAAGACCAGGACAAAGACAGTAAAACCGAACTGCCGTCGGAGAAAAAACTGTCCGATGCCGCCGAGAAGGGCAATGTGCCTTTTTCCCGCGAAGTGACGATGTTTGCCTCGACCATCGCCATCTACATCTTTTTCGTCTTCTTCCTGCCAGAAGGCTTCACCACGGTCGCGGAAGCACTGAAGGATATTTTTGAACAACCGGAAGCCTGGCGCATCGAAACATCGACGGATGTGGTCGCTCTGATCACCCACATCTTCTGGTCGACGAGCGCGCTGATGATACCGATCTTCGCCCTGCTCGTCATTTTCGGCCTCGGCTCCTCCGTCCTGCAAAACCTGCCTTCGCCCGTTCTCGACCGGATCGCGCCGAAAATGAACCGCATTTCGCCGATCGGCGGCCTGAAGCGGATTTACGGCGTCCAGGGGCTCGTCGAGTTCGCCAAATCGCTTTTCAAGATCATCATCGTCTCGATCGTCATCGTACTGGTGCTGAAGAATGATTACTACAACTCGCTCGAAGCGATGTTTTCCGATCCGCTGACGATCTTCGCAACCCTGTCCGGCGATCTCAACGAGATCATGATCGTCATCCTTCTGGCAACCGCGACGATCGCAGCTGCCGATTTTTTCTGGACGCGGCACCACTGGTACAGCGAACTGCGGATGACGAAGCAGGAGGTAAAGGAAGAACTCAAGCAATCGCAGGGCGATCCGATCATCAAGGCGCGCCTGCGCTCGATCGCCAGGGACCGAGCCCGGCGGCGCATGATCTCTTCCGTACCGCGCGCAACCCTGGTCATCGCCAATCCGACCCACTTCGCAGTCGCCCTGCGCTATGTAAAGGAGGAAGGCGATGCACCGGTGGTCGTGGCCAAGGGTCAGGACCTGGTGGCGCTGAAAATTCGCGAACTGGCGGAAAAGAACGGCATTCCCGTTTTTGAGGATCCGCCTCTCGCACGCTCAATGTTTGCGCAAGTCTCGGTGGATAGTGTGATTCCACCGGTCTTCTACAAGGCAGTCGCCGAGCTGATTCACCGGGTTTATGCAACGCAGCCGAACACGAAACGGATGACGTAATCTCGATGAAAAAATGCCAGTATTCCGAACAGCGCGAGAAAATTATAGCCGAAGCCATCCGTCCGGTCGCCACAGAATTGCGCCTGATCGACGCGGCTGATTTCATTGCGCTGCTGCGCTTTGAATCCTATGGCAGCCTGGCCGATCTCGTTTCCTCGGCTGCAGAGCTGTATTTCCTGCCGGGTACCGTGAATTTCGGTATCGGCGGAAACTACAATCTCGACTGGGATACCCAACCGGAAATCGTCCTCGATCTGGAATTGAAACCGGATGGCGTCACCGTCTACGCCCAGCTGGCGCTCGGCAAGGACAGCGCCGGCGTGGAAATCAACCATATCGCCTTCCAGAGCCCGTCCAGCGATCCGGACGAGAACACCGCTTTCCTGGCCAAGAGCCTGAACGCGGCGAAATTCGTCACATCCTTTCCAACGGCAATGGCGAGCTGAAAGCCCGCCATCCTCCGTCCGGATTCTTCCAGAGCAAATATCAGCTAATGTAGCCAAGGCGGATCGCCTTGGCGATAGCCTGGATGCGATTGACGGAATCAAGCTTGGTCGTTGCCACGCCGAGATAGGCATTCACCGTATGCACCGACAGCCCCATCTTCTCGGCGATTTCTTCGCTGATATAGCCGTCACCGGCCATCTGAAGGCAGGCGATCTCGCGATCGCTCAGCGATTCAGAAGGCAGGATTCGGCGCTCGTCGGCGCCAAGAATGTCCGTCATGATCTGGC
The DNA here is from genome assembly GCA_900472785.1 of Hyphomicrobiales bacterium. Taxonomy (GTDB): domain Bacteria; phylum Pseudomonadota; class Alphaproteobacteria; order Rhizobiales; family Rhizobiaceae; genus Pararhizobium. The sequence goes on along the minus strand of UCJH01000118.1, from coordinate 9,874 downwards.
AGCTGCGTCCGTGCAGGTCGATGATCATCTCGCTGCTGAGGTCGATGTAGCTGCCCATGAAGATGACATATCCATTTCCCTGAGCGCCAAGCCGCACCGGAAAGGCGACGCCGGAAAACGGCAGGAACCGGCCCTTGAGACGGTGGGTAAACCGGGAGAAGTCCGACGTTTCCACGGCCTGGTGCTCGCCGGTGCCGTTCCACAGCAGCGGCAGCAGCGAGGTATCGAGATGCTCCAGCATCTGATCGCTATAGGACGAGACCAGATCATGCGCGGTGATTTCCGACTCGGTGCCCCAATTGTCGAGCACGCAGGTGAGCTTGCGCGATGCCGGCAGGCCGCTGCCGTTCAGGCGCAGCACGGCGAAATGCTTGGCGTTGATCTGCTTCTGCATCGCCTGCAGGCGCGCCACCAGCGTAGAAGCCCGCGAAACCTTGACCTGGCGTCCCGCCTTGCCGTCATCAACAGCGCGTGTATTGGGCGGCAGGATGTACGTCATGATCGTCGCTCCTAGACCAGGTTGTTGCGAACAGCGTAGGCGATGGCCTCGGAACGCGTCTTGGTGGCCGTCTTACGCATGACGCTGGTGATGTAGTTGTTGATGGTGTTGCGCGAAATGCCGAGGATCATGGCGATTTCGTCGCTCGTCTTTCCCTCCGCGATCCAGAAGAGACATTCGAGCTCGCGCTCCGTCAGTTCGAAATCGCGATCGCTGCGAACGCTGCGCTCGTTGGCAAAGCTGGCGAAGTAAGCCGTCAACAGCGCAACATCGCGAACGCTTTCCTGCGAAAGGATGACATCCTTTGGAAACAGCAGCATCAGCGAAAGCCGGACGCGGCCGACGTTGAAGGTGATCGAGCAGTATTCCCGGCTGATCCCGCGGCTGACATCGACATCATCCGGCAGCGACATGAAGCTCGGCTGCAGAACCGAAAGGCATTTTTCCAGTTCGTTGGTCTTTGAATGCAGGCCCGACATGACCTTTGCCAGCCTCTTGACGACATCGAACGGCCAATCCGAGCAGACGACGAAATCAAGACCGTCGTCCTGCGACAGGTCGTAGCGAGCCAGGAGATAATGCGTCGCTCCGACATATTCGGTCAGCGCCGCCAGCCCCTTGCCGAGATTGCCGCGCTCGGCGAATTCGCCAAGCCTGCGGATCAATTGCTCTCTTGTCGATACGCGGCCCACAACGCGCATAGGCGCCATTGCCCCCGACCACGCCGCACTTTCAGCCTGTAGAACATCCATAATTTTGCCCCTCGTTATGGACCCGCCCGCCCTGCTCGAAGCGCCTTCGCCGCCGCCGCCGACAGCTTTTCCCGGGCATTCCGCCACCCGGAACAGACGCAAATCAGTACGCGAATCACTACATAAAATGTACATCGCCCCTTGCGAAAAACTACTGCTATCTTCTCGGGATTTACTTTTGGAAACATCTCTGAATCGATTCGAGATGATTTGAAACGATCTTTGCGTCAGATCTAGAAAATCATTCGAAAGAAAATTTAAGATTTTGATTTAATTAATGATTTATAAATTTTCAACAATCCAGCACTGCGTCTCCCCCCTGTTTTTCCGATAAAACAGGGAGCTCGGCGCGAAAATTTTATCCAGAAAACGAACCGGCATAGAGTCCGATCCCGTTTCGTTCTCCGCGATTTTTTTATTTGAGATTTGCGTTGTTGCGAAATTGCATCAGCGCCTATCGCAGTCGAGTGGCCGTTAAATCGGCCAGTCTAAAGTCTAACCTCGAATGGTTGCCCAAGTAATATTCGGATTATATTGAATCTCTGACTCGAACACCTTTTTTCCGCAGAGTCTATGGAACGCTTCCGGAAACAAAAGCGCTCCAAAAACACACAGAAATTAACGGTTTGTTAAATAGAACGAATCGAGTGGATGCGCGCGCCGCCTTTGCCGGTCGGGACGATTCTTCGCCAGAGGTCCACGAGACTCTGGAATACAGCCGGCCCTTTGCAGCTTATTTTCCCGAACGCGACTTTACCGATATTTCTTCGCGACGCGCAGGCGGTCGATCCGCAAACAAAAAAATCCCGCCTATGCGCGGGATTTTCAATTTTGGATATCGGCCGGGACACCCGGATGGATCTCGTGTCAGGCAGCCCGCTCGGCGGCCCATTTGCGGAGGATTTTGGCCGTGCGCTCTTCGCTGATCTCCACCATGCGCGCCAGGCGCCGCTCGGGGCCTTCCTTGACGCGTCGGTTGAAGCCACCGTCGCTCTCGCTGTCGTCGCCCAGGCTGAGAAGGTCGTCCGTGCTGTCGAAGCCGAAATCCGAACCGAAGCCTTCCATGAGCGCACCACCGGTGGCGCCTGGCGACGGAGAGAAATCGGGAAGCTCGAGGCCTGCACTGTCGGCATCTGCCAGCGCTGTGCTTCCACCGCCCAGGCCAACCGAGCGGGCCAGCGGCCGCAGACCCATCCAAACCACCAGGAAGGCGACAGCGATGAAGGCGAGCGCGTTGATGATGCCACCGACATTCCGGGTCAGCGTTTCCATGATACCCGGTCCGGCGATCGCCTCATCGAGCAGCTCGGTATTGACGAAATCCATGGCCGTGAGCGTGATGATATCGCCCCGCGCCGGGTCAAGGCCGACGGCCGAAGCCACGATCTTCTGCATGTCGGCGATATAGGCGTCGATCTTCGCCTGGTCGGCATTTTCGCCGACCATGGCGGCAACGCGACCCCGATTGACCACCACGGCGACGGAGAGCTTTTCCACCGTATAGCTGCTCTTGACGGTCGCAACGGTTTTCGAATTGATCTCGTAGTTGGTCTGCTCTTCCTTCTTTTCGGTCTGGTCGTTCGACTGGGGACCGCCTGTACCGCCTGTTGGCGCCGCCTGCGGCACGTTCTGCTGGACGGTGGCCGCATTGTCGGCCTGCTGCTGGCTGGACTTCTGCTCTTCCTTGGTGACGCGGGTCGAACGCTCGACGCGCGATTCCGGATCGAACACCGTTTCCTGGATCTGTTGGGTATCGGTGTTGAGCTTTGCCGTGACGCTGGAACGGAAGTTGTCCATGCCGAGGAACGGAGCAAGCGCCTTGTCGATGTTGCTTTCGATCTCGGTCTGGACGTTCTGGATGATGCTGAGCGACTGGTTCATCGCGCTGTTGGACGGATCGTCGCCGGATGCGAGAAGCTGGCCGGACGAATCCAAAATCGTGACGTCGTCGACGCTAAGGCCGGGAACCGAGGAAGCCACCAGATGGCGGATCGAAGCCGCGGCATTGCGGCCGACACTGGCGCTTGCCCGGATCATAACGGATGCGGTCGGTGTCTGTTCGGCCTTCCGGAAAGAGCCGCGGTCCGCCATGACGATATGAACGCGGGCGGCCTGAATGCCGGAGATTTGCTGGATGGTGCGTCCGATTTCGCCTTCAAGCGCCCGAACGCGCGTTACCTCCTGCATGAAGGAGGTGAGGCCGAGGGAACCGACATTGTCGAAAAGTTCGTAGCCGGCATTGGCGCTGTTGGGGAGGCCGCGCTCGGCAAGATAGAGCCGGGCCTTGCCCGTCATGCCAACCGGAACCTGCAGGCTGCTGCCATCGGAGCCGACATCGAAATCGATGTTGGCCTCCGCCAGCGCCACGCTGATCTGGTTGAGATCGCCGCTTTCAAGACCGACATAGAGGGTCTCGAAGGCGGGCTTGTTCACGTAGATGCCGGCACCGAGAACGATCCCGACCGCGATGACCCCGGCAGAAATGAGGGCAATGAGCTTACCCTGCCCGAGACTGGCCAAATTTTTCATGACCGTCGAAAGTTGATCCAACAGATTCATTCTGTTTCCGCACCCAGTGGCGCATATTTCAGTCGAGTAACATCACTCGAGCGAACAATCATGCGCAGATCCAAACATTCGGGCTTGCTGGAGAATGACTTGGCGCAGTCGGCCTAATGCAAATCACGCGCAAATCTACCAGCCCCGATTGGGACATTAGGAAACGAAACTTGCGCGAACTTGTCTTGGAAGCTGGTTTTCGACGGCGATGCAAAAGCGAGGAGGGACGACGGGTGCCATCGATCTGGCGAGTGGTTTTCGCTGAGGCTCATTTTTGGACACGAAAAACGGCCGGCCGCGGCCATGGCAGCCGGGCTAAAAAGCTGTTGGAAAGCTAAAACGCTTCGAAATCGCCGGCAGCTTCCGTCAGGGGCTGCGAATGGCCGTGGCGCAGCATACCGTTGCCGAGCGACTTCTGCATATCCGCAAGCTTTACCAGATTGAGCGCAGTGGTGACGTCGACCATCCAGGACTGCGGGATCGCTGCTGTCACCGTGTCGATAAATTCGGCAAGGCCACGGGTCTTCTGGACGGCCAGGTCGATACCCTGCAGAAGTTTCATGCGGTCGGCGGTCTCAAGGATCGCCTCGCCATGGATGTCGCTCAACATTGGCTCGATCCGCTCGATCAGATAGGCCACATCATAGAGTTCCGAAACGATGCGCATCATCACTTCCGGAAGCGCTTCGTCGACGTGAGGCATGTGGCTCTTAAGTTCGGTCTGCATTACTCTTCCTCACGCTGATAAAACTACCGTCCGGGTCTTTCCCTACGAACGGCCTGCATTCGAACTCCTGCCGATCCTTTCGACCGATGCGCCGCGCAACCCGGCGGCAGCCGTCAGGCCTAGAAGAATTCGATCGTATTTTCCACGGGCCTCGACACAGGAGCCGGACGCTGCTCGAGGGCAACCGTCTTCTGCGTTTCGACGCCGGTGAGGGCATACTGGCGCGCCCGGCCGCTCAAGGGCCAGTATTCCAGTTTGCGGCCATGCTCTCCGCCGGTGCTTTCACCGACGATCTGAATGCCTTCATCCATCAGAAACTGCTTGGCAAACAGGGCGTTCTGCTCGCCGACATTGGAAAAGCGCGCGATCGTCTTTGCACCGCCGAAAATCTTGGCTTCCAGTCTGTCGCGACGCGCTCCCTTTTTCAGGAGCCCGTTGATCAGCAGTTCCATCAGATGAACGCCATAGCGCGTTGCATCCCCACCCGAGGACATCGCTTCCGCCGAACCCGGCAGAAGAAAATGATTCATGCCACCAACACCCGCGACCGGATCGCGCATGCACGCGGCCACACAGGAGCCCAAGATGGTCGAAAGCACCACATCCGGATCACTCACCACCTTGAATTCACCCTGAATGACGTGCACGCGTTTGGTCGCGGTATCGTGGATCATTTCAGTGCCCCAAACACAGCCTCGATCGCTGCCTTCATCTTTTCAATGGTAAACGGCTTGGCGAGCACGTTGTTGGCTCCGAGCGCCGCGGCCTTGGTGACCAGCGCACGGTCACCCTGTGCCGTCAGCATGATAAAGGCCGCTTTTTTGGTGGCCGGGTTGTTGCGCACTGCTGCCAGCAGTCCGAGCCCGTCCATCTTCGGCATGTTGAAGTCGGAGATCACCAGATGGTGTGGCTGCTGGGCCATGATCTTGGCCCCCTGCTCACCGTCGCCGGCAACCGTGATCTGCTTGAAACCGAGCTGTTGCAAGGCATCGCCCAAAAGCAGGCGGCTCGTTACCTGATCGTCGACGATCAGAACCTTGATTTTTTCCGCTAGGGACATTTATTCGCTTCCTTCTCTTCGGGCGGCGGCGCTTTTCAATACTTCTTCCCCGATTGAGTTGAGGGGTAGTTGGTGTTCGACGGCACCCAGTTCATGGGCAACCCTCGGCATTCCGTACACCACGCAGGTTTTTTCATTCTGACCGAATGTTCGAGCGCCTGCATGACGCATTTTCAGGAGACCGGATGCGCCGTCACGGCCCATTCCGGTCAGGATCAGGCCGATCGCATTGCGACCGGCGAGTTCGGCGACGGAGTCAAACAGCACATCGACGGAAGGCCGGTGTCCGTTGACGGGTTCACGGTCCAGCAGGCGGCAGGACGGTGATGTCGGATTGACGACCTGCAGGTGGCGTTCGCCACCGGGCGCCAGGTAAACCTTGCCGACTTCCAGCCGCGCGCCATCGGTCGCCTCCTGCACGGTCGGCGCGCAGAGACGGTTGAGACGCTCGGCAAAGCTTTTCGTGAACGTGTGCGGCATGTGCTGCGTGATCACGGTCGGCGGGCAGTTCGCCGGGAATTTCTGCAGGACGGCAATCAGTGCCTCGACGCCGCCCGTGGAGGCGCCGATCGCGATGATCTTGCGGCCGGCACGGTAGTCCACCGACGTATTGGCATTGGCGGCCTGCGGCGCGGCGACCTTGTTGCCGGTGATGATGAACTTGCGCTGCGAGCGCGCCGCCGCCTTGACCTTGTCCGCCAGATCGCTGAAGGGACGCGGGTCGCCGGGGAGCGGCTTGTGAACGCAATCGAAGGCACCGATTTCAAGCGCCGATATCGTCGCCTCGGCCCCCTTGTGCGTCAGCGTCGATACCATGATCACCGGCATCGGCCGAAGCCGCATGATCTTGTCCAGGAACTCCAGCCCGTTCATGTTCGGCATCTCGATGTCGAGCGTGACAACGTCCGGATCCAGTTCCTTGATCGCCTGGCGTGCCTGCATGGCGTCGGCCGCCTGGCCAACGACATTGACGTCAGGATCGGCATTCAGGATTGCCGTGATCAGCCCGCGCATGGTGGCGCTGTCGTCGACGACGAGAACGCGTGCTGGCGTTGTCATGAGCGTCCTCCCTGTGGCTTGCCGTTCAAACGGTACGTGGTGATCCCGATGTTGTCGAAGACCGATTTCGCATCGCCCGAAACGCGTTCGGAATGCCCGATATACAGATGCCCCTTGGGGTTGAGCATGCCGGCGAAGCGCGACCAGATCTTCATCTGCGTCGGCTCATCGAAATAGATCACCACATTGCGGCAGAATATGACGTCGAACTGCCCCTTGAATGGCCACTGTGCCATCAGGTTCAATTCGTTGAAGGTAATCAGCCGCTTGACCCGATCATCGACCTGCCATTTCTGGCGGCCGTTGACGTCGACCTCGGTGAACCACTGCTTGCGCATGGCGGGGCTGACGGTTTCGAGCGATGTCGTGTCATAGGCGCCGGCCTTGGCGAGCGCCAGGATCTTCGGATCGATGTCGGTTGCCAGGATCCGGAAATCGAGGTCGGCGACATTCGGCATCATCGACAGAACCGTCAGCGCGATCGAATAGGGCTCCTGCCCGTCCGAGCACGCAGCCGACCAGATGCGCACGCGCCCCCCGTTCTTGGCGCGGGCCAGCAGGTCTGGCAGGACATCCGATTTCAGATGTTCGAAGTGATGGTTCTCACGGAAAAACCGCGTGAAGTTCGTCGTCAGATGGGAAAGCATGTCCCGGCGTGCCGCGGCACCCGCCGGCGAGGATACCAGCGAACAATATTCGCGGAAGCCCTTCAGGCCGAGCGTGCGGATATGCTTGGACAGCCGCGAGTAAACGAGCGAGGCCTTGGATTCGTTCAGATAGATACCGGCATCCGCATAGATCATAGCAGCAACCTCAGCGAGGTCGCGGCGCGTCAGCGGATACTCGCCGCTTGCCAGGCACTCGTCCGGGGATAGTTTGCTGTCAAAGGCTGGCATGCTCATGCGGCTTCACTTTCGGAATGAGGAAAGACGGCTTCCAGTTCAATCAGGCAGATCATCCGCCCTTCGATCGCCAGAATGCCACGCGCAAAGGTTCTTTCGAATTCCGACGACACATCCGGTGTCGGCTGAATGTTTTCGTCTTTGATCGTCAGGATGTCGGACACGGCTTCGACCAGAAGTCCGACGATCTTATGCTTGACCTGCGCGACGATGATGACATGTCGCACCGTCGGTTCGGCCGGCTTCATGCCGAGACGGGCCGACATGTCGATGATCGGCAGTACCGCGCCACGCAGATTGAGGACACCCAGCACATAGGAGGGCGCATGCGGCATTGGCGTGACCGGCGTCCAGCCGCGGATTTCACGGACAGACATGACGTTGACGCAGAATTCCTGGTCACCGATGCGGAAAGCGATGAGCTCCCGGCCGCCATGAGTCAGATTTTGTGCGAGATACGTCATCGTCTTTATCCAGCCGCGGCTAGCGAAGCTTCGAGTTGCAGGGATTGGCCGCGCGACGCCGAGACGACGGAGTCTACGTCCAGGATGAGAGCGACACGTCCGTCACCGAGAATGGTGGCGGCGGCGATGCCGGGCACATGCGTGTAGTTGGCTTCCAGGCTCTTGATGACGACCTGGCGCTGTCCCTGGATGGCATCCACCATCAGGGCGCGCTGGCCACCACCTTCGGATTCCACCAGAAGGGCAACGCCTTCGACCGGATTGGCCTGGGTGGCGCGGAAATTCAGTATGCGACCGACATCGACGAGCGGGCAGAAGGAGTTGCGGATCGAGATCAGCCGCTGCGTCGCACCGAAGGAATGGATCGACGCCGCGTCCGGCTGCAGGGTCTCGACGATCGCCGTCAACGGCACCACCAGTGTCTGGCCGGCGACGGTGACGACCATGCCGTCGAGGACGGCCAGCGTCAGTGGCAGGCTCATCGAGAAGACGGAGCCCTGCCCTGGCTTCGACGAGATGGTGATGCGGCCGCCGAGCGCCTGGATGGAGCGCTTGACCACGTCCATGCCGACACCGCGGCCGGAAAGGTCGGAAACCTTGTCGGCGGTTGAGAAACCGGCGTGGAAGATGAGGTTGTCGATTTCCTCGTCCGACAAGTTCGCGTCAGCGGCGATCAGGTCGTTGTCGATCGCCTTCTGGCGCACCTTCTCGCGGTTGATGCCGGCGCCGTCGTCGGACAGTTCGATGACGATGCGGCCTGAGCGATGCTTGGCGGTCAGCTTGACCGTGCCTTCGGCGGGCTTGCCGGCGGCAAGACGCTTTTCGGGCATTTCCAGGCCGTGGTCGACCGCGTTGCGGATCATGTGCGTCAGCGGTTCGGCCAGCTTGTCGATGACCGTCTTATCGACCTCGGTGTTCTCCCCCTCGGTGACCAGACGAACCGACTTGCCGGTGATATCCGCGATTTCGCGGACCGTGCGGGCCATGCGCTGGAACACCGGCTTGACCGGCTGCGCGCGGATGGCCATGACCGAGTCCTGGATTTCCCGGGTCAGCTGCTGCAGTTCCTCAAGGCCCATATTGATGGACGAGGTGCCGTTGGTGTCGTTCTCGATGACGCTCTGCGAAAGCATCGCCTGGTTGATGACAAGTTCGCCGACAAGGTTGATCAGCCGATCGACGCGATCGAGGTCGACGCGGATGGTCTGAGCCGCAGCCGAGGCTTGCTGGGCGTTGTTCTGAGCGGCCGCAGCCGCGGCGGCACCCTTGTCACCGGCAGCGGCGCGCGCGGCGTTGCCAGCCATCTGCAGCACATTGCTGGCGGTTTCGGCGGCGGCAACGGCTTCGTCGCGCTGGGCTGCAGCCAGGTTTTCTTCCTCTTCCGCTTCGCCGAGCGGCGCGTCCGGTCCCTCGTCGAGAGCCGACAGGTCAAACGGAACCGGCTGCATCGGAAGATCGCTTTCTTCAGCGGCACTTTCGCCGCCGGCAGTCGAGACTTCCAGCTCGCAATCCCACTCGGCAAATTCGAAGACGGAACGGATCGCGTCTTCGCCCTTGTCGGTCTTCAGGGAGATTTTCCACCAGAAGTAAGCGGCTTCCGGATCCAGCTGGTCGAGCGGCGGCAGGCCGCTCATGTCGCAATGAATGCTCATTTCACCAAGGCGCGAAAGATCGCGCAGGAGAAGCGTCGCCTCGTTGCCCTTCGTATAGAGATCCGCCTTCGGCTTGAAGACGATTTCGTAGGCCGGAAATTCGCTGGCTTCCGGTTCGTCGCCGCCGAAATCGTCGAACGAAAACGCCACCGGCATAAAGCCCTGATCGTTGGCGACAGGCGCGGCAGCCGGAGCAGCAG
>UCJH01000115.1 GCA_900472785.1 Hyphomicrobiales bacterium | reverse complement strand
GAAATTCGGTGCCATTCGCCCCTCGAGCGATGCCGGGCGGATCTACATGATCACGCTCGTCCTGTCGGTGCTGACATCCTTTGGCCTGTCGTCCACCGGCGGTTTCAATGCCGGCCATGCGATCGGCATCATCGCGCTGCTGGCGCTGACGTTCAGCCTGATCGTGCCGAAAATCGGCCTGTTCGGCCGTTTCACGCCTTATCTGCAGGCTTTCAGCATGTCGTTCACCTTTTTCCTGCTGATGGTGCCGGGCATAAACGAGACGCTGTCGCGGCTGCCGCCGACGAGCCCGATCGCCAGCGGCCCGGATTCGCCCGTCGTCCAGACGACGCTGCTCGTCTGGGTGGTCGTCTTCGTCGCCGGTCTCTGTCTGCAGGGCTGGGCGCTGCGCAAACGGCCGGGACTGGCAGCGGGCGCCTGAGCGCTTAACTGCCTATCAGCAGAGCGGCGTCAGATATCGCCGCTCGAATGCGCCCAGTCCATGTAGAGGTCCTTCGCCTTGGCGGCGATCGGGCCGGGCTGCAGGTCGCGGTCTTCGAGGCGGGTGACCGGAACCACCTTGGAGTAGTTGCCCGAGGTGAAGATTTCGTCGGCGCCCGCGAAGTCGGCCAGCGTCAGGCTGGTTTCGACCACTTCGAAGCCGGCGCCGACCAGCAGGCCGATGACGCGCGAGCGGGTGATGCCGGCGAGGAAGGTGCGGTTGGAGGCCGGCGTGAAGACGACGCCGTCCTTGACCATGAAGATGTTGGACGAGCCGGTTTCGGCGATGTTGCCGAGCATGTCACGCACCAGCGCGTTGGAGAAGCCCCGTCCCCGTGCCTCGGTCAGGATACGGCCGTTGTTGGGATAGAGGCAGCCGGCCTTGGCATCGGTGGGCATGCATTCGATGGTCGGGCGGCGAAACGGCGAAACGGTGAGGCTCTGGCCACCGCCATGGCCGCTTGAGCCTTCACCCATCGGGGCCTCGAACAGGCACAGCGCGAAACGGGTCGATTCCGGATCGGCGGCGACGACGCTGCCGGGCATGCCGTGTTCGGCCCAATACATCGGCTTGATATAGAGCGCCGTCTTGCCGTCGAATTTCCGCACACCGTCCCAGGCGAGCCCCTCGATCTCCTGCGCCGTCACGGTCGGCTTCAGGCCGAGCGCCAGCGCAGAGCGGTTGACGCGCTGGCAATGCAGGTCGAGATCGGGCGCGATGCCATCGAACCAGCGGGCGCCGTCGAACACCGTCGA
>UCJH01000116.1 GCA_900472785.1 Hyphomicrobiales bacterium | reverse complement strand
GGGGGAAATCATCGGCCACATCGCCTTTTCGCCCGTCGGATTGTCCGACGGGTCGGAGCGATGGTTTGGTCTTGGCCCGGTTTCCGTCGAACCGTCGCACCAGCGGCGCGGCATTGGTGCTGCGTTGATCCGCGGCGGGCTGGATATGTTGCGAAAAGAGGATGCCAACGGCTGCGTCGTCGTCGGCAATCCCGAACTCTACCGCAATTTCGGCTTTCAAAATGACCCGGAACTGACTTATGCGGATTGTGCGCCGCAATATTTTTTGGTGCAACACTTGTCGTCAACGTCTGCGTCCGGCATGGTGACGTTCGACAAGGCCTTTTACGGCAGTGTCGATGGACAAGACGGAGCGGCATGACTGACAAACCGGCACGTGGATATTTTGCCACGCGGTTGAGGAATTATTTCCTGACCGGGCTGATTATCTGTGCACCGCTGGCAATCACTGCCTGGATCACCTGGTCCTTCATCCTTTGGGCAGACAGTTGGGTAAAACCCTATCTGCCCTTCAGCTATAACCCCGACAATTTCCTGCCTTATCCCGTTCCCGGCTTCGGCCTGCTGACGGCGTTGGTGGTGATTACGCTTGTCGGGTTTTTCACCGCCAACCTGATCGGCCGCAGCATCGTCGGGTTCGGCGAATCGCTGCTCGTCCGCACGCCGCTGGTCCGCTCGATCTACAAGGGCCTGAAGCAGATCTTCCAGACCGTGCTGCAGGACCAGCAGAATTCCTTCAAAAAAGCGGGACTGATCGAATATCCAAGCGCTGGCCTCTGGTCGCTGGTTTTCATCGCGACCGATGCCAAGGGCGAGATCGCGGCGAAATTCACCGAGAAGGGGCTGGACATGGTCACGGTCTTCCTGCCGCCGACGCCGGTGCCGACGGCCGGGTTCCTGATTTTCGTTCCGCGTGAAAAGATCATCGTGCTCGACATGAGCCCGGAAGATGCCGCCAAGCTTTTGATTTCCGGTGGTCTCGTTTCGCCGGAACATCAGCCGGTTGGCTTTCCCGTGCCGGAGACCATCGTGGAAACGCTGCCGCCGCGCGGCAAGCTCAGCCGGCCCTGAGAAAGCGGATCGCCTCGTCACGACGGTGGAGATAGAGCAGGGTGCGCAGTGCCTCGCCGCGTTCCGATGTCAGCTCCGGATCGCGTTCGATAACGTAGGCGGCGTCCTTGCGGGCAATCTCCAGAAGATCGCCATGCGCCTCGAGGCTGGCTATCCTGAAACCCGGCGTGCCGGACTGGCGGGTGCCGAGCAGTTCGCCTTCGCCGCGCAGTTTCAGGTCCTCCTCGGCAATCAGGAAACCGTCTTCCGTGTCGCGCAGGATCGACAACCGCGCCCGGCCATTTTCGCTGAGCGGTCCCTTGTAGAGCAGGATGCAGGTTGAGGCTTCCGCGCCACGACCGACGCGGCCGCGCAACTGGTGCAACTGGGCAAGGCCGAAGCGCTCGGCGTGTTCGATGACCATGATCGTCGCGTCGGGCACATCGACGCCGACCTCGACAACCGTGGTGGCGATCAGCAGGCGGATCTCGCTGTTCTTGAAGGCCAGCATGACCGCATCCTTTTCCGCGCCGTTCATGCGGCCGTGAACCAGGCCAACGGCCTTCCCGAACTCGCTCGAGAGAATCGCGAAACGCTCGTCGACCGACATCAGCTCGGAAACATCGGATTCCTCCACCAGCGGGCAGATCCAGTAGGCCTTTTTTCCTTCGGACAGCGCCGTGCGCAGCCGGTCGATGATCTCGCCGGTGCGCTCTGTGGAAACCGTCACCGTCTGGATCGGCTTGCGACCGGCCGGCTTCTCCGTGAGTTTCGACACGTCCATGTCGCCAAAGGCGGCCAGCACCAGTGTTCGTGGAATGGGTGTTGCGGTCATCACCAGCATGTGCGGCGAGATGCCCTTGGCGGTCAGTCGCAGGCGCTGGTGTACGCCGAAGCGATGCTGCTCGTCGACGACGGCCATCAGCAGATTGTTGTAGACGACGGTATCCTGAAACAGCGCATGCGTGCCGATGACGATTTGCGTCTGACCGGAGGCAATCCGCTCGAGGATCGCGTCGCGTTCCTTGCCCTTGGTGCGCCCGGTCAGGACATCGATGGTCACACCGGCGGGAGTTGCCATCTTTGACAGCGTTGCGAAATGCTGGCGCGCAAGAATTTCGGTCGGCGCCATCAGAACGGCCTGGCCGCCCGATTCGACTGCAGCCAGCATGGTCATCAGCGCAACCGCCGTCTTGCCGGAACCGACATCGCCCTGCAGCAGGCGCAGCATGCGGTCCGTTCCCGCCATGTCCTTGAGCACGTCCCCAATCGCCGCCTGTTGGCTGCCGGTCAGCGAAAAGGGCAGGGCGGCGAGAACCGGTCTGCTCAGAACGCCGGTGGCCTTCACCGGTACGCCTGCCACTTTGCGCAACCGCTGGCGCACCAGGGACAGAGAGAGTTGCCCGGCGAGGAACTCGTCATAGGCGAGACGCCGGCGGCTCGGCGCCTGCGGGTCGATATCGGCTGCGTCGCGCGGGTCGTGCAGCGCAACGAAACTGTCGCGCACGGTGGCAAAACTCTGTTTGCGGATCAGCGCATCGTCCAGCCATTCCGGAAACTCCGGCAGCCGCGGCAGGGCAGCGTCTATGGCCTTGCGCAGGATCCGGGCGGATAGTCCGGCCGTCAGCGGATAGACCGGCTCCACCAGCGGCAGGTTTTCGGCTTCGCTGGCCCGAACCATGTAGTCCGGGTGGACCATGGAGGGGCGGCCGTTGAACCAATCGACCTTGCCGCTGACAATCACCGTCTCGTCCACGGGCAGCGCCTTTTCCAACCAGTTGCCCTTGGCGCGAAAGAAGGTCAGCGCCAGTTCTCCGGTGTCGTCGTGCAGGAAAACCCGATAGGGCTGGTTGCTGCGACCCGGAGGGGGCGGCTGGTGGCGATCGACGCGGCCGGTGATGGTAACGATCGCCCCTTGCGGTGAAAGCGCGATGCCCGGCTGCTGGCGCCGGTCGATCAGGGACTGCGGTGCATGGAAGACAAGATCGATCACGCGGCAATCGTCTATGCTTTCGCGCCCGAGAAGCCGGGCATAAAGTTCGCCCGCCTTCGGGCCGATGCCGGGAAGGGTGTTCAGGGGAGCGAAAAGAGGGTCGAGCAAAGCCGGGCGCATGTCGGGCAGACTGAAACGATGATTAGGTCTTTGGCAAGGCTGACAATCGCCTTTTCAGCGTTTATAGAGCCATGGCAACACGCCGCGCCGGATCGATGGCGCCTGGAAGGATCAATTCATGACCGGAATTACGCGCACCAGCGCCGATCTCGATCCGCGCCGCCGGCGCATCCTTTTTCGCGCCTGGCACCGGGGTATCCGGGAAATGGACCTGGTCTTCGGCCAGTTTGCCGATGCGGAAATCGGCGATCTTCCGGACGCCGATCTTGATGAACTCGAAACGATCATGGCCGAGGAAGACAACGACCTGATCAAATGGATCATCGGCGAACGGCCGGTTCCGCAACACTATCGCACGCCGCTTTTTGCACGGATCGCTTCTTATCGGCCGGATTTCGAACCGGCTGCCGCAACTGACGCAGACAAAGATTGAATATTCGATGATCGCCGGTTTTGACGCCCGAAAAATTACTGCCGCCACCCGCGAACTGACCATCGGTCCGGTACCGGCCGGTGTCGAACCGCTGCTCTTGGCCGAGATCGCCCGCGCCGGCGGTCCCGTCGCCTATATTCTTTCCGATGGCCAGCGCATCGCCGATGTCGAGCAGATGCTGGGCTTCGCAGCCCCGGATATTCCGGTCCTCTCACTGCCGGGCTGGGACTGTCTGCCCTATGACCGCGTCTCGCCGAGCGCCGATACGTCCGCACGCCGGCTTTCGGCGCTGAGCGCTCTGATCCCCCACAAGAAAAAGCCGCATCCGGCCATCGTGCTGGTCACCGTCAATGCCGCCCTGCAGAAGATGGCACCGCAGTCGGTGATCGAAAGCCTCGCCTTCTCTGCCCGTCCGGGCAACACGATCCGCATGGACGACATTGCGGCGCGACTGGAGCGCAACGGCTTCGACCGGGTGCCGACGGTCCGCGAAGTGGGGGAATACGCCGTGCGCGGCGGCATTCTCGATGTCTTCGTGCCCGGACACGGCGAGCCGGTCCGGCTGGATTTCTTCGGCGATACGCTGGAGACGATCCGCAGCTTCGATCCGGCGACGCAGCGTACGACAGGGCAGGCGCGTTCGCTGGAGCTTAATCCAATGAGCGAAGTGTCGCTGACGCCGGAGACGATCAGCCGTTTCCGCACGCAGTACCTGTCGCTTTTCGGCGCCGCGACACGGGACGACGCTCTTTATCAAGCGGTTTCCGAAGGCCGCCGCTACGCCGGCATGGAACACTGGTTGCCGCTGTTCTACGACAGGCTCGAAACTGTCTTCGACTACCTCGCGGATTTCCGGATGGTAACCGACCATGTCGTGCGCGAAGCCGCAGCCGAACGCTCGAAGCTGGTGCAGGACTATTACGAGGCCCGACAGTCCTCGGCGCTGCCCGGCAAGAACCAGGCGACGCAAGGCACACCCTATAAGCCGGTGCCGCCGGAGCAGCTCTATCTGACCGCGGACGGCTTCAACGCCGCGCTCGTCTCGCGCAACGCCATCCGCCTGTCGCCGTTCAGCGAGCAGGCAGGCGAAAGCCGTGCTGTCGTGACCATCGACGCACGCCTCGGCGTGCGCTGGGCGAAAAACGCGACCGAGGCGACGTCCGATGCCGAACGCGTCAATGTTTTCGATCAGGCGGTGAAATATATCGCCGATCGACGGGCCAAGGGCGCCAAGGTGCTGATTTCGGCCTGGTCGGACGGCTCGCTCGACCGGCTGCTGCAGGTTCTCGTAGAACACGGGCTTGCCAACATCAAGCCGGTCGCGACGCTGGCCGAGGTTGCCGCGTTGAAACCGGGTGAGGCGGCCTCCGCCGTCCTCAGCCTGGAAAGCGGTTTCGAAACCGGCAACCTGGTCGTCATCGGCGAACAGGATATCCTCGGCGACCGCATGGTGCGTCGCTCCAAGCGTCGCAAGCGCGGCGCCGATTTCATTGCGGAGGTAGCGGGGCTCGACGAGGGCTCGATCGTCGTTCATGCCGAACACGGCATCGGCCGCTTTATCGGCCTGCGCACCATCGAGGCGGCCGGCGCGCCGCATGCCTGCCTCGAACTCGTCTATGCCGATGATGCCAAGCTGTTCCTGCCGGTCGAAAACATCGAGCTTCTGTCACGCTACGGTTCGGAAGCAAGCGATGCCCAGCTGGACAAACTCGGCGGCGTCGCTTGGCAGGCGCGCAAGGCCAAGCTGAAGAAGCGCTTGCTGGACATGGCCGGCGGGCTGATCCGCATTGCCGCCGAGCGCCTGACGCGCCATGCGCCGGTACTGGCGACGCCCGACGGGCTCTACGACGAATTCGCTGCCCGTTTCCCCTATGACGAGACTGAAGACCAGTTGAATTCGATCGAGGCCGTGCGCGACGATCTCGGCGCCGGTCGCCCGATGGACC
>UCJH01000123.1 GCA_900472785.1 Hyphomicrobiales bacterium | reverse complement strand
ACAGACGGCGGCGCTGCCCTGCCGTCCGCAGGCAAGGGCTGCGTCCGCGTCGCGGATTTTGCGATCCGGATCCGGGCGCCGTCTTCCGTCAGTTCGAGTTCGTTGACGCTGGAGCTTTCCAGAAGGCGGATCAGGCTTTCGATGCGGGCGATGTCCATGGCGTGTCCTAACATCCCAACGGTCAGGAGAGGAAGGAGCGGACGGCGATGCCGTCGGCTTCGAGACCGTCGCGCACCGCGCGGGCAATCGTCACCGCGGCCGGCGTATCGCTGTGGACGCAGATCGAGTCGATCGGCGTGGCAAGGCTGCCGCCCGAGATCGTCTCGATGGCGCCGGCCCGCACCATGCGGATCACACGGGCCGCCGCCTCCGCCGGATCATGGATGACGCTGCCGGCGATCTTGCGGTCGACGAGATAGCCCTCCTGCGTATAGGCGCGATCGGCAAAGATTTCAGACGCAGTCTTCAGCCCCATGTCGAGAGCCTGTCGCTGCTGGTGGCCAAGCGCGATGACGAGGCAGACGAGACTGTCGTCCACGGCCTTGATCGCCCGGTTGACGGCCATCGCCACCTCGGCATTCTGCTGCGTCAGGTTGCCGAGCGCGCCATGCGCCTTGACATGGGTGATCGGATGGCCGGCATAGGCGGACAGGGCCTGCGCCGCACCGATCTGGTAGGCGACCAGCCGTTCGATCTCGCCCGGCGTGAACGGAATGTTGCGGCGGCCGAAACCCCAGAGATCCGGGAAGCCGGGATGGGCGCCGACGGCCACGCCCCGCTCCTTCGCGAGCGCAAAGGTGGTCGCCATAATCTCCGGATCGCCGCCGTGAAAGCCGCAGGCAATGTTGGCGGAGGAGACGACCCGCAGGATCGCATCGTCGTCGCCCATCCTGTAGGCGCCGAATCCTTCGGCCATGTCGGAATTGAGATCGACGCTCAAGGGATTGGTATTCAAGTGTTTTCCGCCTTGCGATAGCTGTGTGGCGGCGATCCTAGCGCATGTTCCGGGCGGGGGGAATAAGGTTCGCCCATTCCGACCCGTCCTGTTTGTGGCGGTTGTCGGTACGCCATGCGATATAGGGTGTCACGAACAGGCGGTGCCGATTCCGCAGGTGACCGGCAGGCGAGGGCTAGGCAAGATGCCTACTCTGATATATCAGATAACCGGATCAGGAGATCTGCAACGGATGCCACGATAATGACGGTTCTTTCCGCCCCAAGACTGAGCATGGAAGGTGCAGGGGCCATTCTGCTCGACGGCGCGGACGGTGTTTTTTCCGATGCCGTACAGGCGCGCATCTGGGCCGTTGCCGAGGCGATGCTCTCTGTCGACGGTGTTGCGGAAGCGGTGCCGGGCATGAACAATCTGATGATCGTGTTCGATCCGCTGGCGCTGAAGCCGGGTCTCGCCGAGCGCAGGCTTCTGGCGGCCTGGCACAATATCGTTCCGGGGGATAGGCCCGGCCGCGAAATCGAAATCCCCGTTGTCTATGGCGGTGCGACCGGTGAGGACCTAGAGCCGCTCGCGGCCCATGCGGGCCTGTCCGTCGAGCAGGTGATCAGCCGCCATTCCCGCGTGGTCTATTCGGTGGCGGCGGTCGGGGCGATGCCGGGCTTCGTCTATCTTTCCGGTCTCGATCCCTCGCTTGCGATGGCGCGCCGTTCCGTTCCGCGCATGAAGGTCGAGGTCGGCTCCGTCATCATCGGCGGCGCGCAGGCGGGCATCATGCCGGTAACCGCGCCGTCCGGATGGCACATTATCGGCCGGACGGATTTTTCGCTGTTCGATCCGGGCCGCATGCCGCCCGCCGCCTGCCGGCCCGGCGACCGCATTCGCTTCAGGCCCGTGACGGTGGAGAAGGGCCGATGATCGAAATTCTCTCCACCGGTGCCGTCAATACCGTTCAGGATCTCGGCCGGGCCGGCTATCTCGATGTCGGCGTCGGCCGCTCCGGCATGATGGATACACCGGCGCTCGAAATCGCCAACGCCCTGGTCGGCAATCCGGCTGCCGCGGCCGGTCTCGAAATCGCGCTGTTCCCGTTCCGCCTGCGTTTCCACGCCGATACGGTGTTTGCAGTCACCGGCGCGGATTGCGCGGTCACGCTCAATGATGTTTCGCGGCCCGCCTGGTGGGCGATGCATGCCAAGGCCGGCGATACGCTCGTGCTCGGCCTGCCCCGCGCCGGCGCGCGCGCCGTGCTTGCATTTCAGGGCGGCATCGACGTGCCCCAGGTCCTGGGATCGCGCTCCACGGACCTGAAAAGCGGTTTCGGCGGGCTGGAGGGGCGCGGTCTCAATCGCGGCGACCGGCTGGCCCTTGGCGAGCACGCCAGAAAACCTTTGAAAATTGCCGGCGGCTATGGTGTCGATCCGACGGGACTGCGCGGCGTCGCGGCAACGGGTCCGGATGTCGTGCGTCTGCGTGTGCTGCCCAGCGCCGAGCACGATGCGTTCACGGCGGCGGCCAGATCGGCCTTCTTCGAAACCGAATGGCTGGTGACCAATGACGCCAACCGCATGGGCTANNCGGCTGAGCGGGCCGGACCTGGCCCTGACGCGGAAGCTGGAGCTTTTTTCCCACGGCATCATGCCCGGAACGGTGCAGGTGCCGCCGAACGGGCAGCCGATCATCCAGCTGGCCGAGGCCAATACCTGCGGCGGCTATCCGAAGATCGCCAATGTCATCGAGGCCGATCTCTGGGCCCTGGCGCAGGCTCCGGTCGGTGCGCGGTTGAAATTTGCCGTCGTGGAAAGGGCCGACGCCGTCGAGGCATTGCGGGCGCAACGCCGGTTTATTGCCGAAACAAGCGCGACGGCTGGCCTGATGCGCGGATGAATATCGAACAATCTGGAGTGACATGATGAGATGGAAGCGGACGATCCAGTTGCTGGATGTGCATTGCGAGGGCGAAATCGGCAAGGTCGCCATCGGCGGCGTGCCGAAAATTCCCGGCGACACCATTGCCGAACAGCTGAACCACATCAACACGGTGGATGACAGCCTGCGGCGTTTCCTCTGCCTCGAGCCGCGCGCCGCCTCGATCGGCTCGGTCAATCTGCTGGTGCCGGCCAAGCGCCCGGAGGCGGATTTCGGCTTCATCATCCTGCAGGCCGACCAGGCCCATGCCATGTCCGGCTCCAATTCGATCTGCGTGACGACGGCGCTCTTGGAAAGCGGCATGGTCGAGATGAAGGAGCCGGAAACGATCGTCATGCTCGATACCGCGGCCGGCCTCGTCAAGGCGACCGCCACCTGCAGGGACGGTCGTTGCGAACGTGTGAAGCTGACGATGACCCCTTCCTTCGTGCAGGAACTCGACGTCGAGATCGACACGCCGGACTGGGGGCGCATCAAGCTCGATATCTGCTATGGCGGCGTCTTCTATGCGCTGGTCGATGTCGCGCAGATCGGCACGACGATCGAAAAAGCCAATGCGCGCCGCATCGTCGAGGCTGGCATGGTCCTCAAGGATCTGGTCAACAGGACGATCCCGGTGGTGCATCCGGAAATTCCGGAAATCAGAGGCGTCGCCTATGTGATGTTTCGCGATACCGAGGCCGACGGCACGGTGCGCACCTGCACCACGATGTGGCCGGGCCGCGTCGATCGCTCGCCCTGCGGCACGGGAAGCTCCGCCAATCTGGCGACGCTGCATGCGCGCGGTCTCGCCAAGGTCGGCGACGTCTTCACGTCGCGCTCGATCATCGGCTCGGAGTTCGAGGCGGGGCTG
>UCJH01000126.1 GCA_900472785.1 Hyphomicrobiales bacterium | reverse complement strand
GCCGGCATCGCCACACTTGCAGCGGCGGGCCTGATCGTCGCCTGGTCCGGCATCATCGATATCCGCGCCAGCACCGGACACTGGCGCGCTACCGACTGGTTCCTGCATTGGGTAATGCGGTCGTCGGTGCGCACCGCGGCGCTTGGAGAAAAGGCCCCCCCGTTCACCGCGGCCATGCTGCCGCTCGCCGCCGGTCACTTTGAAACCGGCTGCGCCGGCTGCCACGGGTCGCCGGCAATGCCACGACCGGCCGCTGTCGAAAACATGCTTCCGCCGCCACCCGACCTGAAGCCGATCCTGACGACCTGGACCGACGCGCAGCTCTTCGAGATCGTCAAGCATGGCGTCCGCTATACGGGCATGCCAGCCTGGCCTGCGCTGGAGCGGGATGACGAAGTCTGGGCGATGGTGGCGTTCCTGCGAGCCTATCCAAGCCTCGACAAAACCGCATACCAACGCCTCGCCGGCTTCTCCACCACGCAGTCCATTGAGCTTACGCGGACCGTCGAACGTTGCGAGGGATGCCATTCGACGACACGCCTTGACCAAACGAGTCTCATTCCGCATCTCGCCGGCCAGTCGGAAACATATCTTCGCGACAGCCTCGAAGCCTACGCCAATGGCAAACGTCCAAGTGGCGTCATGGAAGCTGCGCAGTCGGGCCTGTCGAATGAGGATCGCCGGAAGCTGGCAGGGTATTTTGCCGGTGCCGCCCCCTCGATCATCGCTCGTCCCGTGTCCAAACCACCAGCGCGCGTGAAATCGCTTCTTGACGGTGGCGACAAGACGCGCGGCATCGCCGCCTGCTCCGCCTGCCATGACAGGCCGGATGTCAACCAAGCCTATCCGCAACTTGCAGGCCAGCCGGCTGCCTACCTTGAAAACCAGCTTCGCCTTTTCCGAACCGGCATAAGAGGTGGCGGGCCCTATGCGGACGTGATGGCAAGAGCAGTCGCGGGTTTGAGCGACGACGATATCCGCGCGCTCGCGGCCTATTACAGCGCACTACCCGGGAATTGAAGCATCCCTTTGGAACAAAACAGCTTCTCATCCGTAAAGCGATGAGACATCCGAAACGCAGGATACGCCCATGCAAACGTTGCAACACCATCGCCTCGGCTATCCCCTGCAAAGGCTGTTCGTTCCGTTCCCCTTCGTCAGTTTCAGTCTGGCCCTCGCAACGGACATCGCCTATTGGCAAACCGTCAATCTGATGTGGCAGAATTTCTCGTCCTGGCTGCTGTTCGCCGGCCTGCTGTTCGGCGCGCTCGCCATCCTCGCGGCGATTATCGACCTGATACGCCCATCGACCCGGTTGCTGCGCTCATCGTTGCCCGAGGTTTTGGGTTTCGTCATTGTTCTGGTCCTGGCTTTCATCAACAGTTTTGTCCATGCCGGCGATGGCTGGACCGCCGTCGTCCCGACCGGACTTGCGCTCTCCGCCGCCACCTTCGTCACCATCCTCCTGACGCTCGTCTTTGCCGCACGGTCGAAACGGACCTTGAACTGGAGCACGCCATGATCCGCGCCCCGCGTCGCCCGATAGTTTTCCTCCTTGCCGGTGTCTCGATCCTGTCTCTGGCAGCCTGCAACGAGGGATCGGACACCTTCGACACCGCCCAGCAGATCGGCCCGGATCCAGTGCTTCCGGAACCGTCGTCTGAACTTCTTCCAGACCTGAAGGTCGCCGAAGTCGTCGGCTGGAAGGACGGTGAGGCGCCGACCGTTCCAGAAGGCCTGGCGATCACCGCCTACGCCAAGGATCTTGCCAATCCCCGCACCGTACACACGCTGCCGAACGGCGACGTCCTCGTCATCCAGTCCAAGGCGCCGGAGGGCGAGCCCCTCTCCCGCCCGAAGGACATGATCCGCGGATGGATCATGGCGATTGCCCATGGCAGCGGCGGCGAGCAGAAGGAAAGCAACATCATCACCCTGCTGCGCGACGCCAACCGCGATGGCGTGGTCGATGAACGCCACGATCTCCTGAAAAAGCTCAATTCGCCCTTCGGCGTCGCCTGGATCGACAACACGCTTTATGTCGCGGCAACGGACGCTATCCTCGCCTATCCCTATACCCTCGGCCAAAATGACATCACCGACCAGCCGAAGGTGCTGGCGCCTTTGCCAGGCGGCCCGATCAACCATCATTGGACAAAGGATCTGGCGCTGAGCCCGGACGGCCGCTTCTTTTATGCTTCAGTCGGCTCCAACTCCAATATCGTCGAAAACGGGCTGGAAGCCGAAAAGAACCGGGCTGCGATCTTGCAGGTGGATCGGCAGACGGGTGCTTCGCGCATCTATGCCTCCGGGCTGCGCAACCCGAACGGCCTCACGTTCAATCCGGAAAGCCGCGAATTGTGGACCGTCGTCAACGAACGCGACGAACTCGGACCGAACCTCGTTCCTGACTATGCGACCTCGGTCAAGGATGGTGGCTTCTACGGCTGGCCATGGAGCTACTACGGCAATCACGTCGACGCGCGGGTCCACCCGCCGCGTCAGGACATGGTGGAAAAGGCAACGAAGCCCGACTACGCTCTTTCAAGCCACGTGGCCGCACTCGGCCTCGCCTTCTCCCTGAATTCCGCCCTGCCAGCGCCCTTCAGCAATGGCGCCTTTGTCGGCGAGCACGGCAGCTGGAACCGCAATGCGTTCAACGGCTACAAAGTGGTCTTCATTCCATTTGAAAACGGTCGTCCCTCCGGTAAGGCGCAGGATGTAGTGACGGATTTCATCAAGGCAGACCAAGCCCGCGGCCGTCCCGTCGGCGTCGGCATCGATGGAACTGGAGCCCTTCTGGTTGCCGACGACGCCGGCAATACCGTCTGGCGTGTGAGCGCCAAGAGCGGTAGCGTCACGCCGCAGCCTATTGGAACGGATCAGATTCCGGGACAGCAGTAAGACGCGGATGCCGTGGTGCATCTCGCCGGCGGCGTTAATCGACGGACCGACCGGATACAAGAAGCAGCATTTGCGAGTTTTGGTCGATTGAATCGTTTGCAGCCGATGACTTGTCGCATCCGTATCCTAGTTACCTCTGGACACATGGCCCGGCGGTCGCCACCCGGGTACGTACAACTCAACGGAGGAAACAATGGCAAGCAATGCTTTGAAGGCGCTCCTTGGCGTATTGGCGGTGGCCGGTTACCAGAACAGAGACAAGATCGCGGAAATTCTTCGGGGACTTCGCAACCCGTCCCAGCCGGGTTCGGACGGCCAGCCGCAGACTGGCGGTCTGGGCGATATTCTCGGCGGGCTGACCGGTGGAAGTTTGGGTGGCCTTGGCGACCTGTTCAGAGGCGGCGCCGGTAGCGGTTCACTCAGCGGTGGGCTCGGCGACCTCCTCAAACAATTCGAACAAAAGGGCCAGGGCGAGACGGCAAAATCATGGGTCGAGCCCGGTCCAAACAGGGAGATCGACGACAACCAGCTTTCCGAAGTCCTCGGGCCGGAGGTTCTGGATGACCTTGCAGCAAAAACGGGGTTGTCACGGGACGAAATTTTGAGCCGGCTGAGCCGCGATCTGCCAAAGGCCGTGGATGGCCTGACACCCGACGGTCAGCTGCCCGCCGAAGAAGATGACGATACAAGCCCAGGCGGATTGAGGTCGGTTCCTCCTATCCGACCGCAAACTTTGTAACAGGGAGGCGACGACACTTCTCATACAACCGGGTCACACTTGTTACCGGCGTTCAACGACGACAAGGCGCCGACAAAGGGAATAACCATAGCTCGGTTCGATCTATGATCCCGATTGAAGAGGAGAGCAGCAAGCCGTGTCGATATCCCGCGTCCGCGTCATCGATCTGGAAACAGGGGGCAACGGACCGAATGATGTCTGCGAGATTGGTTGGCAGGATGTCAGCCTCGAGCCTGACGGACGCTGGATCGTCAACGACGAGCGTGGCGCTCTGATGGTCAATCCGGGCCGACCGATTTCGCCCGAAACGATGGCCATCCATCACATTCTCGACGAGCACGTCTCCGGTGCGGCCTTTTGGAAAGAGATTGCGCCTGCAGTTTTGCGTCCGTCCGGCAGAATCGACGCATTGGCCGCCCACCACGCCGCTTTTGAACAGCGATATTGCACGCCGCGCCTCACCGGCGGCCTGCGCTGGATTTGTACGTGGAAATGCGCGCTCAGGGTGTGGCCCGACCTGCCACGGTTTTCCAACCAGATGTTGCGCTACCAACGGATGCCGCAAGGCCTGATTCACGAGATCGGCCTGCCAGCGCATCGAGGCATGCCGGACGCGTATGTGACGGCCCATCACCTGCGAGACCTGTTGAACGCCACATCGCTTGACCAGCTGCTGGCCTGGAGCGATGAGCCGGGCCTCTTGCCGCGCGTGCCCGCTGGTCCGGATCGCGGCAAGGGTTGGGGTCGTCTCAGCATGGAAGCGCTTAAGGAATTCTTGCACGATCGCGATGTCGATATTCGTTTCAGCGCCGAATCCGAGATGGCGAGACGGGGCGGGATCGAACAGCCCACTGTCGTCGAGCCAGCGCAACGAACACTCTTATGACGCCGCGAACGGACGCGACCGAGTACCCCGAAACGCCGGATGGCAGATATTTTGTCGTTCGCGGTCGGCTCTGGCGAAAGTCTAACCCTGCGCTGGATGACGGGACCAGGATGCAGCTGGTTAAAGAACTCATGTCGGCGCGACGATTGGTTCGAGCGGCAAAGGGGGATCCTGCCGCTACGGCAAAAGCACGCCGACAGGTGCACGATGCCAAGACAGCACTCGGCGAGCGTGGTCCCGTTTGGTGGACCGACGGCCAGCCCGACTACAACAGGCATCTCGTTAAAAATACGCCCTATGCCGCGTGGTTTGCGCGGCTACCGGAAGGGGCATTGTGAGAGCCAACCGCTTAGACAGGATGCGCGATTGAAAACCTGCCAACCGCTTATTCTTACTGCCCGGATTGACGAGCGTGACCTTGAGCCCTTCGATCACCTGAGACGTGAAAATTTCCCGCCGGAGCGAAACTTTCTGCGGGCCCATCTCACAATGTTTCATCGACTACCGGGAGAATGTTTGGAGCGGATCATCAAAATATTGGAGGAAATTGCCACGAAACACGGTCAAATCGCAGCTGAAGTGAACGGCATTCGACATCTTGGCGCAGGCGTGTCGTTCACAATCAACAGTCCTGAGATCAATCAGGTTCATGCCGAGCTCAAATCTGCGTTCTCAACCTGGCTGGGCGGTCAGGACATGCAAAGGTGGCAGCCCCACATCACCGTGCAAAACAAGGTTTCGAGACCAACTGCGGACGCTTTACACCAAAGGCTCTCGCGCGGTTTTAAACCGGGAACTGTAACGGTGAAAGGCATGGATCTCTGGAGATATATGGGCGGCCCCTGGACGTTTGAAAAGGCTATCAACTTCAGCAAGCTCTCTGGCTCAGGTCGTTCTTCGAGTGTCACTTCATAAATGCCCGTTGACGACGGACGATGCCGAACCATCTACTCACAGGATGCCCAAGAACGATACCAATGCGCACGCGGCAACAAAAAAGACCTGGACGCTGCCATTAGCAGTGACCTTGGGGTCGTCGGTGCGCGCCAGGGGAATCCTTCTTGAACTGCGCGCGCGGCTGCCTGTGGCATCGCGGAAATCACTTGAAATTGACGGGAAAACGTTGGCTCTTGCGATGCAGTCGAACGGCGCAGAAGAATTTCGGATAGCGGCAGATCTGATCGGCCGGTCTCTGGAAACAATCGAGGACCTGCCGGTTATTCCACGAGAAATCGAGGACATCCTGACGATAACAACAAGCGAGAGGCGCCGCTGGCTGGAAGACGGCCGCTTGCCGAGCGCGGGCACGCGGACCGTGAGATTAAAAGGGCGCGCCAGGCAAATCACCTTTCACGTTTTCGATCCGAAGGCCGTCGAGGCGTTGCTCGACAAAGGCGCTGTCGACGAATGGCGCGAAGAAGACGCCGCAGCCAGGTTGGAAAAAAGGCGACAAGCTGCCTACAGGGGCAAGCTGACGCGTTCGCTCAAGAAGGGCGCCGACGGCAAATCAAAAGCGGCGGTCGGCGCCGACGACGCGTCGTCCAGGCTGTCGGGATGGGAAGAATTCGGCAAGGACGGGCTCCTGCGATAGTGCCGAAGAGCTAGAGCATCGTTCCCTC
>UCJH01000133.1 GCA_900472785.1 Hyphomicrobiales bacterium | reverse complement strand
CATATAGCCCATTTCTCGCCCGCCCATCGCATTCGGCTGGCCGGTCAGCGAAAACGGGCCGCTGCCGGGCCGGCAGATGGTTCCGGTCGCAAGATGCAGATTGCAGATCGCATTGGTGCTCCAGGTGCCGTGCGTGCTCTGGTTCAAACCCATGGTCCAGAGGCTGACCCAATCCGCCGCCGAGCCGATCATGGCGGCTGCGGCGCGGATATCGTCGACGGCAAGGCCTGTGGTTTGCGAGACCGCTTCCGGCGTATAGGCCGCCAGAAAATCCGGCATCGCAGCCCAGCCTTCGGTGTGTGCCGCGACGAAACCCGGATCGATCCGGTCATTCTGATGAAGCAGCTGGAGGAGACCATTGAGCAGGGCCAGATCGGTTCCGGCCTTGATCTGCAGGAACAGGTCGGCTTTTTCCGCCGTCGTCGTGCGCCGCGGATCGACGACGATCAGCTTCGCGCCCTGCCTGACACGATCCATGAGCCGCAGGAACAGAACCGGATGACAATCGGCCATGTTCGAGCCGATAATCAGGAAGAGATCCGCCCTGTCGATATCGTCATAGGAGCCCGGCGGGCCATCGGCCCCGAACGAAAGCTTGTAGCCGCTGGCAGCGCTTGCCATGCAGAGACGGGAGTTTGACTCGATGTGCTGGGTGCGGATGAAGCCCTTCGCCAGCTTGTTGGCGAGATATTGCGCCTCGATCGACATCTGACCGGAAATATAGAGCGCGATGGCATCCGGCCCGTCGCGCTCCAGGATTTGCTTCAAACGCGCCGCCGTTTCCCACAGGGCAAGGTCCAGCGCCACGGGCACCTGCTCGCCATTCCGGTCGCTGCGGATGAAGGCGCGATCGAGCCGCCCGGTCGCCTCGATCGCCTGGGCGCTGGTCATGCCCTTGGTGCAGAGCCTGCCGCGGTTTGCCGGATGATCCTTGTCGCCGGTGACCTTGGTGACGTGGTTGCCGGAAACTTCCATGACGATGCCGCAGCCGACACCGCAATAGGGGCAGGCACTCTTGACCTTGCGGGTGGTAGATGTGTGGATATTCATGCGCTGAGCGCCACCGCCTGCTGCTGTTCAACCGCAAAGACGCTGCCGACGGCGATCAGCACCGGTTCGTCATAGCCGATTTCGCCGATGCCGTCCGCCATGCCGGCAAGCGTTCCGAACCAGCGCTTCTCGCTCGCCCGAGAGACGGAGGAACAGATCGCAACCGGCGTCTGCGGATCAAGGCCATGGGCCTGCAACTGCACGGAAATCTCGCCCGCTGTGCGGCCACCCATGTAGAAGATGGTCGTCGTGCGCGGATCGGCGATTGCCCGCCAGTCGAGATCGGCCGGCAGCGCGCCGNNCGGACTTCAGCCGCACGACGCGCTTGCCCTGGCGGGCAAAGGTCAACATCATCCGGTTGATGTCGTCCTGCTTGCAGCTTTCACGGCCGCCGCGTTTTCCGACCAGCATGCGCTTTGCCTCGCGCCGGGCAAGCTCCAGCACCTCGTCGGACACCAGATCGTCGAACAGGATGACATCGGCCGATTGCAATGCGCGCATCGCCTTCAGCGTCAGCAGTTCCGCGTCTCCCGGGCCGGCGCCGACCAAGGTCACGCGGCCGCTTTTGGCATCTTTCAGCGCTACAAAATCATCGTGAACCGCGCTGACGCGCTCTTCGTCGGGGATTTGCCCGCCAAACGCGCGATCGACGAAACGCTCCCAGAAGGCGCGGCGCTGCGGACCCGGGGCCAGCTTTTCGGCCACAGTGTCGCGCAGCGTGCGGGCGAGACCCGCCCAATCTTTCAGCGATGGCGGCAGCAATGTCTCGATGCGGCGACGGATCGCCTGCCCCAGAATAGGGGCGGCGCCATCGGTGGATATTCCGACGACGACCGGAGAGCGGTTGACGATCGTTCCGAACTGGAACTGGCAATAGGCCGGCTTGTCGATGACGTTGTAGGGCACGCCGGCAGCCATCGCAGCCGCGGCAAAAGCCTGCGCCTCTTCCTCGCTGTCCGCATCGGCAATCGCGATCGCCGCGCCATGGAAATCCTCAATCGACCATGTCCGGGAATAAAGGCGCGCCCTGCCCTCCTCCAGCAGGGCGCGCATATCGCCGGACAACGTCTTGTCCTCCGGCGAAAAAACCGCGACGTCGGCACCCGTGGCCGCAAGCAGTTCGGCTTTCCAGGCCGCAGCATCCGTGCCGCCGGCAATGATCGCCTTGCGGCCGGAGAGCGGCATGAAGACGGGCAGAACGGACAGGGGCTGCATGCGCTCGGGACGCTTGCGGCCGGCCGATTGAAAAGCGGATGCGGACGCTTCCGCAGGGGTGCTTGAGATCATGTCGTCTTGCCCGTTCATATTTACCTGTCTCTGAAATACCGGCCTATTCCGCCGCAATGACCGTTTCCGCCGTCTGCACCGTCAGCGACAGCAGAATGCGGTCACCCTCCAGCCGCACCGGGAAGGACAGCGTCGCTCCTTCGTCGGCACCCTGCGCGCGGCCGGTTTCGAGCGAGATGA
>UCJH01000134.1 GCA_900472785.1 Hyphomicrobiales bacterium | reverse complement strand
TCGGCTTCATCGCGCCGGTCGCCAGCGGGTTGGAGGCCGATCTCGCCAACCGGCAGGACCAGGTGATGGAAACGATCCGCACTTCGGTGGCTGCCCAGTCCAAGGTTCTCTCGGAGGCCGCCGACCAGATCCTCACCCGCGAGCCGGTCGGCGAACGGCGCTTCGTGCCGCTGTCCTCGGCGGCTGCCGTGCTGCGCTATGCCTCGGACTTCATCCCCAGCTGGGCCGGCGCGATTGCCATAGACCTCCTGCCCGCCGTGTTGGTCTTCATGCTGTCGATCGCCCACGGCGCGCTGCGCCGGCAGGAGCAGACGCTGCCCTTTGCCGAGCGGATCACCGCGGCGGAACTGCTGGAGGCCCTGGCGGTGCAAAGGGCGCTGCAGGCCAATGGTGTCGATATGGAGACCGCCCTCAGCGAGGCGGAGCAGAAGGAGCAATCCAACGTCGCAAGCTTCGATCTTTCCGGCAAAACGCCGCGCAAGGGACCGCCGGCATGACGTTGCAAACCGCCGGCCACCGGATCAAGGCCTACCTGCTCGCGGCCGACGACGGCACGCTGATGCGCCATGCCTTTCAGGCGCTGCTGGCCGCCTCCGTCGTCTTCATCGTCATCGACTGGCGCGAACTTGGCTTGCAGGCAAGCACGGCGCCCATCTACGACCCGGCTTCGCCGGCAAGCGAGCCAATCCTGCCGCCGGCGCTGACCGAGGGCGAACCGGACGCCAGCCCGGCGGAGATCACCGCATCGCCGGAAACCCTGAAGCAGCCGATCCGCTTCGAGCTTCGCCCCGGCGGCATTCTTTCGGCCGAGGGCGCCATCGAAGCCGGTGCGGCCGGCCGTTTTGCGGCCGAGATCGAGGCCCGCGGCGAATATGTGAAGACCGTCCAGCTCAATTCGCCCGGCGGCTCCGTCGACGATGCGCTCGCCATGTCGAGGCTCATCCGCGAGAAGCAGCTTGGCACCCTGGTTTCGACTGGCGCGCTCTGCGCCTCTTCCTGCCCGATCGTGCTTGCCGGCGGCGCGATACGGACCGTGGAAAAGGATGCCGTCGTTGGCGTGCATCAGGTCTTCAACGGATCGAAGGACAGGCTCTCGCCGGAGTTAGCGATGTCGCAGGCGCAACGCACCACCGCCGGCGTCAGCCGGCATCTGGAGGAGATGGGGATAAAATCCGGCCTCTGGCTTCACGCCCTCGAAACGCCGCCGGACCGGCTTTACTACCTGACGGCGGAGGAGATGAAGGCGTTTTCGCTGGTGACCGAGAGCGCGGCGGTGGCAAAGGCGAAGTAGCCGGAAACTGGGCGGAGATTTGCGTACTCTGCGATTGCGGCTTCGCCCCCTCTGTCGGCTGAGCCTGTCC
>UCJH01000137.1 GCA_900472785.1 Hyphomicrobiales bacterium | reverse complement strand
CGCGCTCGATGGCGATGACGGGAACGACGCCCAGGCTGGCGATGAGATCAATCGGGTTTACCATGGAATGTCCTTGTCTGTATTGGGCGCGGTTCAGGCGTAGGCTTTCATCAGCGCATCGACGGTCGTCGAGGTGCGCGGCTTGTAGGCTGTGTTGTCGATCATCTCCCAGCCGCCGGAGGCTGTCGCGACGATGCGATGACGCATTCCGTTGGATGTCTCGATAATGCCGTAGTCCTGGCCGCTGTCGGATGGATAGGCGAACACCATCACCAGATCCTCGTTGCCGATATTGATCGAGCGGTGAATCCAGAAGGGCGGCACGTAGCAGATCGTCTGCGGGGCGATCTCGACAATACGGGTTTCACCATCCGGTGATTCCAGCTGCATCAGGCCAAGACCCTTTTGTCCGTAATAGATTTCGGGACGGTCGGCCTTGGCGTGGATATGACCGCGGGTCAGGAAATATTCGTTGCCGACGCGGCCGGGATTCATCCGGGTGACGCCGTAGATGAGGTCGCCGGAATGGGCGCCGGGCTTGAAGTCCTCGACATCGTACACGACGGGATCACCGGTAGATATCAGGAGGGCGTCAAATGCGGCCTTGTCTTCGTAAAGCCCGTCAAGCGCGCTCAACCGCTTCTCGTAGCGGCCCGTATTGCCGCTCATACCGCCCTTATCGATATCGACGATGCTGGAAACTGGTTCCCGTATCATGAAGTCCTCCATTCGTGTAATTTAACTACATAAATAATTCCATCTTTTCGCACAAGGGAATTTTTTAGGCGATAAATTACAAAAATGCTGAAAAAATCCGCCATAAACATATTGACGACGGTATTTTATGTAATTACGCTACTTAAACCATCAGATAAAACCCTGGCGGCTTAAATTCAAGTGGAGGAGGAATTCCATGAACCTGATCAAGAAGACGACATTGAAGCTGGCGCTTGCGGCTGCCGTATCGGTAGTGGCGCTTTCGGCGGCGCAGGCTGCGGACTGCAAGATCGGCGTGTCCATGAAGACGCTCGATGCCCCTTATTTTGCCGCGCAGGAAGTCTCGGCGAAAAAGCACGGCGCCGAAGTCGGCTGCGAAATCATCGCCGTCGATGCGCAGAACGATCTCAACAAGCAGANNCGCCGACGTCGAGGACATGGTCGCTCAGGGCATCCAGGCTCTGATCATCAATCCGCGCGACAGCCAGGGCCTCGTTCCCGCGGTCAATGCAGCGACGGCTGCCGGCGTGAAGGTTTTCGTGATCGACTCGACGCTCGATTCCAAGGCGGATTTCATCACGCTCATCCAGTCGTCGAACGGTCAGAACGGCCAGCTCGTCGGCCAGTGGATCGCCGACCAGACCAAGGGCAAGGCACTGAAGATTGCGCTTCTCTCCGGCGACAAGGGCAACGAAGTCGGCCAGGAGCGTCGCCTCGGCGTGCTCGCCGGGCTGCTCGAAGGCCAGCTGCGCAACGAAGGCCGCGCCAATTTCGAAGTGGTCGGACAGGGCTGGGGTCTCTGGGGCAATGAAGGCGGCCTGAAGGCAATGGAGGACCTGTTGACCGCCAACCCGGAGATCAACGTCGTCCTCGGTGAAAACGACTCGATGGTTCTCGGCGCCCAGAAGGCTCTGGAGCAGGCCGGCCGTCTGGATGGCGTGCTGCTGGTTGCCGCCGCCGATGGTCAGAAGGAAGCCCTTCAGATGATCAAGGACGGCACCTATGGCGCGACCGGCCTGAACGATCCGGCCGTCGTTGCCGCGACCGCCGTCGACATGGCCAAGCAGGCCATCGAAGGCGCATTGCCGGCCGGCACGCCGAAGATCACCTATACGAAGCCGGTGGCGATCACGAAGGAAAATGTCGATCAGTACTACAAGGCAGACGCTGTCTTCTAAGAACCTGATCCTCCCGGGTGAACGGCGGGGCCGAAAGGGTGCCCGCCGTTTATCCCCCTTTTCCATTTCGGACCGAAGCAGGCTTTCGCTTCGGATCGTGGCGTTTCAGACGCCGGGTACGTGAAGAACCTGTGCCATGACCACACTTGTTGAACTGACGGGTATTCGAAAATCGTTCGGCGGCGTCCATGCGCTGCGCGGCGTCGATTTCGCGTTGCGCGCAGGCGAGGTGCATGCGCTGCTCGGCGAAAACGGCGCCGG
>UCJH01000138.1 GCA_900472785.1 Hyphomicrobiales bacterium | reverse complement strand
GCTGGCCGCCGGACAGGGTCTCGACCGCCTGGTTGATGTTCTGGATCGTCATCAGCCCGAGTTCCGACAGCTTGTCGCGGGCGATCTTGGCCATCTTCGGCCGGTCGAGCATCCGGAAGATCGAGCCCATCGGGCCGGGTTTGCGGATTTCGCGGCCGAGGAACATGTTGTCGGCAATTGACAGCGCCGGCGACAGGGCAAGGTTCTGGTACACGGTCTCGATGCCGGCTTCGCGCGCCTGCAGCGGCGAGCGGAAGTTGACGACCTGGCCTTCCAGCCGGATCTCCCCTTCGTCGGGATGGATCGCTCCGGAAATCGCCTTGATCAGCGAGGATTTGCCGGCGCCGTTGTNNTCGCCGGGATAGAGATCGAAATCGGACTGGTCGAGCGCGGTGACGCGACCGTAGCGCTTGACGATACCGCGTGCAGTGAGAAGAGGTTCCATCAGCCTGCTACCTTTCTGATCCACTGGTCGACACCGACGGCCGAGATGATGAGGACGCCCGTCAACAGCACTTTCCATTGCGGATCGGCGCCGAGCATGTTGAGACCCATCGACACGACGCCGACGATCAGCGCCCCGAACAGCGTGCCGAGGATCGAGCCACGTCCGCCGAAGAGCGAAATGCCGCCGATGACCGCTGCCGTGATGGCCTGGAGGTTGTAGTCGGTCACGGCCCAGGAGGGCGAGATCGAGCCGTTGCGGCCGATCGAGACCCAGGCAGCAAGCGCCGCGATTGCCCCGGCAAGGCCGTAGACGCCGAGAAGCACCTTCTTCACCCGTATACCCGACAGTTCGGCCGCTTCCGGATCGTCGCCGACGGCATAGACGTGGCGACCCCAGGCGGTGTGGTTGAGCCCGTACCAAAGCACGATCACCGTGATGACCATCATGATGACGCCGAGCGTGAAGACGGCGGAGCCGAGCTTGAGGCTGATGCCGAAGAAACCGAGCAGCGGGGCGGCGGTCTCGATATCGGCGCGGCGGATCGTTGCGTTGGCGGAATAGATGAAATTCGCGGCCATGACGATGTTCCAGGTGCCGAGCGTCACGATGAACGGCGGCAGTTTCATCCTGGAAACGAGGAAGCCGTTCAACAGGCCGCAAACCGTTCCGGTGACGAAGCCAGCGGCCACGGCGAGTGGAGCCGGCATACCGTAGGTCACGGCACAATTGCCCATGACCACGGCGGAGATGACCATGATGACGCCGATCGACAGGTCGATGCCGGCGGTCAGGATGACCAGCGTCTGCGCAGCGCCAAGAATACCCACCACTGCAATCTGCTGCAGGATCAGGGTCAGCGTGCCTGCCGTGAAGAACCGTTCGCCCTTCAGGATACCGAATACGATGATGGAAAAGATTAGCACGATCGCCGGAATGGCCGCCGGGGTCGAATGCAGAAAATGCTGGATGCGCCGCAGCAGCGAACGATCCTCGAATAAAGCGACCGACTTGTCGCTCTGATCCAGTGTTTTTTCGAATTCCTGGATGCTTGCCATGACAACACCTCCCTCCCAAAGAGCACCGGCTTACAATGCCGGTTGTTGAAAAGGGCGGCCCTGGAACCGCCCTTTCATCTTCATAGTGTGCCTAAAGGATCAGGCTATCAACCCCAGCACTTGTCCGTGCCGGCCTTGACGTCGATCGATTCGACGCCGGCAGCAGGCTTGTCCGTGACGAGCGCAACGCCCGTGTCGAAGAAGTCCTTGCCTTCGGTCGGCTTCGGCTTCGTGCCGTCCTTGGCATACTGGGCGATCGCTTCGATGCCGAGCGACGCCATCAGCAGCGGATACTGCTGCGACGTTGCGCCGATGACGCCTTCGGCGACCGACTTGACGCCCGGGCAACCGCCGTCGACGGACACGATCAGAACGTCCTTTTCCTTGCCGACGGCCTTCAGCGCTTCATAGGCGCCGACAGCAGCCGGTTCGTTGATCGTGTGGATGACGTTGATGTCCGGATCCTTCTGCAGAAGGTTTTCCATGGCGGTGCGGCCGCCTTCTTCGTTGCCGTTGGTCACGTCGTGGCCGACGATGCGTGCATCGTCTTCGTCACCGATCTTGTTCGGGTCCTTCGGGTCGATGCCGAAGCCGATCATGAAGCCCTGATCGCGCAGAACGTCGACGGTCGGCTGCGAGGGAACGAGATCGAGGAAGCCGATCTTGGCATCCTTGGCCTTGTCACCAAGCGTTGCGGCAGCCCATGCGCCGATCAGCTTGCCGGCCTGCAGGTTGTCCGTCGCAAAGGTTGCGTCGGCAGCCGTGGCCGGGTCGAGCGGGGTGTCGAGCGCGATGACGAGCAGACCGGCATCCTGTGCCTTCTTGACCTGGTCGACGATGGCCTTGGTGTCGGAAGCGGCGATCAGGATACCCTTGGCGCCATCGGCGATGCAGGATTCGACCGCAGCGACCTGGCTGTCATGGTCGCCGTCAACCTTGCCGGCATAGGACTTCAGCTCGACGCCGAGTTCCTTTGCCTTGGCTTCGGCGCCTTCCTTCATCTTGACGAAGAAGGGGTTGGTATCGGTCTTGGTGATCAGGCAGGCCGATACATCGGCGGCCTGGGCCGGGGCTGCGAAAACAACGCCAAGCGCAAGCGCGCCGAGAGCGGCGGAAACAATAGTCTTCTTCATGAAATCCTCCCAAGGATTGAAAAACCGTGCCGGCAAGCCGACACATCAGGCATCGTCACCGACAGCATTCTCCTTGCGGTCCATGACGCTTCCGGGGACAAAACAAACACCAAATTGAAATGCTGTCAATAAATAAATCAAATTGAATTATTAAAATAATGTGCCATTCTCTGCGCATCAATCGGGCATTCGCCGCTAAATTCAGCGCAGAAAAGCCCTTAAAAAGAATGGCACAAGCCGCATTGCCGAACCGGTGGAAACACTGCAGAAGGTCCGGCCGCATGACGCCAACGGGAGGAGACGGGGGCAATGATATCGTTAGCCGATTCCGACCGGGGATCTGCTCCGCCGGATGTCGTCGATCCGAGCGGCGGCGCAAACCAGACGCGCGTGCGGGCCTATAACGAGCGGCTCGTGATGTCGCTGGTCCGGCGTCACGGCAGCCTGTCGAAAGCCGATATCGCCCGGCGGTCCGGCCTGTCCGCGCAAACCGTTTCGGTGATCATGCGGGCGCTGGAAAAGGACGATCTGCTGATGCGCGGCGAGCCCGTGCGCGGCCGCGTCGGCCAGCCTTCGATCCCCATGCGGCTCAATCCGGACGCGGTCTATTCCTACGGCGTGAAAATCGGCAGGCGAAGCTGCGATCTCGTGCTGATGGATTTCGTCGGCAATATCCGGCTGCAACTGCACCAAACCCATGCCTATCCGATGCCGGAGGAAATCCTGTCCTTCATCGTCGAAGGGATACCGAAACTCGAGAGGATGCTGACCGAGGCGCAACGCGGCCGTATTGCCGGCATCGGGATCG
>UCJH01000139.1 GCA_900472785.1 Hyphomicrobiales bacterium | reverse complement strand
CCCTGCGTCCCTGACTTCGAAGCGAATGTGGGGGAAGGAATGGTCTCTCCGGTGGCAGGACCCTCGCCCGGTCCCGCCAATCCCTACCCGATCGACATCAGGCTGGCATTGCCGCCGGCGGCTGCAGTGTTGACGCTGGTCGAGACCTCTTCCAGCAGCCATTGCAGGCTGTAGGCGTCCGGATTGCGCGCCAGCTCTTCGCTGGAGGCGGCCTGCACCAGCACCAGCGGGCCGGGAAGGTCGGTGATCTTCAGGTTCACCGTCCGGATACGTTCCGGTTCGCCTTCGATCAGCGCACCGGCAAACGGCGCATCGGCCTTCCAGGCCGTCGTGTAGAACAGGCGCGCGGCGACGGTGGCCGGAAGCGTGGACAGCATGCCCGTCAACCCGGAGGCGGTGTCGATCACGGCTGTGTTGCCGGTGGCGAGGACGGCAGCCAGCTGCCGGATGAGGCCATCTTCGGTTTCAGCGACGAGGAGAACGCGGCCGCGCGGATGCAGCGCATAGAGATTGCGCTCGCCGACCGGCCCGGCCAGTTCCGTCGTCAGCCCGAGCGCCGATTGGCTGCCGGTTTCGCGGGTTGCCTGCGCCTGCGCCCTCAGGCCCTTGCCATCCAGCCATTTTGCGAAATCGAGCAGCACGGGATCGGTATGCACCGAGCTGTGCTGCGGCGGGATCGGCGGNNGTCGAGACGAGGCGGCCGAGATAGAGCGGGCCGCCAGCCTTCGGGCCGGTGCCGGACAATCCGCGTCCGCCAAACGGCTGGACGCCGACGACCGCGCCGATGATGTTGCGGTTGACGTAGAGATTGCCGGCCTTCACGCGGGAGGTGACATGGGCAATGGTCTCGTCCAGGCGGGTGTGCAGGCCGAAGGTCAGGCCGTAGCCGGTGTCGTTGATGTCGTCGATCAGCCGGTCGAGATCGTCGCGCTCGTAGCGCAGCACATGCAGCACCGGCCCAAAGACCTCGCGCTTCAGATCGGACAGTTTTTTCAGCTCGATGATCGTCGGCGGCACGAAGGTGCCGTTCGACGTCGCATCGCCGGTGGCGATCTGCTCCACCCTGGCGCCGATGCCGCGCATCGTCTCGATGTGCTTTTCGATGATGCCCTTTGCCTCCGCTGAAATCACCGGGCCGACATCGACGGCCAGACGGTCGGTGCGTCCAATATCGAGTTCGTGCAGCGCACCCTTCAGCATGGCGAGCACCCGGTCCGCGACATCGGCCTGCAGGCAGAGCACCCGCAGGGCCGAGCAACGCTGGCCCGCACTGTCGAAGGCCGACGCAATGACATCGCCGACGACCTGTTCGGCAAGCGCCGAGCTGTCGACGATCATGGCGTTCTGGCCGCCGGTCTCGGCAATCAGCGGGATGGGGCGGCCTGCCGTGGACAGGCGGTCGGCCAGCTGCGCCTGGATCAGCCGCGCGACCTCGGTCGAGCCGGTGAACATGACGCCGGCAATGCCGTCGGAAGCGACCAGAGCGGCACCGACCCGACCGTCGCCGGGCAGGAGCTGCAGCGCGCCGGCGGGGATGCCGGCGTCATGCAGGATGCGCACGCCTTCCGNNCGCGATCAACGGGGTTTCTTCCGCCGGCTTGGCCAGCACCGGATTGCCGGCGACAAGCGCGGCCGCGATCTGGCCAGAGAAGATGGCGAGCGGGAAATTCCACGGGCTGATGCAGACGATGGGTCCCAGCGCCTGATGTGATGGCCCCAGCGTGCGGGCCGCTTGTTCAGCGTAGTATCGCAGGAAATCGATCGCCTCGCGCACTTCGGCAATCGCATTCGGCAGCGATTTTCCGGCTTCGCGGACGATGAGGCCAAGCAGCGTCGGCATGCGCGCCTGCATCAGATCGGCGGCGCGGACGAGGCAGGCGGCGCGATTGGCCGGCGAAACGGCGCTCCAGGACTCGGCCGCCGAAAGTGCTGCCTCGACAGCCCGGCGGGCGTCCTCCGGCGCGGTCTCGGTCACCGAACCAACGATATCGCGGTGATCGCCGGGGTTGAGAACGGGTCGCGTCTCCCCCTTCGACGGGGTCGTGCCGAGCAGCGGCGCGGCCGTCCAGTCGAGCGCCGCACTGGCCTTCAGGCCGTCGGTGAGCGCGGACAGCGTATCCTCGTTGGAGAGGTCGAGCCCTTCGGAATTCGTCCGCAGGGCGCCGTAGAGATCGGCGGGCAGCTTGATCTGGTCGTGCTGGGCGCCAGGAACGGGCATGGCGCTGACGACATCGACCGGATCGGCGATCAGTTCGTCGACCGAGACGGCCGGATCGGCGATGCGGTTGACGAAGGAGGAATTGGCGCCGTTTTCGAGCAGGCGGCGCACGAGATAGGCAAGCAGCGTTTCATGGGTGCCGACCGGTGCGTAGATGCGGCAGGGGCGGTCGAGATTGGCCTTGCCGACGACTTCGTCATAGAGCGGCTCGCCCATGCCGTGCAGGCACTGGAACTCGTATTTGCCGACCTTGAAATCGGGGCCGGCCATTTCGTAGATGGTGGCCAGCGATTGCGCATTGTGGGTGGCGAATTGCGGGAAGATCACGTCGGTCGCATCGAGCAGCTTGCGGGCGCAGGCGATGTAGGAAATGTCGGTGTAGATCTTGCGGGTATAGACCGGGAAGCCGGTCATGCCGTCGATCTGGGCGCGCTTGATCTCGGCATCCCAATAGGCGCCCTTGACGAGACGCACCATCATGCGGTGCCCCGAACGGCGGGCGAGATCGATGATGAAATCCAGAACGAAGGGGCAGCGCTTGCCATAGGCTTGGACGACGAAGCCCATGCCGTTCCAGCCGGACAGTGCGGGATCGAGGCGCAGCGCCTCGAGCAGGTCGAGCGACAGTTCCAGCCGGTCGGCCTCCTCGGCGTCGATGTTGAGGCCGATATCGTAGCCCTTGGCGATCAGCGCCAAGGCCTTCACCTTCGGCAGCAGCTCGGTCATGACACGGGCCGACTGGGCGCGGACGTAGCGCGGATGCAGCGCCGACAGCTTGATCGAGATGCCGGGGCCTTCATAGATGCCGCGGCCGGCCGAGGCCTTGCCGATCGCATGGATGGCGTTTTCATAGTCGGCGTAATAGCGCTTGGCGTCGGCAGCGGTGGTCGCGGCCTCGCCGAGCATGTCGTAGGAATAGCGGAAACCGCGGGCCTCGAGCGCTTTTGAGCGCTTCAGCGCCTCCTCGATGGTCTCGCCGGTGACGAATTGCTCGCCCATCATCCGCATCGCCATGTCGACGCCGCGGCGGATCACCGGCTCGCCGGCTCGCGCGATCAGGCGGGTGAGTGCCGCCGACAGGCTGCGGTCGTTGACGGTCGCGGTCAGCTTGCCGGTGACGACGAGGCCCCAGGTCGCGGCGTTGACGAAGAGCGAACGACCGCCGCCGATATGCGAGCGCCAGTCGCCGTCGGCGATCTTGTCGCGGATCAGCGCATCGCGGGTGGCGGTGTCGGGAATGCGCAGCAGGGCTTCGGCGAGACACATCAGCGCCACGCCTTCCTGGCTCGACAGCGAATATTCGTGCACCAGCCCCTCGACGCCGGAGCCCTTGTGCTTGGCGCGCAGCGCCGTGATCAGCTTGCGGGCGGTTCCCCTCGCCCTGGCGCGGATGTCTTCGGGCAGGGTCGCCGCGTCCAGCAAGGGCGCTACGCATTCGGTTTCCGGCCGGCGATAGGCGGCGGTGATGGCGCGGCGCAGGGTGGTCTGCTCGGCGATCGGCGGCGCGAAATCGGCAAAGGGGGCGGCGGGCAGGGCGGATTCGGTGGTCGTTTGC
>UCJH01000140.1:150-1938 GCA_900472785.1 Hyphomicrobiales bacterium | reverse complement strand
GCTGCGGCCGTCGGCAGCGG
This sequence comes from Hyphomicrobiales bacterium, assembly GCA_900472785.1. Lineage (GTDB taxonomy): Bacteria > Pseudomonadota > Alphaproteobacteria > Rhizobiales > Rhizobiaceae > Pararhizobium. The sequence goes on along the minus strand of UCJH01000140.1, from coordinate 1,918 downwards.
CGTGCCGTTTGCCAACGCTTCCAGCTCGCGGATCAGCTGCTTCGAACGGGCCTGATCGACACTTCCGCCGTCACGGGCGACATTGGTCAGGTCGGCCAGAACGTCAGCCGACTTGAGCATGACCTTCAGGACTTCCTGGTTCGGTTCCAGCTTGTTGGAGCGAACGCAATCAAGTGTAGTCTCAAACACGTGGGCGAAAGAGACAAGATCATCAAGCCCGAAAGCCCCGGCGCCACCCTTGATGGAGTGCACCGCACGGAAAACCGCGTTCACCGTTTCCGGGTCACGGTCTCCGTCGTTGAGCCTCAGGAGACCTGATTCCAGCTCGGCGAGTTGCTCCTCGCACTCCTGGAAGAAAATCTCTTTGATTTCGTTCATATCCATTGGGTGAAATCCTGGCGTTAAGCTGTTACACGCTCGATTGCATCAATCAGTTTCGTCGGATCGAACGGCTTGACGATCCAGCCTGTCGCGCCGGCTTGGCGGGCGCGGTTCTTCTTCTCGGCGTCGCTTTCCGTCGTCAGGACGAGGATCGGGATCGCGCGGAACTTTTCATTCCGGCGCACGCCTTCAATGAAACCGAAGCCGTCAAGGCGCGGCATGTTGATGTCAGTGACGATGACATCCGGATTTGCATCTTCGAGAACTTCGAGACCCTCGATGCCGTCCTCAGCCTGGATCGTTTCGAAGCCGGCATTGTTGAGCGTGACGAGAAGCATGTTCCGGATCGTACGGCTATCGTCGACCGTGAGCACTTTTTTCTTCATTTCAAATCTCCTTTGCCATCAGGTGATCGATATTGATCCCGATGAGCTGCGTCGTTTTCGTGAATGCGTCCGACACCTTGGCAAAAGTGAAAGACTGTTTGTCCTCTTCCCAAATCTTGGCCGCGGCCATCAGAACCTGCAGGCAGAGCGCACCCACCCGCTCGACGGAGGAGGCATCGACCACGAGGCTTGTGCCCCGCAATCCCATCAGCTTTCCACGCAGAGCGCTTGCCTCGTTCAGATCGAGAACCGACGGGAGACTTAAACTTTTCTGAGCGGCCTTCTTGCTTGCCATCCCTATCTTCCTTGTCTGCCTGGGAGTAATTTGCACTGCTGGTTCATGACGGCGTCAGCCCGGGAGCGGCCACCGGCGCGCGCCGGTGGGAAGCCGGGCAACGTCTGGATGTCGTGTTTGCGGCGGCTCTGCATCAGCGTCCCCATCCTGCAAGGCGAGCCTGGAGGCCGAAGCCTTCATCGTCCGACGCGAACGCGATCTCATCTGCGTCGGGCCGCGTGTCAGGCAACACGGCGACGGGCTGGCGCGGACGCGACACCGTTGCCGATGCTGCGGTCTGCCGCTGGACGCGGAACTGGCGGATGGTCTGGCCGAGCTCGAGAATGACCGTCTGCAAGTCACCGCAGTTTCCGTATGCTTCGCCGGCCTGCACCGCACCGGAGCCGATCTCCGTGCCGATACGGGCGACATCCGACGTCACGGTCTGAAGGCCCGAGACCTGCTCTGCGGTTTCATCGGCGATCCCGGAAATAGCNNACCTGCTCGACGATGCTCTCGATCGCACTCTGCGTGCGGCCGACCATTTCGACCCCGGCCTCGACCTGAGACTTGGTGGTGGAGACCAGCTGCTTGATTTCGCGGGCCGCATCGCCGGAACGCTGCGCCAGCGCGCGCACTTCCTGTGCAACGACAGCAAAACCACGTCCGCTTTCGCCGGCGCGCGCCGCTTCGATACCGGCGTTGAGTGCCAGAAGATTGGTCTGGA
>UCJH01000140.1:0-139 GCA_900472785.1 Hyphomicrobiales bacterium | reverse complement strand
CGCCGATGATCTGGCCGATTTTCTCGGCGGAAGTTTCGATGTCGGCCATGGCGGAGATAGCCTGGCCGGCAACCTCGCCGCTGCGTTCCACCGACTGACGCGTCGCGGCGGCGGTCTTTTCCGCGTCCCTCGTCTGGAG
>UCJH01000143.1 GCA_900472785.1 Hyphomicrobiales bacterium | reverse complement strand
CCTTTCCGCGGAACACCCAATAGGCATAGGCCGTGTAGATCAGAATGATCGGAACCAGGATCAACGCGCCGACAAGCAGGAAGGCGAGGCTGGAATCGGGCGCCGCCGCATCCCAGATGGTGACCGAGGGCGGGACGATGAAGGGATAGAAACTGATCCCGATGCCGGCATAACCGAGAATGAAGAGACCGAGCGCCGCCAGGAACGGCTGCGTGTCTCGCTTGTTGCGGATGCCGGAGAGCAGAAGCGCGAAACATCCGAACACCAGAACCGGCACGATCACGCTGAAGATGGCCGTTGGAAAGCCGAACCAGCGATCAAGGTAAAGCGGATTGAGGAACGGCGTCCAGAAGCTGACCACGCCCATGGCGGCGATGGTCGCAAAACAGGTGCGGAAGGCGATGCGCCGTGCCTTTTCATTGAGCTCTCCGCTGGTCTTCATGACGAGCCATGTGGCCCCCAGGAGCGCATAGCCGATGACCAGCGCCAAGCCGGTTGCGATCGAAAACGGCGTCAGCCAGTCCCACCAGGCACCGGCATAGGCGCGGTTTGCAACCGGGATACCCTGCACCAGCGCACCGAGCGCCACCCCTTGCGAAAATCCGGCCAGCATCGAACCGCCGGCGAAGGCCCAGTTCCACAGGAATTCGCCGCGTTTCGTGCGCCAGCGATATTCGAAGGCGACGCCGCGGAAGATCAATCCCAGCAGCATGGCGATGATCGGCGCATAGAGTGCCGGCAGGATGGTGGCATAGGCCAGCGGAAAGACCGCCATCAGCCCGCCGCCGCCGAGCACCAGCCAGGTCTCGTTGCCATCCCACACAGGCGCGACCGAATTCATCATCACGTCACGATCGTGCTTTTCCGGAAAGAACGGGAAGAGGATGCCGACGCCGAGATCGANNATCGAAGCCGTCGAGAATGACATAGGCCAGCACGGCAAAGGCGATGATGCCAGCCCAGATGAAGGGAAGGTCAATGGCCATGATGCGTGCTCCCATGCTTGCTGTCAGGATGCGTATTGCCGGCAGCCGGACCGGGGGTGATCCCGGCGGTGCGGATCGGCCCGTCGTCGAGATCCGGCATCGGATCGCGCGGCAGGCGCTTCATCAGGCGCAGGATATAGAAGGTGCCGGCGCCGAAGACGAGGAAGTAGACGATGACGAAGGCAATGAGCGATGCGGCGACCGCCGGCGCCTGCACGGGCGAGATTGAATCCGCCGTCAGCAGATGGCCGTAGATCGTGTAAGGCTGGCGACCGACCTCCGTGGTAATCCAGCCGGCCAGAACCGCGACGAAGCCGGCCGGTCCCATCAGCACCGCGGCGCGATGCAGCCAGTCGTTGCTGTCCAGGGTGCCGCGCCAGCGGTTCCACAGGCTCCAGAGACCAAGGCCGAGCATGGCAAAGCCGATGCCGACCATCACCCGGAACGACCAGAAGACCACGGCGACCGGCGGCTGGCGGTTTTCGGGGATCGTATCAAGCCCGGCGAGCGGCGCGTTGAGATCATGCTTGAGGATCAGGCTCGACAGTTTCGGGATCTCGATGGCGTAGTCGATCCGTTTCTCCGCCGAGTTGGGTATACCGAAGAGGATCAGCGGTGCACCGTCGGGATGGCTCTCAAAATGCCCTTCCATCGCCATGACCTTGGCCGGCTGGTGCTCCAGCGTGTTGAGGCCATGGGCGTCGCCGGCGAGGATTTGGATCGGCGCGACGATCGTCGCCATCCACATCGCCATGGAGAACATGGTGCGGGAGCGTCTTGGCGCCGTGTTGCGCAGGAGATGCCAAGCGCCGACGGCGCCGACGACCAGTGCCGTGGTCAGATAGGCGGCCAGAACCATGTGAACGAGCCGATAGGGGAAGGACGGATTGAAAATGATCTTCCACCAGTCGAGCGGGATGAACTGGCCGGCATCGTTCATGCCGAAACCGTCCGGCGTCTGCATCCAGGAATTGACCGCGAGAATCCAGGTGGCGGAGATCAGCGTGCCGAAGGCGACCATGCCGGTGGCCAGAAAATGCAGCTTCGGCCCGACCCGGTGCAGCCCGAACAGCATGACGCCGAGAAAGCCCGCCTCGAGAAAGAAAGCCGTCAGCACCTCATAGCCCATCAGCGGCCCGATGACCGGTCCGGCCTTGTCGGAAAACACGCTCCAGTTCGTGCCGAACTGGTAGGACATGACGATACCCGAAACGACACCCATGCCGAAGGCGACCGCAAAGATCGTCTTC
>UCJH01000144.1 GCA_900472785.1 Hyphomicrobiales bacterium | reverse complement strand
GGCCGCGGTGAGCCCTTGGCCGGCCGCTTCGCGGGCTTGCGGGGTGGGGGCGGGTCGCCGTAGGCGCCCGGTTCATTGACCGTCCGCTTGTTCAGCCGCTCGGCAATCGCGTCCGCGCCGGCATCGGTGCCTTCGGCGGAATAGAAATTGCCACGCACCTGTATAGAGGCTGCGAGAAGCCGCAGGAAGGCTGTCCGCAAACTGTCGTCCGGGTGTTTCGGCGCCGTCCAGAAGTCATCGAGTGGCGCCTGATCGGTCAGGCCTTCGATGTTGAAGATCGCGGTACCCAGTACCTTGACCGGTCGGCCCTGTTGAAGCGCATGAAGACCGACCGTCGAATTGATGGTCACGACACCAAGGCTGGATCCCAGAAGGGCATTGAGATCTCCGCCATCCAGGAAAAGCACACGGTCGGCAATGCCGAGCCTTTTCGCTGCCTTGCGGATATAGGCCTGCCAGTCGATCAACCCGTTGTCGAGCGGGTGGACCTTGATCACCAGTGTCGTCATGGCCGACGCATGGGCGGCAAACGAGGACAGGACCTCGTCGATCGCCTCGTGCTGGCCGTTGAAGTGCGAATGGGCGCGCAACTGGAAGTCCGTCTGCAATTGCAGCGGAAAGACGAAGAATGGAATTGAACTGTCCGCGAGCCTGCCGATCAGCGCGATCGCGTCCTTCTTGCGGCGCGCTTCGCCGGCCAGCCGCAACAGCCAGCCGCCATATTCCGCCAGCGGATGAAACAGCGCGTGCCGGCGGTAATGCGGGTAGAGGAACCAGAGGAAGACGTTCGGTAGGTTGTAGAGCAGGTCGTAGGCCGCTTCCGCGACAAAGGTCTGGCTGTAGCGGCGGCGCCAGTCGGGTTCCGGCAAGCCGGCACCCGCGGCGATGATCTGCCCTGGATCGTCAGGAAAATGCGAATTCGACGACATGCCGTCACGCTCGATCGTCAACCAGTCGGGCCGCAGATACCCCATCTCGACCACGTAGATATCGACGGACGCCTTTCGGGCGACTGAAATCGCGACCTGATGGCAGGCGCGCTCTTCGCCGAGCAACACCAGGTCGCTGACCGCATGCTGCCTGATGAAAGCCATGAGATAGGCCGGCCAGTCCGCCGGGCGTCCACGGAAGTTATGACCTCCCCGTCGACGCCAGAAGATCCGGTCGCCGGCATTCAGGTTGATCCGCAGGCAACGGTGGCCGCGCTGTTCCAGACGATCGGCAATCTTGGCGAAGATCGGCGAGGAGGGGCCTTGCAGAAACAGGAAGACGCGGCTCTGCCCGGGCATCAGGGATGTCTCCGAAGCCGTAACTCTTTTCCTCTCCTGTCCCATACGCCGCTTATTGCAGTTCATCCTTCTGCAGGTTGGCATGCTTGAGCATCGCCTTCAGCAAATTCCAGGGTTCTTCCGTCTGCGCCGCCGTGGGTGATGCTTGCCGATTGCGCGCCGAACCGAGCGGAACGATAAAATAGTCGGTGCGGGGATCCGGAAACGGGTCGGCAAAGGATTTCAGCAAAGGCGCATGATCGCCGTAGAAAACCAGCCATACCGGCCGGTCGAGCTCATCCAGGTGATCGACCAGCGTGCCGAGCGCTTCATCGGATTGCTGCAGGATTTCAAGATAGATGCCGACCGGATCGGTCAGGTCGCCGCAACGGCCCGGTTCCCACGGTCCGTGATTGGCCATGGAGGCAACGAAGAGAAAACTGCCCTTGGCGTCAGTCTGCGCTTCGACTTCCTCGATGACCTTTTCCGTGAGGGTCGCATCCGAGACATAAGGGCCATCGGTTGCGGCATCATGGGCAAACTCGTCGAGCATCGTCATTTTTTCGAAGCCAAGCTGCGGCATCGCCTTGTGGCGCAGG
>UCJH01000146.1 GCA_900472785.1 Hyphomicrobiales bacterium | reverse complement strand
TCGACGGCCTTCATGCCGAGCTGGTCGAGCGGTACTTCACCCTTGTTGACCTTTTCGGCGTTCTTGACCGGAAACAGGATGTTGGCATAGCCGGCAGCAGTCTTCGGATCCTCGACGCGCTGGAAGGAGAAGACAAAATCGCCTGCCGTTACCGGCGAGCCGTCAGACCACATGGCGTTTGCACGCAGCTTGAAGGTGTAGACGGTGCCGTCATCGGAAACTGTCCAGCTTTCGGCCGCGCCGGGCACGATCTTGCCGGCAGCGTCATAGACCGTCAGGCCTTCATAGAGATCCTTGAGAATGAACTCCTCGATGTTGATCGAGGTGTGGTGCTGATCGAGCGTCTGCGGTTCACCGGCATTGCCGCGGTGAAGGACGGTTTCAGCCAGAGCCGGGCTTGCACCGATGAGCAGCGAGCCGATGAGCGCGGCGGCGCGGACGTTGAGTTTAAGTGACGACATATCTGCGGTCCTTCCCCTTTTTTTAGGTTTTGAAACGACGAACAAAATCCAAATTCCACTGGAACGCAAGACTCGATCTCACGGAAAACCACAGCCTTATCTATCCTGCGGTGGAAATTTATCGTGAAAGTTGTACTTCAAACGCGGCGGCCTTCGTTCTTTTTGCGGCAGTCGCGACAGGCCTGAAATAGCGCTGCGGGTCCTTCGGGCAAGGGGTCCAAGCCGCGTCTGCGGGCCATCGACAAGCATGTTTGAAAAAGAACGGATTGGAAGAAATACAAAGGAAAATTGCCGTTTACGTAATATGCGAAAATAAATGATCCGAGCGGCAGAACTTTGTTTCAAGGCTGCCGTCAAACGGATTTGCGGGGCTTGCGCGTGGTACGAATGATATCGCCGCGGAAAAAAACCGTAGCCGCCGGACGCTTGGACGCGAGCGCGTTCAAAAATGACACCACCGCAGCGAGAAGCTGTCGACGGGGGCAATTTCTTTTTCATCCACAACGTTGCAGGTGCGAAAGCCGGTATTCGACATCCCGGATTGGCGTTGCCAAACGATTCTCTTCAATTATTGTGCGGGGGAAATTCCGAATTGCTGCGATGGTGGAGGATTGCCATCAGCGTTTCGCAGAATCAGGCATCATGGGCGGATCGTGAATCGATTCGATAAAAGACGGACTGAAAGCGGTCATAAACCCGGTTTTCAGTTCGCAGGTGAGAAAAGGGGAGATCTGGAATGGCTTTGATAACGTTGCGGCAATTGCTCGACCACGCCGCCGAGAATGACTACGCATTGCCGGCGTTCAACGTCAACAATCTGGAATATATCCAGGCCGTCATGCGTGCCGCCGATGCGACGGATTCGCCGGTCATTCTCCAGGCCAGCCGCGGCGCCCGGTCCTATGCCGGCGACGCCTTCCTGCGTCACCTCATTCTCGGCGCGGCGGAAGAATATCCGCATATCCCGGTCTGCCTGCATCTCGACCATGGCGACCAGCCCTCGACCTGCATTTCGGCTATCACCAACGGCTTTACCTCGGTGATGATGGACGGCTCGCTGCAGGCGGATGGCAAGACCATTGCCAGCTATGAATACAATGTCGCGGTCACGGCCGAAGTGGTGAAGATCGCCCATGCCGCCGGCG
>UCJH01000147.1 GCA_900472785.1 Hyphomicrobiales bacterium | reverse complement strand
TGCCCGTCGAAGATGCCGCCGACCCGGCCCACATGTACCTCACCGCTTTCGGCTACATGATCCCCTGGCACAACGCGGCGCTTCTGCTGATGGCCGCCTTCGTCGTCGTCTCTCAATTGAAGATCAACGTGATGAACGCCTATGCGGGGTCGCTCGCCTGGTCGAATTTCTTCTCACGACTGACGCACAGCCATCCCGGCCGCGTCGTCTGGCTGATGTTCAACGTGGCGATCGCGCTGCTGTTGATGGAACTCGGCATCTACAAGCTGCTGGAAGAGACGCTCGGCATCTTCTCGATCATCGCCATGTCGTGGCTCTGCACGATCTCGGCCGACCTCTTCGTCAACAAGCCGCTCGGGCTTGCCCCGCCGAACATCGAATTCAAGCGCGCCCATCTCTACGATATCAACCCGGTCGGCGTCGGCGCCATGACGATCTCCGCCGTCATTGCGCTCACCGCCCATTTCGGTGTTCTCGGCGCCATGGCTGCCTCGCTGGCGCCTTACATCGCGCTGGTGACGGCCTTCATTGCTTCACCGGCCATCGCCTATGCCACCAAGGGCAAATATTATCTGGCGCGCAAACCACGGCAGAGCTGGAAGAAGCTTTCGACGGTCACCTGTTCCATCTGCGAGCATCCGTTCGAGCCGGAAGACATGGCCTGGTGCCCGGCCTATTCCGCGCCGATCTGCTCGCTGTGCTGTTCGCTCGACAGCCGCTGCCACGACATGTGCAAGCCGCATGCGCGCTTCAATGCCCAGACGGCGGTCGTCGCTAAGGCGCTGCTGCCGCAGTTCGTCACCGAGAAGCTTGCCACCCGGCTTGGCCGCTACGGCATCGCCGTGGTGCTGGCGGTCACCGGCATCGGCATCATCCTCGCCATGATCGCCCACCAGACCGGCACGGCTTCCCCCGAAACGGCAGCGGTGATCAACCGCACGGCCGTCGTCGTCTTCTTCGTCTTTTCGGTCGTGACCGGGGTCGTCTGCTGGTTCTATGTGCTTGCCCATGACAGCCGGCTGGTCGCCGAGGAAGAATCCTCCCGTCAGAACACCCTGCTGCTCAAGGAAATCGCCGCTCACAAGAAGACAGACGCGGCACTGCAATATGCCAAGGAAACGGCGGAAGCNNNGCGCACGCCGCTCAACGCCGTACTCGGCTATGCGCAAATCCTCGAGCGCGACGAGACCATTCCGGCGCCGCGCCAATCGGCAATCAAGGTGATCAAGCGCAGTGCCGATCATCTTTCCGGCCTGATCGACGGGTTGCTGGATATTTCCAAGATCGAGGCCGGTCGCCTGCAGGTCTATTCCAACGAGATCAACATCCGGGATTTTCTCGATCAGATCGCCGACA